>NZ_JBEPRY010000031.1:0-76296 GCF_040548605.1 Bradyrhizobium sp. JR4.1
GACCGCGGGTGCCAGCCGGCACCCGGCCTTCCCTGCGCCCTCTTGGACAAGAGGGTGGAATGACCAAGCAAAGCTCGGGCGAAACGCGTCGCGAGGACGCGAAACTGCGCGGTTTGCTATCACCCATGCTGACTGGCACGCCTAGCGATCCGCTGAAAGACCAGGCCCGGAGTGATCCGCCGCAGGCGCGTGATGGTTTTCACGGGGGGCGATCTGGATGATCCGATTCTCGCGATCGACGGAGACAGGTCTTGCGCCGTCGGAATATCCGGCCCGCCCGCTGGCGAGGGAGGTTCCACGACCTCGCGCACAATGCCAGGCAGGAAGGTCGCGCACTCGGCAACCCCGAGACCGCCAGGGTGGTGGGTGGCCAGACCCGTGAATTTCTCAAATCATTAACAATGTTGAATCACAGGCCGGAGCCGTTGCTCTACCCTGAACCTTTCCGCTGGGGCTTTCCATGATCGATACCGCGACCAAGGCGTTGTTGCGCACCGTTCTCGATGAGGTGTGTGAAGGTGTTCCACGCTGTGAGATCGGCGCCAGGACCCGCGTAGCCTCGAAGCTTCTGGAGACTGCAAGCAGGGGTGACATCTCTGCGGATTGCCTCAAACAAGCGGCCCGCAATGCTCTCTCAGAAGTCCCGACGATGTGACGACGGTCATGTGGGGGCGGGGGTGAATTTCCAAGTGACGGTCCTCAAGATCCTGGTGAGCTACCCGGATGGGTTCGCCGTCATGGAGGATCTCAAGCGGGATATGGCCATTCTAGCGACCAGCGGTCGCGACTGGACCGAGCGCACCCGGCGGCTTGCCGGGCGGGTGCCGGGGCTGGACATCTTTTCGCAAGGGCTGATCGATCGGACAAATGGCGGGTGGCGGATCACGGACAAGGGCCGCGCGGTACTTGATCTGATGGAAGCTCGTCCGGACCAAGCCCCGATTGCCGCCCAACAACCTCCCTCAGAGCCGGAGCTCGCACCGGCGATCTCGCGACACATTCCGGCGGAGAGAGGGCGAGGACGGCTCGCGGCGCGCCGTCGCCGACGCAACGCCCGCAAGCAGGCTCGGGCCTCCTAGCGAGGAACGAGCGTCGCTCCCGAAGCTTGAGCAAACGCCTTGTGATGGAAGACGCTCATGCAAAGTTCCGACTCCACGTTGTCGACGGCCCGTCTGTCGCGAGCGACGGACGATATCTGGGTCGTGGACGACGCGCCGATCAGCGCCGCCGGTCTGAAACTCCCGGTGCGCATGACCGTCATTCGGCTGTCGAACGGCGATCTCGTGCTGCATTCGCCGGTGAGATATTCGCCGGCCCTCCGCGGTGAGTTGGAGCGGCTAGGCGCGATAAAGTATTTGCTCGCGCCGAATATCGCGCACTGGATGTTCCTGTCCGAGTGGCAGAGGGAGCTGCCGCAGGTGACGATTTTCGCGGCGCGCGGCCTTTCGGCGCGCAGGCAAGTCCGAGCGGCACGCATCCGCATCGACCGCGAGCTTGGAGACGCGATGCCTGAGGAATGGAGGGCCGACCTCGAAGCCGTCTCGGTGAACGCTCCGATGTTCTCCGAGATCGAGCTGTTCGACAAGCGCAGCCGGACACTGATCCTGACGGATCTCGTGCAAAATCTCGATCCCAATGATCTCAGCGCGCCAAACGAGGCCGCGGCAAACCTCCTCGGCATCTCCAAGCCGAACGGTACGGCGCCGGTCTATTTGCGGCTGCTGCTGCGCCTCGGCGGCCGCTCCGTGCGGTCCGCAGCCGAGCGGCTTGTACGGCTGTCGCCGGAGAGGGTGATTTTCGCGCACGGCGAGTGGTTCGAAGCGAACGGAACCGAGCGCCTTCGGCGATCCCTGCACTGGCTGCTTCCGGCGGGCGGCTCCGGATCTGAGCCGCGGCAAATGACTGGCACGCGCGTCGTCATAACCGGTGCCTCGAGCGGAATCGGGCGTGCTACGGCGCTGGCCTTCGCCGGCAAGGGCGCAAGCGTGGTCCTGGCGGCACGCCGTGCTGAAGTCCTGACGAGCCTCGCCGCCGAATGCGAGGCGCTCGGAGGCCGCGCATTGGCGATCCCGACCGATGTCACCGATGCAGAGGCGGTGCAGCGACTGGCCCGAGAGGCCGAAGACGCGTTCGGCGGCATCGACGTCTGGATCAACAACGCCGGCACCGGCGTTTTCGGGGCCTATCAGGACGCGGATATCGCGCTTCATCGCCGAACGATCGAGGTCAATCTCCTCGGCACCATGCATGGCGCTTTCGCGGTGCTTCCAATCTTTCTCCGCCAGAACCGCGGCATCCTGATCAACAACGTCTCGCTCGGCGGCTGGGCGCCGACGCCCTTTGCTGCGGCCTATACCGCGAGCAAGTTCGGCCTGCGGGGCTTCACCGCGAGCCTGCGTCAGGAGCTCAGGGCTCACCGCAACATCCATGTCTGCGGTGTCTTCCCGGCCATGGTCGACACGCCGGGCTTCGTCCACGGCGCCAACATGTCCGGCCGAACGCTCGATCCCGGTCCGCTGCTGTATCAGGCGGAGGACGTTGCCGAGACGTTCGTGAGCCTCGTTCGCGCACCCCGTGACGAAGTCGCCGTGGGCTGGCCGGCTCGTGCCGGCCAAATTGCCTACGCGATGGCTCCGCAGATTACCGAGAACATGGTGGGGGCCGCCTTCCGCTACCTGCTGTCGCGCGCGCGCCCCGCAAAGAGCAGTGAGGGCACCATGATCGAAGCTGGTCCGCAGGGCACGGCGGTCGATGGCGGTTGGCTGTCACGCAAGCAGCTTCCACCTGCCGATGTCATCAGTCAGGGGCTCGCGGTACTGGGACTAGCTGCGGGCGTGGCTCTCCTGGCTTCAGCAGTTGCGCGTCGCGCCGGCAGATCCGGACAAGGCGTCGCCAAGCACAAACAAGTCCTGCCGAGGCAGATCAGGGCAGCGCGTAGGCCCGCACGTAATCGCCGAGTTTAGTTCCGAACGAGCCGTGGCCGCCGTCGACCGTGACGACGTATTGCTTGGCGCCGGCCTCATAGGTCATCGGCGTCGACTGGCCGCCGGCAGGAAGGCGGTCCTGCCAAAGCTGTCTGCCATCGCGAACGTCGAACGCGCGGATATAGTCATCCATCGTTCCCGTGATGAAGATGACGCCGCCCGCGGTGACGATCGGACCGCCCAGCATGGGAACGCCGAGCTTGAATGGCAGCGGCAGCGGGGCCTGATCGCGGATCGTGCCGATGCGATGTTGCCAGGCCACTTTGTGCGACCTCAGATCGATCGCTGCGATGTTGCCCCATGGCGGAGCAAGGCAGGGGATGCCGAGCGGTGAGAGGAAAATGCCGAGATCAACGCCGTAGGGGGCGCCGTACATCGGCTGCACACCCAGCTCGGTTCCTGGTGGATGCGCCGCATTCGGCGCGGCCGGATTGTCCTTCCCGCGCGCCACGAGCCGCGAGACGAAGGGAATCGATTGAGGGTTCGCGATCGCGATCTGGCGTTGTGGATCGACGGCGATGCCGCCCCATTCGAACATGCCGAAGTCTCCGGGAAACACCAGCGTGCCTTGTTCAGACGGCGGCGTGAACGGCCCCTCATAGCGCAGGCGCTTGAACTTGATCCGGCAGGCGAGCTGGTCGAACATCGTGCTGCCCCACATCTGCGCGTCCGTGAGTTTGCCGGAGGGGCGGAAGCTCAATTCCGAAAAAGGCTGGGTCGGCGATAGCCGATCTCCATTCGCGGCGCCCTGCGGCACCGGCTTCTCCGGTGCGGGCACCAACTGACGCCCGTCGCGGCGGTCGAGCACGAAGATGTCGCCGGTCTTGGCCGGGATGTAGATCGCAGGCGTCACGCCGCCGTTAGAGTGCAAATCGACCAGACTGGGCTGTGACGGCATATCCATGTCCCAGAGATCGTGGTGCACATTCTGGAACGACCAACGCAGTTTTCCGGTCGAGACATCGAGCGCAATCAATGCCGAATCGTAGCGCTCGTTTTCAGGCGAACGGCCGCCGCCCCAGATATCCGGAGAGCTCGAGCCGAGCGGGACATAGACGAGCCCGAGCTTCTCGTCGACCGCCGAAATGCTCCACGAATTGGGTGAACCGGCTGTAAAATGATGCGAGGCCGAAGGCATTTCGTTCGGATCGGAGTTGCCGGCATCGAACGCCCAGATCAACCGTCCGGAATAGATGTCGAAGCCGCGTATCACGCCCGACGGCACGCGATCGGAATAGTTGTCGATCACCGCGCCGCCGACGATCAGCACCTTGTCCGTGACGACGGGCGGCGAGGTGCCCTCGTAAAAGCCGAGCGTCTGGATCTCGCTGCCTTGCTTGAGATCGATCTGTCCCTGGTTGCCAAAACTCTGGCAAGGCGAGCCGCTCTGCGCATCGAGCGCGAACATCCGTCCGTCGTTGGTCGGGACGAAAATGCGCGCCGCACAATCGCTCGGCGCCGGCGTGCCGTCGGCAGTTACCGCGCCGGGCATGGTCGCGTGATAGGATACGCCGCGGCAGGTCATGTGCTGGAACGCCTTGTTGTGCTGGACCTGCGGGTCAAACTTCCAGCGCAATCTTCCGGTCGCGGCTTCGAGCGCAAACACGATCTGGTGCGGTGAGCAGGTGTAGAGGAGATCCCCGACCTTGAGCGGCGTTGCCTGGTTGGTGATCTCGTCAGGGTCATCAGGGCCCTTGTGGTCACCGGTGCGGAATTCCCAAGCGAGCTTGAGCTTCTCGACGTTGTCCTTGGTGATCTGGCTCAGCGACGAGAAGCGCGTACCGAAGGCGCTGCCGCCGTAGGCCGTCCAGTTCTGCCCGGCGGCAGCGGGCTGGTCCGGTTCGGGAGCCGCGATGGCCCCGGTTGTTTCGCCCTCAGGTATCGTGCCGGCAAGATCGCGGCGATCACTCGTCAAGGAAATGCCGACGACGATGGCTGCGGCTATCAACACAAGGCCAAGCGCCCATCGCGCTACGCGCAAGCGAGGCGCCAGGCGGGAGGCAATGAAGGGCAGCATCAGCCACAGGCCAAGCGGCACGAGCACATCGCCGCGCGGCGCCAGCGACCAGAAATCGAAACCCACTTCCCAGATCGCCCAGGCCATCGTTCCCGCCAGCAGCGCGGCATAGGTCCAGAGCGCCTCGGCGCGACGGCGCGCGAGCAGCCAACTCGTGAGCAGAAGCATGATGCCCGCGATCAGATAATAGACCGAGCCACCCAGGGCCGCGAGCCAGGCACCGCCAGCCAGGAGGCCCAATCCCGTGATGGCGACGACCACAATGGTGATGGCCAGCAATGGCGCCTCACGGAACCAGTTCGTTGAACGATGCGTCGATGTCATGATGGTCACTTCAGCGTATAGAGAAACGCCGCGATGTCCCGCGCGTCCTTCTGCGGGATGCCCATTCGCGGCATGGCATTGCCCGGCAACGCCCGCTGTGGATCCTCGATCCAGTCGGCCATGTTGTCTGGCGAGTTCTGGATGTAGCCGGCGATGTAGCTTCGCGTGCCGATCCGATGCAAGGGTGGGCCGACATTGCCTTCGGCGCCGGCGATACCAGGAATATCGTGACAGCCGCCGCAGTGGTACTGCTTGACGAGGTCGGCGCCACGGCGCGCGTCGCCCATGAAATTGTCCGGGCCCGCAGCGTTGCAGGCGGCGCCTGTCGTGGCCAGCAGTGCAGTGACCAGCAATTTCGCGATCGGATTTGCCATTGCTGCTCCGCTCGGCCGGTCAGGGCTTCTGGCCGAAATTGAAAGACTTGGTGGCAGACCAGGGATCGGTCGTGGAGACCTGCTCGCTCGGGACTTGCTCGACCTCGGGCGATGGCAGATTCGCAGAAAAGGTGCGGCCCCATTGGTGGCTCGGCTCGTTGCTGATCTTACCGATATAAGTGACGAGATCCCAGATCACGCTGTCGGGCAATACGCCGCCCCAGGCTGGCATTCCGTTCGGCCGCCCCTGGTAAATCGAGAGAAAGATGTTCTCGGGCTGCGAGCCGTAAGTAAAGTTGTTGTTGCTCAGTGCCGGACCCATGCCGCCGCCGCCATTGGGTGCGTGGCAGCCGATGCAGTTGAAGTTGACATAGTAGGTCATCCCGCGCTGCTCCGCATTGGGATCGCCCTGCACAGGATTCTTGATTTGCGGCGGGTCCGGCTGCGCGCCGGGATGGAGGTGACTGACCGGGACCTGCATGAAGACGCCGGGCCTACCATTGCCGACGCTGCCACCGAAATTCGGGCGGGGAGACAGCGTCGGCATCTGCGCCTCCTGCGACTGCGGCAAAGTCTGCTGGGCCAGCCCCGCGCCATTCGGCACGACCGCCAGCAGCAACGATAGGGCGCTCGCGCGCAGTACTGGACCAGACATCACTCATGTCCTCCCGATGCAGTGACCGGCAGCTCGACCAGAGGTACGCCGTAGCTTCGCAGCAAGGCGTTGATCTCGGATCGGTGCTCGTCGATGAAGGCATTGAGTCGGTCGCGCAGGGCGTGGTCGCCTTTGCGCACGCCCATCGCGATGGCGAACTGGAATTGCTGGGGCGCAAAGCGCTCGTAATCCCTGATCGGCGTAACCGTCAGCGGCACCGGAGAGCGCTGCGCGAAATAACCGCCCAGCGGCCCCCATGCGGCGGCGACATCGATCGCGCCGCTCTCGACCGCCTCGATCAGGCGCGCCGGCGGATTGGCTTCCCGATAGTCGCCGTAGATGGAATAGCCGCGGACATTGTCGACGATGCCCTGGTCACCGAGCGCCTGCGCGGGCGGCGGATTGTTGCCGTCATCGCCGATCAGGTGCACCCCGATCGCCAGATCGTGCAGGCGCGGGTCGACCAGAGAGGAGAGATCGAGCTGCCGGTCCTGGCGCGTGACGAAGACATAGGTCGAACGATAATATGGCTTCGTCGTCTCCACGAGATCGTAGCCGGCGGGCACGCCCATCACCACGTCGCATGTGCCTGCCTTCAGCGTGCTGCGGATGAAGCCGCGGCGCTGGGGCCACCAGGTGTAATAGACCTGCTCGCCGAAATGCGCGGCCACCATGGCGGCAAGCTTGTTCTCGAATCCGGCCTCGGCGCTGTTGGAGAACGGCAGATTGTTGGGATCGGCACAGACGCGAAGCCCGCCCTCCGACGCTGCCGCCGCTGTGGTCGCGAGCGCAAAGAGAAATCCCAGGGCGATGCCCGGCAGATTATTTCGAAGGCGCATGGCTGGTGTCCTCACCATTCGCGCCGCCGAGCTTGAATACCAGCAGCTCACTCCCGCCCGCGGTATAGAAGGGCAGATCCTGCGTGGCGCCGGTGAAGCCCAGTGCGGCGTTGCGCACGCGCTGATCGACCTCCGCATTGGCGACGACGCCCGGCCAGCCGCCGACGCCCGACAGGATCGCGACGTATTGCTGTCCGTCGGAGCCGCGATAGGAGATCGGTTGGCCGATGAAGCCGGAGCCGGCACGGAATTGCCAGAGCACGTGCCCGTCCTTGGCATCCACTGCCTTGAATAGGCGATCCATGGTGCCGTAGAAGGCGACATCGCCTGCTGTGACCAGCGCGCCGCTCCAGACCGGCAGCTTCTCGTGAATCTCCCAGACTTTCTTGCGCGCGATCGGGTCCCAGGCCATGAACTCGCCGCGATAGCCGCCGGGGCCGGCATACATGTCTACGTCTGCACCGACGTAGGGCGTCCCGGCGATGTAGCCGACTTGAGAAGCCTTGAAGTTCATGCAGAGATGCTGATGGGGCACATAGAGGAGTTTTGTGCGCGGCGACCACGCCGTCGGTTGCCAATCCTTGGCGCCCGGCGCGCTCGGGCAGATGTTCTCGACCGTCTTGCCGACAAGCGGCGTCTTCTCCTCGTTCGGGATAATCTTGCCGGTCTTCAGATCGACGCCCTTGTAGCTGTTGACGAAGTCATACGCGTCCGCCGAGATCACCTCGCCGGTGGCGCGGTCCATGACGTACATATAGCCGTTGCGGCCGGGGTGGATGAGAACCTTGCGCGGCTTTCCGTTCAGTTCGAGCTCGACGAGCACGTTCTCGTTGATCTCGTCGTGGTCGAACAGATCGTGCGGGTTGATCTGGTAGGCCCATTTAGCGCGACCGGTATCGGGATCGCGGGCAAAGATTGTCGTGCTCCAGAGATTGTCGCCGCTGCGCTGGTTCGCATTCCAGGGGCTAGGGTTGGCCGTGCCGTAGTAGATCAGGTTCAGCTCGGGATCGTAGGAGATCCAGCCCCAGACTGTGCCGCCACCAATCTGCCAGCGGTCGGCGGGCCAGGTCTTCACGCCGAGATCCTTGCCTTTCAGGCTGTCGTAGTACGGCTTGAAATCGTCTCCGATCAGCACGTCCTTGTCGGGACCTGTCGAATAGGCGCGCCACGTGATCGCGCCGGTGGTCTCGTCGAGTGCGGTGACCCAGCCGCGCACGCCCATCTCGCCGCCGCTGTTGCCGACAAGGATCTTGCCCTTCACCACCACGGGAGCCATCGTGATGGTCTCGCCCTTGTTGATCTCGCCGAGCTTCGTGTGCCAGAGCTCTTTGCCGGTCTTGGCATCGATGGCGACGGTATGGTTATCGAGCGTGTTGAGGATAATCTTGCCATTGTCGAAGGCGAGTCCGCGATTGACGACGTCGCAGCAGGCAACGCCCGCGGCAGCGGGCTCCGGCTTCGGCGCATAGGACCATTTCAATTCACCGGTCGTGGCATCGAGTGCGAACACACGGTTGGGGTAGGGGCCCGCATAGGGGCCGACCACATACATGGTGCCGTCGATCACGAGCGGCGCCGCCTCCTGGCCGCGATCGGCGCCGACCGAGAACGTCCATGCGAGCTGCAGCCGCGATGCATTGGAGGCGTTGATCTGGTCGAGTTCGCTGTAGCGCGTGTTGGCGTAGTCGCGCGCCGCCATCGGCCACTGGGCCGGGTCTTTCATGCGGTTGGCGAGATCGCTCTGTGCTGACGCGGACGACAGCACCGCGCAACTGGCGCAAAGAGCACAAAGGATGCCCGGAAACAGGCCCAGCAAACGCGTGAGACCACGCACTAACATATGTAAAGATCTCCACGGCAGTGACGAGACCGTGCTGCGTTGCAGGCCGGTTTACGAACCTACAAACGTTCCGCCTTCGCTTGGTTCCAAAATGGTGAGATCGACGAGCTATCTCACGACGTTGCCGGATACGCCGGCGCCGAGGTCGACTGCGATCTGATCTTCCTTGCCGTTACACTTCGGGTGACCAAATCCAGACGGACTTTTGCCGTCAGGTCCGATGTCAAAGATGATCGCGTCCTTCATGTTGGGGCTGACGCCGGCCGGCACGCGGTCGAGCCCGAGCTGGTGACGCACGCGCCAGGCCACATTGTGATCCGCGCAGGAACTGTCACCGCTCACACCCAGCGCCCCGGCCACGCCGTTGCCGTCATAGAGCGCCAGCCCGCCTCCTAACACGATGGTGCCGCCGACCGGCTTGCCCACCATCGGATCCTGGGCCGTGCCGAAGTTGTCCGGAGATCCGGTGTACAAGGCTTCCGGAGACGGCGGGTTGCCGAGTGCCGCGCCGAACAGGAACCCGCCGGGCTGCGCACCGGCATAGAGATTGGCCGTCGCCATCGCCTTGTCCTTCAGGCTGAATGCATTCGCCGTGTTGGCCTTCTCGGCCGCGATGGCCCGGCTGCCCAGCCACTGGTCGTCGACCTTGCCGCCGCTGTAGGCAATTGCGCAGACGACGCCCTGCCGATTGACGACGGCAGCCCATTCGTTGTTGTCGAGACCTCCGTTGCTCGGGCCGCCGCCCGGCTTGACACTCTTCTTGAGGATATCCGCGAGCTTGTCATGGTCGACCGGGCACGACACCCCCGGCCGGGGTTGATCCTGCGCGTTCAAGACTGCAGGCATCACGAATGTCGCAGTGAGGATAGCCGTTGCCGCTATAAGCGATCGTTTTTCCATGTGGCCTCCGTGGAGTGTCGCAGTCGGCAGGCGAACGTTCGAAGAGAAGTTGCGGTTCCTATGCAGCGTCGCTCAGCCCGGATGCTGAAGGAGCAGGCGCGTCCTCCCGCCGTTCGCGGTCAACCACCGATGAGCGAAGAACAACGCCGCGCCGGTATAGAGGATGCCCATGGGCACCCACATCAGGATGCCGGCGAGTTGCTGATCCTCGAGTGTCGAAAGGCCGAACTCGCCAGCGAGGGCGCCCTGGCCTGGGATCCAAAGCCGCGGCGACACGGTCAGCAGGGCCCCGAGCACGCCGGAATGCAGAATGGTGATGAACAGGCAAGCGACAGCGATGCCATCGCGAATTCGTGTGCTACGGCCCTGACCGCGGCCATGCAGCAGCACCCACCAGAACAACAGCGCGGTTGCAAAGAAGCTGATGTGCTGGAGACGATGGATCGCCGTATTCTCGAGCGCCCACGCATACAAGGGCGGTGCGTGCCAGGCCCAGAGTGCTGCGCCGTGGAGGATGGTCGCGCTCATCGGATGGCTCACAAGCCGCCACGGCCACGCCAGTATCGGCAGATTGAGCACGCGACCCGCCGCAGGGCGGAGCCGGGCCGGCAGGCTCCACAGCAGCGGACCATTGATCCGGGCGAACGCCATCAGCGGTGCCGCGACCACCATCAGGAGTTCGTGCTCGACCATGTGCGCGGTGAACAGACGCTCGCCGAGCCAGTGCAGCGGCGAGGTCACGGCGAGCGCGGCCACCAGCCATCCGGTCCAGAATGCGGCCACCTGGCGGAAGCTGACGCCGTGGCCGCCGCCCGCATGATGCCAGAGCCGCTGCGTTCCGACATAGAAGGCGATACCGACGGCATAGAGCGGGGCCATGAGCCAGGGATCGTAGCTCCACAGCGAGCCGGGATCGACCTCCGATAGTCCGTGCGCGGCGGCCGGTCCCGCGAGCAGCGCAAGCAGCAGTGCTGCAAGGCTCAGCGCAGGCATGGGCTGATCATGAGCGAGGCGGCGAACTGGTTCGCAATCACCAACGCAAACAGCACGCCGGAGCCGACGCCAAGCCAGGCCATGAACGTTCGTGGCCCGCCACCCCGCGCATCGGCCCATTCAGCCCCCGCGCCGCGCCGAACCGCGCGGGCCGATATGACAGTGCCTGCGAGGGCGACGATAGCCAGAACCGCACTCATGATCGTGCCGCTGATCCTGGTCTGTTCGCAGGAGAAGTGCGCGAGCACGTAGGCGCCCTGCAAATTGATACCCCACGCGATGGGCCCAAGCGCAACGCCGGCCCAGTAGAGCAGTCTGGATTGTTGATCGGTTGCGGTCATAGGCGTGGCACCCAATCCAGCAAGACATAGAGCGGCAGCCAGGCGAGCACGACGAAGTTCCAATAAAACACGTTGTCGGTCACGTCGCTGAACCGGCGCGGTTTCGCATGACGCGTGAACATCAACACTGCCAGCACGACCGTGTCGCCGACATCGGTGGCAAGGTGGGTCGTGTGCAGCCCCAGAATGAGCCATACGATCGAGCCGTAGGCTGAATTGTCCCAGCGGGTGTTGAGATGTGCGAACTCGAAGCCGCGCAGCACTAGGAGCGCGATGCCGATCAGGGCCATCACGATGAGACCGATCCGCACCTTCGCGAGATCCTGGCGGTGCGCGGCGCGGTTGGTGAACTCGTTGGGAATGATGCTCAACACATAAATCACGGTCTCGACCGTCCCCGGCCAGAGATCCGGCGGGGAGGCTCCGATCGGCCAGCTCGGGTTAACTGCGTAGAGATAAAGGTACGCGCCGATTGCAACGGCAAAGCCCATGCCTTCGAGGGCCATGAAACCCATGGCGCCCCACCACGGGCCACTGCGCGGGCCGTAGCCGTAAGTCGGCAGGTCCGAGACGTCGCGGACGATGGTCTGCCTCACTCCTCGTCCTCCTTGCTGCCGCTCGGCCAGAACCAGCCGATCAAAGTCACGGCCATCGGTGGCGTGCCCCAGAGCACCGCCCAAGGCGTGAAGATCGATCCGATGAAGAAGATCGTCGTTGCGATGGCTGTGAGCAGGGGCCAGATGCTCGGCTCGGGCGAAGCCTCGCGGATCTGGGGCTCGGCTTCCGCAAGCGAGGTCAGCAGGACCTCGCGCCGCTGGGCACTCAGACCCGCGACCACAGACAGGCTCTCGCTATCGGCCCACAGCGGATCGCGGTGCTTGACAACCGGAATGCGGTCGAAGTTCTGCGGCGGAGGCGGCGACGAGGTCGCCCATTCCAGCGTCGAGGCATTCCAGGGATTGTCGCCTGCAAGCGCGCCTTTGCGAAGGCTGTAGATCACATTGGCCAGAAGAATCGCGAAGCTAAACGCGAAAACGAGAGCACCGCCGCTGGACACGAGGTTCAGGTGCGCCCAGTCCATGTCGGCGGTATAGGTGTAGACCCGGCGCGGCATTCCGATCAGCCCAAGGATGTGCATCGGGAAGAAGGCGACGTTGAAGCCGATGAAGGCCAGCCAGAAATTCCAGCGTCCGAGTCTTTCGCTCAGCATGCGGCCTGCGATCTTGGGAAACCAATAGTAGACCGCGCCGACCAGCGGGAAGACTGCGCCGCCGATCAGGACATAATGGAAGTGGGCCACGACGAAATAGGTGTCGTGCACCTGGGTGTCGATCGGCACCGAGGCGACCATCACGCCGGACAACCCGCCGAGCACGAAGATGACGATGAAGCCGATCACGAACAGCAGCGGCGTCCGGTACACCGGACGTCCATCCCAGAGCGTTGCCAGCCAGCAGAAAATCTGCAGCCCGCTCGGCACCGCGATCAGCATGCTGGAGGCCGTGAAGAGGGCCGCGCCGAGTTGGGGCAGGCCCGTGACGAACATGTGGTGGACCCAGAGGCCGAACGACAGGAAGCCGGTCGCGATCAAGGAGAGGATCACGACGGGATAGCCGATCACCGGCCGACGCGCGAATGTCGCGAGGATCGCCGAGACCATTCCCGTACCCGGGATGAAGATGATGTAGACCTCGGGATGGCCGAAGAACCAGAACAGATGCTGCCAGAGCAGGGGATGCCCACCCGATGAGGAGTCGTAGAAGCGCGTATTGACGAGCCGATCAAGGATCAGTGACGTCGATGCGACCATGATCGACGGCATCGCGAACATCACAAGGAAGGCCGTCACCAGCATGGCCCAGACGAACAGGGGAATGCGGTCGAGCGTCATGCCGGGCGCGCGGAGCTTGAACACGGTGACGACGATCTCCACGGCGACTGCGAGCGCCGCGACCTCGGTAAAGGTGATCATCTGCGCCCAGACATCGGCCCGCTTCGTCGGTGTGAACTGCAGGCTCGAGAGGGGAACGTACGAAAACCAACCGACATCGGGACCGACGTTGAACAGGAACGAGATCCACAGAAAGCAACCGCCGAACAGAAACATCCAATAGCTGAAGGCATTCAGGCGCGGAAACGCGATGTTACGCGTGCCGACCATCAACGGCACCAGATAGACGGCGAACGCCTCCATGACCGGGACGGCGAACAGGAACATCATCGTCGAGCCGTGCATCGTGAAGACCTGATTGTACTTGTCGGCGGAGAGAAACGTCTTCTCCGGCCCGGCAAGCTGAACACGCATCAGGATCGCGAGAATGCCGCCGAGAAGCAGGAAGGCGAATGCGGTCAGGATGTAGCGGCGTCCAACGACCTTGTGGTCGACCGACATGAGCGCACCGACAAGTCCAGACGGCGTGCGCCACACCCGCTCGAGCTGCATCGAAAGCTGCAGGCCGTTCAGGACGTCGTCCCGCAACTCATTTGGTTCAGCGGCCATGCTCACTTGAGCTGCTCCAGATAATGAATGATCGCGATCATTTCGTCCGATTGCAGCGGCATCTTCGGCATCAGATTGCCGGGTTTGATGTGCTGGGGATCGGCGATCCAGGCGCCGAGCGTGGCCGACGTATTCGGCAACGTTCCCGCCGCGATCGTCGTGCGGCTGCCGATATGCGTGAGGTCCGGACCCAGCTGCCCGCCGGCCATCGTACCGCTGATGTTGTGACACAGTGCGCAGCCGCGCGCCCGGAACAGAGCTTCACCCTGCTTGCCGAGTTGATCGGTAGGGCTGTTCGCGCTCTGGTTTTCATGATCGCGCCAGCGCCCGAACTCGTCGGGCGACATCGCGATCATGGCGAACGCCATATGGGCGTGCTGGATCCCGCAAAACTCGGCGCATTGCCCGCGATAGATGCCCGCGTTCTTCGCCGTGAATTGCAGCTCGTTCTTCTGCCCGGGGATCAAGTCCATCTTGCCGGTCAGGCTGGGCACCCAGAAGCTGTGGATCACGTCGGCGGATTCCAGCTCGACTTTCACCGGCTGGCCGGTCGGGATCCGGATCTCGTTGGCGGTCACGAAACTCTGGTGCGGACTGTCGGCTTCATAGCGAACCTCCCACCACCATTGATGGCCGATGATCTTCAACGTGAGGGCATTCTCGTCCTTGGCGAAGACGGTGCGTTGTCCGGCATAGCTGACGAAGGAGAGACCGAGCACGACGACGGTGGTCGCAATCCCAAGCGCCAGGACGACGCGCCCGGAGCGTTGTTCGAAGGGCTGGTGGAGGTCCAGCGGCTGATCGGCTGTGCGCTTCCGGCGTAATAGCCCCAGGCCCAGAACGATGACGACGGCGGTCCAGACGATCGCCGCGACAATGAGGAAGATGAATAGCGTATGCCGAATCTGCTCAGACTGCAGCCCTTGAGGGTCAAGCGCCGACTGCTGGCCCGCGCACGCAGCAAGCGGCCAGGTCATGCACAACACCAGAACCCTTCGCACCCAGACCTGCATTGACGCTTTGTCGCACTCCGCTTCACAGGCGGAACCGGGCAGGCCTACAAAGGTTCCTATGCGCTAACCGGAACAGTTGGCCGAAGAAGGACATGTCCGACATCGATCATCGGGCTAGAATGGCCAGCCCTTCACGGCGATCACGATCGCCGCGTCGCCAGCGGCCATCAGCAGCAGGACGGCGAGACCGGCGATGACCGCGCCCGGCTGGGCAAGCACGCGCAGCTGTCCAAGCATTTGTTGGCTCCAAAACGCAGCAATGCCGCGATGCGCCTGAGGGTTCCTGCAGGTCTGCCGGGGGTTGACATGCGAGCGCCGGAACGAAGACTCGAGACCGCGCGCTCCTGCGACGAATTTGAGGGTTCACGTGCCGCGCTATCATTTCGATCTGGTCGACTCCAAGGCCGTTGCAGACGAGGGAGGTGCTGAATTACCCGACGACATCATGGCGCTGGATGTTGCCGAGGAGATCGCGAGGAGACTTCTTGCGGAGCGTCCCGAACTCAGGAATCGTCATTTTTCCATCCTGGTCACGAACGAGGAGGGTGAGGAGATCGGGAAAGTGCCCCTGGATGTCCTGCACTGAAGACCATCCAAGACGGTGCACAGATTGCATCGAATCACCTAAAGGTTGCTTTTGGGAATCTCGCTCTGAACGCGCCATGAATCGTCAGGAACGCCGGGCTGCTGCTCGAGAATCTCGCAAATCCAAAGGCCGCGCAGATTCTACCACACCGGTCGCTGCGCTTTTTGAGTCTGGGTTCGTCCACATGCGAGCCGGACAATTTCGCGACGCGGAGGTCTGTTGCCGCCAGGCTATTGCACTGGACGCCAACCACGCAGACTCGCTCCACTTGATGGGTTTACTATCCCAACAGGTCAAGCGCTATGACCACGCACACCAGTGGATTTCTCGCGCAATACGACAGGATCCCAAGCCAGTATACTTCCTCAGCCTTGGAATCGCCTTTCTGTCGCAAGGAGATCACAACGAGGCGCTGAAGGCCTTCGATAAGGCGCTCGAGCTGGGATTAGACGATCCCAGTCTGTGGCTGTCTCACGGCCAGACCCTGGTGAAACTGGAACGACCTGGCGACGCTCTGATCAGCTTTCAGCACGCGCTCAAGCTCAGTCCACAATATTGGGAGGCTGCGAACCAGTGTGGGATCCTTCTCCATCAACTGGGGCGAACCGAGGAGTCGCTTTCATATATCAACATATGCAACCAGTTGCGGCCAAATCACCTTCCAACCCTGCAACAGAGAGCCGCATTGCTGCACGGCTTGAAGCGGTTCGAGGACGCACTAGCGATCTGCCGCGATGCGTATGAACTCGACCCCGACAACGCCAACATCTGCAATAATCTCGGTATTGCACTAAGATTTTTGAAGGAAGATGAGGAATCGTTGCAATGGTTCGACCGGGCCTTGGAGCTTCAATCAAACTTCGGAGATGCGCTTCACAATAAGGCCGTCGCGCTGACCAAGATGCATAAATTCGAGGAGGCTTTCGCGATTTATGATCGCCTAAAAGCTTCTGATATCCAAACGACGTCATGGCAGATTTGGGAATTGCGCATCTTCATTTGTTAATGGGAGACTTCGAGGCAGGTTCCCAATCCGCCAAGAGCTCGCGTGCGCGCTTGGAAAGAACGACTCGGCCCTCATCACAAGTTTCGCGTGGGGCTAGTATGGTCAGGAAACCCGGAGCATCTTGACGATTACAATCGGTCGATACCATTGCGAACCCTCTCAAGTGTCCTGGATGTCAGCGCCACCTTCGTCAGCCTCCAGAAGGATCCGGGATCGGACGACAGAAAGGCTATGCAAGAGCGCCCGGGGCTTCTCGACTTCAGTGACGACCTAACCGATTTCGTAGAGACTGCGGCCTTAATCAAGTGTCTTGATCTCGTTGTCGCGGTAGACACCAGTGTTGCACATCTCGCCGCCTCGCTAGGACGGCCGACATGGGTTCTGTTACCTTACACTCCGGATTATCGCTGGTTGCTCGACCGCGACGATAGCCCTTGGTATCCGACCATGCGCCTGTTTCGACAGACGTCATCCCGAGATTGGCGAGAGGTGCTCGACCAAGTGCGAAGCGAGCTCAGACTTCGGACCTTTTTATTCGAAGCATTCCAGGCATCCGCGGCGTTCGAGAACCCTTTTCGTTAGGCGGATAGCAATGCTCTCTCTTGCCCGCCGTGATTTTTATTCCGGTTGAACTGGCCACCCGTTCAGGCGAAGGATGCGTGCGAGCCGCTTCAAGACATGAGGGCACACGCTCATGTTTCACCTTATCGAATGTGAGTTAGGCGTTTAAAATATTACGACGATCGCTTTTCCGTGGCCCCCATGATGGATTGGACCGAGAGTTCAGTATTTTCAGTTGGTTAGAAGGCGGCGTGTGCACGACGTGTGCACCGGGAGATCAAGAAGAATACATTGACGGCAAGCGTGGGCGATCACGCCTTGAGGCAATTTGACGTCTGCAGAAGCTAGCGCGCCTGGCGCTTCCGATTTTCACAGTGGGTGAATCCACCAGCGAAGTTTCTCAGAGCAGCTGACTCTTAATCAGCGGGTCCGAGGTTCGATCCCTTGGTGCGCCCACCATCCTTAAGAAATTGGCCCGCAAGAGCTCTTTTAAACTCCTCGGCAGACCAAACCGGGTCTCGTACGACGCTCTTAATGGTCGTACGTCGCACGCCGTGCGACGAGGCGGATAATTAGGACCGAAGCCCATCCACTACTGTAACACGAGCCCTACCGGTCTGCATTCAGCTCTTCATGCCTTCCCTCCGCACCTGCAATTCAAGCCTGTCGATGCCGGAATCGGCGCGAGCCGCATTGCGGGCGCGGTAGTGCTTCACGATGGTCTGCGCACTTCGGTTTGAATGCCCAGTGATGTCGCAGATCGTCAGCAAGTCTCAGCCTGCCCGATCGAGCAGCATGACGCAGTTATCACGTAAGTCCTGGTCCTGCTTTTGGTCGAGTTCGCCGGCTCCGTGACGAACATCAGCGTGCGGCAAGGCTTCAGACGCCACGCTGCCTCATCGCTATTGCTGTCGCGTGCGGCCTGCGCACCCAGCTAGTCCGTTAATGCACGCTTGCGCCCATCGACCGCTCGAGCGCGTTGTCGCGCGCGAGAAAGCCGAAGATAGCAACGGCCCGGGCGGTAGACACTTAAATGCGAAATGTGCAGCACCTTGCTCAAGCCTCACCGCGGGAGGACAGTGAAGTTCACTCCCTTCAGGGCAGTCGAGCTGCACAGTCTCTACCTCGTTCACTAACGCAGGTTAGATCGGGTTCCAGTCAGTCCTCGGGGGTCTGCTCCCCCGCGGCTCGCCGTCGCTGCGATCGAGTGCTCGGAGGCGACCGCAATGCAGGTACAGCCGAGGCGCTTCGCTCCGCCTCTTTGACTTTAAGCCGGAGATCTTCCAGCTCTGACAGTTGACAAACGAGGTCGTTCAACCGTTGGACAAGAAGGACCGAGCGATAACCCTGCATCAACGCCCTCCTGAGTCTGCAGCTATCCAGACAGCAAAAGGACCCAGCCTCGGGGCGGGTGAAGCTGGGGCTGTTGAGCTGCCTTGGCGAAGGCAGTCGCCCCTTGGGGAGGGCCCGGGAAAACTTGGCAATCGGCAAGTCGTTCCAAGCCGAACAAAAATGAGCTCCAGGCCCGCGGGGCAACGGGGAAAGCTGGGGCCGACTGCATTACCCACTTGGGGATGGGCGTTGGGAAAATTTGGTAACCGGCGAGCCGTTCCGACTGCCGTGCCCCCGAAAATGTTTGTCGTCCTTGCCGTTGGGGCTGCCATCGCCGTCGCCGTTACCTCACGGCTCGCTTCTTCGTCGCCTCCATGAGCACGTGCGCCGGGGAGTGGTCGATCGATAAGCAGTGTCGACCGATCGAAAGCGCAGCCGGACGACTATAAATGAGGTTGAAATTATATCTTTAATCTAGTTTAATATCGAAAATTAAATCGGGCTGGAATTTTCGGGATTTCGGAATCATGCCTCAGTCTCCGTCCATCGTGCCCCATCCATATCCACGTGACGTCTATATTGTGCTTGAGGATTTCGGAGGTGGGCTCGGACGTGCCTGGAGCGAAACCTCCGAAGAGGACGCTAGTCGAGCGACGCTGATGCGCCAAATAATGGAAGGCCAATACAAGCATCCTGCTCGGATCGTAGTCTTCAACACGGTAGAGGGCTGGTCCCGTGATGTAACTGTAGAGATTGCAGATGAACTGCGCCGCTGCTTTGTCGAGTTCGATGACATTGCCCCAGCCGCGTTGGAATTCATCGAGAGAGTTGGAAGGAGTTGATTGTGGTGCCCACCGTACCCTAGTTTGCGCCAGTCTCACCAGCTTATCAGAGATGAGGATGATGCGACAGCACGAACGAACAAGCTACCGCGGCGAGGCGTGAGGCGACAGCTTGGTGCGGTATTAGGCCATCCCGTTGTTATGTCTGGTTGTGTTGGGAGCTGCCATGTCGATGAACTTCCGCAGCCGTGCGCCTCAGCTGACTGCCGGCAAGCAGATATTGTCATACGATTGAAAGAGGCGGAGCATCGATCGATGGTCGAACGCAGCTTTCTGGCCGTCGCGGACCGGGTCCAATATTGGCACGTGACCGACCTCGACGCCGCTGAGCCCTGCGATGCCTGCCGCACCTGGAGGCAATGATCGCGAACCTGATCGCTATGTTGCGAACGGACGACCCGCGGTCCTAAATGCTTGCTGGTGAGCTCGAGGCAGTAACAGTCGGAGCCGCCGGGCAGCCTTCACTCATTCGCGATTCGTCAAGATCAATGTTCATCCTCGCCAGGATGTAACCGAAGGCGAGCCCAAGGCATTCACTTCTTCGACCCCGCTCTCCATCCGTATTCCTCATGCGGAATCGTTGCGGTGATCTCGACGTCATTGCCGGCCGAAACGCGCCAGGCTGCCACCCCGAAGCACAAGGTCAGCGTCAGGGCGAGGGCAAGCAGAAGCATAGAGACGAAATGGCTCACGCGCGTGTATCCGTAAATCTGAAACCAGTTGAGAGCGTGCACAGAGGCCCGATTCGGAAAATGCAGACGATCTGACCCATCGGCCGTTTTCCCCATCCTTACACGGGGCCAAAAGCGCTCACGATCCCGATCGTGATCGGCACGAGTGCGACCACCACCCACAGAGCGGGCGAGCTGGAGGACAGGCCGACGACCAGTATCAAAACACCGATACCTACGAGGGCCGCTGAGATTGCGTAGGCGACTGCCTTTTCCATCTGTCGATCCACGAACAATAAGGGATCGGTCGCGCAAGCACGACTCGAGGCAAATCGAAACGTTCCCGTCTCGATTTAATTTGGTCTCAAAATTTCATTTAATTCTGTTTCAATGGCTTAATTTCGCCAAATTACAACGCGCTTTCTGCGCGTCGGGGCAGGGCTATTAACCCGGAGTCCTGCATGTTCAATCGAGTAGTCGTAGCTTTATTGCTCGCTTTTGCGACATCCATTTCTTCTGAAGCACGCCCCTTGCGCGCCGCTTCGCCACCTGAATGCAACGTGATTATGCCATGCGACTTTTCATCTTCGCTGGTGCAGGCGCAGAGATACACGAGACCGGCACCGCGCCTGCAGCGAGGTGCCGTTGCTAGCCTACGGATGTCTGTGGCCAGCTCAGGGGCCTTAAGTAGTGAGATCGTCAGCGGTCGTCCGGCCGGTTGCCCTCGATCGTTCTGCGGATGTGGTGCGGCGATCCGAGTGTTTGGTCGGGTAGTACCGGAACTGAACCTCGCAGCCAATTGGCTGCGCTTTCCCCGCACCTCGCCAGCACCGGGAATGGTTGCCGCGCGACGTGGACACGTCTTCGTCCTTGAACAGCACATCGCCGGTGACATCTGGAAGGCGTACGATGCCAACTCAGGTGGGCACGCAACGCGAATTCACCCGCGGTCCCTGCGAGGGTACACCATCGTCAACCCTCATGCGGCCTAGGGCCATCGCGCAGCGTTCCCATTAGATTTTTCTCGCCACGTTCCGGAGCATCCGGCTCGCGGCTTCCGCTCAAAAACAGGGCCGCAGCAGTTTTCGCTGCGGCCCTGAAGTTGCAACTTGATTCTGCGCCAGCTTGTTCTCGCAGTTGGTCCCGAACACCGAAGTTGATAGGTCCGCCATCATGGGAAGCTTCAATGCAGCCAGGGCGTTCCATGACGATCATTGGTGTTCACATCAGAACGATAGAATTCGACGATGCGGTGCTTCATTGAGACCCGGACACGATAACCAGCGGATATCCACGCTCTCGCTTGAGGACCTGCTCTCTTCAGTGTGCTCCACCACGCAGTGAAGGTGTAGGCCGATCTCGGCAGAGGCTTCCCCAAGATCGCTTCAATTTCTGAAAAGGACAGGCGGAGACTTTGACCGTTCTCCGTTCGCAGCCTTTCATGCAATGGCTGGTAAATCGACCTCGGCATGCGAGCACTATATCGACAAAATGGGCCGGCCGCCCGGCATTGGAATAGCAGTCTGGTGCATATAGAGCGCGGAGGCAAAAGGCATTATCATTCAGGTCTGCAAGACCTCGCGGAGCCTGACGCAGCGACGCCTCTTTAGTGTTCCCTTAGCTCTAGGTCTCTCAGCAGCACGTGGAGAAAGTCGCTGGCGTGGTCATAGCATTTACGACCATTCACGATCTCGCGGGTGCGCGGCTCCAGTGTGCTGGCGATGGCTTCCGCGCCGGGTAGATCAGCCTGGTGCGACCACTGCTGTAGCAGCCGATCAGGAATGTTTTGAGCGGATCCAAACAGCTTCAGCACACAATAATCGGCATCGTGCTTGTGATCAGCTTTCGCATAAAAAGCGAATAACCCTCGAAAGGTATTACGGGAAACGGCAGGTTTTGCCATTTAACATTCCCCAACGTAAAATCGACTCGCTTTAAGTCTAGAAATCTGACGCGTTAACAAAATAAAATCCAGTGGAATTTAATCGCTTGTCTTCGAAAAAGAGGTCATCAGAACTGACGTAAATCGAAGCGCCATACATCACAGTTCGCGCCGTCCTGCGTCTCCGATACCCTATGCTGCTACGGGACAATCGACCTTAGCAGGCGGCCGAGTAGGATGGGCGGGCCAGGGGCTGCCCCGCAAAATTGCTACCAGACCTCGCAAGTGACTGAGACGACCGATGTTCGCTCAACCCTCTCCCGAAGTCGCTCTCGTAATCAGACAGTCGGTCTGGCGCTGCCCGTAGCGCGCGATAGATCTGTCCCAGATCGAGGCCAGTTCAATTTGCATCGGCTGCGGCGACCCACTCGATCGGGGTGTCGCGACCGCAGGCCGGCACCTAGCCGCTCGATAGGCATTGTCTGGTCGCCATTTCATGGCTTGACGTAGGTCCATCCCTGCTCCTGCAACTGCATCACCCTAACGACGCCCGACCTCACCACTTGGGCTTTGGCAACGATGGGAATGTCTTTATTTTCGGCCTTTTGCATTTTCTCTTGCGTGTTTCCACAGGCTTTGAATGATACTTCCGGCGTGCTCAGAGCCATTTCCTCGATTCGTGCTTTCACCGGCGACGTGTCATCGCGGAGCATATGGAGGCCGGGGCCGAAGGTAATCACCTCAACTTTCACCCCTTCACCAACCTCCTTGTAGTATTGCGCGACGTTGAGTGCATTGTTCAATGCGAGATTCATTGACGCGGAGTCGCTTGTGTTGACCTGAAGGATTAAGCGGTGCTCTTTCTTGGCAGCAGACGATGGCACGATGCGCGCCAGCTCAAATTGTTTTGGCGTCGCGGCCCGCGCCGATGAATTCGCGTGCGTTCTTGCCACGCCATGTGTTGAGGCTGCAGGCAAACTAGGCTGTGCCGGGAGCAGGCGAGTCTCCTGTGCCGCGGAACCAGACAGCCCGACCAGGAGCGAGATGATTGTCGCGATCATCGCTGTGATAATCTTCGGAAATTTGGGCATTATGTTGTTTCTCCAAGCAAGCTGAGGTTCATGATCAATTGTTGGGCTTCGCGATCGCGCGTGGCCATTTGCATGTTGTCGCCAATTTTGCACGCACGCTCTCGATACCATCGAGAGCGAACACTGCACCGGCGCCGGCCCCCGTCCGGCGTGACACATGCACAGAAAGTTCGCTGTGGCCGGGGATCGATTGCAACAGGCGAACGACATCGCTTTCAAGTGCGACACCGCGCGCCGCCGTGATTGTCGAGACCTGAAAAGGTGGATCATCATTGATGCGCAGGGAGACGGTGTAATCCTCGCGGCGGCCCGATAGGCCGGCTCCATCAAGCAACACTTCGGTCAGGCCGCCGCGACACCGTATCGACAGGCTCATTGCTGCGTCGGAACTGCCCCCTTGAGATGGTAGTGTAGCCTTGATGATCGATGAATAATCAACCGGCGAGGTGGTCTCGCTGACGATCCACGCCCCGGCTCCATTTGCGGGCCGATCAGAGACGCGAACCGGCGCCATAGGGTCTTCGGCGCCTCGGGCCCGAGCGAGGTCATTTGCGATCGCGAGCGTCACGACGAGAGCGATCAGGGTGAACGTCATTGTGCCGCCTGGCTCGAACGCGGCAGACGATCGAGCCAGGCCTGCGCCGCGGGAAAGCGCGTCAGGCCAGGGACCGTCGCCGCCAAGTTGATCGACTTCCATTTCGGATCGAAACCGGGCTCCTGCAGCTTGTTGATCCGCGAGAACAGGCGGTCGACAAAGCGCGCCACACGATGAAAGCGATTGGATTTGATCGGCCAATTGAAAGCGACCAGCACGGTTGGAACGGCAATAGTTGCCACGCGTTCCCCCTGCCTGATCAAGTTCGGGTAATCAGCTGATTCCAGCCAAGATGGCAGATAATAATCTTCGAACTTGCTCTCGTAGGGGACCGGCAGGAACTTGAAGCCGGCCTCCCAACGACCACGTATGAATGCGTCCACCGGCTTCGATGTTATGAAAACGACGGCGGCCAGTTCACCCCTGCGCAGTTGTTCCATCGCAACCTGATGGGGGATGAATGCCTTATCGACCTCGATCCCAAGCCGGCTGAAAATCAGCGGGCCCGAATAAGCTGCGGCGGTACCTTGGGTGTTGAAATTGACCTTCTTTCCGACCAGATCACTCAAGCCCTGAATTTCAGGCCTGACGAATATGTGCAGTTCAGATGGAAACAGGTTGAGCACATAGGTGATCCGTCGCTGGATGTCCGGCACTTGGCTCTTGTACTCGTCAAGTGCGTCGGAATTGATGATTGCTGCATCAATGCCCCGCAAATAAAGCAGCGAATTGACGTTTTCGGTTGCGCCACGGGTCACGATGGGCAGCACGTGGAGGTCCGTTCCATCATCGGCCACTCGCGCCATTTCCGCGGCAAGCCGAATGGGAGCTCCTTCCAGCAGACCTCCGGCAATTCCAACAGTCCAATCGTTCATGGCCGCAATTTCCGCCCTTGCATGATCCGCACGCGCCCGCTGAGTCTGCTGGGCCATTGCTGGGCAACAGCCCATGATCAGAAGCGGAGCGGCTATCACGACGAGTAGAAACCAAGAGCGTATCCCAACCAGCTGCTTCATCGATCCGGCTCTCCTAGGAACGTCTATTCGGTTTTGTCCGCTGCGCTCTTCACTTCAAGTTCGATCTGACAAGTCGATACAGCGCACGACCATCCGTCTGCACCGACGCTGCTAATGACCAAGTGCGTCGAACCGCTCCCTTGCCTCCTTGACCCCTCCGGCTGCTGCTCTGGCGTAAAGCTCTCGCGCCTTGGACGTGTCGCCGCGCGTTCCGCTCGCGCCCCATTTGGCAAGCAGGCTCGGATCATACGTTTCGGCGAGCGCGAAACTTGCCGGTGCGCTCCCTAATTCAGCAGCACGCTCCAGGACAACTCGTGCCGCGCCAATGTCGCCTTGTCGAAGCAATCCGGTTGCGCGAGCGATCAATCGCACGAGCTCGGCTGCGTGTTCGTTCCCTAGAACCGCAGATGGCGTCTTCGGCTCAGCTGCTATGACCACGAGCTCTCGCGGAGATTGCTCGGGCGGCCGCTGCGGCGATGCCGGCAGCAGTGTTCGGAGCAGTTCCCTCGTTGGCGAATTGCCGGCTCCCCCTTCTCCCGACACCCCCGCGGGTAGCCACGGTCCGACTTTCGGGCGCGCTGCGGCAAGTTCTTGCTCATCTGGGCTGGATTGGTGGCATTCTCGCCCGAGCTGTTTTTTCAACTGTTCGGCTCGATCGTCGTTTGCTGCGGCTTGCGCTTCGTACGCGAACAGCTTGGAGCGCACCTGCGAGAGATCTTGCGCCAGCGCATCTGCTCTTTCGTGCTCTTCCCTCAATGAGAGCTTCAGTTTGGCCGAGGTATTCTCTGCCGTTCGGTTGGCCTGCGCCGTCTCTTCGATTACCTTCGCGATCTGCTGGGATCGGTTGTCGAGCTCGATTCGCGTCGTCGCGAGCGTCTCCTCCAGCTGTTTGGTACGATCGTGCTCCTGTCGGAGGCTTGCCTGTACCTGGGCCTCCGCTGCCTCTTTTGCACTGATCTCTGCGGCTTGTCTGGTTATCTCTGCCGACTGGGTCTCCAGGTCGTGATGAGCGGCTGTCAGCGTCTGCTCCAAACGGTTTGCCCGATCTTTCTCCCGCTCGACAGCTTGTTGCCGCTCGCTCGGATCACTCTGTGCCGGGTGTTCGGGTTCGCGAGCCTCGGCGCCGATTTCGCGGCTTAGCCGTGCCTGCACTTCGAGATCGTTGCGCGCCTTGGTAAGTTCCCGTTCCAGACGCTCCGTGTGCAAGCGCTCCTCCCGAAGCGATTTCTGCAGCTTATCGGTTTCATTCTCGGAGGCCTCCGCAATGCTGGTCCATTGCTCGCGTGCATGCTGCAACAGCCCCAGCACGGTATCCTGCTCCCGTCGGCATGTTCGGAGGTCAGCAGCAAGGGCCTGTATCCTCTCCTGTTCTGCGGCGAGTGCTTGCCGTGATCGCTCGGTATTGCTGATTGTGGCTTGTGCGAGCTTCAGGAGTGTCGTGTCGGCAGATTGTTTCGGCCGCGCCGCGCGCCACCCTCCCGAGCCGGTCGCGCCGCGCAAGTGCGTCGCAATGACAGGGGCGTCGATCGCCGACCGATTTGGCTGCTGCGCGAGAACGGGTATCGTCAATACCGATATTACCGTCAGGACAGTCGGTGCAATCCACGCCGACCTTGTTGCGCAGGTGCGCGCAGAACTACGAGCGCAATCCGAGGCAATCCACACGTCTGAGCGGCGAACGGGCGATCCAAGGCCCGGCCCTGCCTGCATCGGCGCTTGTCCCCACATCCGCGACATTAATGCGTCAATCTGTTAATTTGGTTTATGCATAGGCAAAAATAAACCCATATTATATTTTATTCAATGGTTTATCGTTAATCAAGGTTCGAGCGATGCGGCTCGTCGCTTTCCCTTGAGAAGGAGATGGTCCAATGCTCCACCGAATCCCTTCGCTCATCGTTGCGATTATCACGAGCGTATCTGTGCTGTCCCTGGCCCAAGGAGGCGGCGCAGTGGCGGGCTCCGCAGGGGCCGGCACTGGGACGGGCACGGGCAGCGCTCACACTGGCGGGTCAGCTCCGTCCGGCATGGGTACAAATGCGAGCAGCGCCAGCCCTGGTCCATCGGCACCTCCAGGAATGGGGACACAAGACGTTGGTACCGGTGCAAACCTGAACCGCACCACCCAAACCAACAGTCCGGACGTTCAACCCGCCACGTCGAAGTCGCGGGCGGCGGCGCAGGCCAAAAGAAATGCCGGCGCTGGCCACGCTCAAAATGGTCTGCCGATCGGAGCTATTGGCACCGGCACGAGCAACGAGGAGCAGATGATCGTTGGACCGTCACCTAACCGAAAAATACCGGCAGCGAAGGTCGACGGAAATATCGCTGGAATAGTTGGTAGGGGCTCCAGCCTTTCGGACCAGGTGAGCCGGCCGCGCGCCGCACGAGCTGGGGAAAAAGTGCTGGACGCCAAAGTGCAAGTCCAACGGCGAACGACAGTTTCGCACAAGCGCATTTCCGACCCAGAAAACAGAACTCGGTAGTCTGAGCTGACCGAGCCGGGCAGCCGAGCGCGCTTTGGCGTCCCTGCTCAGGTCTGCGCGCCGCCAGACGAAGGCGCCAGCAGGGCTTGGTTCTCCATGAGGGCGCCTTGAAGAGGACTGACGCCCGGCACACGGCCGAGCGGGATTTGGGCTAGGCGAGAGCATTCACGCGGTTATGCGAGCGCTCGATTCCGCGGCATTCGGATCATGTCCGATCGGTCGGAGCGAGGAGCCAGCCGTGCATTGTTCGAAATGCTCGCGAAGCATGTCATTAGCCAAGTGCTCCCAGAACTCAGCTTCGGCGAGAAGCTTCCAGCTTCGATCAGGATGATGCGCAGAAGTCTGTCGGCACAGCGACGCCATCGCGCGCAAGCGGCGTACGGTCTCCATCCACTCCTCCCATTAGTTTTCCCTCACCTTATTTTCTGTTTTGCGTCATATTAATTATGATTATACCGGATAACTAAATTTGCCTTCCATGGCGCGACTACCGAAACGATTTGACGCGAACGACTTTCGCTTTGCTTTCAAATTGTCTTTCAGATGAAGCGCTGCTTCACAAAACTAAAAACAGATAAAAAGTCAGGCTTAAACCAACTCAGGTGCGGGACATGATCTGCAGCATGCCGCTCGGGGATGATCTCGGTCAGAGCCGGAAGGGGACGCCGGATCCAAGTGCAGCACTTTTCCTGGCACAGAGCCTTCACTCGCATCGGCCTGCTTTGAAACTCCGCTGCGCGCACGCCTCATTGGGGAGCGACCGGGCGGCTTGGAGTTGTGCCAAAGGGTTATCGGAGGCTTCAAGGTCGATCCGTGAAACGATCGTCTTCGAGTTCGCTGACACGCGCGCCGCTCGCCATCATTGAATCCGCGTGCGGCAACTCATCCCAAACCGGGGCCTACGCATCCGTGACGCCGGCCCTAATCTCGCTCTTTCTCCGAGGCTTCGCCCTTCCGCCCTTCGCACTTGCTCTCGTAGCCTGTGCAATTGGGCAAGCAGGCTGACGAGCTCCATCGCCGTTTGACGCAGAGCAGCCAAGCGGCTGCAAACCCCACTACTCACTACAATACCCCCAAACAGGCCCTTGCAGGATCAGCGATCGGAAGCGTTAGTTTGCGCCGACCTGCCGGTGTGACGCTTAACTTACGGTTCATGAGGGCGTCAGTTCGCTTTACGACGATAGGCCAAAATATTTCGCATCCCTCCAGTAAGCCCTCGCAGAAATAGCCGCCAAGACAGGAATCTGGATGAACGCTGCGCCATCATTGAGCGCATCCAGTCCGTACCAAGACTAGTTCCCAGCCGGTGCGGCAGCCATGCCGCAACAGGTCAACTCCGCACACGCGGCGTCAAATGAGGCGGTCGGCCCAAATTCGTGTAATGCTAGTCAGTTCGGCTCCGCGTCTGTACCGAAGCCCGCTACGCATCAGCACAGCGGCGCTTCCTCGAATATCTCCCTGGGCCGCACGACCGGCTCATCGACCCAGGCCTCGCGAGCGAACCAGTTGTGATTGGCGCGACAGACCGGGCAACGAGTATTGCCATAAAACACAACGCTCCGCAGGAAAGCCTCACGGTCCGACCTAATACCAGTAGGAATCGCGCGACCGGTTTGCGGACATTTGACCATGATCATTCCCATGCGAGCCTCCCTAGGAAATTATTATTCGTTGTGGAATGAAAGAGAACCGGCCGGCTGGAGTGCGTCGTCATCTCAGTGTGGGTTACTTGGGGGGCATCGCACACTGGGAGTGCTTGTTCGAGCAGGGCGGGTTGCTCGTGACGACGTTTTTCCAACCGGCCGGATCGCTGCTTGAGCGATTCCTTGGACGCCGCCACTCTTTGGCTCGGCAGCGCGGGCGTTGATTATTCGTCTCTCGACAGCGCATGGGGCGCCGCTGAAAATGGGCCAATCTGAGCGGGTGGGAGTTTTGCGCGTGCTATGCCGCTCGCGACGAAGACGATCATGTCGCCCGTGATGGGCAAATTGGCTAATTCGATCACCGGTTTCACTCCACTCTCGTCAGCAAAATATTCTTCGTTAGAATTTAATCCTGCAAATTAAGCCTTGCGCTGTCGGTCTGGTTTGCGACTCTCGTCAAGTTTTATTTTTTGCTGTCCTGCAGGCAGGAGGCCAAGATCATCGCGGCGATTTCTGCGACGGTGTTCTCGGTCGGCTGTTATTTCGACGCAGGCCCGCTTCTTGGTATTTGAATGGTTGCATCCGGTTCAAACATGAAATAAATATTGATTATATTGAGATCATATAAATCTCGTTGTTAATTGTTGTCAATGACGTAAGCTGTTTTCGTCAATTTTTTTGGTCGGAGGAGACGATGCGGGAATCAGTCCAGAAGAAGCGCAACTCCACCTCGGCTGCGAAGCAGTTGGCTCAAATGCGCGAGAAACTAGCGAGCATCAGCGAGAGGGAGCGCGTTCTACGAGAGCGGAGTGCTGCTCGCGAAGTTTACCGCTATCTGCTGGACTCTCACCGGTTGACCGCGCCGGCGACCTTTCTCGGAGGACAAGTGTTGAATATTTCTCCATCTGGGGTGAACGAGGGTGGTCAGCTGGCGGGGTGACCCGGGGCCGTATGGTCATTCGAAACGAATCTCAGTCAGGCGATGTGCATCCGCACTGAACGTGGATTTGCACCGCTGCAGCACGGCAATCAAGCCGAATTTCCTCGGCAACTGCAGCTCGTTGGAACGCGCCGCGGACAGTACATTGCAGGATGTTGTCGCCACCGCGTCGACACGGCGGCGAGACAGATATCGTTGCTATCGGGAATAGCCATGCTGGAAAAAACATCGGCAGAGATGGTGTTGAGACCCGCCGCGGGTGCAGTCTTCGCGCTGGTGGACGGTCGATCAGTGCTTTTCAGCGAGACAAGGCAGAAGCTCTATGAGTTGGACCAGCTAGGGGCATTCATTTGGTGCAAGTTGGCAGAAGGCGCTTCTTTGGAAGACGTCCATCAGGAGCTCGGGCAGCTAGGCATTGGCGAGCGCGCAGCGCGCGAGTTCACGTGGCAGGCGATGAACGTCTGGATCGATCGAGGGGTGCTCGATCTCGACTGGCGAATGTCGGCCGATTGTGCCTTCTCAACGGTTCTTGGTCAGCGCAGGATCAGCGTCCGGGCTGCAAATCGGGAGCTCTCGCAACAGTTGATTTCGCTATTTTGTGTTACGGACGACAGCGGCGAGGAGGAGGATATTGCGATCGAGACAATGATGCTCGGCGATCGAGTATTCTTCCGCGGGAATGACGGGAGCATCCATAGATGTGAAGCCGCAGCTCTGGCCCCTACAATCAAAGCTCACATCACCGAGCGAGTTATCCGAAGCAATCAGTGGGCTTTCGCGCTCCACGCCGCTTCTCTTGCAAAGTGCGGCATGGGCTTACTGCTGTGCGGCCAACCGGGAGCCGGCAAGTCGACTCTTGCACTAGAACTGGTAGACGCTGGATTTCAGTATGCCGGCGATGACGTTGCGCTGATTGGGGCTGACGGAACGATCTGCGGCATCCCATTTGCCCTCACCCTCAAGCAGGGATCGTGGCGGTTGCTATCCCGACTGTATGGCGATTGGAACGACGTGACGCACCGCCGGTCCGATGGCGCCGAAGTGCGGTATTTGCCGATTCCGGATGCGCACAATGGGAGCCTCTCTGCCAAGTGGATCATCTTTCTGAACCGGGTTGCAAGCGGCCCCGTCGAGCTGACCCCCCTGGATCAGCTTGATTCGATCAAGCGGCTCATTGAGGGCGCTTTTGCCGCAGACGGGAAGCTGTCGCAGTCCGGCTTTTTCGCTTTGAAGCGGATTGTTGCGGGCGCGCGATCGTTCCAACTTACCTATTCGGAATCGGCCCAGGCTCGGGAGCTGCTGATGGAGTTGTGCAATGACAAGGCATAGTGCGGCACTGACAAGCCTTTGCAACTGCTTGCGAGGCTTGCCGCCCGCCGAAGTGGAGTGGACCTCCGTCATCGGGCTCGCAAACCAGACGTTGACGACGCCTGCGCTCATTGACTTCGTCGATCAATTTGCATCGGTGTTGCCGGAGGACGTGTGCACCTATATCCGCCAGATCCATCGCCGAAACGTGCTGCGCAACGACCGGTTGGCCGGTCAATTGGAAGAGGCTGTCATTGCGATGAACGGCCAGGGGGTTACGCCGGTGTTGCTCAAGGGTGCGGCAACGCTGGCCACAGCACCTGTCGAGCGGCGAGGAGTTCGGCTGATGTGCGATCTGGACATCATGGTCATGCCGGACGAAGCTGAAAGGGCGGTCGCCGCTCTGAGCGCAATTGGCTATGAAATTCATCACCAAACTCCTGCCGGAAGCCGAAGATGGTACATGGAGCTGAATCGATCGCGGGACGCCGGAACGATCGATCTACAGCGGAGCGCTCTCGGCCCCGCGTACCTCTATGCTGGCCCCGGATGTGCTCTGAACTACTGCGTCCCCGCGCTGCTTGGGCGGGCCAGCGCGTACGTCCCCACGCCAACTTATCGAGCGCTGATGTTGATCATCCATGATCAGTTTCAAGACTACGGCTACTGGCTTGGCGAACTCGATCTGCGGCATCTGGTTGAGTTGCGCGACTTGAATGATTCCGAAGGGCTGGACTGGCAAGAACTTGCCTCTCATGTCTCGGGCGAACTGATGAAAAACGCGGTCGAAACCCAGCTGCTCGCTCTCGCTGCGCTGCTTGGGGTCGAGATCCCGCGCTCAATGCGCTCCCGACTCATTCCCCGTCTGCAGTTCATGCGACAATTGATGCAAGCGCGCTTTCCGGCCACACGTGTGCCATTCCTCGCAATGACGGTGCTGGACCTCAGAAATTACCGGAGGGAGGCGACATCTGGTTGCACGCAAACCGGCATGCGCCGGCCTGGATTGTGGTCCGTGCCAAGAACGGACACCTTACAGTTCCTGTTGAGGGCCGCCACCGCCGTTCGTGTCGGAAAGGTGTAAGCCAGCAACGCTCGCACGCCTTCAAGGCCAAACAGTTTTAGCAAACGCATGTCTGCAATTGCGCGGAGTTAATGCCCTTGTCCACCGGCATTCCGATCCGACGACTCGTCGTTCTCGCGAATCCTGAACTCTTCGAGCGTGTGCCCCGATTGGAGCGCGGCAACTAGCCAGCGAGGCTGTTTACCACGCCCCGACCAAGTCTCCGTCGGGCGGAGTGGATTGAAGTATTTTGGCACGACTTTCGGGTATTTGCGGCGCGGCGGCTCGCTCGTTCCGGCGTTGGCGGCCCGGCGTTCAGCTTCACCGAATTGATCCGGCTGGTTGAGTTGCGCAAGACGCTTTTCGAGCTCTCGCTTCTCGACTGTGATCTTTTCGGCAAGTATCTTTGTTAGCTCTTCGTGAAGGAGCCAAAGTTCCTCAAAGTCCATGGCTTCGAGATCTTGCCGACGCATAGCATTCTCGTCACCGTTCGACTGACTCCTGATCCATCTGTCGTCCTCAGCTTTCGAGCAATTATTGCCCCAGCACCCGAATCAACGATGGACCAAAGTCAGTGTTTCAAATCGACGCGACAATGAATAAACAATATATTATTTAATTAATTATTGCGAGGATTATTTTATTAATGGGGATAGGCAGATCAATGACTTGCTGCAGAGCAAGAAACGGGAAGATCTCGATCGAGTTCCTCTTGGCAGCACAGTCGGAGCGGCTTCCCCCGGCTCTACCCTCGGACGTTCGGGACCTGGAGCTCAAATCGAGCACGGGCGGTTTGGGCTGACGGACATTGAGTTGGTTGGCGCCCGCTTGCGCATATCCGAAGGCGTGCAATAACGAAATTGCCCAAAACGAGGGGCAGCCTACGCGCCAACCATATTCATCGAGAATATTGTGGTGCAGATGACTGGTGCCGGCGCTCGATGTGATCCGGTCACATCGGTTCGCGTGAATGGTCCCACGGCCGCCCGCTGGACGTGTAAAATTTACCCGCTCCGCAATTAGATTATGCGGATAGCCCATTGTTTCGGCTTGATTGATTGTTGCGACGCAGTTATCTGGAATGCGGATTTCAGTTCGGTTCCATGTATTTTCTTGGGTAAATCGAGTTCACCATCTTGATTAATGTCGATCCGGGGCATATTAAGTTTGGCGCAACTACAGGGTGCGAGCATGCCAGCTAAGAAACTCGAGTTAGAATCAATGTCCCTTGACGATCTCTGGTCGCTTCATGAGGAAATTAGCGGGATCTTATCGGACCGGATTAAGGCAGAAAAGCACGAACTGGAGAAGCGCCTGGCGGTTCTCGGGGGCGGGATGGCTGTTTTGGCGGACTCAAGCCCGTCGGGCGTGTCTCCAACCGCCAAAGCGAGACGCAAATATCCGCGGGTGCTGCCGAAATACCGGAACCCCCAGACCTCAGAGACCTGGTCGGGGCGTGGCAAGCGGCCGCGGTGGTTGGTTGCTGCCGTGAAGTCTGGCCGGAGGATTGAGGACTTTCGCATAGGGGATGGAAGTCCGAAGCTTCGTCAGCGCGCGTAACCTGATCTGCACTGTTCGACGGGGTGGTTGGGTTAAATGGCTGCCGCAGTGCCCGTGATCCTGTGGGCCTAATAGGCGTTGCGTCCCCGCAGCACTTCGAGGGGAGTTCGCAGCAAGATTACGAGATCAAGCCGAAGGCTCCAGTTGTCGATGTACCAGAGATCGTATTGTACGCGTGTTTCGACCGTGATGGCTGTGGGGGTTGGACCGCGGCAGCCATGGACTTGGGCCCATCCGGTCAGTCCTGGCCTGACCCTGCGGCGTAGGGCGTAGTTCCGCACGAGCTTGTCAAATTCTCCGTCATGAGCCAAGGCATGAGGACGCGGACCGACCAGCGACATGCTGCCGTCGAGAACATTTAACAGCTGTGGCAGTTCATCGAAGCTTGTCCGTCGCAGCCATTTGCCGACGCGCGTCACCCGTCGGTCGAGGCGATGGGCCTGAAGGATCGCCGGCCCGTCCTCGAGCACATGCATCGTCCGGAATTTGCGGATCAGGAAGATCCGGCCGTTAAAGCCACAGCGTTGTTGTCGAAAGAATATGGGGCCGGGCGAGTCCAGCTTGATTGCAAGTGCGGCCAGCACAAGCAGCGGGGCAAGTATCGTCAAGGCGAGCGCGGCGCCGAAAAGATCAATGATTCGTTTGGTCGCACAGTCCAGCTGCGTAAGCGGCCCACGCTGGAGTTCAACACAAACCGCACTTCCAAGGCTTCGCGTGGGGTGTCGAAGCAATTCGGATGTCGTACCGACCGGCACGAACACAACCGGTAGCGGCAAGACCCGCAAATCGGCAACGAAGGCCCGGAGTTCGGGCCATCGTTCCGGGTTCGCTTCCACAACCACCTGGTCGAGCTCGGAGCTGCGAATGTAGTCAATCACGCGAGCCGTGAGCCGCCTTCGACAGGCAGGACCGAAGGCGATTGGGGGCAAGCTGAACCGGCCTCGGACACAATAACCATGCATCGCCAGCGTTTCAGGCAGTCCGGCGTTTTTCGATGGCGGCTGGTCGCTGACCAGAACAATGTTTGTGCTGGCGAATTTTCTGCCGCTCAGGCCCTTCCCGAGAAGCGCTCTCACTCCCCACCGCTCGGCCATAAGCAAGCCCAGGCCCAGGACAGCGAAAAGTGTGCCCGCTTGGTGAGAAGAGCCCGAACCAATCGCAAAACCGTACCCGGCCCATATCAAGAACAACAATGACGCCCATGCAATCCAGACGGCGCGCATCTGACTTCGCAGGACGAGGAGCTCGGCTGGCCGATAAAGGCCGTGCGTCTTCAAGAGGCAAACGAGACATGTTGCGCTGACTAGCGCCAGGCCAAGTGCGTTGCTTAAGTCGCCTGCAGCCCATCCACTCTGAGCTTGGCTCAGCCACATCGAAACGACGCTCGCAAAAAGAATGGTCGCAATATCCGCACAGAGCGCCACGTATTCGATCGAGTCGTAGCGGAGAGGCCATTTGTGCTGGCCGGATACTATCGGCCGGGGACTGACACGATCCGTAACCTCCCGATCGGGGAAATGTCGGTTCACGAAATTCATTGCCGGGACACCCGCTAGTTAATATTTAATATATTATTAATTAATCTAATTTATCAAGAGAAAAAGCCCGTTTAAGCCATTAAAATATTGGCGCTGCTCAGAAGATCTATCGAGATCCCTGTCGGGAATTCCGCGCGCGCATGTTGTCGAGGTGGGTCGGATCGAGCTCCGAAATTAGGTTCTCGAGATAAATCTTCCCCTCGGCCGAGGCTGACCGGTACGCGGCCCCAAGCGCTGGTCTGATAGCAGGTCGACGCGTAAGGACGAGGCTGACGTCCCGCTTGATCAAGTCCCGAAATTCAAGCTCGCGTACCACAGCATCTGTGGCGAGCGCGACGGATAGCCTTAATGGAAGCAGATCCAGATCGTTCAGCGCAGTATAGTACGACATCTTGAGCATGGCGGCCGTCTGGATCGAATTCTGTTTCGGCGCCGCCGCGAGCATGAGCCAAATGTCGCCGCGGAGCGGCGACGAGCGCAGCGCGCGGGCAAACGCATTCGACGCTGCCGGAAGTTCCGTTTTTTGCTCGTCCGCGGCGAGAGCCGGATCTCCACGGGATCGTGATTCCCCTCGGATCCAAAGGTCTTCATGCGCTGCCGCAGCCGAAACTGGTTTCGAGATCCCGTTTGGCCATGCTGCTGCGGCCGAAACAGCTGCCGACAAAGAAGACTGACCTCCGAGATACCACCCAGGGAGGACCATCCATATCGTCTGTATGATCAGCGCTATTCCAAGCACCGCCAGAGCAGCGCGCGGCCATAGGGTGACAAACGCTGGCGCGACCCTTGGACGAGACGCCGGAGCTGGACCGGCCATCCAGTCCGAAGCCTCTTTCGATTCCAAGGATATGGCCTCACGGCCCGCACCGGAGACGCTTTGACCGAACGCCAGCCCAAAAAGCGCAGCGACCAAAAGCGATGCGCCCAAACCCAGAATTCCATGGTCGGCAAAGGTCAGTATCATCAGTGCAATCGAAGCACCGGCGCCCAAGGCAGGGTACACGTAGTCGTAAGCTCGTGACAGAGAACGCCTGATCAGAATACAAGCGCCGAGCATCGCTAGAACTACAAAGCCGCAAAGGAACGCCCAGCCCATGTCTATTACCATTGCGGCGGCAGCCGTTGGCCTTTCTCGCGGGGCGCCGATTCCAATGTCCCGATAAAGGGGCAAAAGGACCGTCGAAGCGCCGGCACCGGATCCCGCCGGCCTGACGTCCTGTAGCATCCGTTCTGTCGCGATCTGACTGCTCGTTGATAAGGCGATCGTCACATCGGTGTTCGTCCTAAACGGAATAATCGTTACGCTGGCAATAAAGAATATTGCGGCGGTTGCGAAAACGCCAGCGGTACCCCACAAGCCAAAGAACCACCTGCGAATAACGAACACCGAGAGCAAGATTGCTGATCCGAGGAGGGCGGCGACGACGGCGGTGGAGTTGGTCCAAATGAGCAGCGCGGCCAAGCAGACAATCATTGCGATGGTCGCGGCGGACAGAGCAAGGAGCGGAACTGGCGCAACTGTTCCGGGCCGACTGTGCCGCGCTATTTGATCGGCCGCGCGTATTGCCGTCGCACAGGAGAGCAAGACGCCGAGCACTGCGATGGTTGAGCCATCGGGCCCGGCGACACCGGCAGTTTCCTTGCCGAACCACATGGCCGTGGCAATCGTGGCTATCGACAGTAGAATATGCAGGACGTGCGCTGCGCGATATCGGTCAAGCGTGATGACCGCAGTGACGAGGGCCGCGGCGAGCACAGCGCAATACTGCGCGAGCGAGAGCATAGTCGCCCCCATATCGACTGTGATTATTTCGGCGAGGGGCTCGCTTAAGGCCGCCGAAGCGGTTGCCCAGATAGGATTGCCGAGCGTGTCCATAGGCATCGGCACCACCTGTAACGCCATCCAGAGGGCCGGAGCCGCGAGCACAACTACGGGACTAGGCCGGAGCAGCTTGGTGAGCCCGAGGGAGGCGGGCGATGGAAAGATCGCTACAACCAGCGCGGCTGTTGCTAGTATGAATGATGCCAATCCCAAGCTTTGCAGGCTTTCCGGCATTGCGAGCGCCGCGGTGATCGCCACAAACTCGGCTAACAGGGCAAGCCGGATAATCATGTAAACACCATGGTGTGGTGCGGCCACTCCGGTGGCCGGAGAGAACGTGCAGGCCGGTACGAGACAGCCTCAAGAGCCGGAAAGGCCATAACGGATATAGTGGCTGTCATGATAGTAATAGCTCCGATGGCCGTCATATCGAGCCATTGCCTTGGTATCCGTCTTGCTGAGAACTGCCCCAATCAGCGATTCATGAATGTTGGGTGCCGTGTGCAGTGCGTGCTGCACGACATCTATTTTGGTGCGGCCCCACTCAACGATTAGAATATAGCCGTCTATTAGAGATGAAGTGACTCGGACATCAACTAACGGGGTCAGGGGAGGAAGGTCGACGATGACGTAGTCATAGTCAGCTCGCAGGCGGTCGAACAGCTTGCTTATTGCGTCGGCGCACAGAATCTCGCTGGTGTGAAGCAGAGATCCCCGCCGCACGGCGGGTAGAAATGCAAGATTGGTCGTAGGATCCCGCCAAATAGTCTCCTCGAGGGAGCGGCTGCCGTTTGCAACTTCGATGATTCCGTTGACAGCCTTGGGCGCAAAGATAGCAGAAAGTGAGGGATTCCTGAGGTCGCAATCGACGATGATAGCTTTCTTGCCGGTGTGCCCGATCAATTGCGCGAGAGAGGCTGCAATCGTAGTCTTCCCCTCATTCGGCAGGGCCGAGGTAATGCCGATGACTTGAGAGGAGATTTTGGTCGGATTGTGGTCGATGGCTAGCTTGATGGAACGAATGGCCTCGGTATATCGAGATAGCGGCATTCCGACCACGGTCCGATGAATTGCCGTTGGAGACGGAACTATCCGTTGTTGAACGTCATCATCGGTTGGCTGGGAGCGAACTGGTAGCTTCGCGGATTTGCGGGCCGGCAACAAGGGGACCAAGGATAAGCAAGGCAATTCCAGCACAGTTTCCACTTGTGAAGAGGTACGAAAGACGCGGTCCATCAGGTCTCTGAGGAGCGCCAAGCCGATGCCCAGCGCGAGACCGCCGAGAATGCCGAGCGCCAGCACCAACGTTGTCTTTGGCTTGCTCTTGCTCGGCGGCGGCGATGCGGGGAAAAGTACCCGCGTTTCCGAGACGGGAAATGTCTCCTGCTGCGCGGAGCCCATGTAACGCTGCAGGAAGGTCTCGTATAAGCTACGCAAGCCCTTTGCCCGGCTTTCCAACTCCCTGATGGTCAGCTCGGCTGAATTGACTGAACGGGACTGCGAAACGGCCTTGGACAGTTGCTTTTCGATTTCTTGCTGCCGCTGTTTGGCGAATTCGAATTCGCTTCGGCTGACTTCGGCAAGTCTTTTGACTTCGTCGAAAATGGAGACGCGAAATTCCCGCACGCGGTTCCGGATATTGACGACTGCCAAGTGGTCGCGACCAACCCTGGCCGTCAACTCGGCCTCACGTCTCATGAGCTCTAGATACTGCTGACGCAGCCCGTTGATGATCTGACTGTTTGTCGAATCGGCTCCGATAGCATCCAGATTGTTCATCGAGGACGGCTTTGTCGGATCGGAGGCAAGGAGAGCTTCATAGCGAGCCAACCTGGCCGTGGCCTCAGAGGTCTGGGCGCGCGCGACAGCCAATCGATTGTTGATTTCTGTGATCTGCTGTTCGTCGATGGGCTTTCCGTCCAAAGAAACGATATTGTTCTGGGCCTTGTAGACGTCGACGGCACGTTGTGCAGCGAGGGCTTGGTCGCCGAGATCACGCAGCCTCTCCTGCAGCCAGCTTGTTGCCCTGCGATTGGCATCGAATTTCCCATTGAGCTGGTCCGCAACATAGGTGTTGGCTACGGCGTTGACGATCTCCGCGGCCCGGGGTGCGGTGCTCGACTTAAAGCTGATCTCGATGACGTTGCTGTACCCGACACGCCCTGCCGAAAGCCGATTGAGAAATGCGTCTACGATAGTGTCTAATGGTTCGCCATGTGTATCGGATGGCGCATCTTTCTTTGATCCAGTCGAGGCCCATGACCGAATTCGCTGCCAGAGCGACTGTAGAGACACCCCTGACCCATTGAAGTCCGGATCGTCCGCCAGATTTAACTGGTCGATGACAGCAACCGCAGTGGCCTTTGATCTCAGGAGTTGAAGCTGGGTTTCGATTTGACTGAGATCGAAGGCCGGCTCGGTGAGGAGCGATTGCTGCTGGACAAATTGGGGCTTTGGAGTAGCCAACAGGATCTGAACCTGCGCCGTATAGGTTGGAGACGCCAACCGGAGATAGAGCAGGCTGGCTGCAGTTACGAGCCCGGCAGTGACAAGGATCATGAGATATTGGCGTCGTAGAAGCCCGATGACGAAATTGATGACGTCGCTGATTCCTCCGCTGTCCGTTTGAACGGGTTGGGCCAGCCCGGTCACAGGCAGCCGTACGCTATCCGTGTGTCGAAGACTGTTCTGGAGCATCACGTACCTGTCCGACGGTGGGTCACGTTGGAGCCGCTCGCCCGCAGACCAAGGGGCGCGCAGGCGGTGGGGGATTATATGCATATAAAGATCTGCTTGCCAAATTAAATAAATCATATATTAATGCAGGTGAAATTGAAGATGACGGCGGATCTGCCATTTTCGGACCGGCGTTAGGAAAATAGAGGATATTCTAGCAGTTACGGTCTGGCCAGTATTTGCATCGAGAATAATGCGAGCGTTTCGAGACGGGTCGGCGGGCGGATAATTAAATTCCGTCGGATATTTATGGTCCGTCGCAACTAACCCCGATGGGGAAATTGCGGGCCGGCAGGAGGTGCCCAATGCTGGAACTGCGATCCTTGGCGATCCCCGATGTCAAAGTAATTCGAACAGATCGGTTTTGCGATGCCCGCGGCTACTTCTGTGAGACCTTTCAGCGATCGGCTTTTGCTGAAAAGGGAATCCTCCATGACTTCGTTCAGGATAATCAATCTAGCTCAGATCGGATCGGCACGGTGCGCGGCTTGCATTTCCAGCGGCCGCCTTACGCCCAGGCCAAGCTCATACGGGTGTTGAACGGGGCCATTCTCGATATTGCCGTTGATCTCCGGCGGTTATCGCCCAGCTTCGGCAGGCACATCGCCATCCAGTTGGATAGCGAAAGCAGCGAGCAGCTGTTCATTCCGAAGGGATTCGCGCATGGGTTCTGCACCCTGCAGCCCAAGACCGTCGTCTTGTACAAGGTCGACCAAGTCTACGCCCCGAGCCATGACGGCGGCGTCTATTGGGCTGATCCCGCATTAGCGATCAAGTGGCCCGTCACACCGTCAGAGGCTCAGATATCGCCAAAGGACCAGACCCTTCCTGCTCTCAACCAGCTTGCTTGCGTTTTCGAATAGTGGAGATGAGTGGAATGCGTATCCTGGTGACCGGCGGAGCGGGCTTTATCGGTTCTGCTGTGTGTCGCGGTTTGGTGCTGCAGACCAGTGCCGCGGTGGTCAACATCGACAAGTTGACATACGCAGCCGACTTGACCTCGCTGGCGAGCATCGAGGGGCTGGGGTCTTATGCATTCCTGCAGTCCGACATCTGCGATCGAGAGGCTATGGATCTCGCGTTCGCCGACTACGAGCCGGATGCGATGATACACCTGGCCGCCGAAAGCCACGTCGACCGTTCGATCACCGGACCCGAGGCCTTCGTCAGCACCAATATAGTTGGTACCTACACGCTGTTGGAGGCGGCCAGGACCTACTACGAACGTCTGCCGCTTCCGCGGCGGAAGCAGTTCCGCTTCATCCACGTATCGACAGACGAAGTCTACGGGTCATTGGGGCCGGAAGACTTGTTTCGCGAGGACACGCCCTACAGGCCGAGTTCGCCGTATTCGGCGAGCAAGGCGGCCTCCGACCACCTCGCACTCGCGTGGTTTCGAACCTACGGTCTGCCGGTCATCGTATCGAATTGTTCGAACAATTACGGGCCGTACCAGTTCCCGGAAAAGCTCATCCCGCTGACGATCCTCAATGCGCTCGACCGGAAGCCGCTACCGGTCTACGGCGACGGCAGAAATATTCGCGACTGGCTTCATGTCGATGATCACGCCGCTGGCTTGATAAGACTTCTGTACGAAGGAAGACCGGGCGAGAAGTACAATTTCGGCGGAGATGGCCAGCGATCCAACCTGGAGGTGGTCACCCGGATCTGTGACATGGTGGATCGGTTATCCCCGGGCGCGGGAGCGAGGCGATCTCTCATTACGTTCGTGCCGGATCGTCCGGGACATGATGCGCGCTATGCAATCGACGCGTCGAAGGCGCATCGCGAACTTGGCTGGGAACCGACGAGAACGTTCGAACAGGGCTTGGCCGAAACCGTCGGATGGTATCTCAACAATCGTGCATGGTGGCAGCGTGCTCGCTGCGGTGTCTATGACGGCTCGCGTCTGGGTTTGCTCGCTGCTCAACATTGAGGTGAAGATGACAGATCGACCCATCCTCATTGCCGGGCGGAACGGTCAGATGGCAAAGTGTCTTCGTGATCTCGCTGCAATGCGCGGTCTGCCTGCGGTGGCTCTCGGGCACCGAGAACTCGATCTGGAGAACCGCGAAGGGATCGACAAGCTCATCGCGTCGATCGCGCCGTCTGCAATCATCAATACGGCCGCATATACGGCGGTCGATCGGGCCGAATCTGAAGCGGCGAAAGTGTTCAGCATCAACCGCGATGGTGCGGCAACGCTGGCAAATGTCGCTTGGCAGATGAATATTCCGTTCATCCATCTCTCGACCGACTATGTGTTCGACGGCGCAAAACCGGATGCGTACGACGAAAGCGACATTCCCGCGCCGTTAAATGTTTACGGCGCGTCGAAGCTTGCCGGCGAAGCTGCTGTATTGGCCGCGCATCCGCTCGCGACCGTGATCAGATGCTCGTGGCTTTACAGTCCCTATGGCAGCAACTTCGTTCGAACGATGTTGCGGTTATGCGAAACGCAGCCCATCGTAAGGGTTGTCCGGGACCAACACGGAAATCCGACCTACGCATACGACCTCGCGGAGGCTGTCCTTCAGATCGCAGAACGGTCAGTAACGGTCGATCGAAGGGCCGCGGCCGGCATCTTTCATCTCGCCGGTCAAGGCGAAACGAGCTGGCACGACTTTGCGCAGGCAATCTTCGATGAGCTTTCCCGTCGTGGAGCGCGGATTCCGCCGCTCGAGGCGATCACGACTGAAGAGTTTCCGACCGCTGCGCGTCGACCTCGAAACTCGCGCCTGGATTCATCCAAAGCCGAACGCGTGTTCGGAATTCGACTGGCGTCCTGGCGCCATTCACTTGAAGCCTGTCTTGACCAGCTGGTCGGAGAAGGAGAAGCCGATGCTGAAGGGAATCGTGCTGGCTGGCGGCAGCGGAACGCGCCTCTATCCGATCACGCGCGTGGTCAGCAAGCAGTTGCTCCCGATTTATGACAAGCCGATGATCTATTATCCCTTGTCCACGCTGATGTTGGCAGGGATCCGCGAAATTCTGATTATTACCACGCCGTCAGACCGGTGTCAGTTCGAGCGGTTGCTGGGGGATGGGAGCCAGTGGGGCATTCGGCTCAGCTACGCGGAACAGACCCGCCCCGCCGGTCTCGCGGACGCCTTCATTGTTGGTGCCGATTTCATCGACAGCGATCGTGTGGCGATGGTGCTTGGAGACAATATCTTCTTCGGCGATGGCCTGAGCGAACTGCTTGCCAGGGCGGCAGGACGTGAGGAAGGCGCCACGGTCTTCGCGTATCATGTGCGCGATCCGGAACGATATGGCGTCGTCGCGTTTGACGAGGCGGATCGTCCGATACGGATCGAGGAGAAGCCGAGCAAGCCAGCGTCGAACTGGGCAATTACGGGACTGTATTTTTTCGACAATCGCGTTGTCCGCTACGCCCGTCGCGTTGAACCGTCGCCGCGCGGCGAGCTTGAGATCACCGACCTTCAGATGCGCTACCTTTCGGCCGGCACGCTCCATGTCGAACGCATGGGGCGGGGGTTTGCCTGGCTGGATACGGGCACGGTCGAATCTCTCATCGATGCCGGGACGTTCGTGCAGACCCTGGAAAAGCGGCAGGGAATGAAGATCGCCTGTCTTGAGGAGGTCGCCTTCAGACTCGGCTTCATCAATCGTGATCAACTTCTCGCGCTGGCCGAGTCGCTGCAGAAGAGCGGGTATGGCAGGTATCTCAAGGAAGTCTTTTAGTTTCGCCGTTAAATTAAATGTTGAAACAAATGGATTGAAATTGCGGTTTATTTAATTATTAATAGAATCGCATTCTGTTATGCTGATTTCGAGGCTGGCCATGCTGAACCAAAAGGCGAGCGCCCTTGATCGAGGAACCGAGCCCCTCTTGCCGGAAGAAGCCGATTCCGGCTGGTCAGATGTCATCGCGCGAGGCGCATGGTTGTGGCCAACGGCCGGCGCCTGGGCACCGCCAGTATTGAATCAGTTTGGGATCTCGCCGAATGCGGACCAGCCGGCCGGCGGGCCGAATCTCCCGTCCAGGGCGATTGCGGGTATTGACGCCGCTCAGGCAACTGCATTGCTGTCGCGTGGCGGCTTCGGCAGGACGCTGGGCCGTGGTATCCCGCCATTCCAGTCGAGGTTGGCCGCTCTGCTCTCGAGTTCAGCAAGCCTGTTGGCTCGCCCCAACGCAGGGGGGCCGGCGTTCTCACCCATGCTGCCTGACCGTGAGCTGGCGCAGGCATCATCGATATCGAGCGCCGGTACCACTCATTGGATCAATTCGAGCGGCGGCTACGGTCGACCCGCGTTAGAGGGGCCTTGGACCCCGCTGCACGCGGAGCCAGTCATCGGGTCAGAGCACCTGCCCAATGCGGCTGCGGGAATGGCAGGCTGGCCGGGCTCTGACTCGACATTGGTGGATCTGTTGTCCACGTCGACGGGGTTAAATAGGCAGGTCTCGTTCCTCGAGGCTGCACTACCGTTCGGCGTACATGGCGGATCTGCCGTCAATTCCCTGTCGACAGGTTCGCTGTCCCTAACGACGGATAGCGCGGACTACGCGCCAGGCGGTACGGCAACGTTTAGCGCAGCCGGCATCGGGTCGGGGGCGTCAGTCACCTTCAATATTGCCGACCTATTGAGCGCGCCCGGCGCTAACGGCATTGCCGATGTCTATATGCCCTTCACGATCAAAGACGGCGGCATCGGCGACATGGATGGGCTGGCCAATGGGACAGTCGTCGCGCAATGGCAGGTGCCCGCTGATGGTCGAGCGACCGGAGCTACATTGCAACTCACCGCGACCTCCGGCGCCCAAACGGGGACAGCGACCTTCAGCGACGCGGGCAACAAAATTGTCACTGAGAATCAACTGCCGGGTACGCCGAAGAGCACATGGGCGATCCACGGCTCGATCGCGAACGCGGGCGACTCGCAGATTGAAGGCTTCGCGACCCAGATCAGCACCAATGCTGGACAGACAGTGTCGTTCAAGATTGACACCGTCTCGTCGGTGACGGGCTACACGCTCGATATCTACCGGCTTGGCTACTATGGTGGCAACGGCGCGCGACTGATCAGCAGTATGCATCACACAGGAACGGACAATCAGCCAAACCCGATCTTCAATTCTGCGACCAATACTGTAGATGCCGGCAACTGGTCCGTGACAGATTCATGGACGATCCCGAGCACAGCCGTGTCGGGCGTCTACTTCGCGAAGCTGACGTCAGATACCGGGAACTTCCAGAACATGATTCCGTTCATCGTTCGGAACGACAGCACGACTTCGGACATTCTGTTCCAGACCAGCGATACGACTTGGGAGGCGTATAACCCCTGGGGCGGATACAACCTGTATCAGGGCCCTAGCGGTACGACCAGCGATCGCGCCTATGAAGTGAGCTACAACCGTCCGATCGCCATGAACGTCAATTCCAACGAGGCTCAGCCCACGGACTTCCTATTTGGCGAGGAATACGCAGCGATCTATTGGTTGGAGCAGAACGGGTACAATCTCAACTACATCTCCGGTATCGACGCTTCGACCAATGCTGGACTGCTGCTGAACACGAAGGCCTACATCGATGTTGGCCACGATGAATACTGGTCACAATCGCAAGTCGCCAACGTCAAGGCGGCGGCCGATGCGGGTGTCAATCTCGCTTTCCTGAGTGGCAATCAAATCTATTGGGATACCGAGCTTGCACCGAGTTTCGACGCCAGCCATACGGCTAACCGGAACATCATCGAATACAAGGACATCTGGAGCGGCACCCAACTTGATCCGAATGGCACCGCGAACGGTGGAGCTGGTCTGTTTCGCGATCCCGTTTACGGACCCGGAACTCCGGAGAATTCGCTATCCGGCTCGATCTTCACGGTCGACGACAGTGGTACGCTCAGCAATATCACCATTCCCGCCAGCATGTCGCAGCTGCGCTTCTGGAGAAATACCAGCATTGCCAGCGGTAACGGAGGAACGCTGACCAACCTGCTTGGCTACGAATGGGACAGCGACCTCGATAACGGCTTCCGGCCGGGCGGGTTGATCGACATGTCCTCGACGACGATGAATGTCAACACGCTGCTGCTGGACAACGGGTTGACAACCGGTCCCGGGACGGCGACGCACAGCCTCACCCTCTACCGTGATCCGACCAGTGGCGCCTTGGTTTTCGGCGCCGGCACTGTCATGTGGTCGTGGGGATTAGACAACCAGTATGTTCCATTCCATGGCATCACTGCACCAGTCAGCACCGCCGTGCAGCAATCAATGGTCAACCTGTTCGCCGACATGGGCGTAACGCCGCAGACGCTGCAGGCGAGCCTGGTGCTCGCCCAGGCCTCCGCCGACCACACCGCGCCAACCTCCGCCATCACCTCGCCTACTGCTGGGACAAACGTCAGCCTGGCCCAGACTGTCACAATTACTGGCACCGCTTCGGACGCTGGTGGACGCGTCGCGGGCATCGAAGTCTCAACCGATGGCGGCACGACGTGGCACCCTGCGAGCGGAACGACGAGCTGGAGCTACACATGGACCGCTTCAGGCACCGGTACGCATCTCATCGAGGCGCGCGCGACCGATGATAGCGCCAATCTGCAGACGAGCCCCACCACAGTCAGCATCAACGTTACAGGAGGCGGGAGTGGCGGCGGAAGCTTCTTCACTACCTCCAACGTACCCGCCCAAACCAATTTGAATGATGGCAAGGCGCTTGAGGTGGGTGTGAAGTTTACCTCCTCTGCGGCGGGTCAAATCACCGCTCTGAAATTCTATCGCAGTCCGGGCGACACCGGCTCCGACGTCCTCGACCTCTGGACCTCGACCGGTACCAAGCTCGCCAGTGCGACGTTCACCAATACCACGGCAAGCGGCTGGCAGACAGTCAGTCTGGCCACGCCCGTCACGATCAGCGCCAATACCACCTATATCGCCTCGTATCACACCAATGGTGCTTACGTCGCCACGAACAATTTCTTCGCCAACGCTTTCCCGAGCGGTACGTTGACAGCACCTTCGTCCACCTCTTCCGGCGGCAACGGAGTCTATTCCTATGGTGGCACCAGCACCGCAGGGATCTTTCCGGCCAGCTCATTCGCTTCCTCAAACTACTGGGCCGACGTGGTGTTTGTTGCCAGCAATAGCAACAACACGCCGCCGACAGCTGTCGCTGACGCGGCCAATGCCACCGAGAAGGGCGGCGCCGGCAACAGCACAGGGGGGGCGCCTGCCACTGGCAACGTGCTGACCAATGACACCGATCCCGATGCCGGCGATACCAAGACCGTCACCGCAGTCAGCTTCGGTTCGACGTCGGGGACCGTTGGTTCAACGCTATCCGGCGCGCACGGCAGCCTTCTGCTCAACGCCTCAGGCGCCTTCACTTACACGGTCACTGAAACAGATCCGGCTGTACAGGCCTTGCGGCTTGCGACCAACACGCTGACTGATGCCTTCAATTACACGATGCGCGACGCCGCCGGCGCGACCTCGTCCACGACCCTCACGATCACCGTTCACGGCGCCAATGACGCGCCGGTGCTGGCGGTCCAGACCGGCAACCAGACGGCAACAGTTGGTTCGGCCTTCTCGCTGACGCTGCCTGCTGGCACCTTCACTGACGTCGATTCCAGCGATTCGCTCGCCTACACGGCGACCGCCGCCGACGGCTCGCCACTGCCTGGCTGGCTGAGTTTCAACGCAACGAACCGGACCTTCAGCGGCACGCCGGCGTCTGGCGATGTCGGCACGCTCAGCGTCAAGGCAACCGCAACCGATCTCGGCAGCCTCGCCGCCAGCGAGACGTTCAATATAGCCGTGACGACGACGCCGAACGCGCCGCCGACAGCGGTCGCCGATACTGGCGACGCGACGGAGAAAGGCGGCCTCGCCAACGGCACCGGCGGCTCGCCCGCTACGGGAAACGTACTGACCAATGACACTGACCCAGATTCCGGTGACACCAAGACGGTGACTGCGGTCAGCTTCGGCTCGACCTTCGGCACGTTGGGCTCAGCTCTGAATGGAGCGCATGGCAGCCTCGTGCTCAATGCCACGGGAGCCTTCACTTATACCGTCAACGAAACCGATTCCGCCGTGCAGGCCCTGCGGCTTGCGACCAACACGCTGACTGATGCCTTCAATTACACGATGCGCGACGCCGCCGGCGCGACCTCGTCCACGACACTCACGATCACCGTTCACGGCGCCAACGACGCGCCGGTGCTGGCGGCCCAGACCGGCAACCAGACGGCAACGGTTGGTTCGGCCTTCTCGCTGACGCTGCCCGCCGGCACCTTCACTGACGTTGATTCCGGCGATTCGCTCGCCTACACGGCAACCGCCGCCGATGGCTCGCCACTGCCTGGCTGGCTGAGTTTCAACGCCACCACCCGGACCTTCAGCGGTACACCGGCGTCTGGCGATGTCGGCACGGTCAGCGTAAAGGCAACCGCAACCGATCTCGGCAGTCTCGCCGCCAGCGAAACGTTCAATGTTGCGGTGAGCACCGCGCCCTCGACGGTCAGCTTGTTCTCGAGTTCCGACACGCCATCAGTGCTATCAACGTCCGACACATCGCAAGTCAATCTTGGCGTACGGTTTACGTCCTCGGCGGCCGGAACCATCTCCGCAATCAAGTACTACAAGAGTGCGAATGACACCGGTACTCACGCCGGCTCGCTGTGGAGTAGCACAGGCACGCTCCTGGCGACCGCAACCTTCTCCAACGAGACCAGCAGCGGTTGGCAAACCGTGACGTTCAGCAGCCCAGTATCGATCGCGGCCGGCACCACCTATGTCGCGAGCTTCCACAGCAACGGCCATTATGCCGATACGCCTAACTACTTCGCCACTGCCCACGCGAACGGCCCGCTCACGGCTGCCGCAAGCAACAATGGTGTCTACAGCTATGGAACAGGAAATCTGTTTCCGACTAGCACATTCAGTGCCACCAATTACTGGGTCGACGTCGTGTTCAACAATTCCACCGGCGGCACGAACCAGCCCCCGATCGCCAATAACGACAGTGGTTTCAATGCGACCGAAAACGTACCTCTCAGTATCTCCGGTTCGACGCTTCTAGCAAACGATACCGATCCGAATGGGGATGCTCTAACGATCACGGGTGTCAGTGGGGCCGTCAACGGTACAGTCGGTTTCAGTTCTCAAAACAACACGGTGACGTTCACGCCAGTCAACGGATACACCGGACCGGCTTCGTTCAACTACGTCATCGCGGATGGCCGGGGCGGCACGGCAAGCGCGAGGGCGGATGTCACCGTCCATGCGCCGTCCGCGAGCACTGTGAGTCTGTTCAGCGCGAATCCAACGCCAAGCGTGGTTACAGTGAATGATCCAAATTCTGTCGAACTGGGCATGAAGTTTCAGGCGTCCACCTCGGGCGACATCGTCGGTCTACGCTTCTACAAGGGACTATCCAACACGGGGACGCACGTCGCCGATCTCTGGAGCAGCACAGGCAGCTTGTTAGCCACCGCGACCTTTTCCAACGAGACGGCGAGCGGCTGGCAGCAGGTCAACTTCGCGACGCCCGTCACTATCACGGCGGGAACGACCTATATCGCCTCCTACCACACTGCCGGCAACTACTCGGACGATCCAAACCTGTTTGCCAGTTCGGTAACCAACGGACCCTTAACCGCCCCGTCATCCGCGTCCAGCGGGGGGAACGGCGTCTATGCGTACGGATCCGGAAGCCTCTTCCCGACCAACACCTTCAACGCGACCAGCTACGCGGTTGACGTCCTCTTCAGGCCGCAGCTCGCAGCATAGGGAGAATCGGAATGTATGCGGAGCTCTATACCGACGGGATTGACGAGGTCACAATTGGCGGGGCGATCGTGCGGGTGGACTTGGTCAGTCTCTCGCCCACGGAACGTGACGCCAACAATGCGCCAAAGAAGGTGTTTCGCCAGAGATTAATCTTTTCGGCGGAATCCTTCGCGAACTCTGTCGAGGTGATGCAAAACGCACTTCAGGGTCTGGTGGACGCCGGCGTCGTCCAGCGCAATCGGCCAAGGCCGCCGACTACACCGCCACAGGCAACCGCACCACTTGAATCTTCGTCATCGGCTTCGGACAGCTCCAGATCTCCAAATGTCTCAACCAACTTCCGTTGAAATCGCGAGGTGTGAACCGGCACCGCCACTGTCTGAGGACGAGTCGCGTTGGGCTACTCGGACCGCGCTCGAATGCCTTTCAAGGGTCGCGGCCCATCACGGTATCGATCTGCCGTCGGACCGTTTGCGTCATGCCTATGCCGTCGACGATGCCGGTATCTCGACCGATCTCTTGTTACGCATGGCGCATGAGGCCGGCCTTCGAGCCCGGGCGACGCAGCTCGATTGGAAGGCGCTATGTCGGCTCGGCGAAGCCTATCCGGCTCTTGTTCAGCTCTCGAACCAGAACTGGGTGCTTGTGGTCGGCGCCGAGCCGGAGCGCGATGCCGTAACCATCTTTGATCCCTTGGCTGAGCGGAGGGACGAGCCGCTGCTTGTCGATGCTGAACGGTTTTGTGCCCGCTGGCTCGGAAAGGTTGTCCTGTTCAAGCGCGAGAGTCGTTCAACACAGGGCCAGAGGGCCTTTGGACTGCGCTGGTTCGTACCCGAAATGCTCCGGGAATGGCGCTTGTTCTCTGACGTCGCGATCGCCGCCGTCTTCCTGTATGCGCTCGGCCTCGCGCTTCCAATCTTCTTTCAACTCGTGATCGACAAGGTTCTTGTGCACGAGAGTCTCACGACGCTCTACGTACTCTCGGCTGGCGCGATTATCGCGCTCTCATTCGATGCCATATTCAGCTTCTTGCGTCGTTACCTGCTGCTTTATGCCACGAACAAGATCGACATCCGGGTTGCGACCAAAACGTTCCGGCATCTTTTAGGGCTTCCCGTAACCTTTTTCGAGCATATCTCGGCCGGTGTGCTGGTGAAGCACATGCAGCAGGCCGGGCGGATTCGCGAGTTTCTGACCGGTCGGCTGTTCCTGACCGCCTTGGACGCGCTTTCGCTGTTCGTCTTCCTGCCTGTCCTCGCGCTCTACAGCGTTAAGCTGACATGCGTCGTCCTGGCCTTTACCGCCATCAGCGGCAGCGTGATTGTGATTTTGATGGGACCGTTCCGACGACGGCTCTACCAGCTCTACCAAGCCGAAGCCGGCCGCCAGGCTCTTCTGGTCGAGACGGTGCACGGAATGCGCACGGTGAAGTCTTTGGCCATGGAGCCCAACCAGAACAGGGCATGGGACGATCGCTGCGCGCAATCGGTATCGATGCGTTTCGGGGTTGAAAAGATCTCGGCGGGCGCCCAGGCACTGACCGGTTTTCTCGAGAAGATGATGACGCTCGGTATCGTGGCCCTGGGCGCGCTGGACGTCTTCGGTGGCGAGATGACGATCGGCGCACTGGTCGCCTTCAACATGCTGGCGGGACGCGTCTCGGGGCCGCTGGTTCAGATGGTGACCATGGTTCACGAGTATCAGGAGGTCGCGCTGGCGGTTAAGATGCTGGGCGAGGTCATGAATAAGCAGCCGGAACGGGACGGTCATCGCGACGGGCTGCGTCCCGATTTGGTCGGCCAGATCGAGTTTGAAAACGTGACCTTCCGCTATGGCGAGGGAGCGCCGGCGCTGGACGACGTCTCGTTTACAATCGCTCCCGGTTCGGTCTTTGGGATTGTCGGTCGGAGCGGCTCAGGCAAGACGACGCTGACGCGACTGATCGCGGGAATGTATCCGGTGCAGCAGGGATTACTACGGATCGACGGCCATGATTCGCGCGAGATTGATCTTACCCACCTGCGGCAGAATCTCGGGGTCGTGCTCCAGGACAATTTCCTGTTCCGGGGCACCGTGCGCGAAAACATCGCTTGCGTGAAGCGTGACGCGACGTTCGACGAAGTTGTCAGGGCGGCCCAGCTCGCCGGCGCCGACGAGTTCATAGAGCGGCTGCCGAGGGGATTCGATACCATGCTCGAGGAGCAGGCATCGAACCTGTCGGGCGGGCAAAAGCAGCGGCTTGCGATCGCCCGCGCATTGATCGTCAACCCGCGCATTCTGATCCTCGATGAAGCGACCAGCGCGCTGGACTCCGAGAGCGAAGCGATCATCCGGCGCAATCTGCGGCGTATCGCCGAAGGACGGACCGTCATCATTGTATCGCATCGGCTTTCGATGCTGTCGGATGCGAGCCAGATTCTGGTCATCGACCGTGGACGAATCGTCGATGTGGATCGTCACGACGGGCTGCTGTCGAAGTGTACCATCTACAGGCATCTCTGGAATCAGCAGACGAGGCAGGTCGCATGACCGGTGCCGAGAAAAGCAGGGCGGAGGGGAGCTCCGGCAGATCGGGGCCTTCGACCGTTTCGCGGAAGCGGCGAGGGCTGTCGAGGCCCGCGTCGACGGCGTCTCGCGTAGTTGCGGAATTTCAGTCCGACGCCGCCGAGATCGAGCAGGGAACGCCACCGCGCGGAGGACGGATCACGCTCTATTGTGTCGTCGCCTTGATCGCGACCGCGATCGCGTTCGCGTGCGTGTCGCGTGTCGACATGATTGTGACGGCACAGGGCAAACTGATCACCACACGTCCCAACCTGGTCGTCCAGCCGCTGGAAACATCGGTCATTCGGGACATTCGCGTTAAGGCCGGCGATCCGGTTAATCGCGGCGATGTCCTTGCGATCCTCGATCCCACATTTTCTCAGGCCGACCTTGATCAACTGCGCAGCCGCCTGGCGGGTTTCGACGCCTCCATCGACCGGGTCCGGGCGGAATTGGACGGCGTTGAGTACGTCCTCGAGGAGTCCGCGAATGCCGATCAGGCGCTGCAACGAAAGGTATTTCTCCAGAGAAGGACGGCTTACGATCTTCAGATCCAGAACTACGACGCGCAGATTGCGTCCGCTCAGGCCAATCTGAAGACGGCCCAGGATGAGGAATTCGTTCTGACCCAGCGGCTGGAGACCATGCAGTCCATTGAGGCCATGCGAAATGTGTTGATGGCGAAGGAGGTCGGTTCAAGGCTGAACTTCCTGCTGTCCCGGGACGCGCGGCTGGAGGTTGAAAGCAATCTGGCGCGTGTTCGTGGCGCCATTGTCGACAACATGCATCGTTTGGACAAGGCCCGTGCAGACCAAAAGGTCTTCGCTGCAGAGTTTCGCCGTACTGCCTATCAGGAGCTCGTGGAGACGTTGCCCAAGCGTAACGGCGCCGCGGAGGAGCTCAAGAAGACGGAGCTTCGCCGGCAATTGATCGTGCTGCACGCACCGGCTGATGCGGTGGTACTTGAAATTGCCAATCGGACGGTGGGTTCGGTAATTCGCGAGGCCGAGACATTTTTTGTATTGGTCCCTCGCGACGAGACGCTCCGGGCGGAGGTCAACGTCGAAGGCAGGGATATCGGACAGCTGACGGTCGGGCAGGCCGTACGAATCAAGTTTGAAGCATTTCCGTTCCAGAAGTACGGCACGGCAACTGGTGAGATTGGGGTCATCAGCCAGGACTCATTCTCGCCAGACGCGAAGGCCGAAGGTGCGCGCCGCCCGTCAGCTCCCTTTTATCGCGTACTGATCGATTTGCGCGACATGCATCTTCGGCTGCCGCCGGAACGCGTTCAGTTCATGCCAGGTATGGCGCTCACCGCCGAAATAAAGCTCGGAAAGCGGACGGTGATTTCCTATTTCCTCTATCCCTTGCTTCGCGGATTGGATGAAAGCATCCGGGAATACTGACCTGATTGACTATGGTGTAGTGCGATGATGATCGGTCCCAATTTTGGTGTGAAGCTGGCAGTGCCGGCCGCGGCGAACAGGCCGTCCCTCAACTCACCGCTGATAAACTATGCGCTCAAGGGCCTAGAACGCTGCTGGTTGCCCGGGGAGCGCCGTTGGTCGCACATTTATCACCTCGACGGACGTGCTTCCCCAAACGAGTCGATACCGCATAGTGACGTGTTTTATACCCTCAATGTCCTGCTTGGGATGTCGCGGGTCGTGGAACGTCCGATCGGTATCGATATCCCAGAGATATTCCATCGAAATGTCATGCAGCTCACCGCACTTCCAGTGCGCAAATATGCCTTTGGCATGGCCTTGTGGGCCGCCGCCGAGCTCGACCTTCCGATTCCGGAGCAGGTGACGCGCGAGCTGAAGCGGACTCTGTCGGATGAGTCACGGTGGAGTACGTTTCGGGCGCAGGATCTGGGCATGCTGCTGACGGGAGTCGTCGCTCAGGCAAGGGCAGGTAACAGGGAGTGGACGTGCTTCGCCGCCCCGCTCTTTCGCTTCCTGAAGGAGCGTTTCCATAGCGAGTCAGGACTGTTCTTCGATGCGCCGTGTGGTTTTCGACGCCGTTTCGCGTCATTTGCGACCCAGACCTATCTCTCCATCGCCTGCTACCAGTATGGCGAATTCTTTGGCGATGCGTCCGCACTTGTCATGGCCGATACGTGTGTACGCGATCTGATAGCGCTTCAAGGGCCACAAGGCGAATGGCCCTGGTTTTTCGACGCGCTAACCGGCCGCATCCTTGATTTCTACGAAGTCTATTCAGTCCATCAGTATGGAATGGCCCCGGCGCTGCTGGAATGGGCCGAGCGCTTTGGGCGGCGAGGAGCGCAGGAGGCCCTGATCAAGGGCTTCAACTGGATACTTGGTCACAACCAGCTGGGCCGGACCATGCTCATGCCCGAACTGGGCCTGACCATCCGCTCGCAGGTTCGCAAGCATGAATTGAAGACTAAGGCGCCGCGGGTGTTGCGCGCTGTCAAGAACGTCTGGCTCGATCACGGGGGGGGGACGCTGATCGATAGCGCTGACGTGGGTGTTCGACTTGAGTGCCGCAGCTACGAACTCGGTTGGATCCTGTGGTCATTCGGTCGGCGTGGCGGCTTGCGGGAACTCAGCCACAATGCCGCTTTCGAAGAGTCGGCGCGATTGTCCGGCGGCGAAACGCACCGGGCTGACAGCACGATGAGCTAGCGATTCCAGATGACGGCGCCGTCTCCGCGGAGCAGCGCCAGCATCTTGGCTGTCCGATGGGCTCGAACTGCGCAAAGAACGACGATCGCTTTGAGACGAGCGCTTATGCCATGCAGGCGACGGGTGGTGGTCAGAACGGTAATCGCGCCAACTGCTGGCGATGCGAGAATTAGCAAGGAGAGCGCGAGCCAGCGCAGCTGCCAGCCCCGCGCGTCTTGCGCCAAGTTGCGGTAGTGCGCGATTTGCCGGTCCCACTTTGCATAGAGCTCTCGAAGAGAGCGGCGGGCAGGGTGAAACACGACCATCTCAGGAACGTAGCGGAATTCGCGGCCGGCCCTGATTGCCATTTGTCCCCATTGCATATCTTCCGCGAACTCGATGCCTGGAAACGGGCCGATGGCCGCAAAATCAGTGCGGCGGACCGCGAGATTAGCCGTGACGGAGTAGCCGTGCTTGGTGACGTACAAGCGATTACGGAAGCCAAAAACACTTTCGTAGGCTTCGATCGCGGTGCAACGTCCTTCGACAACCGGCTGGATCCGAACCTCTCCGCCAAGGATTGTCGTCGGCTTCACCTGCTGGAACGACCTCTGGATTGCGGCTAGCCAGTCCGGATGAGCCCGGCAGTCGGCATCCATAAAGGCGAGAATATCGCCTTTCGCGCTGGCGGCGCCCGTGTTTCGCGCGGGGCCAGGACCTGGATGCGATTCGTGCTGCAGCCGTACACCTGGATGTCCAGCAACGACTTCCATCGGGGGCGTTGCCGAGCCGTTGTCTACCACGATGACCTCGAACGAATGCCGACTCAGGGTCTGTGCGTCAAGGCTACGCAAACATGCTTTCAGCGCATCAGGCTGGTTGAGGTGGGGGAATAATGACCGAAATCATCTGTTAATTCCCTATTTAATTTCTGTTCCGTCCGCCGCCTGCCTCATCTGCCCGGCAGCTTTCATTCTCCGCAGCGTGTGGCCAAGTTCAGTCATTTAAACCTTGCAATTAAATATCCGCTGCGTATTATCTCTATAATAATCTTAAATGCAAACTTAAATGGCTGATTTTCTGGGAGTAGGTTCCAATGCGCGCATCATTTCTGGGATGCCCCGTCGACTTCCTGACAATGGCTGAAACCGTCGAATTGGCGCGCGGGGCCATGCGCAGCCGTCAGCGGTTGCAACATGTGGCGCTGAACGTCGCCAAATTCGTCAATATGCGATCCGATCCCGTGCTTGCGGCCGATGTCGCCAACAGCGATGTCGTTGGCATCGACGGCATGGGAATTCTCTGGGGCGCCCGAGCGCTCGGGCTTCCGGCGACGTCGCGGGTCGCGGGCGTGGATCTCCTTGCCGAGTTGCTCGCGGTATGTGCGCACGAGGGCTTCAAGCCTTATTTCCTGGGAGCCACTCCCGTCGTACTACAACAAGCTGTGCAAGTGGCGCGCGGGAGGTATCCTTCACTTGCCTTTGCGGGCTGGCACGACGGCTACTTCAAACCCGAGCAAGAGAATGACGTCGTCCGGGACATCCAATCCAGCGCGGCTGATTGTCTTTTCATCGGCATGCCGACACCCCGGAAAGAGCGCTTTCTCGCCGCCCATCGCGATGATCTCGGCGTACCCTTCATTATGGGCGTGGGTGGCGCGCTCGATGTTCTAGCAGGCATTGTTCGGCGCGCGCCGGTACAGATGCAGCGGCTCGGGCTCGAATGGCTGTACCGCATCTATCAGGAGCCTGGACGGATGTGGTGGCGATACGCCACGACGAACACGCTGTTTGCGGGCGTCTTGGCGCAGGCCCTCATCAAGCAGGCCCTTCGGTACCGGCTTGGTGCGCCCGGCGTCGTTCCGCCGGGTCCCAGCCGGATCGGAGGGTAAGGCGTGCGCAAGCATTTTTTCATCCTTCTGGGAACCCGGCCGGAAGCAATCAAGCTTTTTCCAGTCATCAATCTGCTCAAGGCCGAGAGGAGCAAGGACATTTCCGTGACGATCTGTGCGACCGCACAGCACCGGCAACTGCTTGATCAGGTCCTCAAGCTGGCAAAAGTGGTCCCGGATTTTGATCTAAACGTCATGACGACCAATCAGACGCTGGATCATCTGACCGCGCGGCTGCTCGGACAAATTGGTGAACTCCTGGAAAAGTTGAAGCCCACCAGGGTCATTGTCCAAGGCGACACGGCGACGGCAATGACGGGCGCACTGGCATCCTATTATCACCGCATACCGCTCTCCCACATCGAGGCCGGACTGCGCAGCGGTGATATCTTCGCTCCGTGGCCGGAGGAGGTGAACCGCAAGATCGTCGGCTCGATCGCCGATCAACATTTTGCTCCAACAGAGCGCGCAGCATGCGCGTTGCGTTCTGAAAACGTCGCGGATAACCGCATTCACGTTACCGGAAACACGGTGGTAGATGCTCTCATCCTCGCGAAAGCCATGGTCGACTCCGATCCGGGACTGTCGTGCCGCTGGGATGGCATCAAGAAGCGTCACGGCAATCGGCGCATCATCCTGGTGACCTGCCATCGCAGGGAAAATTTCGGCGGAGGCGTCCTCAACATCGCTAACGCGTTGGAGACTATCCTGCGCAGGGAGGACGTTGCCGTCGTGCTCCCCGTGCATCCGAATCCGAATGTCCGTGACCTGTTTGCGTCTCGGTTTTCGGACCACCCGCGGGTCGTACTTACTTCTCCTCAGGAATACACTGATTTCGTAAGCTTGCTCTCGCTATCTTATCTGGTCCTGACAGACTCAGGCGGCGTACAGGAGGAGGCACCGACTTTTGGAAAGCCGGTCCTGGTGATGCGCGAGACAACCGAGCGTCCTGAGGGGGTGGAAGCGGGAACGGCACGCCTGGTCGGTACGAACTACGAGCGGATCGTTGCGGAGACATTTCGCCTGCTCGACGATGACGAGACCTATGCTGCCATGTCGCGTTCGCACAATCCGTTTGGTGACGGGCACGCGAGCGAGCGGATCGTGAAGGTCCTTCTCGATGCATGAATTCCAAAAAATCAATGTCCTGGGACTTGGCTATATCGGCCTGCCGACCGCAGCGCTCATCGCGAGTCGAGGTCTGCAGGTGGTTGGCATCGATACCAATGAGCGCATCGTCGACACCGTTGCGTCTGGCAAAATTCATATCGCCGAGCCCGATCTGGACGGTCTCGTCTCGAAGGTCGTGTCGAGTGGCACGCTCACCACGTCCAAAACGCCGCAGCCGGCCGACGTTTTCATCATCGCGGTGCCGACGCCCATCGATCGCGAGAACCGTCCGGACCTGTCGAGCGTGAATGCGGCCGTCGACAATATCGTAGATCTCCTCGCGCCAGGCAATCTTGTTATTCTCGAATCGACATCGCCGATCGGAACCACCGAAGCCATCGCGAAGCGGATCGTTGAACGCAGGCCAGAGCTGCACATAGGGATCAACGGCAAGGAGGATGGCGCGATTTACGTGGCCTATTGTCCCGAACGCGTGTTGCCGGGACGGATTTTGACCGAGCTTATCAACAATGACAGGTGCATCGGCGGGATTACGCCAACCTGCACGCGGCGTGCTCAACGGTTCTACAAAATGTTCGTTCGCGGTGCTTGCGTCGGCACAACGGCGCGGGCGGCCGAGTTGGTCAAGCTGACGGAGAATGCCTTCCGCGATACCAATATAGCATTTGCCAATGAACTCTCGATGATTTGCGACAGGTTCGACATCAACGTATGGGAGGTGATTGACATCGCCAACCGTCACCCTCGCGTAAACGTATTGCGGCCCGGGCCAGGTGTTGGCGGGCACTGTATTGCGGTAGACCCCTGGTTCATCATTGATTCAGCGCCGGATCTCGCCCGCGTGATGCGAACAAGTCGGGAAGTGAATAATGCCAAGACACAGAAGATCATCGAGCGCGCAGAGGCGCTGATCGACGATCATCCCTACGCGAACATTGCTTGTTGCGGACTGACCTTCAAGGCCAATGTCGACGACTTGCGTGAAAGCCCGGCCATGGAAATAGCCACGCATCTCGCTGCGAAATACGGCGAACGGATCAAGGTTGTCGAGCCGAACTTGCGCCGTCTACCTCCTCAGCTGGCGGATCATCGTGTTGCATTCGTGAGTATCGAGGAAGCCCTGCGCAGTTGCGAAATAGCGCTTCTCCTCGTCGATCACGATGAATTCAAGATGGTGCCGCTGGCGGAGCGGCGGCACCTCGACGTCATCGATACGCGAGGCATATGGCAGGATATGCCGGCGCGGACATAACGCATACAGTCGTAACTCCCGAATGGGTCGAGGTTAGCATGCGAGATAGCCAGTTGGGAATCGGCGTCGTTGGATACGGCTATTGGGGCCCCAACCTCGTTCGCAATTTCTCGATCAATCCCGCCACCCGCGTTGTCAGCGTGAGCGACCTTGATCGGGGCAGGCTCGGCGCCATGGGGCAGGTCTATCCCGGGGTCACAACGACCACTCGCTATGATGATCTGCTGAACGATACCTCTATTGATGCAATCGCCATCGCTACGCCGGTGCACACACATTACGAACTGGCAATTGCGGCGTTGAGGGCTGGCAAGCACGTGTTGGTCGAGAAGCCCCTAGCGCCGAGCGCCGAGCTGGTGACCCGCTTGATCGACGAAGCGGACCGGCGCGGGTTGACGCTGATGGTCGATCACACCTTTCTCTATACGCCGGCGGTGCAGAAGATTCGTGAGCTCTTGCTGAAGAAAGAGCTTGGAGACATCTACTATTACGATAGTACACGCTCGAGTCTCGGACTCTTTCAAAAAGATGTAAATGTGATCTGGGATCTGGCGGTGCACGACATCTCGATCATCCATCATATCTTCAATGAGGAGCCGATCGCGGTTTCGGCAACGGGGTCGTGCCACGTTGTCGGTTCGCCGGAAAATATGGCCCACATCACATTGTTCTTTGCCAACGCGTGTGTGGCCCATGTCAGCGTCAACTGGCTCTCGCCTGTCAAGGTGCGCCAGACGTTCATCGGCGGAAGCAAGAAGATGATCGTTTACGACGATCTCGAGCCAACCGAAAAGGTCAAGGTCTATGATAAGGGAATTACGCTCGATACGCCTCCGGAGGATGCGCATCAATTTCGGATTGGATATCGAGCCGGCGACATGTGGGCTCCGCATATCTCGCCAAAGGAGGCACTACAAACGGAAGTCGAGCATTTTGTCGACTGCGTGCGTACCGGCGGGCAGCCGATTTCCAGCGGCGTGTCTGGGCTGCGTGTAATCGAGGTGCTGGAAGCGGCATCGTGTTCGATCGCAAAACAGGGTACGCCGGTGCTCCTGAGGGAGCCTTACGGGGTTCAGCAACGCGCCAGGGCAACAGCTTGACGTGCGGGAAATCTAGCTGATCTGATAGTCTGGCAGAAGACCCGATGGACCAGGTGCAACGTTCGATCTTGTTCTCCGCCCTCGATCGTTACGGCACCCTTGTGCTGCTCTTTGTCGCAACCGCGGTGCTTGCCCGTTTGTTGTCGCCGGAAGAATTTGGCATCTATGCGGTCGTGACCGCGGTCACGTCGATCATTGCGGCCTGCTTCCAGGAGTTCGCAGGTGCAAGCTATTTGATCCAGAAGCGAGATCTGTCGCGCGCGAGTGTGCAGACCACGTTCACGATCACTCTCGCAATCTCGGCAGTCACCGCTTTGGTCCTGTTCACGTTTGCGCGGTTTGTCGCTCGTATGTTCGAGCTGGATAGCTTGCGTCAAGGCATCGAAGTGTCCGCGATCAATCTACTCCTATTGCCGTTTTCTGGGACCATAGCCGCTTTGTTCCGTCGCGAGATGCAGTTTGGAACACTGGCAATCTGCAACCTTGCCTCCGGTGCAGCAGCCGCGATCGTTTCGACCGGTCTCGCAATGGCCCACTTCAGCTACATGGCTCCGGTCTGGGGAGGCGTTGCCGGCAACGTGGTGCTGGCCCTGATGCTGTTGATTTGGTGGAGAGATCTCGACGCGATACGGCCATCGCTGGTCGATTGGCGGGAGATCGTCGGCTTCGGCCTCTATTCGGGAGCTGTTAGCGTTGTCAATGTGTTCTATGGCCTCGCTCCGCAGCTGTTCCTGGCAAGAATCCTCGATTTTGCCTCGGTCGGCCTCTACAGCCGAGCAACCGCATCGACACAGATCTTTGACAAGCTGGTCACGCAAGTCTTGAGCCCGGTCGTCATGCCTGCGATTGTTGCGCGAAGCAACGCCGGAGGTGATCTCAAGGCCGTCTATCTTGCTGCTATTCGGTTGCTCTCGGTTGTGCAGTGGCCGTTCTTGATTTCGATTGCGATCATGGCCCGGCCAATCATTGTGAGCTGGCTCGGCCCGGCGTGGCTGGAGATCGTCCCGCTTGTGCAATTACTGTGTATTGGCAACCTCGCCCTTTTCGCGGCCTGCCTGACCTACCCTGTGTTTGTCGCGGTAGGAAGGGTGCAAGATGCGCTGATCTCGTCGCTGGTTTCGCTGCCGCCGTCGCTCCTCGTCATCTTTGGCGCCTCGTTCTTCGGCGTGCACGCCGTCGCAGCGTCCGCGCTCCTGACATTGCCCTTCCAGGCTGCGGTCGCGGTGCATTTTCTAGGACGCCATCTCCGCCTTCGGCCGAGCGAATTTGCGCGTAGCCTGCAGATGAGCGCAGCCGTAACGGCCCTCGTAGCTTCGGCAGTATCCATCTGCGCGATGCTGACCGAGGCAGAAGGCCTTTCGCCTCTTGTTGAGTTGTTACTAACGTTCTCTGTTGCTGTGCTGTGTTGGTGGCTGGGACTAATGATGACCGGGCACCCGCTGTTGCAGCACCTTCATCATGCAGTAATGGGCCTTGCGCGTATGGTGCCGGCGCGGTGGCCCTCGCGTACGGCGCTCTAGCGGACCGCATAGCTTGGAGATCGAAGATGCCTATTGCGCAAGACGTCGTGCTCGGTGGCAATGTCCGTATCCTGCATCCAGATCTGGTGAACCTGTATGGTTGCGCCATTGGTGACGAGAGCAGGATCGGAACCTTCGTCGAAATCCAGGCGGGAGCGAAGGTCGGTGCACGTTGCAAGATATCGTCGCACAGCTTCATCTGCGAAGGCGTCACGATCGAGGACGAAGTGTTCGTCGGTCATGGCGTGATGTTCACGAACGACAAACACCCGAAGGCAACGACGGCGGATGGTCGTCCTCAGCAAGCGTCGGACTGGACGCTGCAGCGCACTCGCGTCGGTAGGGGAGCTTCGATCGGCTCGAACTCCACGATTCTGTGCGGAGTGACGATCGGAGAGCGGGCCTCCGTAGGCGCGGGTGCGGTGGTGACGAGGGACGTTCCGCCTGGCGCTGTCGTCGCGGGAGTGCCCGCTCGGGTATTGTCTGCGGCTGAAACGGCGGTCTTCGGCGATCGCGGCTCAGCAGAGGCGCTTCGCAAATCATTTTAAACATTCGCATAAACTGAAAGATTTAATTCTTGATTAAATCTAACGGTGCGGGTTAAATACATTATAATGTTGGTCCAATAGAGGACTTGAATCTTGATACCCTTCATGGATCTGAAAGCCCAATATAGCCAGATCAAGCCGGAAATCGACGCCGCGGTCGCGAGAGTCGTCGGCAGCGGGCACTTTGTGCTCGGCCCAGAGGTCACTGCCTTTGAGGGTCGCTTCGCGGAATATTGCCGGACCGCCCATTGCCGCGCGGTGAACAGCGGAACCTCGGCGCTTCATCTTGCCTTGCTGGCGGCGGGCGTCGGAACCGGTGACGAAGTCATCACGGTATCCATGACGTTCGTCGCGACAACCGCAGCGATTCTCTACAGCGGAGCCAGGCCGGTGTTTGTCGACGTTGACCCGGTAACATGGACGATGCATCCCGGCTCGATCGAGGCTGCGATAACACCGCGAACGAAGGCGATTCTGCCGGTTCATCTCCACGGGCTGATGGCCGACATGGATCCCATTATGGAGATCGCGCGTCGTCACGGTCTGGTCGTTATCGAGGACGCCGCGCAGGCGCATGGCGCAGAATACCGCGGACGTCGCGCGGGCTCGATTGGCGATCTGGGATGCTTCAGCTTTTACCCCGGTAAGAATCTTGGAGCGTTTGGCGAGGGCGGGGCCGTCGTAACCGATCGGCCTGAATTGGCACGCCGCGTGTCACTGCTGCGGGATTGGGGACAGGAGACAAAATACAATCACGTCATTCCCGGGTACAACTATCGCATGGACGAAATTCAGAGCGCGATACTGAACGTCAAGCTGGACTACATTGAGCGCTGGACGGAAGCTCGTCGCTCGCTCGCTGAGCGATACAATGCACTTCTGTCTGATCTTTCATGCCCGCGTCCCCAGCCGCCCCGGTACGCCCGTCACGTGTATCACGTCTATGCGGTCAGATTGCCGTGGCGCGACGAGGCGCTGACGCTATTGCGTGACTCCGGCATCGGCGCGGGGATCCACTATCCCGTTCCGGTGCATCTGCAGACTGCCTATGCAGAACTCGGTTATCGTGCCGGTGATCTTCCCGTCACCGAGATGCTGGCGAACGATTTCCTCTCTCTTCCCATTTATCCAGAGTTGCTGCCGGAGCAGGTGGTCGAGGTTGCCTCCACACTCAGGAACGCGGCGCTGCGGCCCAGCGAAATGACAAGCGACCGAGCAGAGCATCCAGAGAGTCTCGTGACAAGGTCCCACAACAGGAGAGCGTCTTGATCGATCTCAAGGGAAAACGCGTTCTGGTCACCGGCGGCGCAGGTTTCATCGGCTCCCACATCATTGATCTGCTCTGCGATGAGGGCTGCATCGAGATCGTCGCCATCGACAACATGATCAGAGGCCGGCCGGAAAATCTCGCGCGCGCGCTCGGACGTGGCCCGGTGAGAGTGGTTCATGGCGACATACGCGATCGCAAGCTGATGGAAGCGTTGCTCAAGGCTGCTGATATTGTCTTTCACCAGGCGGCGCTCCGAATCACTCATTGTGCGGCCGAACCACGCCTTGCCAAGGAGGTCATGGTGGACGCCACCTACGACCTGCTGGAGTTGTGCATCAAGCACGATGTTGAGAAGATCATCGCGGCGTCGTCGGCGTCCGTATACGGCGTGGCAGAGGAGTTTCCCACCACCGAGCGCCAGAATGCGTACAACAACCGAACTCTCTATGGAGCCGCTAAGGCCTTTAACGAGGCTCTGCTGCGTACCTTCAACGATGCGTATGGCATCGACTACGTCGCATTTCGATATTTCAACGTCTACGGTAGCCGGATGGACATCCACGGCCGGTATACCGAGGTCTTGATCCGCTGGATGGAGCGGCTGGAAGCCGGATTACCTCCGATCATTTTTGGTGACGGTCATCAAACCATGGATTTCGTCCACGTCCGCGACATCGCGCGTGCCAATATCCTTGCGGCCAGGGCAAAAATCACTGATGAGGTGTTCAACGTCGGGAGCGGCACGGAAACCAGCCTGACGGAGCTGGCTACGGTGCTTGCCTCCGTGATGGGACGCCGCGGCCTGGCACCCGAATTCGCGCCGGAACGCTCCGTTAATCCGGTGCCTCGACGGCTGGCATCAACTGGCAAAGCAGAGCGTTTGCTGGGGTTCCGCACCACAGTTTCGCTGGAACAGGGGCTCGCCGAGCTCGTGAAATGGTGGCGATCCGAACGCGAACTTGCTTCCGGCTCCCAGCGGCAGGCGGCGGCATCGTGATCCCGATCGCGGCGCCGCTGCTTGCGGATGAAGAAGCCGATGCTGCGCGCGCGGTCGTGCTGTCGGGCTGGGTGTCGCAAGGCCCAGAGGTGGCCGCGTTTGAAAGTGAGTTCGCCGCACTTGTTGGCGCGCCGCATGCCTGTGCCGTCGCCAATTGTACGACTGCACTTCAGCTTGCTTTGGCAGCGTTGGGTATCGGCACCGGCGACGAGGTGATCACGGTTAGCCACTCCTTCATTGCGACCGCGAACGTCATCCGATATCAGGGCGCCACTCCGGTTTTCGTCGATATCGACCCGGAGACCTATAATTTGGATTGCGCTCGGCTGGCCGAAGCCATCACCGAGCGTACGCGCGCGATCATCGCGGTCCATCAGATGGGCATGCCGTGCGATATGGCAGCGCTCATCGCCGTGGCGCGACGCCACGGAATCGCGGTGATTGAGGACGCGGCCTGTGCCGCCGGATCGCAGATCCGGATGAACGGCGAATGGGAGCCGATCGGCAGGCCCCATGGAGACATTGCCTGCTTTTCCTTTCATCCGCGAAAGGTAATCACGACAGGCGAGGGTGGAATGCTCACCACCGCGGACGCCGAGCTTGATCGCAAGTTCAGGCTGCTGCGGCAACACGGCATGAGCGTTCCGGATATTGTGCGTCACGGGTCGCAGCGCGTCATTTTCGAGGAGTACGTCCTTCTCGGCTACAATTATCGAATGACGGATATGCAGGGTGCGATCGGGCGCAAACAGCTCGAGCGGCTTCCGCAGCTGATCGCGCGCCGGCGCAGGGTGGCATCCCGTTACGCCGAACTGCTTGGGAATATAGAGGGACTGCGGTTGCCTTTGGAGCCGGAGTGGGCGCGATCCAACTGGCAGAGCTATTGCGTGCGCCTTCCTGACCGCGTCGACCAGAGAGCGGTGATGCAGAACCTTCTCGATCAAGGCATTGCCACACGGCGCGGTATCATGTGCTCGCATCGTGAGGCGCCTTATGCGAGCAGTGAGCAGCGCCACGATTTGCGTCAGTCCGAACTCGCGCAAGATCACGCGATCCTGCTTCCGATCTACGTACAGTTGAGCGAGGACGACCTCGTCCGCATCGCCGATGCCCTCAGGAATGAGTTGTACCGATGACGGCGCTGCACGCTTCACGAGTGGACGGCGCCACTGTTTTGCCGAGTTGGTTGGGCGGCTGCTACGGGAGGAGGCCGCATGGGGAAGGTTGACGTCATCGTTCCCTGCTCGGCGCGTTAGTGTCATTTCGCACCCGCAAAGCTTGGGTCACATCAGCACATATAATCAGGGGGTTCCGAAGCATCGGCTAGCTCGTATCTTAACCAACGGATGCCGTACAGGTTGAGCTCCAGCAAGCACGCTGATGTGTCACGGAGTTCACGAAGCTGGTTTGGAGGGGTTGGATCACCTAATTGGATTCCAGACTAAAACTTGACAATGGTGCTACATGGCTAAAGTGGATGTCGTTGTTCCCTGTTATAATTACGGCCATTTTCTCGCAGCATGTGTGGAGAGCGTACTCCGTCAGTCTGTCAGCGATCTTCGCGTGTTGATAGTCGATGACGCGTCCTCGGATGAATCACTTGCGGTAGCAAGAAGACTAGCACGAGACGATTCTCGAGTAACCGTCATATCGCACACGCGAAACCGAGGACACATAGAGACGTACAATGAGGGAATCGCGTGGGCGTCTGCCGACTATTTTCTCCTTTTGTCCGCTGACGACATACTGGTTGATGGAGCTCTCCAACGAGCGACCGAAGTTATGGATGCAAACTCCGACGTCGGACTTACGTACGGAAAAAGCATCCTCTGGTTCGACTATCTCCCGTTTCCAGACCTCCCATCGAACGAGACTTACACCTGGGTGCGACACGATCTCATAACAGAGATGTGCGCGACTTCTAGAAACGTTGTTCCAACCCCGACAGCGATCGCGCGAACGCAATGTCAGAAGGCAATCGGTGGTTACCGCGCGTCGCTTCCTCACACCGCCGACATGGAGATGTGGCTGCGCTTCGGAGCCAATTGTAGTGTCGCGAAAATTGATGCCGTCCAGGCTGTTTACAGGAGACACTCGACAGCAATGTCCAACGCGTACTTTGATGACCGAATGTCTGATCTTCGACAGTGCCGGCTTGCGTTCGACAGCTTCTTCGAAGATTGCGGGAATCGCATCTCCAACTCTCGAAGGTTAAAAACCCTGGCCAGGCAAACGCTAGCCCACCGGGTATTTCGGAGCGGAGTTGGCCTGGTCCGACGAGGCCGATTTAGAGAGGGTTTCAATTTCATCCGCGGTTCCATGCAAATGGATCCTTGGTTGTGTTATCTTCCTCCGTTCTGGCGCGATGAATTCCGAAACCGTGGATTGAAGGCTCAAGAATGAGGTCTTTCGGTCGCCCCGAATCTACGATTTGGAAATCGCACGAAGAAGTACGGCAGCGTGACGCTTTGCGCAATCCGCGCCGCTGAAACGTGTTCTTGATTCCTCAGATAAGTGTCGCCGCGCAGCCGACCATCGGTCACGCTCTGCGAGTACGGATTTCATTGCCGCGACAAGTTCTTCCCTGTTTGGCTGTGGTTTGAACCGCATAAGGCTTGCACCTTCCCAGCTCGGCGACTCCGCGCTCCCAAGCGGGTTTCCGATGACAAACCCCCTGCTGCCGTCCGTACCGACTTGTTCGCGCGCGCCGCCAACCTCGCTCAGGATAACAGGCAGCCCTGCGCTTAGCGCCTCCATGCTGGCCAGCGACCACCCTTCAAAGAACGAATCAAGAACGAAACAGTCAGCTGCGGCCAATAAAACCGATGGGCTTGCAAAGGAGTGCCTGAGGTGAATTCGCCCCTTCATCGACAACTCTTCGCGAAGCGCGCGCACTTGGTTGGTGTACATGTGGTTGTCTAGACGGCCAGCGATCAAGAGATGTGTGTTCTCACCTTGCGCGACTTCGGAAAATGCCCGCACGAGACCATATGCATTCTTCTGGATGGAATGTCGGCCAAGGCTAAGAAAAAGAAATTCGTTCTTGAGCCCAAGCCAAACGCGCGCGACTGCACGATCGCAGGAGGGACGATGCGTGTCATTGAAGCCATTCGGAATCGCGACGATCCGATCTTCCGGGAATGAACGATTGCCTTTCAAGTATTGTCGTCTGACGAGTTCGCTCACCGCCACGAACGATGTGATGAACGTGGACCGCGTAGCCTCTCTGCTCCAGTCCGTACTTATTGGAGTCGGATTGCCATGGAGCGTCTCGACAATCGGAATGCCAGCGCTTCGAGCTTGTTCCAGAATCCAATCTGGCGGATCATGTGCGCTTATGACGTCAGGACGATTGGCAGCCAACCACTGATGACACTGGCTTGGTGAGGTGACAAGAACCGATGTTCCTTCTCGCTTAAGCGCTGTGCACAATTGTCCCGAATAGTCGCTCACGTTAGGCTCTAAGGACGCGGGCGTGCACATGACGGTCACACGAAATCCCAGAGCGGGTAGCCGTCGCGCAAGGAAGGCGACGACCTCATCGAGACCTCCGGCGTCGAGCGCGGGTGTAACAATGAGACAATGCACGTGACGGGCTGATGCCAAGAGTTCAGTCGGTTGGATATCGGGCGGATCTGGAAAATGCAGCTCGGGAACGACGAGCGCAGAATTTGCATCGTGCGGAACGAGCGGTTTTGACCAATCATCGACGACTTCATTGTTTTCCCAGCTGGAAGGTGCGCCAACAATCAGCTTTCGTCCGGCACGTCGGACGCTGCGCGGTAAGCGCCAGGAATTTCGTTGAGCCCACAATATCGCCCGCTTTGAAAGGTCATTCCGCACAAGACTTCTCATGATGCATCAACTGCTTGCGTCGTGATTCCGAAGTCAGCTTCACCGCGCACCATGAAGCTCGCACGGCCAAGTCCGAAGACTGTTCTCGTGCACGTGTTCATGACTAGAGGAGGGGCCCGAAGATGTTGAGGATATCCTGTTTTTCTGCTTCCGGAGGATAGCGCTCAAGCGCGAAACGCGAAGCTGCGGCCACCATGAGCTGCTCTTTTGGCGAGCGCCCCATCAGTGACAACACAAATTGCGACAATTCTCGCGAGATAAAATAGAGCAGGCTAATCGCGAGCTTTATCATTCGTTTGGCGCTGATCCGAACTGAGCCGTTTCCCCTTCTCATTAGCAGCGTCTCCTCACCCGCACGGGCCAAATCCATCTGGGAGCCGGCCTGGGTCATTTTCGCCACATCCGCTGTGCTCGGATAAAACCCGGTGCTGATCGAGGCGCTCGCAGGAAAACCCATTCCAAGTGCCTAGTCCATTTTTCCCTTGGTTTGCCAAGAAAACCATACTAAATATAATAATAAAAGCCATCGATTTAAATTATTTAATTAAATTGTTTGCTTTTGTTGATTTGCGTATGGTTTTGCCGAGCGGCAACAGGGTCTGCGGTGACAGATGCGGATAGCTCGATCGGCGTTTGGTTGGCCACGTGGCGATTGGCCTACAAATATAGTTTATCACCGGGATGGGGACGAATACCTGACGGACAAGCAAGCAGGGCCCATTTCGATACAATACCGTCCCGACGTCGATGGATTGCGCGCGATCGCCGTGCTCCTCGTGCTGCTGTTCCATTGCGGCTTCGAAAGCTTTGCGGGGGGCTTCATCGGGGTCGACGTTTTCTTCGTGATCAGCGGCTTCCTGATCACATCGCTGATCCTGGCGGACCTGCAAAAGGGAACCTTCTCGTTCTTCCGCTTCTACACGAGACGAATCCGTCGCCTGCTGCCCGCGATGCTCGTGACGGTTCTGATCTCGCTCGTGGGTGCGGCGCTCGTCATGGCTCCCGAGCATCTGGCCGATACGGCAAAGTCAGGGGCTCTGGCTACCATTTCTCTGTGCAACTTCTACTTTGCGATGGTTGCAAGCTACTTCGACAGCTCCGCGCAGTCGAAGCCGTTCCTGCACATATGGTCTCTCAGTGTGGAGGAGCAGTTCTACCTGTTCTGGCCGGTGCTGCTGGTTTTGCTCTACCGCGGGAAACGCTCCTGGGCTGTTGCCGCTCTCGTGGCCGCTGGAATCCCGCTCGGGCTGGCAATCTCGCAATATTGGATCACCAAGAATCCCACCCACGCCTACTTCCTGTTGCCGTTTCGAAGCTTTCAATTTCTCATGGGCGCGGCGTGCGTCTGGCTCTCGCACGTCGCGACTCGCAACAAGGTTCTCGGCCAGGCGATCGGCATAGCCGGGCTGATCCTGATACTGGTCCCGGCAATCGCATTCTCCGACAAGACTCCGTTCCCCGGCATCGCAGCTGCCGTACCGTCGCTCGGCGCCATGTTGGTCATCTGGCAGGGCAGGCAGTTCGTGCTGAACGGCGTGCTCGCAAACCCGGTGATGGTCTGGTTCGGCCGGATTTCCTACTCAACGTACCTGGCTCACTGGCCGATCATCGTATTCTGGCTTTACCTGGCCATCGAGCCGCTGTCGTTGGTGCACAAGGTGTTGCTGTTTCTGCTGAGTGTCGCTGCAGGCCAGCTCCTCGACTCGATGGTTGCCCAGCGATTCAGATACGTGCGGCCCGGCCAGGGAAAGCGCTGGCTGTTTCCGGCCACGCAGGTCGGTCTCCTCGCGCTCATCGGGGTGGGATCGTGGTCAATGGTAGCGACAGGCGGATTGCCAGCGCGCTTCGCGCTGGCACCCGAAGCATCCACGTACCGAAATGAAAGCGTCTTTCCATTTCTCCGCGATTATGGCGACGGAATTGTGCATGTGGGGCGGACGGGATCCTCTCCTCGAGTGCTGATTTTCGGCGACTCGATGGTGCAGAACTACGTTCCCGCGATATTGGGGTTGGAAGGCATGCGCAATGCCGACGTCGACATTGTGAGTCGCGGCGGATGCGTGCTGGCGATGGATGCAGTACTCATCAAGTACGGTTCGCCCGACAGGGTCTGTCTCAAGTTGAGGGATCATTTGTACGAGTTGAAGGACCGGTACGATCTGGTGGTCTGGTCGCAGAACTGGCTTGGGTACGATAACTCGTTGCATTGGGAGACCGCTGGCCAGGATCCTGCTCGCGCATTTCCGGGATCAGTCGGTTTCGGTGGCTGGCGGGACGGCATCGAGAGGACTGTCAACCACTTCGAGTCGCTCGCGAAAAAAGTAGTCGTTATAGGTCCGGCGGTAACGGTCGAGGTCAACCCGATCATCCAGCGCATCGGACCGTTGACGGACGTCTCCGCTGTCGAGGCACAGCTCGATCAGATGAAAGATGTCTCGACCGAGGGCCGCGAGTCGCTGGAGAAGAGCATTCGCGCGCTCGTGACAGCCAAGGCGAATACGCTGTATATCGATCCGCGCACGATTTTCTGCGCCGATCGACTCTGTCATCTGTCGGACGGCAAGTTCAGCTATTTCCTGGACAGTTTGCACAACACTTCGGCAGCGATACCGACGCTGCGAAGTGGTCTGGAGCGCGCGGGATTCCGCTCAGTTTTTGAGCGTTCGGCTGCATCCCGGTGTGCCCCCGGTGCCAGCTCTCGAGCGATCGACGGCGAGTTACGCATGAGGGAACTCCCGACATATCCACCATGTCCACACGGGGAGCGGAGGCTAAATGCCCAGACGCGGAGCGGGGGCAAATGATTTATAGACTGGCTCGAACCGGCTAAGGATAAATGAAGGTCACGTTTTATGTGCTCGTCGTGAGCGCCATGATGCGCCCGGAGATAGGGTGTGCGGCTTGCAACCGTCAACCCCGGCGAAGATGTCTCGGCAGCCGTGGCCAATGCATCGGGCGGTTCGACGGTTTGTCTTAGTTCGGGAAATCATAAGACGCTGATCTTGAAAGAGGTCGCGAAAAATCCACGGGTCATGGTTCAATCGGCATCGGGAAGGGGAGCCAAACTCGCCTTTGAAATGCGCGATGGTAGCAGCGGCATCACCTTGGACAATCTAACTTTAGCGTCAGGCTACATCTACGGGAAAACTCCGCATGATACCATCAGCCATTCCGATTTTGTGGAGAACGCAAGGATGGTCATCGATGGCGCAGTCCGTTCGAGCATCCTCTTGGACGGCAACACCCACAACAACAATAACCCTCCTCCGAACAGCTTCCAGGGTCGGGTAGAGCTGCCCGATCATCCGAACTTGAAATGCACCCCACCGTCAAACCCGTCGCACTCGTCAAGGATGCGATCCTGGATTGCTCGCGCCGCGGCGGGATCGTGCTCGACATATTTGGCGGCTCCGGAACAACCCTGATCGCAGCCGAACGCACCCTCGAACGGCGCGCGTGATTGAGTTCGATCCGCTGTACTGTGACGTGATCGTCCGACGTTACGAAGAACTCACCGGTCGATCGGGAAAACTGGAGCGAACCGGGCAAGAACTTGCTGCCGCGGCCGATCACGTATTGGCGGCGCGACTGACCGAAACGTCTAGCAATGGCTGACGATAGCGAAGGGGATGGCGGCCAACAGGTCGGGTATCGCAGCCCCCTAAGGCGCACCGCTTCAAAAAGGGGCAGTCGGGTAATCCGCTTGGTCGGCCGCCGAAGTCGCAAACCAGAAAACCTGGCCGCTCGCCCCTTGGGAAGGCATATATCGCGGAAGCTCATCGAACGCTTCGCATCACTGAGTCTAGCAAAGTTAGTCAATTCAAGACGATCGAGATTGCCGTGCGCCGTCAGGGCATGGCCGCGGTCGGAGGCGACCTCAAAGCTCAAAGTCAATTTGTCGCGGGCGTGCGGCTTGCCGAGCGCGAAGAGCGTTCAAGAAATGAGCAATTGTTTGACGCGGGGCTGGAGTACATCGCGCTGTACGAGACACGAAGAGACGGTCATAAAAGGCAGGGCCTTCGTGCGCCCGAGTTCGAAATCGACCCCCGATGACATTCTGACGGACGTCTGGGATCGAACCCTCTCATTGAGCGGTACGTGCCCAGAACCGACTCAATGCAACGTCTCTGGCTCTCGACCACCTGCGGCAACAGCTCACCCGCGAAGCAGCGGCCGAGCAGCTCCTCCCGCAAATCTTGACAACCGAGCTATACGGCGAGATCTGGAATTCCTGAGACAGATGCTACGAAGGTTGAGCTGACCAGGCTTCGCCGGACCTTGGCTGTTAATGTGTTTCAGCAGCTCTCGTCCTTACTTTCCCGGCTCTTCCGGTTCAAACCTGGCTATCAGAACAGGATCGTCCCAAAGCTCGACAACGCAGTCGTCAACGAGCTCAGCGCGACGCCGGCATGTTATTTCGTCAGCCTGGCTGCCGGAGATGGGGCGGAGGTGTTTCCAGACATGCCGAAAAAGATCCCACCGAGGCCGCTTTCTCCCATGGCTCGGCTGCGCGCAAAAGACGAAATTTCAGTGTCGTCGCTCTGGCCAATTCGCATACTTTGCCCACCAGCTTGACTTTCGGCCAAGGGGTTTTTTGCGTCGTTGTAGACCGAACCCGCCAAGCGCAGCTGTGCAAGAGCTCCCGGCCGAGACGGTGAGGTTCTGAACGGAGGCATTCAAAGCGCATGAAGCGGGGCTGCTCATAGGCGCGACAGGTCATTAAAATCTTAATCATTTAATTATGTCATTCGCGAAAAAAATCCAGATTTAAAATGCCTCGGTCAGATTATTTTCATCGGGAGTTGGAAATCAGACTTATTAATATTCGACATGTTCACGTCCGTGAAATGCCTCCGATAACGGAGTTCTAGCGGAATTCGTTGACTGGGGCCGAAGCGAAGGGCCGCCTTCGGCTGTCGAGGTAAATGTGAAAGCGCGTTGCTCTTTGCGCCCAGGTCCAGACGACGTTCTCCTCAGAGACAGAACGAAACACGTACAGCTCCTAAAGGTGATCGCGTGTAGGTGCCCCCGTCGCGGATGATGTTTCTTGCGGCGTGTGTAAAGTGGCGCGCTGAGCATAGTAAGCTCACGTATCTACCGCGAACCCCGCCAGCGCCGCCGCCATGCCGACGGTGTTCCATTATGCATTTAGTGCATTTCCTCGAACCGTGTGCGCATACCGAACCTGGTTGCCTTCTGCCTTCATCACCCCAGGCCATTCCGTTCCCATCAATCCAATCGCGTAGCGCTGCGAGCACGCCAGGGATCGGATTGGCGTTTTCATCCCCTCCGCTCTTTGGTCGCAGTCGAGACGATGTGCCCCAACGGTGCTAGATAGCCGGCCTGCACGCCCATGTCCGTTTAATTAATGGGTGACAAAAAACATTTAATTGAATAAAAGAGGATTATATTTGTCACTCGAATGTGCTCTAAACTCTGCCGCGGCGCACGGAGTCATCGCTGAACAAATACCTACCGGTTCAAAAGGCTTGGCCGCCGCGAAGCTGCTAGGGGTTTCCGAAATGAGAATTACCTTTTTGTCGCCTCCGTTTAACCTATCCGGCGGCATCAAAGTGATCTTACTGCACGCTGGGGAACTGGCGCGACTAGGCCACAGCGTCACAATCATTTCCCATGGACAGCAGAGCCGTTCCCTCACTGAGCGATTGCGCTCGATCAAGAATGGAAGAGGGCTTATCTTCAGGCCAAAAATACGCGCTCCAAGCGGCGTCGCGCACATCGAGATAGAGCCGGCGCGATCAATTACTTGTCGTGACGTCCCTGACTCGGACGCAGTCGTGGCCACATGGTGGGAAACAGCCGACTGGGTCACAGCGTTGTCCCCATCAAAGGGCAGGAAGTTTTATTTCGTTCAAGGCCACGAGACATATCCGCCGATTCCGTCCCGCTCTCGTGACACCTACAAGCTGCCTTTGAAGAAGATAGTCGTCTCAAAGTGGCTGAAAAACATAATGGAAGAGGAGTATGGTGACAAGGACGTCGCGGTCGTGCCCAACACCGTGGACCGCATGACGTTTTATTCCGACCAACGCGAAAAGCAGGATCGGCCGACGATCGGTCTGCTCTACTCAACCGCCTTCCCAAAGGGCTTGCATACTTCTCTGCGCGCCATTGAATTGGCAATGCAGAAGATCAAAAACATCAAGGTAATCTCGTTCGGCAACGAACGAAAGTCCAGGCGTTTTCCGCTCCCGAGAGATTCGGCTTTCGAGCGATCGCCGTCTTCAGATCAGATCCGCGAGCTCTATTCACAATGCGACGTCTGGCTGACTTCGAGCATCAGCGACGGTTTCAATCTGACGGCGTTGGAGGCGATGGCGTGCGGAACGCCCGTCATTGCCACCAGAGTTGGCTGGCCGGCTGAAGGGATAATAGATAACGTAAATGGCATTTTGCGGGATGTCGACGATGCCCCTGGACTGGCTGATGCCGTTGTTCGAATATTGACACTTCCCGATAAGGAATGGCAAGTCATGTCCGAGTGCGCACATCGGACAACGACGACCTCATCATGGCAGGAGAGCACAAAACTGATGGAGGCGGTGCTGGCCGCTTAAGCGCCATGGTCCCCAAAATGCCCAGCCCGCCACAACCCATGAGCGCACTAAGGCCTGTTTACAATCATTAGCTGGCGACGAAGCTCGCGATGAGATTAACGAAGCCGGCCTTTTCGTAGCGGGTTGCGATGCGGCGGAATGCCTTGGAGAGAGCAGAAGAAGTTCTCGACCAGATGGCGCTGTACATTTCGGCGTCATGAGGGATGCGTCCAGCCCGGTCGGCCGTGGATGGGATAGCCGCTGCGGCGCCACGTTCATTCAGGTTGGCGCGCAGCCAGTTGTTGTCCAAGGCCTTGTCGCCAACCGGTGCCGCAAAATCGAGGCCGGTGATCAAGGGCTCGACGCCGATGCTGTCGTGACGCTGGCCGGGCAACAGGACGAAGCGAACGAGATTGCCGAGGGCGTCGACCAGGGCCATGATTTTCGTGGTCAAGCCACCACGCGAGCGGCCTATGGCCTGATTTTGAGTCCCCCTTTTGCGCCGGTGCCATGCTGGTGGACCCGGACGAGTGTGCCGTCGACGAGGACATATTCGAAATCGGGATCATCGCAGAGGGCCTTGAAAACGCGCTCCCAGACTCCCTTCTGCGCCCATCGCCAGAAGCGTGTATAGACCCTGAACCACTTGCCAAGGTTTCCGACAGATCACGGGCGAACCTGCGCGCAATCCAAAGAACGGCTTCGATAAACAACCGGTTGTCACGCCCACTGCTGCCGGGGTCACCGACTTTGCCAGATAGCTCCGGCAATCAGTTCCCACTGAGCGTCGCTCAACGCCAATCGAATCAAGGCTGACCTCCAATTTTCAGCCTTGAATCAATTTTCTACTGATTTGGGAATCCTGTCTGTAAACAGGCCTTAGGGCGTCATTTTGCGCGGTTCAAATTGAGCAAGTCCACTGCTCCCTGGAATACCTTGCGCTGCAGCGCCTGCTCGGCATTCGTGGACCCTCGGCGGGCGTACTCGGCGCGGCCCGCTCGAAGGCGGTCGGTGAAGGACGTCGAAAGTTCCAACTCGGCTCTACAAACTGATCGGCGGCTTCCGAAATGTCGGCTCGAGCCGCCCACGTCTCACCACAGTTGACCCGATCGCCAAGCTTAACACGAATTTCCTGAATGACCGCGCGATTGCTCTGCCCTGATCATGCGAACATCTTCTTTCCAATGATGTCTGTAGATCGTGCATTTCGACAGCGCGATCCACATCGACGATTTTGCCGCGATCAATCGAGCGGACTGGTTGCCTCCATCGAGCCGGATGGCGCCGACCAGGCGGGCAATGGCGTCCTCATTGGGAAAGATGCCGACCACCTCGCTTCTGGGCTTGACCTCGCCATTGACACGCTCGAGCGGATTGGTCGAGTGCAGCTTGGCGCGGTGCGCGGCCGGGAAATCGGTTTCAGCCTCATTCGAGGAACGACGCGAGCTTTGAGAATTGGGACGGAACTAGTCGGAGATGCGTCGCCATTCATGCGACGACCTTCGCGAGCCGTTGCTTCTGCCCACCTGACAGGCTCCACGCTCTTTCAGGACCGCATCGAAACCGCGCGGCAACCGTGTTGCGGATGCCGCCGCTGGGGGCGGCGAATTCAGGGCAAATGAACCATGCAGTCGGAGACCCCGGACCGCGGTTCGAGGCTACGGCGAGCTTGGGTGTCCAGACCGGAGACATAGGTAACAGGTCGTACCTAAGACATGGGTGACAACCTCGTGCCGAACGGGTTGTCGAGGGGTTTCAAAGTCGTTTA
>NZ_JBEPRY010000032.1:0-76125 GCF_040548605.1 Bradyrhizobium sp. JR4.1
CCGGACAGCAGGTCCAGCGCGTAGGACGGCGCACCTTCGGCCGCCGTCGAGGTCAGCGCCGCCGTAACCGTCGGCGCGTCATTGGTGCCGGTGATCGTGATCGTCTCGGTCTGCGCGACCGTCGCACCCTGCGCGTCCTTCACATTGTAGGACACGACGATCGTCGTGTGCTCGCCAACCGCCAGGCTGTTGAACGCAGCGTCCGTCGGATCAACCGTCAGCGTCGAGCCAGACAGGCTCACCCCGGCCGGCGCCGTCGAAGACGCAGTTCCGCCGTCAACCGCATAGCTCACGGCGGCAACGCTCAGCGTCGCTGTTTCGCCATGGTCCGCGTCACTGGCCCCGGACAGCAGGTCCAGCGCGTAGGACGGCGCACCTTCGGCCGCCGTCGAGGTCAGCGCCGCCGTAACCGTCGGCGCGTCATTGGTGCCGGTGATGGTGACGTCGATCTGCTTGGTGATCAGGCCGCCATTGCCGTCGTCGAGGGTGATGGTGAAGCTCTCGACCTTGGTCTGGTCCTTGGCCAGATACTCGACGGCGGAATCCGCCACGGTGTAGGTCCAGGTGAGCTGGCCGCCGGTGCCTGTGCCGGTGGTGTCGCTGTCCTTGACCGCGGTGAGCGAGCCGAGCACGGAGCCGATCGGGGTGCCGGTGGCCGAAACCAGATGCACGTCGGTGAGGTCGACGTCGCTGAAGGAGATGGTGCCGCTGTCGGACAGGTTGCCGGCTGGCGTGACCTGCTCGGTGACCGCGCCGGTCAGATCCTGGGCGGTGATCACGGGCGCATCATTGGTGCCGGTGATGGTGACGTCGATCTGCTTGGTGATCAGGCCGCCATTGCCGTCGTCGAGGGTGATGGTGAAGCTCTCGACCTTGGTCTGGTCCTTGGCCAGATACTCGACGGCGGAATCCGCCACGGTGTAGGTCCAGGTGAGCTGGCCGCCGGTGCCTGTGCCGGTGGTGTCGCTGTCCTTGACCGCGGTGAGCGAGCCGAGCACGGAGCCGATCGGGGTGCCGGTGGCCGAAACCAGATGCACGTCGGTGAGGTCGACGTCGCTGAAGGAGATGGTGCCGCTGTCGGACAGGTTGCCGGCTGGCGTGACCTGCTCGGTGACCGCGCCGGTCAGATCCTGGGCGGTGATCACGGGCGCATCATTGGTGCCGGTGATGGTGACCGTGACGATCTTGTCGACCGTCGAGGTGCCGTCAAACAGATGGACCGTGAAGGTCTCGGTCTTGGTCTGGCCCTGCGCCAGATATTGGATCGCGCTGTCGGCAACCGAGTAGTTCCAGGTGATCACCCCGCCGGTGCCGGTGGTGTGCGAGTCGTCGGTGGTGACCGACGCCGTCAGCATCCCGAGCGCCCCGGCCGACGGAGTCACACTGGTGACGCTGTGGGTGTCGGAAAGGTCGACGTCGCTGAACGACAGCATACCGCTCGCGGTCTCGCTGGTCGGGTGGGCGTCCTCAGTCACCGCGCCGCTGGCGCCAACCGTGATCACCGCATTGTCGTTGGTGCCGGTGATCGTCACCGTGACGATCTTGTCGACCGTCGAGGTGCCGTCAAACAGATGGACCGTGAAGGTCTCGGTCTTGGTCTGGCCCTGCGCCAGATATTGGATCGCGCTGTCGGCAACCGAGTAGTTCCAGGTGATCACCCCGCCGGTGCCGGTGGTGTGCGAGTCGTCGGTGGTGACCGACGCGGTCAGCATCCCGAGCGCCCCGGCCGACGGAGTCACACTGGTGACGCTGTGGGTGTCGGAAAGGTCGACGTCGCTGAACGACAGCATACCGCTCGCGGTCTCGCTGGTCGGGTGGGCGTCCTCAGTCACCGCGCCGCTGGCGCTATTGCCAGCGCCAACCGTGATCACCGCATTGTCGTTGGTGCCGGTGATGGTCACCGTCACCGTCTGGGTAGCCGTCGAGCCGTGGCCGTCGTTAACGGTCACCACAAAGCTCTCGGTGACGCTCTGACCTGCGGCTAGATACTGGGCGGCCGAATTGTTAAGCGCATAGTGCCACTGCACCGAGCCGTTGGCGGCATTGGGCGCCTCGCTGACCGGGTCGAGCGAGAAAGTGCCGAGCGCAGTGGTGTTGGAAGCGACCGCCGCGAACGTGGCCGAATGGGTGTCGCTGAGATCGGCGTCGTTGAAGCTGATGGTGCCGGCCGCGCTCTGCGAATCCGAGGGATCCGGCGTGGTGTTCGCGTCTTCTACCACCGAGCCGCTCTGCGGACTCGATGTGATAGAGACGGAGTCGTTTGCGCCATTGAACTGGAGCGTCACCGTCGCCCAACTGAGCGTGCCGTTGCCCAGCTGGATCGCGTAGGTGAACGTATCCGTCAGCGTTTGCCCGGCCGCCAGCGCCTGAAGCTGCGTGTTGATGTCGCCCTTATCGTAATGAACGGTGCCGTCCGACTCGATCCAGATGCGCGCACCGAGCGCGCTGCGGTCACCGGTACCGACCATTCCGGCAGCGTCACTGCTGTACGCCAGATCTTTGACCAGCAAATCCGCAGGGGCGTAGTTCTTGGTGGACGCAGAGGTGCTCGTTCCGTCGTCCAGGGAGAACAGCGTCTTGGCCGCGCCCCCAAGATCATTTGCCAGCACGTTCAAGATGAGAATGTTGCTGACGTCTTCCGTAAACGAGAAAATGTCCGTGTTGGCTTGCGGAGCATTGCCGAACGAAACCGTGCTCCCGCCGCCCGTTGTCTGCGTCGCCATAGCTTAAATCCTCTGGGTGATGCGCCGTCCGCATTCACGAACCGGCACAAATTGCACAATGGCGCGGGGATGATCGGCCGTTGCCTTGTCTACGCTGCTGAAGAAAAATGCCGAGCTGCTCAGCAGGCCTGCCGTCCTGCTCAGCGCTTCGAAAATGTGCAAAGAGAACACGTGCCGCTCAAGCCAGTTTGGGGCTGGAGCCGCTCCGAGCTCGTGAGCGGATGCCGTGACAGCCGCCATGTTTGCAAACCGTAAACCTGTCTGGATCGAACGATCGCAAGTTGACGAAGAAGAATTCGACATTGCGCGAGCCCGGCCGAACATTGCTACAAAATGCGTGCACGTCATTCGCAACCTCGCCTGCCAATGCAGAGCAGGGAGCGTCGCCGCAAAATCAATTCACGCAAATTGGTAGCGCTCGCTCGAACGGCGATAGGTCCGCCGACCGCAGCTCCATCAACTGCTGCCAAGTTACGCGAAAGATCTAGCGGTATCCCCCCTTGCCCATCGTGGCCGGTGCTTGGCCGCCCACGTTTGGCAATCATTGATTTTGCAATATTCGCCACTTCAGAAGCGACAACAGTGACCAAGAAGCGTCACGATCATCCACTCTCGATTAAACCAAACTTATTTTAAATTAAAATGGCAGTCCATTTATTAGTTTATACGCCGCATTTAATGATTAATGCATCAAAATCAAGAAGAAGGAGGCTCTTGCGCCACTCCTTGCGAGGCGACCCCGGAATTTTACGGCATTTACCCACATGCACTCGGTCCGCGAGATGGTCATTGCTACGCGTAGATCGACAGTCGCATGGAGCCAACTGGAGCAAAACTCAGCCCTATCTGCGAAGACGAGGCATGAAAGCAACAGCCTCGCAATGCGTTGCGCGTGATTATTAACTTGCGCACCCGACGCGATCCAGGCCCGCCCCGCGTGACGCGGCGAACTTGGCTTTCAATGCGATGCTGGTCATCCTCTCATGGGGTCAGTAGCCGTCCTGGTCGCCCGGCGCACGTTCCAGAGTGTGAGACCATTGCGGGACTCCATGGTGGTGCGCTCCAAGAGCGAAGCGGGTCGCCAGACCGCTGACGCAACCCAACTGCGGGTTATGGCTCGGTAGCCGGGGCACGTGCCCTGGAGGGCGGCGGCGAGAAGAGCCCTCGGTTGGGATTTCTGACGTTGCGATGCTCGCGCACGGAGCTTCGCTTCTCGTGTTGCTGCGCCGCACGTTTTCTCGTTCGCTTTACCGCGCAACAGGTCCCCGCGAGCAAGCATTCGAAATCGATGTGAAGCTTAAACCGAAAGCAGTTCCCCGTCGGCTTACAAATGGAACCCAAATTGACCGCCATTAAATGAGAAATTTGATTATCTCATATAATCATGATGACTCCATCGCAAAATTGAAAAATATGTTTGGGGAAAACATGGGAGGTTGAAATGGAAGCTGCCCGCCGCCTGCGTGCAATGGCGCTGCTGTGCCGACAGACCGCCGCACTCCAACCTGAGAGAAGCTGGAAACTGCTTGCAGAGGCAGAGTACTGGGAGCATCTGGCGGCTGCGGCTTCAGCTCATTGAGCTTCGGTCGAGTGTTCTTTCTTTCGCTTTCGTCGACTTCTTACTTCAAATCATTTCTGAGGCATGTGATGTCGAGTACGCGTCAGATTTTTTCTAGTGCTGTTCTGAACGAACGGCACCAGGCGCTTCTGGAGGAGCTTAGAGAGGTGGAGAAGCTTCGAAGTAAGCTCCGACATGTAGAAGCAAGAACAAGAAGACGGCGTACCAAAGCGAGCGGCAGAGCAAGAGCCGTTTAGAGACCGACGGGACCGCAGTAGCGAGCCTCGGTGACGACGTCGCTGCGACATGTCGGCAACCAGCCAGGCCGGGGTGCCTCACAATGCTCAAACTAACTCGGCGGCGAGACCGGCCGTCTATTCAGGATCGCGCGTTAGCTCCGACCTTCATTCGACGTTGCACTTCGGAACACAGCAACGAGTCGATCGCCTTGCCAAAGCTCAACGTCGTGCTCGTCATGCATTTGCTCGGCTCGGCGTCTCGCCGCCTGCTCATCAATGCAGTCGAGCTTTGCAGCGCAGATCACTTGCCGGCTGCCGTCCACCACGAACACCTTGTACCGCATAATGCAGTCCGATCCCAAAGGCGACCGTCATCGTACTCGAATGTCCGTCTAAGGCAGTGCCAAACTAGGTGTGGCGCACGGAATCTTTGTACGTGTGGCAGTTCGGCTATACCAGCTCGTGGAATCCATTGATTGCGCGGCGACTGTACCTCGCATCTAAGCTAACGTAATCTCCACGCATGCCGAAGCGTGCGGCTCGAGCTCAAGAGCGAGAGGCCACCAAGCGTCATCAGCAGCACACCGAACCAGGCCGTCCAGCTGCGCGCTTCGCCGTGCGCCTCTGCAGTGCGCGCGCCCAGCGGCATATCTTGAGGTGCGTCGGCGAGAAGCTGCCCAACGTCGACTTGGCCCGGCACGGAGTGTTCGGAGGTGAGCTGGTTGGGAAGATCGACAATGGGGGCCGCCGACCCCGTGCCGAGATTGGAAGCGGCATCAGCTACCTTCATTTCGGGTACAGGCGGCTGAGATTGCTCCGGCGGTGCGGCGCGTAGCAACTCCGCGCGCGCATCAACGACCGCGCTCCACCTCGTCCCGTTCTCGTCCAAACTGGCGCTGCGGTCTTTGGCCACGCGAGCCCGAATGGGCTTCTTCACCGTCGCGATGCCCTCGGTCAGGAACCAGCATTTGCGGCGACCGTCCATTCGGTAGACCCAATGCTGTCCACCAGTGGTCGAGGTACCGGGACGCGGCACGCATTCGGCTTGCGGCGGAGAGGTTACCGTGGGTTGGGGCGTAGCAGTATTGAAGAAGTCGGCAAGAGGGGTGGAAGACGCAGGCGCCGCCGATAAACCTCCGACAAGCACCAAACTGGCGAAGTACAATCGCAAATGACCGGACATCAAAAACTCCCGGGTGCGCCCCACCCCCGCTCGAACCTTAGCGGCGACAACGGCTCCCATGCGGCTTAAATCGGGCGGCGCAATGAATTAATTGTACTCTTGGCCACCTGATTAATATGCTGGTCCGGAACTCCAGGGGTGCAACACGAGGCAGCGCGATCGATTCATCGGGCCTCCTGAGTTGTGCCGGGCCTCGCTCCCCGCTATCCGCGCCGCCGCCGCACGGCCGATCGCCATCTCGCGCTCGTCCCCGAACACGAAAGCGCCTGGCCGAGGGGGAGTTTGTGGATGTCACGAGACGTGGCGACCCCTTCGCAGCGAATTAAATACTCCGCCACGATATTACCACTGTCGCGCCTTCCTGCTACCTCTCGCATTAAATATGGATTGGACGATCAATATTTAACTGAGGGCTTGTCTGCTCCCGGATTCCCGACTTGTCTGCCTGGGCCTTCTGCCCAAGATTAGGGATGGAGCCATGAACACCGCGCATTTCAATTCGCTCTCCGTTGACGAGCTCTGGATAGTTCACCAAGAGGTCGCCGCCAAACTCACTCAGAAAATGTTGGTGCAAAAAGCACATTTGGAGGAACGGCTCCACAGGATTGGACTAGCCAACGAGGCCACGCGGTTCAATCGCAAGCGCCGTCCATACCCGCCCGTTCGTCCCAAATATCGCAATCCGAAGAACCCAGCGGAGACGTGGTCGGGTCGCGGCAGGCTGCCTAGATGGCTGCGGCCGCAGCTTCGAGGCGGCCGAGATTTGGACGATTTCCTGATCGGCTTCAGCCCAAAGGCGGCAGAACAATTGAGCGCCGACTGAGGCATTTTGGGATGGGAATGCTGGCGCCGGCTGCTACCCTTGGGCTCTGAGCTTTTCACATCATCGTTCAAACGCGGGTCATGACCATGCTTGTAGGCATGGCCATAGCGAGCGCACTTGCAATCTGGCTGATGGTCTCGCTGAATCGCTCGGGGGGGCTCGCGGCGCAGTGAAGACATCGACGAGAATCTCAAGCGCGCGATGGCCCGCGTCTAGTCGTGGTGCCCTCTGAAGTGCCGCCTAACCGCATTCCACGCTCGAAGGACTGGACGGAGGAGGACGACGAATAGAACTCTGATTGCAACCGGCGTCATCCCGCGCTGCAGGAGAGGTGGGTCGTGATCGTCGGAGCGTAAGCGCTGTTTCGGTCCCACCTTCCATTGAAGGCGTCGAACGAGGAATGATCGATCTCTGATTGGAGATCGGCTTGTGTCTAAGCTTGACCATATGCTTGAGCCCAGGACCTCGGTTCGTCGGGTCGAGGTCATCACGGAGAGCGGCCGACGGCGGCAGTTCTCGGCCGACGACAAGGCGCGGTTCGTCGAGGAGACGCTGGCCCCGGGAACCGTGGTATCGGAGGTCGCGCGGCGGCACGGATTGTCGCCGCAACAGCTGTTTACGTGGCGCCGGCAAATGCGACAGCCGGTTGCGATCCCTGTGGGATCCGAGCCGCAGACGTTCGTGCCCGCTGTCGTTAGCCCATCGTGCACGCCGCCGGAGCGCTCACCGCGGCAGCGCCGACGACTTCGGAAGACGCCCGAGGGGGCGGAGAACAGCGGCATCATCGAGATCGAGATCAACGGCGTCGCCGTCCGGGTCGGCCGCGGCGCGGATGCCGCGACGGTTGCGGCCGTGATCCATGCGCTGAAGACCTGCACGTGATCGGTCCGACGGGCGCGGTGCGGGTGATGGTGGCGACCAGGCCGGTCGACTTCCGCAAGGGTGTCGAAGGGCTCGCGGCCCTGGTGCGTGAGAGCATCCAGGCCGATCCGTTCTCCGGCGCCGTGTATGTGTTCCGCGCCAAGCGCGCCGACCGGGTGAAGCTGATCTATTGGGACGGCACGGGTGTGTGCCTGTTCGCCAAGCGGCTTGAGACCGGTTCGTTCTGCTGGCCCAACGTGCAGGACGGCGTCATTCGCCTGACCGCGGCGCAGCTGTCAGCCTTGCTCGAAGGACTGGACTGGAAGCGCGTCCACGCCGCGCGCGAGACACCGTCGCCGATCCAGGCGAGTTGAACTGCGGCACAGTGAATCAGTATGCATGTCGCGCTCGCGGGATGCCGCGACGCATGGTGTAATCGCATCATGGCGACGACGGCCGACACGCTTCCGGACGATCCCGGCACGCTCAAGGCGATGCTGCTGGCCGAACGGGCGCGCGCCGCGCGGCTCGAGCAGATCATCAAGGAGTTGCAGCGTCATCGCTTCGGCCGCCGGGCCGAGACGCTGCCGGAGGACCAGTTGCTGCTCGGCCTGGAGGAGGTCGAGCAGGTCGAGGCGAGCAGTGATGCCGCAACCGATGCAGCCAATGCTGCCGAGCGATCGAGCCGAGCCGCACGGCGCCGCAGGAACAGAGGAGCGCTGCCGGCGCATCTGCCGCGGGTCGAGATGCTGATCGACCTCGACGATCACGCCTGCCCTTGCTGTCAGCAGGCGCTGCACCGGATCGGCGAGGATGTGAGCGAACGATTGGATATCGTCCCGGCCCAGTTCCGGGTCCTGGTCGTAAGGCGGCCGAAGTATGCCTGCCGGGCCTGCGAGACCATGGTGCAGGCACCGGCGCCAGCGCGGCTGATCGAGGGCGGGCTACCGACCGAAGCCACCGTAGCGCAGGTACTCGTCGCCAAATATGCCGACCATCTGCCGCTGTATCGGCAGGCTCAAATTTACGCCCGCCAGGGCCTCGAGCTGGATCGCTCGACCCTGGCCGATTGGGTCGGGCGGGCAGCCTTCCTGTTGCGGCCGGTGCATGAGCGACTGCTCGCGAGGCTGAAGCAGTCGACAAAACTGTTTGCCGACGAGACCACCGCCCCGGTGCTCGATCCCGGACGCGGCCGCACCAAGACCGGCCAGCTCTGGGCCTATCTATGGACGGTCCCCGCTTTGCAAGGCCATTTGCTTTGTTTTGGCTAACGATCGTTTGCAGCTATCTATCCGGCTTTATGGCATGCCACGAGCCTTGATGAGATCCGCGGATCGGCGCCCAATTACGTTGGCGAGCTCTGAAGCTCGATAGGTCCAACGGGCTTAGCCGACCCCGGTCCGACCGGTTGCCATCACTCTGCTTTGCCCTCGCAAACGGAACCTCGCCCGATTTATACTTGCGCGCGGTATTCTTCACCATTGGCCATGATCGCCCAAGCGATCCGTGCAGTTTTGTGAGCGAGCGCCACCGTCACGACATTGAAGGGACGCCTGCCGAGCAGCTCTGTTATCCAGGTATTGGTGACCTGATGGATACGGACGCGATGAACGGCCGCTCGGGCGCCATGTATTAGCAACTTACGAATGTAGCCGTCGCCGCGCTTGCTGATACCGCCCAAACGCTCCCTTCCCCCGGTCGAATGCTGCTTCGGTACTAATCCAAGCCAGGCGGCGAAATGCCTTGCCGAAGCGAACTGTTGTGGATGATCGACAGACGCCGCCAGGGCGGTGGCGGCAAATGGGCCGATGCCCGCCACCTTCATGAGACGCCGACAGACTTCATTGTCTTTGGCAGTTGCAAGGATCATTTTCTCATGGCTTTCAATGTGAAGCTCAAGGTCTTCGATCTGATCGACAAGGATTGAAAGAGCGCTACGCGCGCTCTGTGGGATGCGCTCGTCAACGTCCACGAGTGCCATGAGCTCTCTCGCGTTTGCTTTTCCCTTCCCGGTCACGATTCCCAACTCGCCCAAATGACCACGCAGAGCATTTATCGCGCCTGTGCGCTGTCGAATAAGTAAATCTCGCGTGCGATGTAGCATTAAAATTCCCTGCTGTTCGACGGTTTTTACAGGGACAAAGCGCATGCCAGGCCGTTGGACGGCTTCCCAGCACGCCTCCGCATCAGCAGCATCATGCTTGTTTGTCTTCACGTAGGCTCGGACGTAGCGAGCCGGCATAAGACGTGCTTTGTGTCCAAGCTTTATTAGTTCACGAGCCCAATGATGAGCGCTGCCGCAAGCCTCAAGACCAACGAGACAACTTGGAAGCCGTGAAAAGAAATCGAGAACCTTCCCGCGGGCGAGCTTCTTGCGGATAATTTCTCCATCCGCCGTAATCCAGTGGATTTGAAACCAGCTCTTCGAGATATCAAGCCCGATTGTCACCATAGCTTGTCCTCCTTCTTGGGGTGCCCTTTCGCAGCTTATCAGGGCGGGGACCGTCCATCTCATTATGCCCGCGACGACCGGCCCTGGGGCGGCACGGACCCGCCCGCCGTCGCCTATGTCTACGCTCCCGATCGCAAGGCCGAACGGCCGATCGTCCACCTCGCGGGTTTTGCCGGCATCCTCCAGGTCGACGGCTATGCCGGCTATCGGGTCCTGGCCGAGCGCGGTGACGTAGAACTGGCGTTCTGCTGGTCCCATGTGCGCCGGCGCTTCTACGAACTCGCCGCGGCCGGTCCCGCACCGATCGCCAGCGAGGCGCTCGAACGTATCGCCGGGCTCTACGTCATCGAAGCCCAGATCCGCGGCCGCACCGCCGATGAGCGTCGCGCCGTCCGCCAAGAGAAGAGCCGGCCGATCGCCGACGAGTTCGAACCCTGGCTGCGCGCCAAGCTCAGTCTGATTAGCCAGAAGACCAAACTCGCGGAGGCTATCCGATATGCGCTGTCGCGTTGGGACGGGCTGACGCGCTTCATTGCCGACGGCCGCATCGAGATCGATTCCAACGTCGTCGAGCGCGCTATCCGCCCAATCGCGCTCAACCGCAAGAACGCCCTGTTCGCTGGCTCGGACGGCGGCGGCGAACACTGGGCCGTCATCGCCTCACTGATCGAAACCTGCAAGCTCGTCGGCGTCGAACCCCACGCCTATCTCGCCGACGTCATCACCCGCATCGTCAACGATCACCCGAACAGCCAGATCGACGAATTGCTACCCTGGGCCTATCTCGCTACCCAAAAACGCTGGCGCGTGGCCTGAGAACATCGCTTACGTCGGAGCGACCGGCCGTTGTGTTGATCGTCACCGGAGATGGAGTTCCTGCTCGCCGAGTAGGTGCCGGTCTGCGCGAGGGCAGGACAACTACAACGAACAGAACGTTCACCAGTAGCCATATTCCCACAATGAGAAGGGCAGTACGCACGAGGAACGACCATCGTTGGATCTAGAATCTGCCGAGGTTACTCCTGCCTCATACCCGGCACGCAACCGGCAACACTGCGTTCGCGGACGGAGCCGCTTCAGCGCAGCCGGCACATTTCGCATCCCCCCGGCGCCGTTGGGCCCCGAGCGCTTTGCGAGCGTCCAGATCGATCGCAGCCTAGTCCGGCGCAACACTCGCGTCTGTGCGCTTTCGAACATTCATGGCCCTTCAGGTATGCTAGTTCTATGCATCATCCGGCGAGAGCCGGACAGGGATGGCTCATCGGCCAAGACGGCCGTCCTCAGCCCGCAATCCTGAACAGGGGCTGGGTCATGGAGCATGGCCAAATATCGCAGCACGATGAGCGGCGAATTTGGCGGTCCGCATAGAACCAGTATCGAGTTTCGGCAGTTGACTCCGGGTGGATCCGAACAAGCAAACTGATTTGTTCGGGCCAAGGATAAGTTTAAAAGCTAAGCCGGCACACATGAAGGACCTCCGACGACGTTTGGAAAAGGTCCGCGCTGACGCCAGAGAGCTTATGCTGATGAGTCAGCAGGCGACGGACATAGAAAAGCGCGAGCTGTTTAAGCGCTTGGCGGATGAACTCGCCTTCGAGGCTCTCGAGCTTGAGCTAATCGTCAAGAAAAATGAGCGAGCTAATCCGTGCGACCAGCACGAGGTCGTGGAGTTTAAGCCGCCCTCTCAGCGAACGCGCGGCTGATGCGGAAGAGGTCAAGCCGGCTCGATCGGCGTGCACAACGGAACTTTGCGCATGGCTCCACCAGCGAACGCTGCTCCGCCTTCGCCGCATCGCATTGCGTATTGCGGTTGGGGGGACCCAATCCGGAAGCGGTGACGTCATTGTACGCCGCCAGCAGTTCATCCATATGGTCCTTCCGTCGATTTCGAAGAACAGCGGGGTTTCAGCCTAGGCGCCCAGGCTACGGAAGTGGTCGACTATTTTTCGGTGAACCTCGATCGCAGCCACGGACCCACCCGTAAATTTCCCAAGTGTTCGAAACGAGGCGCGCTGGTTAAGTGGTGCGGGTGAGCACCGCACCATGAAAACACCGAAGCCAAAACAATGGACCGACCGCGAGGTCCAGCAATTGTCGAAGCTGGCACGGACGGGCGCTGGCGTATCGAAGATTGCAGCCGAGCTGGGCCGTCACGCAGGATCAGTGAGGCGAATGGCGCGAACGATAGGGGTATTGTTGAAGAAGTAGCCGTCGAGGAAGCTCGCGCATGCCCCGCCCGAAGGAGCGCACCACAGCTGACCTACAGGCCGAAACCACGACTAATGTCCCGCACAAGCCTGAGCGCGGCGTCAGTATTTCGACCATAAAAGAGCGTCTGATCGAGCTGCGAAAGAATGGTCAGCCCAAAAAGCGTGATGGCAATGCCTCTAAACATCGTCGTGGACCGGGTTGAACGATGCAGTGCAAGTTCAAACGGCCCCGGCCGCAGGTTGGGAGGAACAGCCGGGGCCGGTATTCCCATTCCATGTGCCGCAATCGGCGGTAAATCGGCACGCACCTAGCTAGCCAAATAAAAGCTAACGAATTGTTTCGTAAGTCCGGAATTCGGAGCGAAGCGCCGCTTTGGCGTTGCAACGGCTCGTGCTTCGCAACGCAACATAGCGCGAGCACCGCCCGTACTTGCACGAAGGGTTGAACCAAACTTCTTGCCGTTGCATGTCGTCCATATTCAACGTCTACTTCAGATTGATTTTGTGACAATCCGATTTTTCAGACGAGGCCGGTCCATGAGCGTTCAAGCCATGATGGCGACTATCCTCCAGAACCAACTGACATCGCGCGGAGTGCATTCGCTGACGCATTCGGACTGCGCGGAGATCGTGGAGCACCTGATCGAAAAGCTCACTGAGCTTGAGCTTAGTTTGGCGCGAGAAGTAGCCAACAACCAGAAACTGCAGTAGCGCCAAGCATGATGAGCAATCGAGACTGACAGCGGGGTGTTTGCTGATCCCGTCCCGCTGCCCGATGGCCGCAGTCTGAACACGCTGCACGTCGCCACGATCGACGACGCTCTCGACGCGCGAGCACGATGCGCCGGAATGGTGCCCCTAGCGACGTTGATGCTGGTTGTGGCACTATCGGCGCAGGTCGCGCCCATGGGCGAGAGACCGTCTCGATTAACCCGACCGAGATGTGTAGAGCGCCGACAGCGACCCAACTCACGACACGGTGAGTAGGCCATGTGCTTACAAGGCAGAGGCCCGGAGTGCCTGAGGCGGGCCTCTTCCCTCATCAACTAATCGTCGTCCCGGTCATGATGATGGGGTTCGTGGTGGTGCTCATGGTGATGGTGCTCTGCCCCACCTCCGTTCACACCTTTTGCCCAGACGCAGCGATGGCTTTAGAAGTGAGTGAGGTCGATAGAAGCAAGGTCATGGCGGGCGGCGTTACGCCCGCAAATCTACCGCAGGACCGGCGCGGCGCCATATTATTTCGGCCACTTATCAGAATTTAAATAAGTTAAACAGATTAAATCAGTCGCTCACGACGTATAACGAATGCAGCTAATGTTCCGGGTTGCGTGAATCCGAGCGGGTACCTCCTCAGCGGCGGTGGCGGTCTTGAGTATGTCCAGAGCAGTGATCCGTCGGGAACGGATGGGAGTATCGTCCTAATTAAATGGACAGCTTCTTGATGTTATTGTAACTTTCTCCGGTTTCAGCTTCGGAACTAATGTTTTGGAGCAAACTCATGCCGGAGTATCGAGCCTACATTCTTGGATCGGACGGCCACATACAGCTTCGCCTTGAACTTGATTGCGCCGACGAACCAACAGCGAGCGAACGAGCCAAGCAGCTCGTTAACCGCCAAGACGTCGAGCTTTGGGAAGGCGCGCGCAAAATCGCGACATATAGGCCAGAAGAGTAAGGTCGCCGACACTGGCGCGCTGGACCAACCCACATTTCGATTGCCGCGTCGAGGATCTTGCTCATAGGAGCATAAGCGCACACTGCGCGTCATTCGTGGTCGCCGTTGCTTCGGGGGCAATCGCCTCCCGGCGCGAGTAGTCATTCGCCTCTGTGCATGCTTGAGGCTCTGTTCTTTCATTTGCACAAGCGGCGTTGCATTCTTGGAAATGGGACGACAGCTCAAGCTCAGCCAAGTGTTCCCAGTATTCTGCTTCCGCGAGGAGCTTCCATTTATTCATGCCATTGTACGCGGCTTGTTGACGACACAGCGAACCCATCGCGCGTAAGCGTCGCACCTTCTCCACTGCGGACCCCCTTCGGCTTGTTTTTCACAAACCTGTTATTTCTGAGTGTCAGAGTTAAAGTCGCGCAGATTGAAATGACAAGCCCGGTGTTTGACTGGTTTTATGACAGCGCAATAGTCTGACTTTTGCCGCTAGCTGAGTGCAATGTCGAATGTCAGCGCCAGAGCGTCGTCCGCCTGCGCTCTGCGCAGGCATGCAATAAGGTTCGCACCAGCAGCATTGAACTTTTGAGCGATCCTTCTTCGATTATGGTTTTTCATCGCTCCGACGTTTGGTCCTTACTTTGTCACGCCGCATTGGACTACGAACCTGCTCGACGACCGATGCCAATTGATCAACACGACCGCTATTGCGCGAGCCTCCGAGGGCTGTCAGTTACAGCAACGTGGACACTAAGAGCCCGACACACGCAACGAGCGGTGCCGTACTCAGGGTCAAGAGCTTGCTCGGTGCGGGCTTGCAGATCGCGGTTAACAACAGCTGGTTCAGTTGGTTTCGAAGTCCCTCAGATCGAATTTGCTGGAATGCCAGTTCGCAGTACGCTCACACCGTCTAATGGGACGTAAGCTCTGACAGATTACGACGCGCGCAAGCAGGAGCCAGCGTGCAGCATTAAGCGTTTATGGGCGTGGATCGACCTGGAAGATGATCGACATGGATCGAACCGAGCGCTTCTTTGCCGGAATGACTGTCGTGGGCACGATCTGCCTCTGCGCCGCGTTTACGATGTGGATGCTCGTTTGAGCCGCCACTCATGCCGCCAACGGAGGCGCCCTATGGTGGCTGCCGTCTTGGCAAGGTCAGCCACTCGGTTATCTGAGACGTGATTTCGTTCTGCCGGGCCTTCCTAAGCAGACTGTCTCGTTTGTCCTGGCGGAAATGACCGGGTTTCATCACGTAGCTGTCGAGCTTCTAGGTCAAGCCGAGCCCCACACTTCCGAGATCGCCGCGGCGTTTGCCGCGTCCCGGAAAGCGGAACTCCCTATGGTATTACCCATGCGCATTTCGCAATTGTACAGCGGGGCGCTGGGACCTAACTCCTCAATCATCCTGAGACACAACAATTCGCCTCCGAGGCGCGCGTGGTTGGAGTTTTTTCTTTTGAGATTGAGAGCTTCCGCAGCTGAATTGAACTTCGGGGCGCGAGGCGTAGGCGGATTCAAACAAAGTTCGAGTTGGCCGCCCTATGACGCTCAAAATGCGATGCGGCGGATCGTTCGAGGTAAACTGCAGTGACGCTTCCCGGCGAAATTGGTAACCGACTTCTGGCAACACTACCCGCGGCGGACCTCGATCTGCTGGCGCCCGAGCTAGAGATGGTAGTGCTCGATCGGGATGCGGTCGTCTCGCAGGCGGGTGACCAGACCGAGCACGTCCTCTTTCCTCATAGTGGCGCCATTTCTGTGATGATCGACATGGCCAACGGACAGACGGTCGCCAGCGCCGCAATAGGGCGCGAGGGAGCAGTAGGCACTCTTTCCGTGCTGGGGCCGTCCCCTTCGGCCGTTACCGCCGTCGTTCGTGCCGCGGGCATCGCCTCGCGGATCCCCGCATCGCGATTCCACGCCGCTTTTAGCCGAAGCCCCGCGATCCGCCACGCAGTCCAGATTCATTTCAAAGCGATGCTGATACAGCTACAAATCGGCGGCGCCTGCAATGCTCTGCATCCGGCCCAAGCCCGCATGGCACGCTGGCTGCTCCATCTTCGCGACCGCGCCGACCACGACGTCCTCGCACTCACCCAAGAGGCGCTTTCGCAAATACTGGGTGTGCGACGAACGACAGTGACGCTCCTGATGCGCAACCTGCGCGCTTCCGGAGCGATCAGATCTGAACGGCGAGGAGAAATCGAGATTGACCCATCGCGGCTCGCAGCGGTGGCGTGCGAATGCCACGATACCATGCGTCTCGAAATCGAGGGGATCTTCTCTATGAATGCAGCCCGATCTCGCGCTTTGGTTCTGCCGACGCCGTAACTGAAACGGGGGATGCCGCAAACCATCGCGCCTTTCGGCGTGATAGCCCGTTATCCCGGACATGGACGATGTGGCCAATGTGCAACGGGCGCCTGGCTTCTCCACGGCAATGTCCGCGACCGAACAATCCCGCTCATGAGGTACGCGGTACTATCGGCGCGCCATGTACTGGGGGTCTGTGGATGAACTTTTCAAACGAAAGATCAGACCTTATTGTCTCTTTGGGAAAGCGTGCGGCGACAAGTGTTGGCTGATCGCGCGAATGGCGGATGCTCCCGCGTTGTTGGTGACAATCTGCGCATCTATGCTGAACCGCTACGTTCGGAGATGGATCGACGGGAGCTCAAGTACGCCTCAATCAATTCAACTGAATGAAGCAGAGGGTGCCTCTGGGGCACACAGACGATGAGAGACATGCAGGAGCAGCTCGAGAACCTCCTCAAAGACGCAGCCGACTGCAAATCGATCAGCGATCTGGCCACCGACCTGCAAAAGCGAGAGTTGTTCGCGAGGCTTGCCGATCATCTGAGCGTGTTGGCTTCCGAGGTCGAGCGTGCAATTGCTGCGACGGCCTTTGGCACCGAATCGGAGCGATAAGAGGATATGCCCCGACACCGATGATTGGGAACTAGCATGCGATGAGCGGTGAAGGAGGACATGACTGCGGAGCGGCCTCGCGTGCGAGAGTGCAATCGCGCGCTCGCGTCGCCACTAGTCGGAACGCCTATCTGCCCGTGCAAGGCAATCAGCTAACTTCGATCGTCAGCTGCGACCGCAGCCCTGACCTTGGAGGACATCCCCGGCCAGCGCGCTTTATCACGAAGGCTGCGTCATGCTCATTCGCTATAGGACCGGCGTTGCCCTGTTTCGGCAGCCTCATTCGAGGCCAAGCAACGCCGCGCCCGCTCGATCTGGGCGCCGGTCGCCCCGTGGTTACGGGCATACATCTCAGCCAGGGCCGCCGAATACTTAGCAACGTAGTATTTGACCTCTGAGCAAGAAATCCGCTCTCCCGGTCTGTGCTGGCGCGCAGCATAGGCTTCAGAGCTCAGCGTCATCAGAAACAAGGCAGCAGCGCCAATCGCACGCGTGACAGTCATTGTCATCCCCCACAGCTACTAGGTTCGTTGCAGAGAGCAGGCCTGAATCGTCCCGATCGCGCAAATTAACACTGGGGCGCTAGTGCAACGTGTTGTGGACTGTTGCTTTCATGCCCCAGCTTCGTGAGCACCGGCCCGCCCATGCTGGCGAACCCCGTACAAATCCAGACTCGTCGACACAGATGCGCGGCAATTGACGTCCCCATGTAAGCTGCATTGCGCAACGGGACACGCCGCTCTGGTCATCTCGGGAACCCAAGGGCGCGACACGCCGGCCGGCGCCGCCGCGATCCTAACGGGCACAAACCTCTCCCGCGGCGCCTGGGGAGGACCTCACGATGCCGACCAGCAATTCAATCCTCTGCGCGGATGACTACCGGTACGATCATCCTCTCTCGCTCCAGTCCATCATGGGCCAGTTTGAGCGAACTACAGCAACCGAGGGCCAACCAGATCCAATCATGGCCCCGAAGCGCTTGGATTGATGGATCGGGCGGCGGGATTTGATGTCCTGTTCGTCGACGCGATCATGCCGGTCGGCATCAACGGACGGCTGCTTGCCGTCAGATCGACAATCGCCGGCCCGGTACTTTACACGTGGGGATATTCGGAGAACGCGATCATTCACCATGGCATGCTCGATCCGGGGCTTCCTTGCTCAGCAAGCCGTCCCGGTAGGTCCCTGCTTCCTCCGCTTTGACGCTTCAGTTCGCGCACCGCGCTTCCAATGCGTCGATGAACGAACGATCCCACCGGCCGTCACGCATGGCCTGCATCGTGGCTTCTTCACGGGCACGCTGAGTCTCGGCATTCGCGATCAACGAGCGAGCCGCATCGGGCGCGAAATGCGAGCAGGCCATCCTGATCGCCAACGAGCAGATCACCTGGCCGCACGACCATCCCACCGACCGTGACCGGCACATTGATCGCGCCAGGACCATCTTTGTAGGGGCCGCGGTGATTGACGCCGCGTGCATAGATCGGAAACGTCCGCTCCCGGATTTCCGCCACGTCGCGGATAGCTCCATCGATCACCATCCCAGCAAGACCTATCGTTGCCCCGTAAAAGGATAGAATACCGCCGATCACTGCATTCGTGATGTCGCCACCCGCGTCGATCACCATGACATCGCCCGGCCGGCAAAATTCGAAGGCGCGCAGGATTGCGAGGTTGTCTCCCCCTCGAGTGAGCACTGTGACCGCCGTTCCGGCGAGCGGGGCGGGCTTGTGGTAGGGCGCGAGCCCGACGGAGCCGCTGTTCCGCTGCATATTGTCGCTCAAGAGCGCCACGGGGATGCCGCGAAGCGCAGTAATGATGTCGGCCGATATCTGCGGTGCGGAAGCATTCTTCGTGAGACCGGACGTCTGCATGGCTTCGAATCCTGAGTGGAGTATTAGCGCAAATCGAACACGGCCCGCGCGATGCGCGCGACGCCGTCGGTCAATGTTTCAATATCGGTGGCGATCGAACGCCTGAAGTAGGGCGAAAGTCCATAGGCCGTTCCGGCAACCAACGCGACGCCGGCGCTGTCGAGAAATACAAAACCACGTCGCCGTCGGCGTCGAGCCGTTTGCCGTCGGGCGTGGTCTTGCCGATCAAGCCACCGCAATTGACATAGAGTTAGAACGCACCACTCGGCGCCATGCAACTTAGGCCGGGGATCGCGTTGACGAGCGGCAAGATCGCGTCGCGTCGTTGCCGGTAGATCGCGACACTTTGCTCGACGAAGCTCTGGTCGCCGTCGAGGGCCGCGGCGGCGGCGGCCTGGCTGATCGAACAGCAGTTTCCGGACGATTGGGACAGAAACGTGTTGATCGCCTGAACCAGATCGCTCGGACTTGCGATCCAGCCGATCCGCCAGCCCGTCATGGCATAGGTCTTGGAGACACCGTTGACGGCCAGCGTGCGAGTGCGCAGTTCGGGTGCGACCTTGAGAATATGCGGCCGCGCTGACACCGCCGTAGCGAATGTGCTCATAGATGTCGTCGGCCATCACCATGACATGCGGATGCCTCGCAAGCACGCCGGCAAGCGCGCGATATTCGTCGGCCGTATAGCTTGCGCCGGTCGGATTGCTCGGTGAATTGATCACGAGCCAGCGCGCGCGCCGTGATCGCGCTCTCCAGTTGCGCCGCGGTCAATTTGAAATTCTGCGTATCGTCGCACGGAACAAAGACCGGAATGCCGTCGCAGGCAATCGCCATATCGGGATAGGAAACCCAATAGGGGGCCGGAATGATCACCTCATCGCCGGGCTCCAGCGTGGCCGCGAAAGCGCTGTAGATCGCGCTCTTTGCGCCGTTCGTTGCTATGATCTCGTCGAGCGCATAGGTCAGCCCGTTCTCGCGCTCGAGCTTGGCCGCAATCGCGCGCCTGAGATCCACGGTGCCAGCCATCAGGGTGTATCGCGTCGCACCCTTTTCCATCGCGTTCGCCGCTGCCTGGCGGATGTGCGCAGGCGTGTCGAAATCGGGCTCGCCGACCACCAGACTGACGATCTGTCTGCCTTGCCGGCGCAATTCGTTGGCGCGGTCGGCGGCCGCCGTGCTGGGTGAAGGTTTAATTCGCCGGACGCGCTCTGCGATGCGGGATGAGTTCACCATGAACCTCGATCATACTGTCGGGTCGCGACGCTATCTTTCGGCGCGGGGTAAGGCCAAGACGAGTTCGGTCTTCCTCGATATGAATTTCTTATAGATGATGGCGATTTCGGCTAACGTGGCAGAGTTCTTGCTGGCGCCGAGGCCCGGCCGAGCAACCAGAAGATGGCAACGGCCCGGTGGGAGTAATCCGTGAACCCGAGGCGCTTGCAATATTTCGTGAAAATCGTCGATATCGGCAGTCTCACACAAGCCGCCGACATCCTGCACGTGGCGCAGCCTGCGCTCAGCCAGCAATTGGCGACGCTCGAGGGCGAGGTCAAGCAGCAATTGCTGAACCAAACGCGGGGTAACACCGACGGAAGCTGGCAAGGTGCTCTACCGACACGCCCAGCTCATCCTGCGCCAGTGCGACCAGGCGAAAGTGGACATGAACGCCGCCGGCGAGGGCCTGTTGGGTGCGGTGTCCGTAGGACTGGCGCCCGGCACGGCTGCGGCCAGATTGGCGCTGCTCGTGCTTCCGCGGCAAGTCATGAGATCTGAGCGATAGCTATCTACAGACCGTCGCTAGAGCAGGTGGACAAGGGCAAGCCTGCACGGATGCGAATCCTTGCCTCGTGGCAAGCGCCGGAGCGAGGGGCTTGGACGGCTTAGCCGGTCCGTATTTTTGGTTAGTCTCAGCAGCCGCGATCGAGTGACCCGAGACTGAAATGGTCGGCACCGGGTCAAACAGGAAAGTGACAGGCAATCGGACGTTTTTCCGTCTGCTCGCTAGGAGCGGACATGATGGCGCTGGCCCGGCAGGTTGGCTCCGGCCAAAGCTGCCCCCGCCAAATGCAATTTTTGTCCCTTTCCGGCTCCGGACGGCATCCCCGTATCGGGGTCGAGATCCTGATGCTAGATTTCCTTCGTCATCCCGGACAGGAGGACGACATGCCTGATAGCGTCTACAAGGTCATTGAACTGGTCGGTACCAGCAACGACTCGTGGGAGAAGGCCGCCGCGAATGCGGTCGAGCAAGCTGCAAAATCTCTCCGAGATCTTCGCATTGCAGAGGTCGTCAAGCTGGATATGCAGCTCGATGACAAGGGAAAGGTCGAGGCCTATCGCGCCAAGCTCAACGTATCGTTCAAGTTCGAGGGCTCCTGAGCCTCAGCACCTCGCCCGATGCGCAGGGCGAGGAGGACTCATTGGAAAAGGCGCGTTGCCCGGTTCGCCTAGCCGGACACTGTGGCCCGGCCTCGGAAGTTGGCCCTAGTCCGACCGGGACCGATATGCTTTGATGCGTCGAGGCGTGTGGCGCGTGGTGGCCTCATGTACATGGTCATTCGCAAGTACACCAAGATTCGTTCGGTAGCGGACGCCGCTCGCCGCGCCAAGAGCGGCGTCGGCCAGATCCTAAGGCAATCGCACGGATTCAGGTCTTACCAAGTTCTGGATGCGGGCGACGGCGTTGGTATCGCCGTGATGATATTTGACGATCGCGAAAGCGCCAATGCAGCGAACGCCAAGATACTCGCGTTTGTTCAAGCAAGTCTACATGACCTCGATCTTGGAGTCCCCGAAATCACCACCGGCGAGGTTTTGGTGAACATAGAGCCGAATGAGTTTTCGGGCATAAAGTAGCTAAAAACGCCACCATTTGCGTGGCGGTTGCTCTCCTTTGCTCATGTCGTCGACTTGACGTTCCCATCTCGTTTGCACCGATCGCGCCCTGGACGCGCGTGCCGTCCGCCATGAATATGGGACTACGCGTGTTTTCGAGGAGTAGCAGCCACATGAAGCAACATACCTTCGAAGCATTTTCCACCACCGCGATCTGCTGGACACCGCTTGTGCTTATGGGCACCGCGATGCCGCCAAGAGATCCCGATGAAGACGACGAGGACGACGAAGAGGAAGATGACGCTGACGACCCGCCGGTCGTGCGCGAGCCGGACGAAGACTAGACTGGCGTGTTCGGCAGTCGGCGCTATAATATCTCTCATGGGCTGGGATGCGAAAGACATAGCGCTCCTCAACAGGCTCTGGTCCGCAGGACAGAGCGCGGCGCAGATTGCGCGTCGTCTCGGGTGCAGTCGTAACGCGGTCTGCGGCATGCTGACCCGTCTGGGCTTGAAGCGCGGCCACAAGCCGCCCACAGCAAGGCCCAAGATAAGGCCGCGCCCGAAGCTGAGGCCGACCTCGTCGGCGGCCTGCGCCCGTCCAGTCGCACGGAAGGTGTCGCGGAACACAGTGCAGAGGCAGCCGCCCAAGGAATTCAGCAAGCAGCAGCTCTACTCCATGCTGGCAGAGGCGGTCAGAAACACTGGCTAAGAGCTCACCAAGATGTGGTTGTGCTCCCGCAAGTCCCTGGCCGAGTTCGACGGGTTCGGCAGTCGTATACCCATCCCAAGACTTCATCTGCTTGGAGTCAAAAGCAGCGGTAGATGCTAGGCTGAACTTACTTGTGGTTTGCCGCCGAAAGCCGACATGTCACCGATTCAAGAGATCTTCGGCTAAGCGGTCTGAAGTGGAAGCCGTAATGCCGGATCTGGCCCTTGAATGACCTGCCGTCGATATCGGTGACGCCGCAACGTCGATGGCGATCGTCGTGCGCTCGAAAAGCGATCTTGCAAACGATAAGGCGCTGCTTGCGGCCAACTCACCTGTTCCGCCGCAAGGAACGATTGCATCAGCCGTGCTTTAGCCGTCCGCACCTTTAATTGTTCGATCAACAGTTTGCGAAAGCCGCCGCCGCCGATCGAAGGACCAGTCAATGCGCATCCGTCTCGTTGGTGGCACGGGGCTTATTCGATCGGCAATCCAGGCCAGACTGTCCGCCGAAGGGCCCGAATGCGTATTGGTGTCGCGCCACCCGGCGGCACCTGATACGCACCACATCACCCTCGATATGGTCGGACCACCGACGCTTCGAAATGGAAGGACGCTCTTGCCGACGTTGATGTCGTTGTCAATGCGGCGGGTGCCCTGCAGGGACAGGACATGCAGGCGGTTCATGTTGCTGGCAGCGCGGCGCGGGGGCCATGCAAGGGTGCGAAGTCATTGGATGTCTCAGCAGGCGGTTGCTGGGCCCGGCCCGGGCCTAGCAGAATCCCCGCGCTCGTTTCATTGTATGCGGCGCCCGAACCGTTGGGGCTGACTGACATCAGCGCCGAACTGAACCAAGGCTGGAGCCGAGTGACTTCCGCAGTTTGCCCGAAGCTGCAAATCAGAGTCCTCTGCTCTTGTCGCCGTTTGACCCTGAACGGACATGCTAGGCATAAACAGCTGGACGCGGTGTGGTGTGAGGTCTTGGCTTTGGTTTGCTCGGACGTCCGCATCACGGACTGACGCGCTCGCACCAAACCCCTGCCCTACTGGGCTTGATCGTAGGCCTGCAGGATCCGGACAAAATCAGCCATGCTGGATCGATCTTGGTTTTCAGCCATAGCTGCAACCTGAGTATTGGACACGCGTTGGCTTCCCCGTCTGAACCGCATCAGGAGGTCGGCGATGTTTCTCATGGCGGACTCTCTGCACTAACTACGGCCGTAAGCGTCAGTTGAGCGGCGAAGCACCGCTAGATCGGGAGAAGGGCCGGCGGGCGCTACGCCGCCGGTCTCGTCCCGCAACTGTCGGCTCGCAGGGCCGGTTCCGTTGCTTTTCAGTCTGGATGTATCGGTAACATTAGCGCTTGGTCGGCGCCATCGCGCGCAGGTATGAAGTGACCATACTTAGGTAGACTTGGGTTAGTGAATCGGGATCGGGAGCCATCCCGATCGGCACCGTTCGAATTGGAGGCTGCCGCTGACCAGGCCATCGCTGCCTGCGGTCGAGACACCCGGGAGGCGGTCAAGGCGCTCATTGTCGCAAACGGGCTCCTCGAGGCGCAGGTCGAGGATTGCGAGCCTCGGTTTCCGCCGGCTACTCGCGCGGCCCGTTCGTCGTCCGCGCGACCGTCCCCCCGAATTGACCAAGTAGGCACTTCGAAACCGCCCGTCGAAAAGGCGGCCTCGGTCAAGCTGCAGATCCGAGCTTCATCGAAAGCTCTCAGCGCGGTCGCCTTCAGCCGCAGCGGGGATGCGGCGATGGGCCACTTCGGAGACGCAACCGTGATACGGAAGTTTGGCGAGGTCCTGGACGACCTGAGTACGCGTGAAGCCGCTGGTTCAGCTTTTTCAAGTCGTACTCGGTGCGCAGCCGGCCCACGATCGCTCCGATCACCTCCCCGCATCTTGCTGCCCGTCCGACATGATTGCGACCTTCCAGGTGTCGTGACAGGGCAAGATGAGATGGCGATATAGGTCGGCAACTCGCAGCTGTCTTCCATTGTTGGACCTTCGGCCCTTCTAAGCTCCGGAACACGTGCGCGGTCCATACTTCTTGTTTGGCGGCGCAAACCATCGATGGACTGCCCGACCTTCGTTCAGCCGTCGGAACCGGAAAAAAGGCTCGAAGGATGTGAGGCGGCTCACATCACCGGGACCAATTAGAGCCTACGCCGTCTTGGCGGACACAACACCGGACGGAGATGTCGAATGAAACGCCTTATGCTTTCGCTCGTCACGGCCCTGCTCGTCATCGGTGCGGCGACCAGCGTGCTCAGACCGCATGCACTTCTTCACTCTGCACAGAGCGGCATGCCAAACATTCAAGAGCTGCAGACAGCCCAGGCGAGCACGCTGGCCGAGCAGGAGATCGAGGACCGGTCCGTTCTGTTTGCCAGAGGGCGCACGCAATAGAGCACACCTGACCGGCCCTCTTCAGCCGCTCCCCCTCATTCCGCCGCAGCGGTCACTGGTTGCGGCTTTTGATCGTTCGGCCCGGTTCGCCCACTCTGTTCGTCGAGCCAGAGGCTATGATGTTCGCGTGCCCAGTTGAGGTCGACCTCACCCGAACCCATGGCCTCGAAAGCCCCCTCCATCCCGATCGTGCCGATGTAGATATGCGCTATCATTGCGGCCACGAATAGCACGGCAACCACGGAGTGGATGATCTGGGCCATCTGCATGCCTTCAATGCCGCTGACGTAGAACGGGAACATCAGCTCGTATCCCGTCGCTGCAACGAGGCCGCCCCCGATTACGACGATCCAGTAAATCATCTTCTGGCCGGCGTTGAAGCGATAGGCCGGTGGATGATCATGGCCGACAATGCCCCCTCCCCGCTTGATCCAGGCGACGTCCACCTTGTTCGGGAGATTTCCCGCGATCCACATCAGGAAGATCAGGACGACGCCGACGGTGAACGGGAAACTCAGATAGTTGTGGGCATACTTCGCCCATTGTGACCATTCGGAGAACGCTTCAAAACCGATCAACGGCAATAACAACGGCCGCCCGAAGGTGATGTTCAGACCCGAGATGGCGAGGATGATGAAGCAGGTCGCTGTCATCCAATGCACGAAGCGCTCAAACAGCGTGAAGCGCACAATGGTGCGGCCCGATCGCCCGCTTTCAAGCCGCACCATGCCGCGGGTGAGATAGAAGATCACGAGCAAAGCCAGCATGCCGATAATCGCGACGCCCCCGATCCAGCGCAGCGTGACATTGCGAAACTCCCGCCATTCGCGTCCCTGTGGCTGCTCAAGCACGCCCGATCTCTGATCCGGAATGCTGACACGGCCCTGGATTCGGTTCAGCTCCTGCAGCAACTGCTGCTCCTTGACGGAGCTTGCGGTCGGATTGACCTGCTGGGTGCTCGCTGGAGCCGCCATGATCACCAGAAGCAGCGCGCATGCGCCAAATGCCAGGCGAACGAGTTTTCCAAATGACGCCATCTGCGCCTCCCGGTATCGCGTCCTTGACTGTCGTCCGCGTCAGGACTCGATCGTCTCGCGATACGCGGTCTTCCAGCCCCACGCGCCGGAGCCGTAGCCGCGCTTCATCACGCGTTCCTTGTAGATCTGGGCGATGATCTCCCCGTCGCCGGCGAGCAATGACTTCGTCGAGCACATTTCGGCACACAGCGGCAACTTGCCCTCCGCCAGCCGGTTCGCGCCGTACTTCTCGTATTCCTCCTTGCTGCCATCGGCCTCGGGGCCGCCGGCGCAGTAGGTGCATTTGTCCATCTTGCCGCGTGAGCCGAAGTTCCCGACCTTGGGATATTGCGGCGCGCCGAACGGACAGGCGTAGAAGCAATAGCCGCAGCCGATGCAGAGGTCCTTGGAGTGCAGCACCACGCCATCGGCGGTGGTGTAGAAACAGTTCACGGGGCACACGGCTGCGCAGGGCGCGTCGGTGCAGTGCATACAGGCCATCGAGATCGAACGCTCGCCTGGCTTACCATCATTTATGGTGACCACGCGGCGCCGGTTGATACCCCAGGGCACCTCATGCTCGTTCTTGCAGGCGGTGACGCAGGCATTGCACTCGATGCAACGGTCGGCGTCGCAGAGGAATTTCATACGGGCCATCGTCGTTGCTCCTTATGCCGCCGCGATTTGGCAAAGAGTGACCTTCGGTTCCTGCATGCCCGTCGCGGGATCATATCCGTAGGTCGTGATGGTGTTCGCGCTTTCGCCGAGAACGATCGGATCTGTCCCCTTCGGATAGGCGCTGCGAAGATCCTTCCCTGCCAGCCAGCCGCCGAAATGGAAGGGCATCCAGGCGACGCCCTTGCCGACACGCTCGGTGACGAGCGCTTTCATCCTCGCTCTGGAATTGTTCTCTGCGCCGGTGACCCAGACCCAGCCGCCATCCTTGACGCCGCGATCAGCAGCATCGGCCGGGTTGATTTCGATGAACATCTCCTGCTGTAGTTCGGCAAGCCACGGATTGGTACGCGTCTCCTCCCCACCCCCCTCATACTCGACCAGACGGCCCGACGAGAGGATGAGCGGGAACTGCTTGGCAATCCCCTTCTCCACAGCAGCCTTCTGCACCGAGAAGCCGATGTTGGGCATGCGAAACTGCTTGGCATTGGGCAGCGTCGGATATTTCTCGACAAGATCGACACGTGGCGTGTAGATCGGCTCGCGATGGACCGGAATCGGATCGGGCAGGCCGAAGGCGTTCATGCGTGCCTTGCCGTTGCCGTACGGCACGCAGCCGTGTTTGAGCGCGACCCGCTGGATGCCCCCTGAGAGATCGAGCGACCAGGACACCGAATCCGGATTGGTCGGATTGATCTTCATGATCGTGGCCATCTCCGCTTCGGTGAGATCCGTGTCCCAGCCAAGCTTCTTCAGGCTCGCCAGCGTGAATTCGGGATAGCCGTCCTGAATCTCGGAATCCTTAGAGTACGATTTGTCGGCCAGCAGGCTGACCTTGCGCGTGGACCCGTCTGGCAGCTTCTCCTCGCGTTCGATACCGAAGCGCGGCCGGAACGTGCCGCCGCCATCCATCACCGCGAGATTGGTGTTGTAGAGCAGCGGCGTGCCCGGATGCCGGACGTCCGGTGAGCCCCAGCACGGCCACGGCAGGCCGTAGTAGTCACCGCCGACCTCGGGATCGTCCTTTGGGGCACGCATCGTCAGCATGTCGAACTTCGCCTGGTGCTTCATGTGCGCCTTGAGCCGCTCAGGCGATTGCCCGCAATAGCCGGTCGACCAGCTGCCGCGATTCATTTCGCGCAGCACATCCTCTGCTTCAGGCAGATTGTTCTCGACCTTGATTTTCTTGAACATCTGGTCTGCGAATCCGAGCTTCTTGGCCACAAGATAAATGACCTCGAGATCATCCTTGGATTCGAAGATCGGTTTGACGATCTGCTCGCCCCATTGCAGCGAGCGGTTCGAGGCGACGCGCGATCCCTTGCACTCGAATTGCGTGGCCACGGGAAGAATGTAGACGCCATCCTTGCGGCCGGCCTCGACCGCCAATGACGCCCACGTCGTGGGATGCGGGTCGGCAATGATAAGCAGGTCTAGCGCCTTCAGGCCGTTGAGAGACTCCGGAATGCGCGTGATGCTGTTGCTGGCGTGCCCCTGAACGAACACTGCCCGTACGTTGTCCTTCTGAGCGACCTGATCTTTCGGCAGCGTTACTGCCTCGAACCAGCGGGTCAGAGGAATGCCGGGAGTCTCCATGATCTGCTTGGAATCGAAGCGCGACTTCAGGAATTCGTAGTCAACGTCCCAGACCCGCGACCAGTGCTTCCACGCGCCCTCGGCGAGACCGTAGTAGAACGGCAACGTCACAATATCGAGCCCAACGTCGGTCGCCCCCTGCACGTTGTCGTGGCCGCGGAAGATGTTGGCACCCATGCCCGGTCCGCCCACATTGCCGGTCAAGAGCAGCAGGATGCAGCTCGCCCTCACATTGGCGGTGCCGACGGTCTTCTGGGTCTGGCCCATGGCCCAGATCAAGGTCGACGGCTTCTCGGTGGCGAACAGCTTGGCGACCCGCTTGAGCTGTTCGCCTGGAATGCCGGTGACGCGCTCCACCTCATTCGGATTCCATTTCTCCACTTCCTTGCGGAGATCGTCGAAGCCGTAGACGCGCTGCCTGATGAATTCCTTGTCCTCCCAACCGTTCTGAAGGATGTGCCACATGATGCCGTAGAGCACCGGAATGTCGGTGCCCGGACGCATCCGCACATATTCCGTGGCGTGCGCAGCGGTGCGTGTCATGCGCGGGTCGATGACGATGAAGTTGGCCTTTTGCAGTTCCTTGCCCTCGAGCAGATGCTGCAACGAAACCGGATGCGCTTCGGCCGGATTGCCGCCCATGATCATCTGGGTCTTGGCGTTGCGGATATCGTTGTAGCTATTGGTCATCGCGCCATAGCCCCAAGTATTGGCGACGCCGGTGACAGTGGTCGAATGGCAGATGCGTGCCTGATGGTCGGTGTTGTTGGTGCCCCAGAACGCCCCGAGCTTGCGGAACAGATAAGCGCCTTCATTGGTCATCTTGGCCGAGCCGAGCCAATAAACGGAATCGGGACCCGATTTTTCGCGAACTTCGATGATCTTGTCGCCGATCTCGTTGATCGCAGTCTCCCAGGAGACGCGCGTCCATTGCCCGTTTAAGAGCTTCATCGGATAGCGCAAACGCCGCTCGCTGTGCACCAACTCGCGTACGGAAGCTCCCTTCGCGCAATGAGATCCTCGATTGATGGGGGAATCCCAGCTCGGCTCCTGGCCGATCCAGACCCCGTTCAACACCTCCGCGGTCACGGTGCATCCGACCGAACAATGCGTACAGATGCTTTTCTTGACGGTGGCCCCGGCGGTCAGCGGACCCGCCACGGCCGCTTCCGCCTTGCGCACGCCGGAAATCGGCATGGTCCCGAGTGCCGCGAGCGCGCCACCCGCAAGACCGGACCGGCGCAGGAAGGCGCGGCGATCGAGACCGCCGGTCTGCCTTGCCATGGTGTCCGCGACCGAGCCGCGGCGGTCGGATCCGGAATGCTCTTGTGTTCGCTTGATAAGCACGGGCGGCCTCCCTCAGGCGGGATAGCGGTTGACGCGGTAATAGGCCTTCACGTGATCGGATTCCTTGTAGCGCGACTTGCGCTTCTCATCGTCATTCTCGCTGTCGGCCTGCGCGGAACCGACGAGTGGCGTCGTCAGCATGGCCCCAGCGCCTACCGTGCCGATGCCAACCCTGCGGAGGAAGTCGCGCCGTCCGACGATCGCTTTCTTTTCATCGCTCATCGCACCTCTCCCGGACCAGCCTCGCATGGCCACTTCGCGAACGAAAATCCTTGCCTCTCGATCTCGATAAACAGGCGGCCGAACGTGCCGACCGCGCGGTAGAACCTTGCGCTCGCCGCCTGCTCCATGTCGCCAAACAGACGTCCCATCCAGGACGAAACGTGTTTCTCGAACAGCGCACGCTGCGCAACGAACGGCGCTTCCCAGCGGCCATCAGCCATTCCGGCCATGATCGCGCAGAGAATGGCGGCATGATCCTCAGGCTCGGAATTGCCCTCGGCGCGCGCGATGCCGAGCTCCGCGAGATCCGTCCGCAAACGTGACAACGGCCGCTCGTTGAGGAAGCCGGTCAAATAGTAGGAGGCGTAGGGCAGCAACTCACCGCGGCCGAGACCGACAAAAAGGTCGAAATATTCACGTTCGACCTGAGCTGCGGTCGTGTGCGAAGCGGCTTCCGCCAAGCCGGCGTGAGCCTGACCGAGTGGCGTGCCGTCTCCGCTCAAACCCGTAAGCCGATCGAGCAAGCGCTTGGACGGCGCAGCTGCGAGCAAGGCGGCGAGAAGGACATATTCCTGCGCTCGCGCGACATCGATCGGATCGATGCTGTCTTGCGATGCCGTGTGTTCGTGATGGTGATCGGGATAGAGATCAGGCCGCAGCTCGGCCCGAGGAACACCTGTTGCAGCTTCGACCGCAATCACCCGCTGAGCGGGTACCTTGCTCCAGTTCGAAATCGAGGGCTGGCTGATGTGGATTTTGCGCGCAAGCTGGGCCACGCCGCCTGCGGCGTCAATGGCGCGATAGAGCCCGGCGTCACGCACATGGACCTCCGTTGCCTGAGACCCTCGAGCGACCAATTTTACTTGCGCAACAAAGCGCTAGCAAATCTAGACCTAGTTCCGCAGACGGTCAATCGCCGCTCAATAGGTTGAGGCTATAGCGCCTTTGGTAGCAACACTATTGAGGCAGGGCACTACCATGTACGCGGCGCGGAACAGTATCGGGCTCCATGGCCGATTGCGATGCAACGGGAGTCGCGATCTCTGTGGGACCGGTTTCATCAGGCGTCTCGGTAAGCCCAACGGAGTGCACAATATCGCCATTCGGAACGGCCGAGGACTCCTGCAATTGCGTCGGCGTGTCAGGCTGAGTCTCTGCGGCTTCACGCAGACCCCCGACGATCCGGTCGACCCAGGCTGCCAGCTCCGCCTGCGAGCAATCGAGTGGTCCGAAGCCGGGCATGGCATTCGGATCGTTGAAGTCCCAGGCGTTCTCGGCGAGCCCCACGAAATCGCGGATCGCCGGATCGGCCGTCCAGGCGCGGCGAAGGGCCGCTTGCATCAATTCGGGCGGAATACCTTTGCGCAGGAAGGCGGTGATGTCGGTTCCCGCCGCGATCGCGTCGATCGACGGCAAGCTGCCAAGATCCACGTCCGGTTCGGGCTCGGCCGCGGCGGATGGCACCGCGGCTGCACCGGCCGGCCCGGCTGTTTCCGCTGGCGGAGCATTCGAATTCGACTCGCGCTTGCGACGCGACCAACGTGCGAGAAACTCTTCCTCGGTCATTCTTGCCCGCCTTCATGCTGCCGACGCGCCAAAGCCTCGGGGTCGGCGCGCCGGCGCTCGCGTTTGACGAACTCTCGCTCGACGTGGTGTTCGGCAATGAAGCTTTCAATCAGCTCGCGCACTACCTCGGGCATCGGTACGGCTTCAACCAGATTGTCAGCGGCCCCGGTAAACCCCTCTCCTTCGGCGGGATCAGCGGTCGTGGCGGCGATCGCATAAGGCCAAGCTCCCTCGGATGGGCTCAAGACCACCCAGAGGCTCGGCGTGCCGGAGGCAATATTGTCGCGGTAACGCGCAGTTTCCGACACGTACAGATCAACCGTTGCGCTGCCGGCATAGAACCAGGTGGTGCCGCCCTGTTCGCGCAAGATTGTCCAGGGCTCCGTGTCCGGTATGTCAGGCAACACGGCGGCGCTCCGCCAGATAAAATCGCACCACGGCGAATCCGCCTTGCGCAGTTCGACGACGATACCGACGGGAATACGCTGGAGCGGCAGGGCAACACTCATGAGATCGCCTCCAGGCGCCTGATCGGGAGTCCCCTCAACAGGTTCTGCGGTTTCATGCGGAGCTTCCGATCGGCTGTCATCGCTAGGATCAGATAGACCGGCTCGCCCCGCAAGGTCTCTAGGGCGAGTTGAGGATCCGCAAAGGTGAGGCGAAACAGCGAAAGAACTCGCCCTGCGCTGAGCCCGTCGAGCTCCTCGCCATGCCAAAGCCGATCGCCCATCTTGGTGGCGTCAGCGTCCAACCCGATATACCAGGCCAGCTTTACCTCGCGTAGTTCCGTCAGCGGTTCAATGCGAACATCGATCCCGAGCAGATGGGAGACCCAGCGCGTCATCGCCTGTGCCAGCGCGCGAGGGCCTCGCCCACCCGCGGTGAGATCGAGGGCCATATCGAACTGGTTGCTGCGTTGCCAATAACTCTCGGCATTTTCCTCGCTCAGCACATCGAGCTGGGCGTCAGTCTTGGTGCCCAGCATCGAGATCAGCGACAAGATAGGCGTCGGGCTGCGATCGCCGACAACCTCTTCGTCGCCAAGCAGCAAGGCCTGTTCATGTGGAAGGATCCGCTGCGGCCGGAAGAACAGCTCGGCGGCGCGCAGCACGAACACATCGTCGTTGGCGTCAAGCGCATTGCGCAAGATCACATGCACGAGCTGATTGATGAACAGCGGCGGCAGGACGTTTGACGACGAACTCAGAACTGCGAGATACGCAGCTTCGAGCGTCGGGTGCCGCAACATAAGATCGCGAAACTCCACCACGAAGCGCCAGTTCTCCCGCGCGTCCTCATCGGCGATCGCAGCGACCTCGTCGGCTGCGACCGCCCGGCGCGGATCAGCAAGCATCTCACGATGCAGTCTTCGTTCGACCGGGCACGCGTCCTTCGGCGGCATCAGCTCGGGACGGGCAAAATAAGCCTTCAAGAATTCGTCGGTGACACGAAGCCCGCCGCTCTCGTCGCGATCGAGCAGATGATGGCCGCATGCGATCCAGAAATCACTCATCGGAGGAGCCGCTCCTGGCCCCCATCAGAATAGTTAAGATCGCTGTCGGCTTTGACATCATCCTCGATTTCCATGAACGAGAATGCCTTGCCATGACGCTGCCCTTCCCGCAGTTGCAGCTTACGGAAGCTCTCGTGAACGTCGCCGTCGCCGCCCGAGCGGTGGACCGCAATGAGCGAGCTGACCGGATGCGAGCAGAGCGACTGTGCAAAGGTGACTTCCTCTTCCGCAGCGGCCCTCGCAATTGCCATGTCCGGTGCGCCGAACCGATCGACAAGTTGTCTGGCAAGGAGCTCGATCAGCACCTGGCAATCGTCCTCGGTTGCCGGGACGATCTGCGCGAGCGTCGACCATCCCCAGGATTGCACGCCAAGAAAGCCGCTGCGGAAGGCGGCACGTGCCTTTCGGCTCAGCTCCGCCGGATCCTGACCGCAGAAGCGGAAGGCGCCGGAGACGGCCCATTCGCCTGGCATTGCCGGCACGTCGAACACGAAGGTGTCGGAGGGATCCAGGGCGATCGTGCGTAGAAGTTTGATAGTCTTTTTCACCGCCTCGGCCCTCCAAGCGTCGGATCGAGCCAGGATGGCGAGGCCAGCGCGTCGACGAGAGCTGCCCGCTCGGTCGTATCACGACCCGTGTGGCGCGTGAGCAGATCGCCGCGATCATCGATGCGTCGGAGCGTTTGCCGCTCGCGAGGGATACGGCTGAGATATTCGCGCGCGACGCTGTCAAATCCATCGACCTGCCAACTGTCGATCGCCCGCATCAGGTGCCGTGCAAAGCTCTCTGTCATCTGTACTGCGCCGGCCTCGCCGAACCCTTCCTCATCGAGGGCGGAGGCAAGCGGGCGAACACCGGGATCATGATCGTTGATCATGACTGTTCGAATCATGGCCCCAAATACGAGCCAATCCGGCGGCTCATCCTCGTCCGCGGATGCAGGCCAGCCAAGCCGTCCCCCTCCGACGAGTCCACCGTCGATCCTCACCGCATCGGGCCAACCGATCGCAACTTCCTTGGCCGGCGGCGCATAGGCGCGCAGGGCGTCGGTCAGGGCGACCATGCCGGCGTAAAAGGCGCGGCGTGCGGTGATCAGCGGCTCCGTGGGCTCCAGCACCACCGCGAACTCGGCGACGTCGAACCGCCCTACATAGACCAGCGTGCCGGCACCGCTTTCGGGTGCAATGCAGCATGCATGGGCGAACGCGTCTCCGCTCTCGCGCAACCGGACCAAGGCAAAGGGCGGCGGCAATTGGATCCATTCCGCCGTGGAAGCGAGGCTGGTTGGGATCGACCGCAGGCCTTCCTCCAATTTCTCCTTTTCCCCAATTGACAATATCTATACGAAGCGAAGGATCGGAGCGAGCCCGTCATTCGTCGCCTTCTCGGAGGGATGAACCTGGAGCAGCCAGCGAAGACCATCCTGATTTGTTCGTGTGAAGACACGATGCGGCTTGACGTGGCCGCGATCAAGCGCGGATGCGACAATGACGACATCAGGAGTTTTCGTCACCTGTGCGGCGCCGAGCTCGACCACTTTGGCGCATGCGCAAAGGCAGAGGGCCCTCTGACCGTTGCCTGCACGTATCAGCAATCCTTGTTTGCGGAGCAAGCCGGCGATCGTTCCGCGCCGATTGCTTTCGTGAACATTCGCGAGACGGCAGGCTGGTCGACCGAAGGCACGCATGCGGGCCCCAAAATGGCAGCGCTGCTCGCAGCCAGCGCCGTGCAGGCGCCCGATTATCCACTTGTCACGCTTGCCAGCGACGGCGTCATCCTGATCTATGGCCGGGACGAGGCGGCGATCGAAGCCGGGCTGCTCCTTTCGGATCACCTCGATGTGACCGTGATGCTGAGGGAGCCGGGCGCGATCATCTCGCCTGTGGCAACGCCCTTCCCGGTCGTTAAAGGAACCATCCGTAACGCCAGAGGACATTTTGGCGCTTTCGAGCTCACCGTCAACGACTACGCTCCCCCGCGCCCCTCCTCGCGCGACCACTACGTCTTTGAAACTCCACGCAACGGCGCCACCTCGCGTTGCGACATCGTCATTGACCTATCGGGAGAGAGACCGCTGTTTCAGGCGCATGATCTGCGCGACGGTTACCTGCGGGCCGATCCCAAGGAGCCGGGCGCCATGCTGCGCGCCGTCCTGAGCGCGCGTGAACTTGTCGGGCGTTTCGATAAGCCTAAATATGTCGAGTTCACGCCCGATCTTTGCGCCCATTCGCGCTCGAATCTGACCGGCTGTCATCGCTGTCTTGATCTATGCCCCACGAATGCGATCACGCCAGCCGGCAATCATGTTGCTATCGATGCCGAGATTTGCGCCGGCTGCGGCCAATGTGCCGCCGCCTGTCCGACGGGCGCCGCGTCCTACGCGTTGCCGCCCGCGGACACCCAGCTTCAGACCATCCGCGCCATGCTGCTCGCTTATCATCAGGCGGGCGGATCGAACCCCGTCCTGTTGCTACACGACCGCCAACACGGCACGCCGTTGATCGACGCGCTGGCGCGGCACGGCGATGGCCTGCCTGCCCACGTCATCCCTCTGGCCGTCAACGAGGTGACGCAGATCGGGATTGAGGCTGTCATCGGCGCATTTGCCTACGGAGCGACCGCGTTCCGGCTTTTGCTCCGCGGCAAGCCGCGGCATGACGTGGCTGGACTGACCCAAACGACCAACATGGCAGAGACCATCCTTGCGGGCCTCGGATTTGAAGGGCGCCGGGTCACTGTGATCGAAACTGACGATCCGGAGTCAATGCTGGAGCACCTGAGGGGCATCGAGCGACTTGCCGCGGTGAACACGCCTGCGACCTTCAAGACCGTCGGCAAGCGGCGCGACCTGCTTCGCTTCGCGTTGAGCGAACTGCATCGGCTCGCACCGAAGCAGGTCGACGTCATTGCCTTGCCTCAGGGCGCTCCGATTGGCGCGGTGAGTGTTGATACCGGTGGATGCACGCTGTGCCTGTCCTGCGTTTCCGTTTGCCCGACGGGCGCGCTCCGCGACGATCCCGACCGTCCAGTGCTCAAATTCGTCGAGGATGCCTGCGTGCAATGCGGTCTCTGCCAGAGCACCTGTCCCGAGAAGGTCATAACGCTGAAGCCGCAGATCGATTTCCGCGCAGGCCGCGCGCCCGCGATTGTGATCAAAGAGGAAGAGCCTGCCCTTTGCATCCGCTGCGGCACGGCATTCGGCGTGAAGAGCACGATTGATCGCATCGCGGTCAAGCTCGAGGGCAATCATTGGATGTATCCGGCGGGCGACCAGCGCCTCGACGCCATCAGGATGTGCGCGGATTGCCGCGTGATCGTGATGAGCGAACAGCGGTTCAATCCGTTTGAGGGCGTGCCAGAACGCGCGCCGCCCCGAACCACCGAGGATTATTTGCGCCGGCCGGACAGCAAGACGTAGGCGCGACGTCCCTCGTCCAGGTTAGGGCCTCGCCTATTGCGAGGTCGCCCGGGCCAGGAAGTCGGTCAACGCGCGGCGGTCTTCGGCCGATCCGATGCGCTGCTCCGGCATCTTCGTTCCCGGCGTGTAGGCGTTGGGCCCGACTTCAAACAGCTTTGCGACGGTCTCGGGGCTCCAGACGATATCCATCGTCTTGAGCGCCTCGGAAAACCGATAGCCCGAGAGCGAGGCGATTTTCCGTCCGAACAATCCGGCAAGCGTTGGCCCTGCACGTTGCGGCTCCTTGTCCGACAGCGTGTGGCAGGCAACGCAAGCGCGAAAAATATCGGCACCATGATCGCCCGCATAAGCGGCCAGCGGATCCGCTGATGTCCCGAACAGGTTCGAATCGACGGGCTCACCGGTATACACGTTCCAGCGCCGGATCTTTCCGTCCGCACCTCCGGTCACGAGCGTTGCTGCATCATGCAGAAACACGACCGACCAGATCGGGAAAACGGGGCCCACGAGCGTCCGCAACACTCTCCGCGGCTTGCGCTGCACAATGGCAACCGTGCCGTCGATGCCTGCGGCGGCGATCAGCATCCCATCATCGGAAAGCGCCAAAGCGACGATCGGTGCCAAGCCCGCGGCCACCTGGCCCTCCAGCTCCCCGTCCCTCGTCAACATGCGCAGCTTGCCGTCAGCCCCTGCCGCGACGATCTCGCCATCGGGCGCGATGGCGACGGCGTTCAATGGCGCTGGCAATTCCACCGTCTCAGGCCGGCCCTCGGGCAAGCGCCAGATGCGCAACGCACGATCATAGCCGACGCTAACGAGCGACATGCCGTCTGGAGCGAAGGCCACACCGTTCACATTCTGCGCGTGACCTTCGAACACCCGGGCGGCGCCATCAGCCAACGACCAAAGGCGCACGCTATGGTCCCAAGAGGCCGAGGCGAGGCTCGATCCGTCCGACGCCACGGCGATTGCCACGACGGGAGCGGTATGCCCCTCGAGGACTTGATCAGGCTGTTGGCGGCCGGCTGTCCATACCGCCAGCCGGGCGTCGGACCCCGCGGTGACCATGCGGCCGTCCTGCAGGAAAGCAACGGCGTTAACGGCGTCCGCATGATACCTTAGCACCTCGCCCGCCGCGTTGGTCTTAAGCGACCAGCGGATGACGGAAGTGTCGAAGCTGCCCGACAACAGGCTGTCGCCATCAGCCGAAACGGCGAGCGCACGGACGGGGCCGCCGTGACCCGCAAGCTGCGCGTGCGCCGCTGACGCAGCAACAATCTCCAGGAGGGTTGCGGCAACCCGGGCGCACGAAGCCCATCGCATCAATCACTGCCAGCCATGGTCACTCTATGCCGTCAAGAATGCCCGAAATAAGTGTCCGCGGCACCGCACTTACTTCTTCGGCGCCACGACTTTCTTGGACGAGCCCTCGGGCGCCGCCTGCATCCCGGGCGGGCTCTGGCCCTGCGGACTCTCGGCGGGCGCGCCGCCCGAACCCGTATTAACCGGGCCGGTCCAGCCCTGTGGCTGCGGCTGGCCCCTCTCTTCGGGAACCGTCTGTGGCGCAGGCGCCCCCGTCTGACGGGATTGGGCGAGCGCACTATCGAAGGCCACGACCGCTGCCAGGTATAGTATGGATGTCAGTGCCTTCACGGCCAGATCCTCCTTCTGGGGCGCAAGCTTCAACGAGGAAGGATCGGTATCCGTTCCTCGACGCGCACTGCGTCAGTTCGCCCGCCGCCCGCAATCTTCCCTTGAATCGCGGCAGCGCGAGTCCTAGCCTTGGTTTTTGCTCGTCATGTCAAGGAAGAAGGCATGCTGGGGCAATCGAGGCCATTGCTGCGGATGATCTCATGGCTACGCGCCATGCGCGTGTTCTTGATCGCTCCAGAGCCAGCTACCCGAAAAGCCTCGCCTCTGCTCGCTTTTACGGTTGTCGTGCTCATGCTGCTCCTCCTCATATTGGAAGTGGACTTGCAAAGCGCCAACCTTCAATCGCTGGGGTTGATGAGCGATGCATTTTCGATCGACCCGGTTTTTAAGAGCCCCTAGACCCGGCAGCAACTGCGGGCGAGCTTGAGATCGTTCGCCACAGTTACTCACAGGAAGCGGCATCGTAAGATGAGTACGGTTGTAAATGATGGAGTTCGCGCATGAAGGCTTTTCTGCTCGGTTGCGCTGCTGCCGTTGTGATCGCAATTGCAGCAATGGCGCTCTTGGATCAGGTGCAGAAACCAGTTGCCCAAGCGTTTGCTACAACCGGTGTCCGCCTGTAAGACTGCCCGCCACAAGACGCGCCGGGGTGGCCGCTTGATGCTCGGCTACTAATCTCCACGAGGTGAGGCGCGGGCTTCCATGACATCGCTACAAAGCGATCCCCTTGTCGGAGTATCGACCGCGCCTCAAGGGCATAATGCGATCAGGCACATCAAGAGTGGCACTTCTCCCTTCTCAGTCGAAGTACGACGTTCAGCAACATGGGAACGCTCTTTGTTGGACCGGTGGCTTGCGGCCTGTCACTCTATCGGTGAACCTTCGATAACGAGCAATCAACCTCGTCGCTCGATCGCACCCGGTGCGGCCTTGTTCTTACCTGTCAATGTTGTTGACGGTAGTCCTCCGGAGTTGCTGTTGCGCCAAACGCGGTCTGGGATGCGGCGTTCAGCGCATCCACTCGACGTCAGGACAATTGCCGCTCGCATTCGTATCTACATCAGAATTGGAGATGATCATGCGCAGCATAGCACTGGTGATCGCATTCGTGATTTCGTTGACCGGCCTAGCATCGGCTCAGAAGGCCGAAATTGAAGTGATCAACGCCAAATGGATTGAAATGTTCAACAAGGGCGACTTCTCTGGAATTGGGTCACTCTACAGCACGGATGCGACTGCATTCCCGCCCGGCTCTGCGATGGTGCAGGGCCGAGCAGCCATCGAGACAATGTGGAAAGGCATGGCGGAGCAAGTTGGCGATCCGAAACTTACCACCGTTGACGTTAAGCCGCTTGGCCCTATGGCGGCACGCGAGATCGGCACCTTCGTGCTGAAGACCAAGGGACCGACACCACAGGAAGTGACTGGAAAATATGTCGTGGTTTGGGAAAAGGTCGGAAATGATTGGAAGCTCGCCACCGATATCTGGAACGAAGGCAAGTAGCATCGTTCGCAGGCCTGCTTCGCGTCAAAAGCTTCCGAACGTCAAGGCTGATTCATTGGCATGAAAGGGCGGGCCCTGCAGGCTTGCGCCTAATGGATTTTTCTGGATCTCCCGGTGCACACGTCGTGCACACGAAAGCCGGAGTGCACACGCGTGGCGACCTACACAAATTGCATCCGGAAACCGGCGCGTCCAAGTCCGGCGCAAGACCCGTTATGTGGCCGAGACGTTCCGAAGACGCAAGGATGGCGAAGGAAGAATGGGCGCTCGAAATGGAGCGCAACATTGACCGTAATGGATCGTCGAAGCCACGCGTGGTCCGGAACGTTCGCACGTTTGGCGATCTGATTGACTTGCACGACCAAGACATGCGCGAGGTCGGTAAGCCCCCTCGCCGATCAAAAGCTGCTGTGATGGCCTAGCTCAAGACCGAACTCGGCAGTGTGAAGCTGCCCGCTCTCAACAGAGAGTCGCTGATCGAGTTCGGAAGAAAGCGCGCCAAGCTGGGCGCTGGCCCCCGCGACACTGGCAATCGATTTGTCCTTCTCCGTACAATCATAACGAACGCCGCCGCCGTGCACGGTGTCGAGGTTTCAGCCGAGGAAGCCCGCCTCGCACGCGTCGCGTTAAGTCACCTCAATTTGGTTGGAAAGAGCAAAGAGCGTAACCGACAGCCCACGCAAGACGAACTCGACGAGCTAATCAAATACTTTGAGACGAACCGCCGGCAATTCATACCGATGGGACGGATCGTCAGACTGTTCCAGACGTTGCGCATTCGGTAGATTCGGCCTGTAAATTTGTGTCAGAAGCATACGCGACAGGCAATCATTGGACCACGTCTGACAGGTGAAAGCCTTTGCGACACGGGCCAGGCGCCCAGCTATGTGACGGGTGAAAGCCTGCGAAAACGAGGATGCGGAGTCACAACCAAGAGCGCGGCTGATTTCGTCGTTGATCTGGTTGCTTTCTCGCAAGGCCTTGGCGACGAGATTGACGCGCCAGCGCGTCGCGCGTCTCCAGCAGGCGCTGAAGCGCCGCACCCGAAAGCCGCTGACGTCACCGCTTGGGAGGCAGGATTCAAACTTTGTTGCGATATCACGGACGCTCACGATCTTTCCCGCGGGCGAAATGCCGCTTCGCCGCCTCCCGAAGATATGTTCAAGCACGTGCAGGATCTCACCCTGTGGATGGATTCCCTCCGTGAACGTCACAAGCAATTCGCCTAAAATAGGAAGCCGCACCAAGGGCCGATCTGCTCAATAGCAGGGTCGTTCGAACTTGCGGCACACTCGTTCGGCAAATGGTGACTTAGTGGGGAAGCCGCTCGGCGAGCCGCTTTGTCACCGGCACCGCCGATCACGTTGTCGGGAGCAACCGTCCGGTAGGATCCAAAAAGCACCGTTTGAAAAACCGTTTTAGTTCGGTCTTCTCAAACCGTGGATCGGCCTAAGGCTTTGCGAGGTGCGGTGGGCGGGGCCCAAACCTGGGACCCGCTGATTAAGAGTCAGCCACGAGTTAAGAACGTTCAATGATTAGGCGGTCGCCGCCTGAGCATATTCGGCCGAAAATTGGCATCCGTCGCACAGGCATAGAGCGTCCGCTTCGATGACACTCTTTCCGGTTCCCGAGAAGGCGGACGAGCGATAGGCTTGGCCGACATCAACTGCAATGCCCGCGAGCCTGCCGGTCTCCAGTTGGAGCCAATCGCAGGATCTAGCGGGATCGTGCGTGGCGGTGCCGTCGCACACGCACGACTCCCAATTGGAACCATATCTCCGGTGACCGATTGGAGCGCTGTTGAGTAGTGCAGACCAGCCGGCACCAGCCGGCAGGAGACCTAGCGCCGGACCTCCGTGGGGGACGAATCCCATGATGGACCACGCGACAAGAGTTGGTAATCGATTGTTAGCAGCGTTGCCGGCGGCGGATTTCGCTTTGCTTGCGCCTCACCTGCGGAAAGTCGTACTCAAGCGCGACGCCGTACTGGTCCGATCGGGAGATCGAATCGAGCACCTTCTCTTCCCCTGTGGCGGCGCGATTTCCTACATCGTGGACTTGCCGAACGGGCAGACTGCCGCCATAGCGGTGATCGGTCGTGAAGGTGCGATCGGTCTAACGTTGGCGCTTGGCACATCCCACTCATCCGTGACGGTAGTCGTCCGCGTACCGGGGCCCGTGCTGCAGATTCCGGCGGCGCAATTTTTGTCAGCTCTGGGGCGCAGCGCCGCGATCGCATCCATGGTGCAGATTTTCACGAGATCGCTGCTGACGCAGGTTCAGCACGTCGCGGCTTGCAATGCACTGCATTCCGTCGAAGCCCGGATGGCCTGCTGGCTGCTTCAAATTCACGACCGGGCGAATGGCAGCAATCTCCTCCCCTTGACCCAGGAGACTATGTCGGAGCTACTGGGCGTCCGACGCACCACGGTCACGCATGTTGTGAGGGCGTTGCGCGCGTCAAGAGCGTTGAAATCCAACCGCCGCGGTCAGCTCGAGATTGACCGGCCGCGGCTCGAAGCCGTGGCATGCGAGTGCTACAAGGTGATGAGCCGCAGGATCGATCGGATAATTTCGCGTGGCGGAGCAGGACTTATTCAAGCCGCGCCGGCGCGAGACGCCCGCCAGCCGCCCGGCGACCGACTATCCAGGGCAGGCTCGTAGACCCAGGCCTCTCGCGCGAACCACTCGTGTGTAGCCGCGCAGACCCGACAATAGGTGCGCGAGAAGAATACCGCGCTGCAGCGAAACCTTTCGCGATCAGTCTCGATACCCGTCGAAATAGCGTCGCCCGTTTCCGGGCATTTGATCATTACCACACCCATCTTCGTTTCCTGCAATCTGTTGCGGACCCTGAGCACGCTGGCCCGCCATCGACTGGACCGAGCGTCCCCTCGTCGCGGAAACGCCTGTCCAGTCGATCCGCGCGGCCGGTAGCCTCGGTTCAGACGGTCTTGTGCAGCACTCTGTTGAAGCTGGTCTTGATGGGCTCGGTCGTCTCGATCGCAACTTTCTGCGCGAGCTCCCAAAGCTCCCGATTCTGTGCGGAGACAACTTCGAAAGCCTCGCGGCTTCGGGCGGTCGAAAGATGCACGATATCCAGCAGCGACCTGGTCTCAGCGAGCCGGGATAAAAACTCCAGGGTGGCGCTGGTATTGTCTTTGGAAATCTCGATGACCTTGGCGCCGTAATCAACGGCCCCTCTGGCGTTCATAGAGCAGGCTTCACGGAGAATGTCGCTGATCTCCTCGGAAGTCGCTTTCATGCTCGCGATATTTTTCTTGGTCTGTGCGGCGCCCTGCTCGGCGAAGCCACGGAGGAGTTCCTGGAAATTCAAAAGCGGGAAATCGAACCTTGGTTTTGCACCATTCGCGTTCTCATTCACCGGATCGGCCTGCGTTTCGACTTTCACATTGGCATCATTCACGAGCTTTCATCCTTTCAAGCGAAACTAGTTAGTAGATTGAAGACCCCCCGCTCCCCGCACGTACTGCGCCAGAAAACTAGCGCCCCTGTTCTCGGCGTGACGGGATGCTGCTGCGGATGAACCGCTCGCCCCCCGCCGAGCCAAATATGATCGATTAAATTCGAACCATCCGTTCGCTTTCGGACTCTCGCTGAATAATTTGATGGGTTGCGACCAGGCGGAGCAGGCATAAGCTTTAAATCTGCGACGTTGCAGGGTTGCGCTCTGAGCTCGCGCGCCGTCCGAGATAGCCCGACCGGCGCAGCTCGCGCTGATGGTTCTCTTCTCGATCCACTCGGTCCCTGAGACTCTCAAGTTCCGCGAGTTGGGAGGCAAGCGCTTCAAGACGCTGGCGAAGAACAGCAGCGGGGTTGTCCACTCGAGCGCAGATTTTCATGTGAGGTCTCCTGGCAATATGTCCGCGAGAATTCCGCCAGCTTCGATGGTGGACAAAAAAATATGCAATCAGAGAAAAACGCGACTAACATTCGGATGCTGCGTTGCCGATAACGATGCGGCGGCGCGTTAATAGAGTACTCATGTGCCCAGGCGCGGCACGCTCCATTGGGCCAGGCTGCTCAGCATGCAACAACAGCGGGTCGAACCGTTGTTAATGCTCGGAGCGGGTTGCGCTCGAAAGTCGAGTGGCGGATCGCTCGCACTCGGGCTTGTGCCTCCGCTCGTCGTCTTCTTCATCTGCACAATCGACCCCTCCATATGCGGTCGGATCTCCGGAGTTCCCTCCCGTCGCGAAAGGTCCTTTGCCACCGGCCGCTCCGCCGGATCCGCCGCCACTGCCGGATGGCCCTCCAGTAGCAGATGCCCCACCACGCCGCCCCCCAGGTCCGCCACCGCCTCCAGGTGCCCCGCCGCCAGAGGACCCCGACGCTGCAGAGGACGGGCGGTCGTTGTCGAGGAACGACTGGCCCCTGTCGTCGCCATGCGTTGCTCCGTTCTGTCCGCCTGAACGCGCGATGGCCGTCGAGGTCAGCGATGTCGACAGCAGCAGCGTCATGACGGGGGGTGTCACGGCCGCGAATCTGCCGCAGGTTTTCAGGAACGCCCGCCGGTCGTCATCTTCATTGCCACTTTGGCTCACGATGCGCTCCCCTTGATTTAAATTTGCTTTATTCCTATTATATATTAAATAGACTTTCAACCAGAATTTTGTTTGAAAGATGGAGATTGCGAAGCGTGCGCCGCCAGCAGATTGCCAGCATTTCCATGGCCTCGGGCTTGCTCGCCCCGGCGCCGGGACCCCAATCTGGAGTGTCAAACTGATATTTAATATGCATATATCTGATTAGCTTGATTAAGGGCAGCGCACGACGGATGATTGCCATGCCACTGCAATTTCACCGGCCCATCGAAAACATGGAGATCTGGAGCGCGAGCGGCGATGGCTTCTCGTTTGTGATCAGCCTGGAGAGCCCTACCGGTCCAGGCTTTCACGGACGCTCCGGATACCTGGCGAGTTGGCGACCACTCTACGAGAACAATGGCGCGATCAAGATCAGCGGGTCGCCCTTCCGAACATTGGCTGAGGCCGAAGGAGCCTGCCGCAACATGGCCGAGCATCTGCGCGCCGCAACCGATGCTCACCGCCCAGCATGATGCGGTGTCCAGCTAACGCGTACCTTCCGGAAGGACATTGCTTCGCTTAACGTCCTCGTCGTTTCGAACCGCCGAATCCTGCTGTAGTAGGCCGGAAGAGGCGAGTTCACGTGCGGCCGCATGTTTCCCGTTTTGCGAAATTGCAAATGCCGCGAGAACTGTTCGATTGCTGATATCGAGCTTCTGGAAGATGTGGTGAAGGTGGACTTTGATCGTACCGTCGGTAATGTTCAGGAAACGCCCAATCTCCTTGTTCGACAGCCCCTCCGATACAAGTCTCATGATCTGCCGCTCCCGGTCGGTCAGCTGCGTCGGAGCCTTTTCCTCACCGGTGTGAGACTCCCCACGGACCTCGCCACCTGTGCACGGCGACCGCGATGCCGGTCCCTGGCGTTCCGCGACCTTCCTCAGGGTCGCGACCAGCATCTCCGGCTCAGCATCCCTCGTGAGGACGAGGCAGGCACGGCCCGCGGCCAGCGTCTGCAACCTTTGATCGCCGGCCTTTTCAGCGAAGAAAATGACCCGGGTACCCTGGCCAGCGGTGTTTGCGATCGCCAGAATGTCCGGTCGACTGATACTGGGCATTGCAATATCGACCAGTGCAATATCGGGCACCAGAAGTCGGATGGCCCCAATGCAGCTTGCAGTATCGCCGCAGGCGGCCACGATCGCAAAATCGCGCTGCGCCGCAAGGACGCTGCTGATCCCCTGCAAGACGATCGGATGCCGATCCGCGATGACGACTCTGATGCGGCGCATGCTTCCCCTGCCTATCCCTGATACCCCGCGCGGCAGTTTTTATTCCTGCATTCACCTCAAGACGCGCGGGAAGCACAACCAATCCGTTCTGCCAAAACGCCGCACTGTCGATTCGTCGCGGCGCGTATCGGCAACGCATGATGGCCACACCACTGTAACTCGCTTTGAGAATGCATGCAGCACCGTAGGATTGCGGTCCTCCACGGAAAATCCGAAGCAGCCGATTCATCTACAAAACAGCGCCTTCTCAGCTGGCTATGATCTGCAAAACTCTCCCGCAGATCTGGCGGTCCAGTATGTGGCTGCCTTGTCAGGATTGGTTAACAGCCATCAAGCTCATCACCGACCACTTATTACGAACGATATATAGTCACATTCATGATTCAAATCTAACATTCGACAAACTTGACCGGAGCGAGGCGGCTGAAAAGCCTCGACCCATAACACGGAGGAGGCTCAAAAAGTAAGACTATTCATCCAACATCAATATGAGGAGTGGAAATTTTCTAACCATTAATCAGACGTCTCGAACGATAACGGCTGCTTCGGCAGGGGCACCGATGAAAACCTGGTCAGCAAAGTTCGGGCGACATTTTCGTTAACCCGGCAAACTTCAATCTGCGGTCACGGGTCATCGCTGGTAATGAGTAGGTGGTCACATGTATTCTTCGGCTGTTTTGCGGCAAACGCATGAATCTCTGATCGTTCAATTCACTGAATTGCAGAATTTACGTAGTCGTGTGTCGATGGCCGAGCAGCGCTTGCTCGGCCCGATGCGAAGGGTCCGCCGGCGGAGACCGGCTGGGAGGCGACCGGCCGGTCGAAGGCACAGGCCCGGCTGGTAGCCCCAAGAAGTACCGCACTGCACACTAGAGTTCTGTGGGCAGGCCGATCAGGCTTGCCCGACGGGGCTTCGACCTGATAAGCCCCCCTCCTATTTCAAATCGGAAGTAGTGGGGACGGCTTCCATGGGGAACGACGAGTGGGCATCCGCGGCCACAGCCGAGCTTTGGCGGCTTTACGATGAAGTGACGACTGTTCTTAGTCGGAGAATGATTGCGGAAAAAGCCAAGCTCGAAGAGCGGCTTCGCAGGATCGAGGGAACTTCCGGGGCCCCCAACGGCGAACGTGCGCGCCGCCCCTACCCGCCAGTGCTGCCGAAGTATCAAAATCCGAAAAACCCGTCCGAGACCTGGTCCGGTCGTGGCAAGCAACCCCGCTGGTTGAAGGCGCAGCTCCGAGCCGGCAAGAAGCTGGACGATTTGTTGATCAACCGTTCATCCAGCCGCAAGCGCCGCCGCACCGGTTGAGCCCCGCGACGGGCGCGACGCCGTAGACACCGCTATGGCGCGGCTGTCCACAGCAACATCTAGCGATCGCGATCCTCTTTATTGTTCGGACTGCCGTCACCGCCGCCGTTGCCGTAGCCATTGTTGCCGTGCACAATATGACCGCCTGAACTGGCTATCGCGGCTGAAGTAAGAGAGGTGGACAGCAACAGCGTCATGGCAGGAGGGGTGACGGCGGCAAATTTTCCGCAGCTCTTCAAGAACTCACGACGATCTTCGCCGTCGGTATCAAGATGGGTCATGGGGATCATCCTGCAACACCAGCCCATCTTGCAGAATAGACCAAAATCATCCCGTGGCAACTGATGTATATTAATTTAACGATTTAAATTTGGTCACAGGCGTATTCGACTTCGCGGAGCAACAGATTGAAACGACATCTGCCTCGGAGAAGATCCCCCAATCTCCACCCGTGCGCAGCACACACCCTCCTGTTATTTAATTTGACATTTAATTCGCGCAGTTTTAATCATAGAATTAAATTTGTAGGCAGCATGCCTGGAAGGGGGCAGCTCGAAGCCGCCGCAGCGGGAGTCCGCGAAATTGCATGTCGACGTACAACTTCACTCGCTAAGCGGCCTCTTCGCCCAAGGCGATGCCCTGCGTTCTGAATACGCCAGTGCAAAACCCTGGCCACACATTGTCGTCCACGACGCATTTCCCGAGAAATTACTGGATATGGTTGCGGCCGAATGCGTCGCGCTCGAAGAAACCAACCTGATTGCCACAAACACCGATCGCCTAGTGAAGCAGGAGATTTCTCACGGGCTCGGGCCAGCCACTCAACATCTGCTGAGCCTGGTGGACAGCGCTCGTTTCCGTGAATTCGTGTCGGCCATCACTGGAGTTCGCGATCTTCTCTCCGATCCAACCCACAAATTTGCGGGGGTACATCGAACGCCTCCGGGAGGCTTCACGAAGATTCATCGCGATTTCGAGGTTCATTCGACGACCCGACTGTTCCACCGGGTCAATCTCCTCATCTATCTCAATCGGGATTGGCCCGAAGCCTACGGCGGCAGCCTCGAATTGTGGCCTGCCGACATGTCAGCTCTCGGACGCCGTATCTTCCCGCAGTTCAACACCATGATCCTGTGGAAGACACACGGCGCCACTCTTCACGGCCTCCCTGATCCGGTCACATGTCCGCCTGGTCGAATGCGCATTTCCGTCGCATCGTATTACTACACGACGACGCGCCGCGTCCCGGCGCCGGGCGAACGCCGCGTCCGGTATTGGGCCGCGCGTCCCGGCGAAGACCACTGCATTGAGCGAATGAGTTGGCAGGATCATCTCCGCGCCCTCATACCCGATCCGCTCTATAACGTGCTCCGGGCGGCACGCGATCGGATATCCAGAGCGCGCAGGTCGAGGGCATCATGAATCCAGTATTTGCAGCGGCAATGGCGGGATCCCATTCCACGACCGGAATTGAGGCAGGAACTGCCTTCACCCAACCGCGACCAGCCGATATCGACAAGCGAATTCCTTCCAGGCCGGGCTTCTCGCCTGTTCGGCTGCGAACATTGATGAAGCTTGCCGTCGAGCGAACAGGGCTAGATCTTTCGGAATTGACCGTGCTGACCGAAGCGGCGACTGGCGCCTACGCCGTGACTGCCGTCCTCGCCGCGATGGCCGGAGCCAAGCACGTCTACGCGTTTGCAAAACCTGGCCGCCACGGGACCGTGGCCGATGCCAAACAAGAGACTCTGGAGCTCGCTGCCCCCTTGGGCGTCGCTGATCGCATCGAAATTCTGGAGAAGATCAGCCCCGAGGTGCTTTGCAATGTCGACATCATAACCAACAGTGGCCACCTTCGCCCCCTGATGGCTCCGCTGATTGCACATTTGCGCAACGACGCCGTGATCGCCTTGATGTTCGAGGCGTGGGAATTTCGTCGTGAGGACCTGGATATCGAAGCGTGTGCAATGCGCAAAATCCCGGTGGTCGGTGTCAACGAGCGACACCCCGCCGTGGACGTCTTCTCATTCCTCGGACCGCTTGCCGTGAAACAGCTCCACGACTGCGGTTTGGCGGTGCTCGGCAACAGAATCGGTCTGCTCTGCGACAATGACTTCCTTGTCCCGTTGCGCACTGGACTAGCAAGCTCGGGGGCGAGCGTCACGACGTTCGACAGTGCTGCGGCGGTCCATCCCGAAGGATGGGACGCGTTCGTTGTCGCGTTGCAGCCAGCGGCAGCGCCGCGTATCGGCCAAGCGGAAGCTGCGCATCTGGCTGCATGCGCGCCCGCCGGCGCCGTCGTGGTACAGTTCTGGGGCGACGTCGATCGAGCGGCGCTGGCCCGAAATGGTTTTTCCCTCTGGCCCACGCAGCCGGTCGGGCAGGGCCATATGGGCATCCTGCTGTCGGAGATTGGCCCCGAGCCGATCGTACGATTGCAGACTGGAGGATTGCGGGCAGCCGAATGGGTGTGGCGCGGCGGTGCCGTGACACGGGACGGCTTTGCCCAGCTCGTACCATGGCAGGAATGACATGACCGAGCGGCTGCAGCCCGATGTCCTCCTTCTCGCGGACGGACCGACAGGCTTCACTGCCCTTCGGTCGTTGGCTGCGCAGTGCCGCGTGGCCCAGGTCTTCCGGAAGCCGGACCAACCCGAAGCCAGCGCGCTAAAGGCATTTGCGAAAGCCCAAGGTATCCTGGTCACGGAGTTGCAGGAATTGAACCAGCTTCGGAAAGCGATCGCCGACTTGCGTCCCGCTGCCGTCGTGATCTCTTCCTTCGATCGGATAATCCCGCCGCAAATTCTTGCATTGTGTCGCTTTGTTAACGTGCACTATTCGCTTCTGCCTCATTATCGCGGCCGCGCCAACGTGAACTGGGCAATCATCAATGGCGAGACGACCGCCGGAATCAGCATTCACCTTGTCGTCCCGGAGCTCGATGGCGGCAATCTGCTGTTTCAGCAGGCGATCCCGATCGGCTCGAACGACACGGTCGCGTGCCTGTACAATCGTCTCAATGCCATCCAGGAGCGTGAGCTCGGCGGGGTAGTTCTGCGAGTCGTCGCCGGCTATCAGGGCACCGGCCAGAATACCGATCAGGCCTCCTATGGCTGCACCCGCGTGCCGGACGATGGCGAGATTGATTGGCGACAGCCGACCGACGTCATTGATCGAATGATCCGCGGATTAACTCCGCCTTTTCCTGGTGCCTTCACCCATCTTGACGCTCAGCGGCTTATCATCGCCAACGCTTCGCCGCGGCTTGATGCCCCCTCTTATATCGGCCGCGTGCCGGGCCGGATCGTGGGCCGGTCACCCTCCGAAGGTTGGGTGGATGTGCTGACCGGCGACGGCGTCCTGCGCGTATCCAGCGTCCTCACTGCCAATTCCGAACGGCCATGTGCTGCCGCTTTCGTCATTGGATCGACGCGAGCTACCCTTGGGCTGTCACGCCTTGACCTTCTCCGCCGGATCGTTGCGCTTGAGGACAGGCTCGCTTCGCTCGAGCGGCTCAAATGCACTCAGGAGTAGCTCGCCCGTTCTGGCCAAGCAAGGCTCCGTGCGCCGGCGTTTCACGCCCCATCCCGCCCAACGGCCGCCCACAGCCCATCGCGGCCCGGACTCTGCACGCGAACCCAGCGCACAGCCGTCGCCGGGGCATGCCGCGGAAACTCAGGGTTTCGCACATCCCAAGTGCGCCCGAATTCCCTGCGAACAGGGAATTTTACAGGGAAAAGCGCGCGTTGCAGAGCCGTCATCTGGTCCGCACATTGCGCAATGCCCGTAGAATCGCAACGCAAATCAAACTGTCTCGTCTCGCTCCGGCATTCCGGAACAGCGAATTTTTTGCGGGCGAACAGGGAATCTGGTTGCCTTGAGCACGGAATAACGCAGACGCGCAGGCACCGCGTCGGCAATGGTTTTGCGCCACGCTATTGAGGCGGGCGTCGGTGCGCGCGCGATTCCTTCTGTGGATAACCACTGTTGCAAGATCGGCGTCCGCGCGCTGGGATGAATCGTTAACCGTAGTCCAATTTAGTTGGCTCGGCTCCTCTCTTAGCTTTTGCGAGGCGATCCGATGCAACATTCCGATGTGCGGACCAACGGTTATCCGCTGCGACATGACCTCACCCCCGTTCCTGTGCGGATCGAGGAACTCAAGCCGCTGGGCCAGCAGACGCGCCGACACGCGACGGCCCAGATCGGCAAGCTCGCGGCGAGCCTGCAGGAGTTCGGATTCGTTCTTCCCATCGTCGTTGATGCCAAACGCCGGGTGGGTATCCGGCTGGGCGCTGGTCGTAGCCGCCCGGCAGCTCGGGCTCTGCCGTCCGATGCTCCTTGGCTCGATGAATATCTGTCGGAGCTTCTTGCCTTTCCATATGGAAGGCACGATGACCAGGTCGATAGCACCTCGCAATTCCTCAACTGGGCGGCCACGCGTGCAATGGTCAACGATTCCGATATGGGCTGTAGTTCCGTCAGCAAAGACCCGTTCGGATACTGATACTAGGCCACGGCGCCGAGAGCCAAACCGGCGTCGCGCCATCATGTACCGCGCGCACCGGGACCACTCCGGACCCACGCAGCAGGTCGCCGGTCAAAAACAACAATGTTGCTGGAGAAAGCACTGGCATTGCCGCGCCAACGGAGCGTTACTGGCCAAGTCTGAGCCGCCTTTGTCCCGGAGACAACGATGGAGCCGCCCTTCGAGTTTGCCCATCTTAGTCCCGCCTGCGATCCGCCGGAGCGCTACCAAGCGGCGGCGGAGCTGCTGGCCGAACTCTGGGGCCGCGTGCGCGCCTTTCGCGCCGATTGCAACGACGATCCGTTTCTCACGGCTGTGACCGGTCACCTTGAAGCTCAACTGGTCGCCGCCGGCCTCGTGCTCGGCATCCAGCTCGATCTCATCTGCCGACGCTAGTTTGGTGTTGCCCCATCAAGGCGGCAGCGCGCCGATTCAAAGCCGCAAAGGACCGCCGCACGCCGGCGGCCAAAAGAGCAAGAATCTTGCTGCAGAAAGCGCTGGCCTTCGCGCGCAAACGGAGCGTTACTGAGTCGGACCGGGCCTGGGCCGTTGCCCCGGTTTCTCTCCTCGCAGCTGCGGGGCTTTTGGTGGTGCGGCGCCAAGCCACGTTTGCCAAACCAAGGAGAGACCGGTGATCCCGATTGCAACCGACGGCGCCGAGGCGCCACATCGCATCATCAAGTTCGACCCCAACGACCGGCGCGCTTTTATCGGCGGCTCGGATGCCCGCATCATCATGGGCAATGATCAGGACGACCTCACGCGTCTGTGGCGGGAAAAGCGCGGCGAGATCGCGCCGCAAGATCTTTCGAACAACCTGATCGTGCAGCTCGGCACCGTCACCGAAGACCTCAACCGAAGCTGGTACCAGCGCGCGTCGGGTATGACAATTACGGAAATTCAGAAACGGGTACGGCATCCCGTCCACAGCTGGATGGCGGTCACCCTCGATGGCATCGTCGCAGAAACCGGCGCGGTGTTCGAGGCCAAGTTCATGCTGCCCTGGGCCTTCACCGAGGAGGCCGCGGCCGACAAACACATGGCGCAGCTGCAGCACAACATGTGGGTGATCGCCGCCCGTTCGGCGGTGCTGTCGATCATCACCGGCGGCGGCAAATGGGTCGAGCTCACGGTGCATGCCGATCCGCTCTACCAGCACCTGCTGCTCACGGCCGAAAAGAAGTTCTGGCGCTGCGTGCAGAGGGGCGAGCCGCCGCTCCTGTTCGGGATCGAGACGCCGCGGCCGCGGCTGGCCGCCGTCAAGGTCGTCGACATGACCGCGTCCAATCTCTGGGCCGACTGCGCGGCGACCTTATCTGCGCACCCGCGCCGCCCATGGCGAGCACGAATTGGCCAAGGCCGAGCTGAAGAAGCTGCTGCCCGAGGACGCCAAAGAGGCGATCGGCCACGGCCTTCGCGCCAAGCGCGCCAAATCCGGCGCCATCAGCTTTGATCCGGTGGAGATGGAGGCCGTCCATGCACCAGGCCAGTGAGCATATCGGGGCGATCGCAGCGGCGCTGGCCCGCGCCCAGGCCGAACTGACCAACCCGGAGAAAACCCTAACGGCTCAGATCCGCTCGCCCCTTTCTGCGTGATGACGATCGGACGTTTCGCTACGCCTCGCTGGCTTCGGGCCTCGACATCGTGCGCAAGACCCTCAGCGCGCAGGAGATCGCCACCATCCAGACCACCCGGGTCGAGCCGGCCACCGGCATCATTCACCTCACCACCCTGCTCGCGCATGCCTCCGGCGAATGGATCTCCTCGGACTGGCCGGTCTGCGCACTCAAGGACGTCGAGGCGCCGCACCGCATGGGCGCGGCGCTGACCTACGCAAGGCGCTATGCCCTGTTCGCGCTGGTCGGGATTACCGGCGAGGATGATCTCGACGCCCCCGATGTGGTCGCCGGCCCGCCGGCCGCGGCGCCGCACGCAGCCTCTGGCGCGAAAGCCAAGCTCGCCAAGGACGTTCTCAACCGCGCACCGGTGCTGGGGCCGCCAGAGTCCGCGGAGCTCCGGGAGCGGCTGTTGCGCCAGCTCGCCGCCCTGCACGAGGGTGAGGGCCTGCTTGCCTGGACCAAGGCCAGCCTGCCGCTCAAGAACACCCTGCCGGCGGCAGACGCCCGGATCGTCGAGGCCGCCTACCAGACCCGCCGGGAGGAGGTCGGCCGGCTCGCGGGCAGCAGGGGCGAACACGCGCCCTTAGATCCCGAGCCAAGCCTGTCGGCAGAGCCGCTCGCGGGAGCGGCTGCCGAAGCTCCGCTGCAACCGGCGGTGCAGGACACTGGACTGGCCTATCCCAAGGAGCCGCCGCGCAAGCGCAGCAAGGCGCACCTGCTATTCGTCTGCCGGCAGCCCTGCCTGGTCTGCCAGCAAACCCCGTGCGATGCCCACCATCTGAAGTTTGCCCAGCCCCGCGCGCTCGGGCGCAAGGTCAGCGACGAGTTCACGATCCCGTTGTGCCGCGCGCATCACCAGGAACTGCACCGGCAAGGTAACGAGCGCGCGTGGTGGTCCAACCTGCAGATCGCGCCCTTGCTGGTGGCGCAGGACTTGTGGGCGGCGAGCCCCGTCCACGATACGGCCAACTTGATGCGCGCGGCCTTGCCCGCAAACCTTGGATCGGAGGCCTCACCGCGATGAACGGGCCATTCCAAACGGCGCAGCAGCCGACCGCGACCGCGCTGCCGATCGAGTTCGAGGTGTTGGCACCGCCCCTGCTGCTGCCAGGCGAGAATCTCGACCACTACCAGGCGCTGCGGCAGGCGGTCTTCGCCGACCTCGCGCCAAGATCGGCCATCGAATGGCTGCTCGCGATCGATGTGGCCGAACTCTCTTGGGAGATCCAGCGCTGCCGCGTGTTGCGCCACAAACTTCTCGAGGTCTATCGGCAAAAGGCCGTTGAAGCCGCGCTGCGCCGCATTGACATGATCGGGATCGCACCTGAGTTTGAAGACCAGGCCGAATACCATACGCGGCAAACGCATGGCAAAATTTCAAAGCCCGGTTCGCGCCACGAAACCTTTGTCAAAGCGTACGCAGATAACTGAGTATAGCCCGGCGCTCTGTCGCGCTGGCATCACCTGCAAAATCCATCATAGTCCCGGGACAGAAATTGCTTGGGGCTCTGAGGAACTCCTCCAGGCGCTCTTCCGTCCATATACCCCCCAGCCGACGCAAACTCGGGGAATAATCTGGATAGCTCCCGACGGACGCGACTTGACGACCGATGATACCGAGCAAATCTGGGCCGATCCGATTGCCGTTGGTCAAGCTCGACTGGTGACAGCCACCACACTTCTCCGCAAAAAGTGTCTCACCGGTAACACCCTCTTTCGGGCGAAGCGAAATCATCTCTTGATCGTCCGTCCATAACATCAGGGTGCCATCATGCCCCTCGACGAGGTCGCGAATGCGGCTTCCTATCGCTATGGGCTCGAGGTATTTGACCTGGCCGTCCCGCACGCGCGCACGAAACAACGCCGCAGCCTTGAGGGAAGCGATCAACAGATCACCTCGCCATTCCGGAAGTAATCCGCGCTCCACGACGAGCAAATTGGAAACCCCAATCGACGGGACCCAAGCGAACACAGGAGCTTCATAGCCCTTCTGCTCCGGTTCAGGCTTATTCAGCGGCCACGCGAATGCACCATAGTCCGTTCCATAGGTCGCGTATGGCCAACCGTAATTTGCGCCCGGGAGCAGTCGATTCAGCTCATCGCCGCCTTGGGGGCCATGCTCGGTCAACCATACTGTCCCAGACGGATCGATGTAGAGGCCTTGGGGATTCCTGTGACCGATGGTGAAAGTCCTGGCTCGCCCATCAGCAATATTGATCGCCACCGTTTGACCATAAGAGGCAGACGAATCCTGCGCATAGGCGTGAACCGAGGCGAGCCCGTCAAAACCGAAGTCACCAACGGTCAACAGCAACGTATCTGCATTGAGGAGAGCCATCCGCCCTCCCCCAAAATAACCGACGAACGGAATGCCGCGGCGACGGTATTCGCCGCGCACCGGTAGACACGGTGTCGTTTCGTAGAGGGCTCTCCACTCGAGCCCCACTTCGCCGCGAAGAATTGCCGCGCGGTTCGACTCCAGGACGGAGATCCGCTCCGTCCAACATTCCTCAGCGACATGCCAGAAAGCGTGCGAAACAAAGATGCGCGTGCTCGCCCCGACCTCCTGAACCAGTAAGCCATACGTCCGGAACCACTCCGGATTAAGAATCTCGTGTCCGGCCTGCCTCCTCTGCGCCTCTTCCGGCCCCCAACCGACTCCTGCGCTCCAGGGGCGCCCGGCAGCCGCAGAAAATGCATCGCCGTTAATCGGCACGCGATACGGAAGCGTCTTGATGGTCAGGCTGTCACCTGCTTCCCGAGAGAAGAGGTGGAGATGACCATCTCCACTCAACAGAAGATAACGATCCTCGATCCGTGCCAGCGAGCCGCCGGCTACCGCAGATTTTGGGAAAGCTCTCGAGTAAGTGTGGACATCGAGGTTGTAGAACTCAGTCTTTATCACGCCCGACGTGCTAGCCGGCACCTCGGGCGTAAAGCGCACCACCGCCAAACCCGCCAGCGCTGAAGCTATCAGGCCGACAAGTGCCAGGGCCTGACGCAGCCCCGACGCGCCTACGAGGTACGGGGCCGGGACAAAGACCAACGCGGACGTGAAAACGCCAAACGTGATGGCGCGGGAATAGGTGGTTTTGGCGAGCACAAATCCAAGGAAGACCGCGCCAAAAATCGCCATGGTGGACACCACTGTCCGCCTCACGTATGACTCTCGCGGGGGCCGCATGGAAAGCGCGCAGCCGGCGCTTAGGACGAAAGCCGCCACAAGGCAACCCGGGGGAAGCAATTTGGCAGCGGGGACCTGCCACGGAGGGACGCCGAAATTGAAGGCTGGCGACAGGAAAAGCAACGCAACACAAGTGGCGTACCACAAAACCGCATACCGCGACGACGGCCGTTCGCGCCTACCCGGTTCTACTTTAGCCTCGACGCGGTGAACGAACTCAACCGGTGAAGCACGACTCTTTTTTGAGAACGGAGCGGCCTCAGTATTGTGAGGCTCCTGATTTCTCAGCTCGACCGAGCGAAAGAAAGCCATTGAATGTCCCTTGCTTCACCCTTTTTGCCGCGCCAATTGGCCATCTCGCTAGACGTCGTCACCGACCAGGTTCGAGCCGTTAGCGGTGTATGTTGGCGCCCTCCCCCTGTGACTTGGCCTGTTCCTCTCTGGATCCCCTCGGCTAGATCATGTGCTCGCAGACCGGCTCGCTTCGATCGAGCAGCTATCGAGCAGCTTAAGTGCGCCGAGGCGTAGCTCGCGCCTTGCGGCGGCGGGAGGCTCAGGGCACCGGCGCTCATGTCCCTTCCCGCCCAACCGCCGCCCACAGCCCATCGCGACCCGGGCTCTGCACGCGAACCCAGCGATAGGGCGTCCGCGACCATGGCATGATCTGCGGCGTGAGATTATCGAGGACGACATCGCCGTTCCTGGTACGCACGAGAAGCACCAAGTGATGCTCTCCGGAACCGACGACGACTTCGCTCAGTAACAGGACTCGCGCCGGCCACCCGCGCCGAAGCAGCTCGTGGCGCTTGCTTACCGCGTAGCCGCTGCAATCGCCCTGAGCGGGGTTGATGATCCACGCCTCGCCGGCAAGACCGAGCTCGTTGCGAACTGGCGCGATCGCCAGGTTGACCACGCGATTGATCTCCCGCAGGTCCGTCCATCGCTTCTCCGTCAGCCGGACCGGTCCGCCGCGGAAGAAGCGCCGCAGGCGACATTCGGCCTCATAACGCAGGCAAAACACCGTGTAAGTGAGCGGCGGAAGCGTCGGGCGTCCCAGCTCGATGTGCGCAAGAGCCGCTTGCGGGGCCGTCGGCATGGTCAACAATGCCGCACGCGCCCACTGAACGCCTCCTATGATCACAGCTATGGCTGCTGCGACGACTGGCCCAGAGGTTCGTTGCATCTGCCGATTCCCCTGCGAACGCCAAATTGAGGGCCCCGGATTCACCGCCCAGCGCCGCCGCCGCGGCCGCGGGAACGATCGTCTCTCCTATTAATATTTAATCCTATTTATATTTAATTCGGTCCGCAACAATAAAATAAACAATTAAATAGATGCGGAACTCGCCTGCAAGGAGCCGTCGTCGCGCCAAGGGCGCTGCCGCGGGAGGACGGGAAGAACGGTCGGCGCGGGTGTCGCCGTGGAGAGGCCCGTCAAGCGCCGCACGGAACGTGCTTCGCGCCCCCAGCACCAGTAACAATTTAACGTCGCACCATGATTTTAATTGTTGATTTAATTATTCACCGAGGCCAGATCGTCAAACGGCGCTTCCTCGAGCAGGACAGTTTCATATGCCAGGTGAGCTACTCGTCATCCTGGGGGCTGAAGCTTCAATACTTGTCTTCGTCGCCGCGATGACCCTGTACGCCAAGCGCATGGACGTACTGAGCGGACGGTCGTTCGAGCGATCCGTAGTCTCGTCCACAGACAACAGGCATCCGCTCCGGTCGACCCGTCGAAAGCCGCGCGATCTATTGCGGTTGATCAGGAGGTGGGTCGATCTCACCGCGCTCGCCCCACCAAATCTCTTGCGACGACCCGAAATCACCAGAACGGCGCGGCCGAGCCTTCAAACCAGACCGCGGGCTCTGTCCTGGCTTGTGACGCGCACTCGTCGGCGAGCCACGCCCGCGGCGGATGCATCCGGCCCAGCCGTGCCTTCAGAGGCTAATCGCAACGCTGGCGCCCACGGATTGGGCGCCAGCCCCGAATTCGCGCAGTCGAGCGCTACCATCTTCCCGCGAAGAATCAGCGTTCCTTGAACGCGCGCCCCGCCTGATCCCGCAGCGGCTTGAGCAGGTAGGATAGCGCGGTCCGACCTGCCGTCTTGATGAAGACCTCGACCGGCATGCCGGGCAACAGCTTGGCCGACCCGAGTTTCGCCAGCTCTTCCGGTTTCAGCAGGACGCGACCCGTGTAGTAACTCGTGCCGGCACGCTGATCCTGGGTGATGTCTGCCGAGACCATGCTGACCTCTCCGTCGATTTCGGGCGTGGTCTTCTGGTTGAATGCCGCGAATCGCATTGTCGCTGTCTGCCCCATATAGACCTGGTCGATATCGCGTGGTGCGATCTTGACCTCAACCGCAAGCGAGTCAGCATCGGGCACGATCAGCATGATCTGCTCACCGGGAGAGATTACACCTCCAACCGTGTGGACGCTCAGCTCGTGGACGCGGCCGGTTTGCGGTGCCCTGATATCGATCCGATTCAATTGATCCACCGCCGCAGTCTTGCGCTCGCTCAGCTCGGATAGCTTCGATCGCGTTTCGATCAGATCCTTGCCCACTTCCGTCCGCAGGTCCTGGTCGATCTGAATGATCTGGAGTCCGATTTCGGCGATCTTGCCCTTCGACTGAGCAATCATTCCTGCCAGCTGGCTGCGCTCGCCTTCGAGGCGGGCGGAATCGCGCTCGAGGGAATTGAGCCGCGTGATCGGCACCAGATTCTTTTGCCAGAGACTGCGCACGCCCTCCAGCTCTTGCCGGATAAATTCGACTTCCTTCTGCTTGGCCTCGGTCTGCCCTGTAAGGCCTTTGATCTCGTTTTCCAGCTGCGCGCTTTTCTCCTGCAACTGCGCCTTTTGGCCGCTTCGCGCCTGACGACGCAGCTCGAACAGCTTTCGCTCCGCAGTGATCGCACGGCTCGCCTCGGAGTTGCTCTCCTTGGCCCGGTCGAGCAGCACCTTGGGAAAGACAGTCTGCTCGGCGCCATCGCGCTCGGCCTCCAGACGAGCCTGCCGCGCGAACAACTCATCGAGGCTGTTCGTGACGATGGTCGCATTCGCGAGCGTCTGAGTCTCATCGAGGCGGATCAAAACATCTCCTGCATTGACCCGGGCCCCCTCCCGGACGCGCAACTCTCCCACGATCCCGCCGGTGGAGTGCTGAACCTTCTTGACGCTCGAATCCACCACAACGACGCCTTGGGCGATCACCGCGCCCGACAATTGGGTCGTTGTCGCCCAACCGCCGATCCCAAAGGTTACCAAACCGAACAAGATCATACCGACGATCATGTAACGCTGGATCGAATGCATCGCCGGTGTCACCAGGCCGCTCATCGACCGCCTCCTTGAGCTTCCGCGACGACTTTGAGCGGTGTGGGATTTCGCAACACTCTCTTGAGGACCTCCTCTCTTTTACCGAAGGACTGCACCCTGCCTTCCCCGAGGCACAAGACATGATCCACACTTTCCAACGCCTTCGGACGATGCGCAACCACGGCGACAATTCCGCCCCGACGGCGCACGTTCAGGATCGCTTCGGTCAAGGCCTCCTCGCCCTCGGCGTCGAGATTGGACGACGGCTCATCAAGTACGACCAGGAAGGGCTTGCCGTAAAAGGCGCGCGCGAGCCCGATACGCTGCCGCTGACCCGCCGACAGCGCCAGCCCTCCCTCGCCGATCTTCGTGCTGTAGCCGTCCGGAAGGGAGAGGATGAGGTCGTGTGCGCCCGCGGCATGCGATGCTTCCAGAACTGCGGCGGCCGTTGCCTCCGGGTCGAACCGTGCAATGTTCATCGCAATGCTGCCGTCGAACAACTCGACGTCCTGGGGCAGATAGCCGATGTGCTTGCCCAGAGCGTCCGAAGGCCAGTGATCGAGCGCGGCGTTGTCGAGCCGGACCCTGCCTCGAACGCAAGGCCACACCCCCACCAGCGCACGTGCCAATGTCGATTTGCCGGATCCGCTCGGACCAATGATTCCAACCGCCTGCCCGCTCCGCAAATGGAACGACACTTCACTGACGGTGGGCCTCTCCGAGTTTGGGGCGCCGATATACAGGTTTTCGACCGTGAGGTTTGCGACAGGCGGAGGCAATGCCAACCGCTCCTCCTCGCTGGGCAGAAGCTTCAGCAAGCGATCGAGCCGTTGCCCGGAGTGCCGCGCGGTGACGAATCCTTTCCAGTTCGCGATGGCCATTTCGACAGGCGCCAGTGCCCGCGCCGTGAGGATCGATCCGGCAATGATGATACCGGCCGTCGATTCCTGATTGATGACGAGGACGGCGCCGACGGCGAGAACCAGCGATTGCAGGATCGCCCGGAAAATCTTGGAGGCGCCACCGAGTCCGTTTGCGACATCGCTGGCCTGCTCATGGGCCGCGAGATACTTCGCGTTGACATCGCGCCAACGTAAGCCCGCCTGTTGCCGCATGCCCATGGCCTGCAGGACCTCGGCATTTCGCCGCCCCTCCAGCGCCAGTGCAGTTCGCGAGACGGCGAGACGCGAGGACGCCTTTGCCGGCCCTCGCGTGCGTGTTTCCGTAAGCATAGTAATGCCGACCAGGACCAGCGCGCCGGCCAGCGCAGTCACGCCAATCCAGAAGTGAAAGAGGAAGCAGACGCCGAGATAGATCGGCATCCAGGGCAGATCGAAGAGTGCCGTCGGCCCTCCGCTCGACAGGAAGCTGCGGACCTGATCGAGATCCCGCACCGGCTGCAAGCCATCGCCATCCGCTCTGGTCTTCAAAGGCAGGCGAACGAGCGCGTCGAATATGCGAACGCTGAGCCTTTCATCGAAATACCGGCCGACCCTGGCGCTGATCCTGCTCCTGACGAGGTCGAGCCCACCCTGGAACAGGTAAAGAACCGTGGCCAAAACCATCAAGGCGATCAGCGTCGGTATGCTGCGCCCGGGCAGCACCCGATCATAGACTTGCAGCATGAAAAACGAGCCGGTGAGCATAAGGAGATTGCTCATGCCGCTGAAGGCCGCGAGAGCCCAGAAAATCCGGCGGCACGACCGCAGGAAAGCCGACATCTCCGACTGCGGCTCGTGATAGTCCTCCGCCGACCGGGGTCGACCAGTGAATATCCGCTGCCGCAGGGCTTCGACCGGGCGCCTTGCCCAGCCGATCAGTTGCGGCGTCCGCAGTTCGGCGTCATTCGCCCACTGTCGTCCGGCCGACCATAGTCCCGCCAAATGCATAAGTGGGATTCGATAAAGATTCGCAGACGGGGGGATCACCCCCCGCCGTCCAAAGTCAGTCATGGCACCCGCCCTTAAAACATGCCTCGGGAGATCCCCCAAGAGATCCCCGAGGCAGTTGTTGAGTACTAGTCTGTGTGGTTGGCCCGCTCCTTACGCGAAGTGGAAGTCGTGGCTGTTCAACGCATCCAGCTTGGTGTTCTTCAGCGTGAGCGTGTCGCTCCCCGTCGCGATCACGACGTCGGAGCCTGATTGGGCTGCGTGGGAGAGAACGCTCGCAAAACTGTCGAACACACTTTTGCTGAACTCGATCGTGTCGTGCGCAGGACCGCTGGCAGTGAAGCTCTTGATGACATCGTTGCCGAAATTCGCAGCAAACGAGAAAGTATCGGCCTTGCTGGTGCCAACCAAGACGTCATTGCCTGAAGTGCTCGTCTGGATGTTGCTGCCTGTCGAACTCGAAGTAGGAACGACCTGACTGGTGCTCGTGGACGACGTAGCTACGCTGGAAGCACCGATCTGCCCGTCACCGTTGAGATCCTGGTGAAAGCTCGTCTCGAGCGATTTAAGGCCGGAGTCCGTACCCGACACGGAGCCGCCCGACGTGGAGCCGGTCAGGCTGCTGACGTGGGAAACGTAGTTGCCGTTGCTGTCGGTGTTCCAGGCCGTGTACTGACCGGTACTCGCCTCCTTCCAGGCAACCAGATAACCCGTCGCCGTCTTCTCCGCGCCAATCGGTGCCCAGGTGCCATCTGCCCCGTCCACAAAATCCACCCCGTGATTCTTCAGCGAGGAGCCCGATCCGCTGCTGCCGTTGAGGTAGAATTTGCCACCACTCTCAACGAGACTGGTCGCACCAGCCGCCTCGATTACTTTATCAGGAGTTGGCGTTGGCGACGTCGGTGTGGAAGCACTGGAAGTACCGATCTGCCCGTCACCGTTGAGATCCTGGTGAAAGCTGGTCTCAAGCAATTTAAGGCCGGAGTTCGTACCCGACACGGAGCCGCCCGACGTGGAGCCGGTCAGGGCGCTGACATGGGAAACGTAGTTGCCGTTGTTGTCGGTGTTCCAGGCCGTGTACTGACCGGTGCTCGCCTCCTTCCAGACCACCTCATAGCCTGTCGCCGTCTTCTCCGCACCAATCGGCGCCCAGGTGCCATCTGTCCCGTCGACAAAATCAATACCGTGATTCTTCAGCGAGGGGCCTGATCCCGTGCTGCCGTTGAGGTAATATTTACCGCCGCTCTCAACGAGACTTGTCGCACCAGCCGACTCGATTAGCTTACCAGGAGTCGGCGTTGGCGACGACGAGCCCGATCCGGACGTACCCGACCCGGACGAGCCGGAAGATCCGATGATAGGATCAAAAGCCGCTGACACGGCGCTTACGTTGCCCGCGACGTCAGTTGCCGTCGCCGTGAGAGCGTGTGCGCCGGCCGCCAGAGCAGCGGTTGTTACTGTCCACGCCCCGCTTGTGCTGGTCGTTGCGGTACCGACCTGCATGGTTCCGTCATACACCTTGATCGTGCTGTTCGCCTCGGCATTCCCGGACGCCACCACCTGATTGGCATTGTTGACGGTATCGCTGGAGATCGTCGGGGCCGCCACCTTGGTATCGACGGTCACCGCCAGCGCGGCCGATGTGGCGCTGGTCTTGCCCGATGAGTTGGTCGCGGTCGCCGTCAGCGTGTGCTTCGCATCAGTCAGAACTTGGGTGATGTAATCCCAGCTCCCGGTTGATGTCGCAGTCGTCGAACCGATCTGGGTCGAGCCGTCGTAGATCTTGACCGTGCTGCCGGCAGCAGCGGTGCCCTTGAGGTCGAGGGTATTGTCGTTCGTGATGCCGTCACCGGCGACGCCGCTGTCGGCCGAGAACGAGGAAATGACGGGTGCGGCTGGGGCAGTCGAACCAGTTGAGCCAGTCGAGCCCGTCGACGTACCGGCATTCGCCGACGTATTGAGCGTCCCCAACAAAGTCGATCCGTCATTGACGTTGCCGGTGTAGGTCGGGTTGGTCGTATAAAAGGAGGTATAGCCGTATTGACCCGACGCCATGTGGTTATTGGTGAACGAAACCCCGGTAACTGAGCCTCCGCTGAATATGTCGGCGTTGTAAACCGTGAAGCCGCCGCCCACGAGCAGATTGTTGTCGACACTGATATTGGAGATCGGCCCCCAATAGTTGTCGATCATGATAGCGGAGACCGATCCATTTTCATTGATGACCGTGTTGTGCTCGATGGTTACGTTGGACACGCCGCCGTCGATCTGGATGCCATCATAATGGGGCGATCCGGCCGCCTTCATGTCGTGGATATAGTTGTTCTGAATGACCGTACTTCCGGAATTGCTGCCCGCTACGTTGATGCCGTTTTCAACATTATAGATGTTGTTGCCGACAAACGTGCCCTCGCCATTGATTCCGACGTTGCCGGATGTGCCGCCGAGACCGTTGATTTCGCAATTCTTGACGACCGCGCCCGCTTGGTCATTGGTATTGACAATAAACCAGCTGTCGGACGTGATTTTGCAGTTCTCCAGCGTCACATTCGGTGCTTCGATAGTTACAGTGCCCTGAATGTTGAGACCAGAAATCACCGTTCCGGCTTGTGTAATCACGAGGTTTCCCGACGCCGTAAGCGTCACGCCTGGGGGTAAACCCGTGTTCGTCGCATCGGGCCATCCACCGTTTGGAGTCGTTGTAGCCAAAAGCATTTCTCCTTATGGGTTCAGCAGAAACTGGCACTTCGACTCGCGCTCAAACTTAAATTTGTCCCCGAGCGACATCGGCAGCACCAAAACTGCACTGTAGTAGGTTTGAAAATGGTCGATGGCGGCAGGCTTTTTTGAGACGACACCGCGGCTTGGCTAAGGTCATTTTCCAGCAGCCTTCGCCAAAGTCAGTAATTAAATCAGAAAAACCAGCGCCGAGGCATCGTGCGTTTGACCGCCTCCAGGGCGGCTTAGGATGTCAGGGGCGCCGTTGCTCGACGCCAACAACGTCAATCACGGCCTGCTGCTGCCCATCCTGCGGCACTGTCGCGACGATCAGGACCGTCCACTGCTTGGACCGCCACAAAGCGGTCGCGAAACCGAGGATTTTCTCCGTAACGCCTACCTCGAAATCCCAGCGGCCGCCGAGGCGCTGCGCCAGTACTGGATGCCGACGATACGCACGCGACCGCTGATCATCGCGGACGTGGAAGCTCATACCGGTTACTTTGTTTCAACCGGGCTGCGTTGGACACTCTTGAAAAACCGTCGAGATATCTGATGTTTAAGCAATCGGCGTCAGACCCGTCTGCACGAGATCCTGCCCTGGGCCCGGATACCGCAGGAACACCCGTAGCCGCCCAGGCTGCCTGATCCATAGCTCTTCGCCGCTACGCGCGCTCGAGTCAATTACGCGGTCCATGGCGTATGCTTACTCAAATGACGATAATATGCAATTTCAGCAGGGCGTTGCCCAACCGCGAGCGCGCCGCCAAATCGACTGATGCGACATGTTGCAACCTATCTGATTATTTGATTATGCACCCTGACCCGGCAGAAGCTCCGTCGGACGGGCGCGAGCCTTCAGTGGCCGAGCGGCAATTTCGGCAGAGTGGCTTGCCCGTGACATCATTATTAACATTACCGCGCTAGCCCGGTGTCCTTCCTCAAAGGACGGAGGCCGCTAGCCCCTTGCCAATCCGTTATTAACGAAGCAACCTAATCGTCGCATCCCTGAACTGCCTGTCGGAAGATACCGTGTAGTCGCCGCCAATCAGCTTATTATTATCGACCGCAGCATCGAAAACCGAATCAAACAGACATTTTTGTAGTCATCACAGCGGAGGGGGTCTGTGCACGCAAGTTGACGACCACGCTCGGGCCAAGCAGGTAGTTGTCAGTTCGCGATCCGCGCCGCATAATACTAAACTCTCTTAGGCTGCATGTCCCACGGGTTACACCGGTCGCAGGAAATATTGATCAATGAAGCATTTGCGCGAAACATTATTCAAATTCATCGATATTATTTTGGCTCCGGCCGTGTTGATCCTAGCGCCGCTTGCGTCGGGTTTGGCTCGCCTTCGTCAGCGCGCTCCCCTATCCCGATCTATTCTCGACAAGTTCCAGGTCGCCGTCGTCCGGCATCACTACTATGAACCGATCGTTTTTCCTGGGGATCTAAAACGCGATCTTCGCTTGCCGCGACAAATCACCGGGCTAAATTTGAACGAACAGGGTCAGTTCGACCTGATAAACCAATTTAGATACCGCGATGAACTACTCGCCATTCCCATTAAACAGACGGGTCAAACCAAGTTTGCGTACCATAACCGCTCATTTGAGCCAGGGGATGCCGAATTCCTTTACAACATGATACGCCACTTCAAGCCGCGCCGTATCGTTGAGGTCGGTAGTGGAAATTCGACTCTAATGGCTCGGCTCGCTATCGAAAAAAACGGGAAAGAGGACCGGGACTATAGGTGCGAACATATCTGCATCGAGCCCTTCGAACAGCCGTGGCTTGAATCCATCGGGGTGAATGTCGTGCGCAAAAGAGTTGAATGTTGCCCGACCAGCCATTTTGAAGATCTGGCAGAAAATGACATTCTGTTTATCGACTCATCTCATATTATTCGACCGCAAGGCGACGTCTTGTATGAATACCTGCATCTGCTTGGCTTGCTACGGCCCAATGTGATCGTTCATGTCCATGATATCTTCACGCCCTGCGACTATCCCTCCGAATGGTTGCTGCGTGACCGTTGGATGTGGAACGAGCAATATCTCCTGGAGGCTTTCCTGAGCTTCAATTCATGCTTTGAAGTGATAAGCGCTCTCAATTGGCTTGCTCACAATCATCTAGAAAAGTTGCACGATGCCTGTCCAATTCTGATGAAAGAACCATGGCGAGAACCGGGCTCGTTTTGGTTCCGGCGCAGAGCTGACACCAGCGCATGAGGGACTGGCGCACTGATCAGGAGGAATGCTCTGGACCAAGCATGCCCAACGATATTTCCGCTATCGATGCAACGCAGGTGCCTGCTGATCGAGCAAAGCTTTTGTGCACGCTCTCCGCACGCCCCTATTTCGATCCGAGGTCTCGGCCTGTGATATGATCGACGTTTCCCCGCCACACAGTATTGGTCTTCGTAAATGCTCTATATCCATAACTGCCTTTGCCCAATCGGTTATTTGTGAAGGAAACGCCCGTCACCGGACCGCCGTCGAATTGCGCCGAATTGTAGACCGTGAAGCCGCCGCCCACGAGCAGGTTGTTGTCGACACTGATATTGGAGATCGGCCCCCAATAGTTGTCGATCATGATAGCGGAGACCGATCCATTTTCATTGATGACCGTGTTGTGCTCGATGGTTACGTTGGACACGCCGCCGTCGATCTGGATGCCATCATAATGGGGCGATCCGGCCGCCTTCATGTCGTGGATATAGTTGTTCTGAATGACCGTACTTCCGGAATTGCTGCCCGCTACGTTGATGCCATTTTCAACATTATAGATGTTGTTGCCGACAAACCTGCCCTGGCCATTGATTCCGACGTTGCCGGATGTGCCGCCGAGACCGTTGATTTCGCAATTCTGGACGACCGCCCCCGTCTGTCCGTTAGTATTGACAATCCAGTAGCTGTCGGACGTGACCTTGCAGTTCTCCAGCGTCACATTCGGTGCTTCGATGGTTACAGTGCCCTGAATGTTGAGACCAGAGATCACTGCGCCTGCCTCGCTCACAACTAGCTTGCCCGAAGGCCGCAACGTTACACCCGCCGGCACACCGGTATTTGTTGCATCCGGCCAACTTTCCTTTTCAGACGAACCAGCAGCTGGGACAGCCGCGCCCTTGTCATTCGCTACTGGGTCGGCGGAGACCGGCGCACTTGCAACTCCAGAAATCAGGAGAAATGGGCTACACAGGCAAAACGCCAATTGATGCAAGCGCAATAGGTAACTCGGGCGCCTCATAACGGCCTCCGGTGCCAGGTCGACTGGCCCGTTTCACCCTTAACCCCTGCCAGCACGCCCCCCAAGCGTCGCAAGGAAGCTTCCCGGGCGTGATGCGTCAGGAGCCGAAGCGTGACTTCCGCGATACTCTTCGTACCCACCACCGCCGCCTCCGGTGCCCGGAACAAGGAAATGCTTCGCATGATAATCGTTTTCCGCCGCCGCCTCGCAGGCGATAATTAATAACCTCGTCACCAAGATGACGCGGCAGAGACCCTTAGATCCGTCCCGCCGACTAATGGTCATCGGCCGCCGCTTGCTCTCGCTAATATTCGCCTACATTACCGCTAGCTACAAGCCCGAAACGTATTGGCAAATCATAATCTCCCCTTTTGTTTGAGCGCCCCCGACATTATCATCAATTAAATATTGCCGCCGGACCGAAATGATGAATGCAAAGGCGCTCGCACGCTTCCTCTATGCCAGCATTCCCGGCCTGGCCGCGGTCAGGTTCGCTGCAAAGGACTTCACTGCCCCCTACTTCGCGAAGCCCGAATTTGGAGGCATTCCCGGACTCTCGCTCGGTAATGGTCTAATCGTGGATATCGGGGCCAACCGCGGCCAGAGCATCGAAGCATTCAAGCGGCTCGCTCCAGCGTCACGGATAGTTGCTTTCGAACCCGAGCCTCAATGCGCTACCCACCTTGAAGCACGATACGGTCACGACTCAAGGGTCACCACATATAGATACGCCCTAGGCGCCGCGTCTGGTGTATTGACCTTCTTTGTCCCGAAGTACGGGCAATGGGACTGCGACGGAATGTCCGCCACCAATTACAAGGACGCCACGGAATGGCTTCGCGATCCTGGCCGCATGCTGATCTTCAATGAAGCGAAGCTTTCGGTCAAGGAACACCCAGTTGAGTGCCGAACCCTGGATTCACTCGCCTTGACCCCTTGCCTCGTCAAAGTGCATGCGCAGGGAGCCGAGTTCGATATCCTGAAAGGCTCTCGGGCGACTATCGAGCAATATCGGCCCGCGCTTATGTTAGCCTTTGCAACGCCCGAAGTTGATACGCTTCTCGGTGGTTGGCACTATCGACCCTACGACTACCGGCAGGGGTACTTTACTCGCGGAATTGCTCCAAGACCGCGGACATTCACCTGGTACCTTACCGAGGACCATTTGAGGCGCGTGCTGGTGCGGGGCTAACCGCTCGATCGCTGGCGACGCCCTCATCACTTCAGTTGACGATACGCCCTTCCACCAAGAAAGGTGGCGCCCGCTAACCGGCGGCGGATTTCTGAGACTCGACCCACTGCTTCCTGAACTCGTCACGCATCTGTTGAGACTGCTCGTCGTAAAAAAAGGACAAGAACGCATAACGACGATTGCGCTTCACCGGCGTTACCTCATGCAACAGCGAGCACGAGAATACGATCGCGTCACCCGGCGAAGCACGATAGGTCTGATGTCCAAATTCGGGGAAGGAAAGATAACCGCCATCGTAACCATCGTTCAGGTTTATCGTTACGGCAAAACGGCGGTGAGCCACGATAGGCGCCGTGTTGTCGCGGTGCGGCCGAAAATATCCGCCCGTTTGCGCATCATAACACCCTACGAGGTATCGCTCGATACGGGTGGTCCGGAATTGAAACGCACGATAGACCATCGGCAACAACCGACGGCCAAGCAACTGCCTTGTCCGGAGCAGCGCCGGTTCGTCGGAGATATGCCAATCAAGCCGTTTTCTGAATTTGGGGTCAAATTGCTCGACGACCGTACCGGCATTCTCTATCGAGCCGATCTCGCGCCCGCCCGCCGCCTCATAGAGCTCGATCAGTTTGTTGCAGAACGCGCGGTCGAATATTTGGGGCACCACCAGCACCGGGGCGCTCTGCAAACCGGCCGGGCCGGCCAAAAGGCCCTCCAGCCGTGACGTGATCCGTCCGGCAAAAGCTGTCGGCTCAGCCATAGGGATGATTTCGATGATCTGCAGGGCGGGACTCAACAGGAAGGCGACTGGCCTTATTGCCATATGGACCGGCCCCGTGACTGAGTCTGCCGAAACATATTGCCGCGCGACAACTCCGCTCGGGTCAAGGAGGAAAAGCTGCCCCGAACCATGCTGCTGCAACCGTCCTTGACTGAAGTCGCTGGGATCGTTGCTGATACCGACCAACAATGCGCGCTTTGCGTCGAACAGATCGTTGCGACGACCAAGCGAGTCCAGCCCTCCAGCGATGCCAGGCCGAGCGGCAGAGCCAAAGAAGAACAGCACAATGTAGCGGCCGGCAAGTTCGTCAAAGGTGGCCGCTTCGGAATCGTTGGTTCCGGTCTTCGCGGAAAACCAAGGGGCGGGTTCGCCGGCACTCAAGGGTGAGACTATCGTCATGTTCTGTCGATCTCGCTGCGCCGGCAGTCATCCTGCCGATAAGGTTACCAACCCACCTACCAATTAAATTGTGTTTCGGAAGTGGCGGCACACTGTATGGTAACAACAACGATATCCAAGTAAGCTTGAACAAGGGCAATGTTAAACCTTCGATGTTTTGACAATGTCGAATTGAATAACTAAACTACTCTCTTCTATCACAACCTAAGCAATTGACTGTATTGCATTTTTCGACCAATTTTAGAGCAGCCAATCGAGTTGCGTGAACAGGGATCTCGCAGGTTATTTGTGGTGAAATCATTCGAAGTGACCAAACGGGGGCCTAGTGTGAGTCCTGGCGACCTATCTTCAACACAGGAACGGCCATCCGCTCGCGACGAAAGTATGACCGACCACACTGCCGACAAGCTGCCGAAGTCGGCGTCTGCGTTCAGTGTCATCATCCCGGCCCATAACGAGGAAAACGTGCTAAGGCGTTGCCTCGACGCTTTATTGGCGGATGCCGACCCCGCTGAACTGGAAGTTATCGTCGCCGCCAATGGCTGCACCGATCGTACCATTGAAATCGCGCGCAGCTACGGCGATCCGGTTCGCGTCGTTGAGATTGTCGAAGCCTCGAAGCACGCTGCCCTCAATGCCGGCGACGCCGCCGCAACTGCCCTTCCCCGCGCATATTTGGACGCAGATATCACGATAGGCGCTGCCGCCATCCGGGCCGTGGCGGCCGAGTTGGAGCGCACCGGCGCCTTGGTTGGAGCGCCGCGGGCCGTGATGGATTTCCAGGGATGTCCAGCCATTGTTCGATCCTTCTACCGCATATGGTGTGAACTGCCCTGGTTCACCGACAATCTCGTTGGCTCCGGCATATACGTGTTATCCGCAGCCGGCCATGCTCGCCTTGGTGCGTTTCCCGATATCACCAATGACGACCAATACGTGCACGACCTGTTCGAGACTCCCGAACGCGTAACTGCGAATTCGCACCAGTTCCTCGTGCGACCGCCGCGCACGTTCGCAGGGCTCATCAAGCGACGTACCCGCACGCTGATCGGACAGCGCGAACTCGATAAACGGTTCGGCCAGTTGCCCGGTCGCGCACGCCGCATGTCCCTTTTCGAACTGCTGCGGCAACGACGAGCGAGCCTATGGGATCTGATGGTCTTTGCCGCCGTAGCGAAGGCAGCAACCTTCGCTGCCGCTTGTAAGGAATTGCGGGGCGATCGTGCGTGGGAGCGTGACGAAACCAGCCGCACCGCTCCCGTGCCCAAGCTGCCGGTAGCAGAGGAGCAGCCAATGCCGGGCATTTTTTTCAAGATGGCCAACGGGGCCAGATCGATGCTGGACCCGATGACGTGGCTGCATTCGTTGCGCATCCTCCATTACTATAATTACTCGCATGTTCGGGAGAAGCGAAAGATGACCATGGGGACCGGCCAGGTCTTCGGGCCCAATGTGTCGATCGCGAACGGAGAGCGAATTAGCCTTGGAAACCGGTGCCACGTCGGCGAGCGGGTTTGCCTCTGGGCGGGCAATGCGACCGGTCGCATAACACTTGGCGATGACGTCATGATCGGACCCGGAGCCGTTGTCACCGCGTCGGATTACGGTTTGGAAGAAGGCACCCCGCCGGCTTTCCAGCCCAAAAACGAGCGTGATGTCGTGATCGGCAACGGTGTATGGATCGGTGCCAACGCAGTTGTTACTGCGGGCGTTACATTAGGGGAAGGCTGCATCGTCGGTGCCGGATCAGTGGTGACACGCGACCTCCCGGCAAACATGATCTGCGGAGGTGTACCTGCCCGTCCGATCAAACCACGTCCGAAACCCGCAGGATCGCTCACTTGACCACCGCGCCCGCCGACGTCGCCGTCCTCATTGTGTCCTATAATACCGAGCATTTGCTCGGTGAATGCCTGCAAACCTTGTACGACCAGCGAGGCTCGCTCAAGCAGCAAGTGATCGTGGTCGATAATGGTTCAGTCGACCGTTCGGTAGATTTGATCCGCTCGCGTTTCCCCGAAGTCGAATTGATCGAAGCTAAAGAAAATCTCGGCTTCGCACGGGGAGTAAACCTTGCTGCGACTCGGGCGAGCGCTGAATTCTTACTCTTACTGAACCCCGATACGGTCGTGCTCGACCGTGCAATCGAGCGCTTGGTGCAATTCGCCCGCCTGCGTCCAGGGCACGGGCTATACGGTGGGCGTGCCGTGAAGCGCGACGGTACGCTCGAACTGTCCTCCTGCTGGGCGCTCCCTACGGTCTGGAGCATGACCTGCTTCGCTCTCGGCCTAACCACGGCCTTTCGTCACTCACCGTGGTTCGATCCCGAGTCCATGGCCGACTGGCGTCGCGATACCGTTCGAGAGGTCGGCATCGTCACCGGCTGTCTACTACTGGCACCCCACAATGTCTGGCAAGAGCTAAATGGCTTCGACGAGCGTTACTTCATGTATGGCGAGGATGCCGATCTCGCCTTTCGCGCTCGCCGGGCCGGGTTTCGGCCTATCATTTGCCCCGAATCCTGCATCGTGCACGACGTCGGCAAGGCTTCCGCGACCCGGGCCGACAAGCTGCTATTGCTTTTCAAGGGCAAGGCGACGCTTATGCGCGACCATTTCTCCGGTTGGCGTCAACATCTCGTTCTCCTGGAACTTATCGCAGGCGTGGGCTTACGTGCCCTACTCGCCAAAGTCGGACCGAGGTCAAATCAGCCAAAGGCCGATGGCTGGGCCACGCTCTGGTCCGAGCGCCGAGAATGGATCCGGGGCTACTCTCCGAGGATCAACGCAGACACAAGGCCGGCCACCGGCAAACTGGGCGAGACCTAGTCTAGCGCGCGCCCCGCTCTATTTGCGTACTGCGGCGCTCGCGCTTAGGCCGTTTTCTGCAACACCACGTGGTAGTCGCCATGTGCAAGCTTAAACCGGTTAAACGTCAGCGCGTTCATCAGGCCCACTGCCGCCGTCACCAGCGAGCCGATGAAAGGCCTCGTCTGCCGCAGGGTCGCATAATTGCTTCCAATATACAAATTGAAATAGATCGGTTTGAAGCCGGCCTGTTCACAAAACTTCAACAGCGCTTTTGGTGAGACGATGGGGTGATAAAAGGTCTTGAACGGCAGGTGACCCGGCTTGCCCGCGTTCTTGTGTCGCAAGATGGCGCGATAGAACCAGACGTGAAACCAGTGCGGCGAATACTTTGTCACAAGACCAAAGAATGATCGGGGATTTGGAGCACCAATAAAAACAAGACCTCCCGGCGCAAGGGCGTGATGAAACTGTTTGATCGCCTGATCGACTGCCGGCAAATGTTCAATGACGTTGTAGCAGACCACGAGATCGAAACTGTTGGGAGGGAACACATAGGTCTGTATATCGCCGAGAATCTTATTGTTGGCGTAGCTATTGTGGCGAAGCTGGACTTCGTCGATGTCAACGACAGAAATAGTAGGCTTGTTCATCGATGATAACGGCAATACCGATAGCGATCCGCCGCCGGCCTCGTAAATCCGGACGGACTTTCCGCGACACTTGTCGGCGATAAACTCGCGCACTTCGCGCAACGCAACATCGGGCGAGTCACCTTCTCGAACGCTGGTGACGACATTCATCTTATCCAGTTTCTCAGCAATCATCATGCTCTCCAGTTAAGCTTGTGCGGGTGAGCGGTATCGGCCATTCGCACTTTCATTCGGCATTGATCGAGAATACCTAACTGGTTGAGCGGCGGCGCCCATCGAATATTCTCGAAGCGAAGCGCGTATGCCGATGCATACCCCCCAAAAAATCCACATGTAGTTCCAATAATGAACGGTAAGCCCGATAAACATGAACATCACCAGGATGAGAGAGAATGCAGTGCTCATCTTGGTCATGTACGGATCTCCGGTCCGATTCCTGGAATTTTTGACCGGCAACACCGAAGTTACATTTGCCAGGAATAGAAATACAATCACCGGGAGTCCGTACCTCAAGGACAACGCGAGCCAGACACAATCGATAGAATGTAATTCGACTGTACCGAAGTCGAAAAACGCATATCCGGTCCATGGTGATTGAGATATCTGGAAGAATGCCGAGTTCCACTCAAGAAGGCGAAAATATCCCGATTCAGGCTCCAACGTCAGGTGCGAAAGAATCCAGCCCAGCGGATTATTGATGACACCCATCACCGCCAGCACGAATATCGCCAAGACGATCCAGCACACCCACCATCGCCACGGAAATTGCTTCGTCAATGCACCGTACGAGTACGTGCCTAACATGATCGCGAATCCCATCAGGCTGGATGACGACAGCGACAGCATAACGCCGAAGAAACAGAACCCAACCCACAAGATGCGCCTGACTACGTTGGTCTCGGAGTAGAGCAGCATCGCCGCGACCACCGCGCAGAATGCGCCAAACAATATCGCATGATCGAATGTGGAGGCGGCTCGTATAGTCCCCATCCTGGCCTGGTTTACGATCGCTGGAACGCCCAGGAGCGAGCTGAAGAGACCGTGGGTGACCAGTCGTCCAGAGGCGAAGTCTGCCATCGCGAGCACAATCGCGGCTAACGTGAATACTTTCAGCACGCTCAAGAAGCCTTGCAGGCCGTTGGGACCAAAAAAATATGCGCGCGCCACCATATAGCCGCCAATAATCTCGATGGCTTGCGCGCCCGCCGAAGACAGCGCTTCCGAGCCATTTACATAAACAGCTGCGGCCACAATCCACATTGCCGTAGCCCACACGAAAAGATCGGACAACACGAACCGACGAGTTCGCCCAAACAACATGAAAAGCGCAGGAAGAACGAGCGGGATGATGGCCAACCGTGCGACCGTGAATTTGGCGCCGGCGATATAAACCTGAACTTCGGCTGCAGGGATAATGAGGCCGATCAGAACCAACCAGACGACGAGCGTGTTCGCACGGCTCGATTGCGGATTCGACGCGGCGATCACCATGTCGGCGCTACGATGATACGCCGATTGCGATGAAACCCCGTAAATGCCGCGGCTCACCAACCACTCCCTGCCTTAAATGGACTTACCGATCTGCTCATTCGGCGGCCGATGGCTGAGGCCGATCGCCTGCTCGCACCCGACGGAAGAAGCTGACCTATTCTGCGATGAACCCAGCTCGAGATGATCGAAGCCAGGGCCCCAGCAGGCCGAAACCAGTCTATCCTGGATGGTCACGCACACCTCTTTTGCCGTTACGATTGGCCACTGCAGGGCAGGGTCGGACCCCGATATCAAAATAAAAACTAAGCCATTTAATACATGATAACAACAATTAAATAAATTAACCCGAAAAATATTTCGCGTTAGCCTTGGCAAGTCGCTCCCGTATTCACCGCGCTACGGCAAGCCCCGCCTGGTTCCATGTGCCGGATTTACCGCCCAGCTTGGTACGTTCGATGGTTTTTCGATTTGGGAAATGGTCCACGCAAGCTTGGGCGCTCCCAGAGCCGCAGTGTTCGACGATACAGTCTCGCCGAAGGCGTCTGCGACATTTTGAAGTGGACCCCGAAAATCGGACCGGTTGACTAAGTGGATTTTGGGCCGTTCCGTCGCAACAGACGGAGCGGAGAATGACGCAGAGGACGAGACGGAAGATTGACGCGGCGCTGAAGGCGAAGATCGCGCTGGAGGCGTTGCGCGAGCATGCGACGGTGGCTGATCTGGCGCAGCGTTACCAGGTTCATCCGAACCAGATTTATGCCTGGAAGAAGCAGCTGCTGGAGCAGGCTACGCGGGCCTTTGAAGCGGCAGCGGCGATGCCGGAGCCGGCTACGGGCGCGAGATCGAGAAGCTGCACGCCAAGATCGGCCAGTTGATTGTGGAGCGGGATTTTTTAGCGAAGAGGTCCGGAAGATGAGCACCCCGGACCGCCGCGCGCTCGTTGACCGCGGCCATAGTGAACTGTCGGTTCGCCGGCAGTGCCAGCTGCTCGGACTCGCCCGCTCCGGCATCTATCGGCTGCGACCTGCCTTGAATGATGATGACGATCCGGCGCTGTTCCGGCGGATCGACGAGCTGTTCACACCTGGCCGTTTTTGGCTTCCGGCGGATGACGGCGATGCTGCGGGCCGAGGTCCATGCGGATCAACCGCAAACGGGTGCAGCGGCTGATGCGCACTATCGGGATTGCGGCGCTCGGGCCGAAGCCGCGCACCACGAAGCCGGCGCCGGAGCACAAGATTTTCCCTCTCTGCTGCGCGGTCTTGCGATCGAGCGGCCGAACCAGGTCTGGTGTGCGGACATCACGTATATCCCGATCGGCCGCGGCTTCCTCTATCTCGTGGCGATCATAGACTGGGCGAGCCGGGCGGTGCTGGCGTGGCGGCTGTCGAACACCATGGACGTCTCGTTCTGCCGCGACGCGCTCGAGGAGGCGCTCGTTCGCTTCGGCATCCCGGAGATCTTCAACACCGACCAGGGTAGCCAGTTCACCAGCGCGGCCTTCACCGGCATGCTGGCGGCAGCCGGCATTCGCATCTCGATGGACGGTCGTGGCCGTTGGATGGACAATGTGTTCATCGAGCGACTATGGCGCTCGCTCAAGCATGAGGATATCTACCTCAAAGGCTACGCCGACGGCCGCGAGGCTCATGCCGGGGTCGCTTCATGGCTCGCGTTTTACAACACCGTGCGCCCCCACCAAGCCCTGGCCACGCCGATGACGGTGTGGCACGAAGGCATGGCCGCCGGGTCTGGCTGTGGACATGACGCTGCGCTTGGACAACGCTGCCGCGTCGCCCACATGCCCACAGCCGCAACAACAGCAGACGGCGCTGTTCGCAGCGTGATATCAGGAGATCGGAGCGGCCAAGAATCCAACTAACAGATTGGTCCCCCGGGCCCCGCGGATGGGGTCCACTTCAATTTTGAACGGACGGCGGCTATGTTTCATTTGATGTTTTTGTGGCGACTTTTACGGATTTTGGTCGTTCGCGAATGGGAATACTCGTGGTATCGCGGAGCGGTTCGGGTTTGTGGCGAAGGCCATCCGCACCGCAGTCCCTGAGCGACCCGAGACATAGGTGACAGTTCGTACCGGACACATGGGTTACACTTTCCGCTTTTGTTCTGCGGGAGGTGTAGATGCCGTGGAAAG
>NZ_JBEPRY010000033.1:0-71016 GCF_040548605.1 Bradyrhizobium sp. JR4.1
CGGTTTTCCTGCGTGTGCTTTTCGCGCAGCGGACCGCGGGTGCCAGCCGGCACCCGGCCTTCCCTGCGCCCTCTTGGACAAGAGGGTGGAATGACCAAGCAAAGCTCGGGCGAAACGCGTCGCGAGAACGCGGCGGTGCGTCCGCCAACCCAATATTCCGGTTCGGGCACCGATGACTTGTCCCTAACGCTAGGGACAGACACGTTGCTGCGATCCGCTTAGCATGGCCCGCCCGGTTGCTCGGGACCGCAGGAGGAAACGCGTATGTCGGACGACATGCCTCTTGAGCGGCGACGGTGTCGTGGGGAGCACTGCAAGCTCGAGCCGGGGCGCCGACGCAGCCGGCGGAATCGTCAAAGCGGACAGGGAGGAACAGGAGATGAAGATCGGTTTCGCGCGAGCCTCGCTTCTTGTGGCATGCGTCCTTTATGGAAATGCGGCTCACGCGGACATCAAAATTGGAATTGTGATTTCGGCAAGTGGCCCGGGATCCGCACTGGGACAACCGCAGCTCAAGACGGTTGCAGCTCTTCCGAAAGAGATCGGTGGAGAGAAAGTGACCTATATCGTCCTGGACGACGAGTCGGATTCGACAAAAGGGGTCCAGAACGCACGCCGGCTGGTGATCCAGGACAAGGTCGATGTGCTGGTCGGCTCCTCTCTGACGCCGGTGACCATGCCGATGCTGGATGTCGCGCTCGAATCGAAGACGCCGCTGCTGTCGCTCGCTGCCGCTACCGCCATCGTTCAACCGATGGATGAGAAGCGCGCCTGGGCTTTCAAGGTCGTTCCCAATGACGACCTCATGGCGGCCGCCATCCTCAAGCATATCGCGAATTCAGGCGTGAAGACGCTCGGCTATATCGGTGTTTCGGATGGCTACGGCGAGGGCTACTACAAGGAGGTGAGCCGCCTCGCGCCCGCGCTGGGGCTGACCGTAACCACACACGAAGTCTATGCGCGAGCCGACACCAGCGTCACCGGTCAGGCGCTGAAGGTGATGTCGACCAATCCGGATGCCGTCTTCATCGCGTCCGCGGGAACTCCGGCGGTCTTGCCGCAGCAGGCGCTCCGCGAGCGCGGATACGCCGGGAAGATATTTCAGACTCACGGCGTGGCCAGTGAGGAATTCATCAAGCTTGGTGGCGCGAACGTCGAAGGTGCCGTATTCGCGGGCGAGGCCTTTACCATTGCCGCCGACCTCCCCACGGGAGATCCGTTTCGTCGCTCGACGGAGGAGTTCGTGACCGCGTATGAAGCGGCAAACGGGCAAAAGCCCAACATGTTCGCTGCTCACCTCTGGGATGTCGTCGCGCTGATCGGAAAAGCTTCGCCGGATGCGCTGAAGATGGCAAAGCCTGGCACAATCGAATTTCGCGCGGCCCTGCGGGACGCACTCGAGCGAGGGCAGAACATCTATCTCAACAATGGGCTGTCGAACATGAGCAAGGCCGATCACAACGGCTATGATGAGCGCTCGGCCTTCCTGATCAAGGTCGAAGGCGGGAAGTTCCGCCTGGCAAAGTAGCGGCGCGCCAATGCACGATCTGGCCTGCTCCGCCTCAGACCCAGCCTCCATCGACGATGTAGTGCTGGGCTGTACAGGCGGAAGCCTCGTCGGAAGCGAGGAAGATGGTGAACTTCGCGATCTCGTCCGGCATAAGCTTGCGCTTCAGGCATTGTCGTTGCATCAGCTCGACCTCGCCCTGTGGCGTCATCCATTTATCGAGCTGGCGCTCGGTCATGATCCATCCCGGCGCTATCGCGTTCACGCGGATGTTGTAGGCGCCATAATCGCGCGCCAGGGAGCGCGTGAGACCGATGACGCCTGATTTGCTGGCGGTGTAGGCGGCCATGCCGCCTTGTCCGGCGATCCACGATACCGAACCGAAATTGATGATCGCGCCGGCATTCGCCGCCTTCATGTCCGGCAACACGGCCTGCGCAGCAAAGAACTGGTGCTTCAAGTTGACCGCGACACGGTTGTCCCAATATTCCGGTGTCATTTCCTCGGTGCTGTGCCGCTCGTCATGTGCGGCATTGTTGACGAGGATGTTGATCGCGCCGTGCACGTTGCGCGCCTCCGCGACACCGGCACGCAACGCGGCGATATCGGTCAAATCGACACGCATGAAACGCGCGCTAAGACCTTGATCCGACAGCTCGCGTGCCAGGGATTGGCCCTCGTCGACTTTGATGTCGAAGAACACGACATTGGATTTCTGCTGTGCGAAGCGCCGCACGATCGCAGCGCCAATTCCGGATGCGCCCCCGGTGACGAGAACGACCTTGCCGGCGAGGTCGGAATAAACGGCAGCCATGGATATCCCTCGATTTGCGTTGGGGCAGCGCGACGCGCCGCCCGATTCTCGCGCTCACCTTAACGACCTCCTTCGTGAGGTGCATAGATCAGAATTTTAGTTGCGTACCTCAAAAATCGAAGGCAGGATTGCACCAAAGAATAAAAGCCGTTGGGAGGAATGTGATGAGACTGCTCGGGAAACTGGGACTGGCCGTTGTCGCATGCCTGCTCGGAGCGAAACTCGCTGCGGCCGATACGACGGTGAAGTGGCTGCACATCGAGGCCAACCCGGCCCAGGTCAAAATCTGGGAAGAGGTTGCGCGCGCCTTTGAGGGGTCGCATCCGGGCGTCAAGGTCGAGATGCAGTTCCTCGAGAACGAGGCCTACAAGGCCAAGCTGCCGACCATCCTCCAATCCAAAGACCGGCCCAACATCATCTACAGCTGGGCGGGCGGTGTCCTGAAGACGCAGATCGAGGCCGGCGTGCTCGACGACATCACCGATTCTGTGAAGGGCTACAGCGACAGTCTCACGCCGGCGGCGCTCGCCGCCTTCACCCGCAACGGCCGCGTTTATGGTCTGCCCACGGCGCTCTCGCAGGTCGGCTTCCTCTGCAACAAGGAGCTGATGGCCAAGGGGAAGGTCGATCCTGCCGGGATCAAGAGCTGGGACGATCTGCTTGCTGCCGTGAAGGCGTTGAAATCCGCCGGCGTGACCCCGATCGTGGTCGGCGGCGCCGATAAATGGCCACTGCACTTCTACTGGACCCATCTTGCTGTGCGCATCGGCGGCAAGGCGGCGTTCGATGCGGCGCTGCGCGGCGAGAACGGCGGCTTTTCCGGGGAAACCTTCCAGAAATCCGGCGAGCTGTTCAAGCAGCTCGTCGATCTCCAGCCGTTCCAGAATGGCTTCCTTGGTTTCAAGAACCCGCAGGCGGTCGGCTATTTCGGGGACGGCAAGGCGGCGATGACGCTCGCGATCAGCACGGTCTATCATCTGCAACGCGCTCTCGCCGCCGACAAGGTCGGATTGACCGAGGACAAGATGTGCTGGTTCGACTTCCCGGTCGTGACCGGCGGCAAGGGTGCGCCCACCGATACGCTCGGCGGCATCACCGGTTGGCTGATTACGAAAGGCTCGCCGAAGGAAGCCGTCGATTTCCTGAAATACTTCGTCTCCAAAGAGGTGCAGACGCGGCTTGCCGCCGGCAACTTCATCATCCCGGTGGTGCAGGGCGCGGACGCAGGGCTGAACAACAGCTTCATGAAGCTGATCGCCGCCAATCTGGCGAATTCGAACTACCACCAGAACTTCTATGACCAGAGCCTGGGTCCGTCGGTCGGCCGCGTCGTCAACGACGTCACGGCCGAGATCGCCGGCGGCAGCATGAGCCCGCAAGAGGCTGCCAAGGCAATCGAGGCGGCGTGGAAGCAGGGCAACTGACGGTGGCGCGGCGGACCGCGAGCGTGTCGGCGATCGGTGCTGCTGGCGAGATGGTACCGCAAGTCAGGGTCCGTGGCCCGGTTTGGGACGGCAGGCTGACGGTGCTCATCCTGTTCCTGCCGCCGGCGCTGCTGTTGTTCACGTTGTTCGTTGTGCTGCCGATCGGCGAAGCAGCCTGGTATTCGGGCTTCAATTGGAACGGGTTCGGCAGGCCCACCAACTGGATTGGCTTGGACAATTACCGCTTCGTGCTGGAGACCCGCGCCTTCTGGCTCGCGCTGCGTAACAACGGGCTGATTATCGCTGTTTCGCTCGCCATCCAGCTGCCGCTCGCGCTCACGCTGGCCTTGATGCTCGCCGAGCGCTTTCGAGGGGCGGTGGCGCTGCGCATGCTGTTCTTCATGCCCTATATCCTGGCGGAGATCGCGACCGGGTTGATCTTCAGCTTCGTCTATGACGGCGACTACGGCCTTGTGGCTTCGATCTGGCGCAGCTTCGGCGCCGAGCCTCCGCATCTGCTGGCTTCGACCGATACGGCGATGCTGGCGGTGCTGATCGTGATCGTCTGGAAGTACTTTGGCTTCCACATGATGCTTTTCATCGCAGCGCTCCAGAGTCTCGACAAGAGCCTGGTCGAGGCGGCACGCATCGACGGCGCGACCCGATCGCAAGCCCTGCGACATGTGGTCGTTCCCTTGCTCTATCCGACGATAAGGCTCTCCGTGTTCTTCGCCATCGTCGGCTCGCTGCAGCTGTTCGACCTCGTCATGCCGCTGACGCGCGGGGGGCCAGCGGACTCCTCGAACACGATGGTGAGCTTTCTCTACAACAACGGCATCTCGCGCATGCGAGTCGGCTACGGCAGCGCCATCGGTGTCATTTTGTTTGCGATCTGTGTGACCTTTGCCTTCACGTACAAGCGATGGTTCATGCGCGATGAGTAACGCCAGGATCATCCGCGCGCCGTTCGATCCCGCAATGCTGTTCAAGCTGGTGTTCCTCGCCGTCGTTGCCATCATCGTACTGGTGCCGCTGCTCGCGACCTTGTTCGGTGGCTTCAAATCACTCGGCGAATTGCGCGTCAATCCGTTCGGCCTGCCACGTCACTGGGAGTGGCAGAACTATGCTGATATCCTGTTCTCGGCGCGTTACTGGCAGCTCTTGCGCAACTCGCTGATCATCTCGACCCTCACGGTGGCCCTAACCCTGATCGTCGCCTCGATGGCGGCGTTCACCTTTGCCCATATCAGGTTCTTCGGCAGCTCGATGCTGCTGAGCTACCTGACGCTGGGCCTGCTGTTTCCGGCGGCGACAGCGGTGCTGCCGCTCTTCATCAAGGTGCGCGATCTCGGATTGCTCGATACATATTTTGGCGTTGCCCTGCCGCAAGCGGCCTTCGGTCTTGCGATGAGCGTGTTGCTGCTGCGGCGCTTCTTCAAGGACATCCCGTACGAACTGCTGGAAGCCGCGCTGGTCGACGGCTGCAGCTATATCAAATTCTTCCGCTATGTGACGTTGCCGTTGTCGCGGCCGATCCTGGCGACCGTCGGTACCATCACCTTCGTCAACAGCTGGAACGCCTATCTGTTGCCGCTGGTGATGCTCAACACGGACGCGCTCTATCCCTGGCCGCTCGGCATCATGGTTTATCAGGGCGAGTATTCGTCCGAGTGGCATCTGATCCTGGCCTTCATCACACTGACCATCCTGCCGACGATCATTATCTTCCTTCTCGCGCAGAAACACATCGTCGCAGGCCTCACTGCCGGCGCGGTCAAGGGATGAACGGCACCTCACGGAGATCACAATGAGAAAAGTCGGTATCGGCATCATCGGCTGCGGCAATATCAGCACCGCTTATCTGAAGGCGGCCCAGCGCTTCCCGGTCATGGAAATCAAGGCGCTCGCCGATATGCGCAGCGACATCGCAGAGCGGCAAGGCGCCGCCTTCGGGCTGCCGGCGATGCGGGTTGATCAACTGCTCAAGCGGGACGACGTTGAGATCGTCATCAATCTCACCGTGCCACTCGCCCACACCGACGTCAGCCTGGCGGTGCTGAACGCCGGCAAGCACGTTCACTCCGAGAAGCCGCTCGGCATCAACGTCACGGAAGCCCGCAAGGTGATGGAGCTCGCCGCGCAAAAGGGTCTTCGTGTCGGCTGCGCGCCTGATACGTTCCTCGGCGGGGGGCACCAGACGGCGCGCAAGTTGATCGACGATGGTGCGATCGGCAGGCCTGTGGCCGGTAGCGCGTTCTTTGGCTGCCCCGGCCATGAGCGCTGGCATCCGGCGCCGGGTTTCTACTATTTGCGCGGCGGCGGGCCTATGCTTGACATGGGCCCGTACTACATCACCGATCTCGTGCAACTGCTCGGCCCGGTGGCGAGCGTGATGGGCTCGACGGCGCGTCCGAAATCCGAGCGGTTGGTCACCAGTCAGCCGATGAACGGAACGCTGATCCCGGTCGAAGTTTCGACCCATGTCGCCGGCACGCTCGAATTCGAGAGCGGGGCGGTCGTCTCGATCGCGATGAGCTTTGATGTGCCCATGCACCGACATGCGCCGATCGAGATCTATGGCGACAAGGGCAGCATGCTGGTACCGGACCCGAACCGCTTCGGCGGCGAGGTGCAGGTCGCGAAGACCGGCGGCGAGTGGGAGCCGGTGCCGCTGACCCACGGTCATGTCGACGGCGAGTTCCGTTCCATCGGTGTCGCCGACATGGCCTCCGCGATCCTGAACAACCGGCCGCATCGTGCCAGCGGTGCGCTCGCGTTCCACGTGCTGGAGGTGATGGAAGCGTTCCAGACCTCTGCCGACGAAGGGCGACGCGTCAAGATCGAGAGCTGCGTCGAACGGCCGGCGATGCTGCCGGCCGGGCGTGAAACCGGACAGATCGACTGAGGGAATGACCATGCGCAAGGCAATGATTGTATGGGGCGGTTGGCCGGGGCACGATCCCGATCTCTGTGCTTCGATGATCCGGGGCTGGCTGAAGGCTGAAGGCTTCGAGGTGCGGATCGAAACCACCACCGCCGCGTTCGCCGATCCCGCGATTCACGACCTGTCACTGATCATCCCGATCTACACCATGTCGAAGATCGAGAAGGCGGAAGCGCTCAATCTCTGCGCTGCGGTCCGTAGCGGCGTCGGGCTCGCCGGCCATCATGGCGGCATGGGCGACGCTTTCCGCGATTCTGTCGACTACCAATTCCTGTGCGGCGGGCAGTGGGTTGCGCATCCCGGCAACATCATCGACTACAAGGTCGACTTGACGAAGCCGGATGATCCCATCATGAAGGGCCTGAAGAGTTTCGAGCATCGTTCCGAGCAGTACTACATGCATGTCGACCCCGCCAACGAGGTGTTGGCGACGACGACCTTCACCGGCGAGCACGCACCCTGGATCGAGGGCGTGGTGATGCCCGTGGTCTGGAAGAAGCGATACGGCGCGGGCAGGGTGTTCTATTCCTCGCTCGGCCACCGCGCTTACGAGCTCGACGTACCGGAGATCCGTACGTTGATGATCCGCGGCATGCTGTGGGCGGCGCGCGAATGAATGCTGGTGCGACCCAGCCGGTGCTTCGTGCCACGCTCGAGGACGTCGCGCGCACGGCGGGTGTTTCGCTCGCCACCGTCGACCGCGTCGTCAACCGGCGCGAGGGCGTGCGCGCCAAGACCGTCGCGCGGGTCGAGGCCGCGGTGGCAAAACTCGGCTATCGAGCCGACGTCGCGGCCGCGCGGCTTGCCCGCGGGCAGACGTTCCGCTTTGCCTTTGTGCTGCCGACGGGTAGCAACAGCTTCATGACCAACCTGACCGAGCAGGTCCAGCGCACCGCGGACTGGCTCGCCGGCCAGCGCGGCTTCATTGATATCCTGCATGTCGACGTGTTCGATCCGGACGTACTCGCTGCCGCACTGGAAAATCTCTCGCCGGTGTATCAGGGCGTCGCCGTCATCGCGCTCGATCATCCCAGGGTGCGCGCCGCGATCGACGAACTCACCACGCGCGGGGTCGCTGTGGTGACCCTTGTGTCGGACGCGCCGAGCTCGCGCCGGCTGCACTATGTCGGCATCGACAACCCGGCGGCAGGCCGCACCGCTGCAACGCTGATGGGACGGTTCCTCACTGGTCGCGAGGGGACGGTGGCCGTGATCGCGGGATCGTTGTCGCTGCGCGATCACACCGAGCGGCAATTCGGCTTCCACCAGATCCTGTCCAGCGAGTATCCGAACCTGCTCGCGCTGCCGGTGATCGAGGGCCGCGACGACAGCGAGCGCACGCGGGAGCTCACTGCGGCACTGCTCGCGCGCCAGCCCGATCTGCGCGGCATATACTGCTGCGGCGCCGGCAACCGTGGCATCGCCGATGCGCTCGGGGCCTCGGGACGCGCGCGCGAGGTGGTCTGGATTGCCCATGAGCTGACTCAATACACACGGCGTTTCCTGGTCCGCGGCGCGCTCGATGCTATCATCAACCAGGATCCCGGCCACGAGGCACGGTCTGCGGCGCGAGTCCTGCTCGCGCATTGTTCGGGTGAGCCCATCAGCCCCGACCAGGAGCGCATCCGCATCGACATTTTTCTGCGGGACAATCTGCCGTAACCTTTGAGTCGCCTGCGGAGCGCATCAGAAGCTCGCGGCCATTGCGGCCAGACGTTGGTGGGCGCGTTCGCGGGCCGCCTCGATCGGCTGTTGCGGTCCGGTGGTTGGTCCGATTGGAGTGAAACGGACATTGTTGATCCCGACAAAACGCAAAATTTCGCGCAGGTAAGGTGTTGCCATGTCGATGCGCCCGCGGTTCATTCCAGTGGCGAAATCGCTGCCACTGGCAATGATGACGATGGTCGGCCGGTCCTTCAGCAACGGGACATACCCCAGCGACGGATCGAACCGGAAGGTGAGCCCGGGCTGGACGATGACGTCGAACCATTGCTTGAGCTTATAGGGAATGCCGAAATTCCACATGGGCGTGGAAATCAACACCCGCTCGGCAAGCGCCAAGCGCACCGCCATCCGCTCGGCCTCCGCGAAGCTGTCCCGCTGCGCGTCGTTAAAGGCCTGCGCCTTCATCCGTGCATATTTGGCCTCGACAATAGGGCCTGAAAACTCCGGCAGGCGCTCGCGCCAGAGATCCATGACGTCCACGTCCCAATCGGGCCGAGCTTGGCGAAAGCCATCGAGGAAAACGCGGGCGCCGGCGCTTGACCAGGAGTCGTCGCGGGGCGAGCAGGACAGGTGCAGGAGCTTCGCCACCGCTCATCCCAGCGCTTTGATGACCGCATCGGCCCTGGTCACGACGGCGACGTTCTGCATGGCGAAGTTGATCGACGCGGCGTGCCAATCGGCGTTCATGGTCGAGCAGCAATCCTCAGGAACGATCATGAAGTAGCCCTTGTCGGCACCGGTCCGCGCCGTGTGCTCGACCGACATGTTGGTCCAGGCGCCGGTGTTGATGATCATGTCGCGACCGGTGGCTCTCAGGATCGTTTCGAGCTTCGTGCCTTCCCAGGCGCTCATTCGCACCTTCTCGACCACGAAATCGCCGGGCCGTGGTTCGAGACCTGAAACCGGTGCCGCGCCCCAGCTTCCGCGCACCATCGCTTTGCTGTCGACGAGACCCTCGAACAGTGGCGCATTCAGAGTCACGCCGGGCGCGCCGGGCTCAACGACGAACCAGACATGGATGACGGCGACGCCGCGCGCCCGCGCGGTTTCGGCCACGCGGCGGACGTTCTCGACGACATGCTGCTGGCGCGCATGCCCGGGCGCGCCGGAATCGGCAAAGGCGCCACCGTCCATGATGACGTCGTTCTGGAGGTCCTGGATGATCATGGCGCAGCGTCGCGGGTCGAGCTGCATCTCGCCGTCGGCGAGGACGGGTGCAGCGGAAGCAGAGCCGGCCGCCGCTGTGCCGCCGCCTCGCTTGCCGCTCATATAGGGCTCGTGGCGCGGTCCGACCTTGGTGGGAATGGCATAGACCGAGTGCGTCGAAGTCAGGTACAGCCTGCGGAAATCCGGCCCGCCCCAGGTAAGGTTGGCGACAAGCTCGGGCAGGCGGAGCTTGCCGAGCAGCTCGCTGCGCGGCGAATAGACCCACACGCCGCCGGGTGCCGTGACCCAGATGTTGCCGTGCTGGTCGCACTTCATGCCGTCGGGCAAGCCGGGCTCGAGCTCGGAGCGGATGCCGCTCGCGAACACACGCGCACTCGACAGCGAGCCGTCGCCGTTGACATCGAATACGCGGATCAGTGCCTGCACGGTGTCGTTGACATAGAGCAGTTTCTCGTCGGGCGAGAAGCACAGCCCGTTCGGCTGGTCGAACAGATTGCGGTCCACGACGAGCTTCGGCTCGGCGCCGGGCACCACGCGATAAACGCCCTGGAAACCGAGCTGCCTTGGCCGCTCGACGCCATAGACCGGCATGCGGCCATACCAGGGATCCGAGAAATAGATCGCGCCCGAGGAGTGCACGCAGACGTCATTGGGACTGTTGAGCTCCTGTCCCCCAAAGTGCGAGGCCAGCACCTCGCGCCGCCCATCCGGCCGCTCGCGGATCAATGACGACGTCGCGTGCTCGCAAACGATCAAATTGAGTTCGGCGTCATAGGTCATGCCGTTGCATTTGTTCGAGGGACGCTTGACCTCGGCGACGCCTCGCCGCGCATCCCAGCGCCGACGCACGTCGGCCGGCATGTCCGAGAACAGCAGATAATGATCGACCGGATGCCAGATCGGTCCCTCCGTGAAGTCAAAACCGGTGCCGATCTGCGCGACTGGTGCGTAGGGGTCAATCAGGGTCTCGAATTCGGAGCGTAAGGTGACGTGCGTCATCATCCATCCTCTGGCGTCTAAGCTGGAAACCAGTTGCGCTGGGGCAGGGACTGCACGACCGGCCCAGGCACCTGGTCGTGGAGTCGGCCGACGACGTTGCCACCTTCGATCTTGGCGGGACGGTCATGGACCGGCAGCAGATATCGCGAATTGCTGAGCAGCTTCTTGATGGCGGCCTTCTCGGCGCGCTTGGTGGTGCCGTGATTGCCGGTGGTGCGCGGCTCCCAGTCGTGGATCTCGTTGAAGGGCGTCACGATCTGGTCGTTGAAATCATAGATGACGTCGCCGCAGATCGTGGCGATGCCGTCGGCGGTTTCGACGATGATGTTCATCGAGCCCTCGGTATGCGCATTCGCAGCGTCGCAGTAGACGCCCGGCATCAGCTCGATGGGACCTGTGATCTCAAGGTCGAGAAAGCGCAGGGCACTCTTGGTGTGCAGACGGTCGATCAGATGCTTAATATCCGGCGCCGGATATTGCGGATGCATCAGGCCGGACACGGAGTATTCAAGCTCCCGACGGTTGAGGACGACAGTCGTGTTCATCGGAAACAGATCGTCCTTGCCGGCGTGGTCGATGTGCAGATGGGTGTGGCAGACGAAGCGCACATCGCCCATCCGCACGCCGTGCCGTGCAAGCTGGTTTTCGATCATGTGCTCGTGATACTGCAGGCCGCGCATGCCCAGCGTTTCCATGATCTGGTTGGAGCGGTAACCCGTATCGACCACCACCGGATCCTTGCCGCCGAGGATCAGGAAACCGAGGGTGAGGACGCGGCGGGTGCGGCCGCAATCGCGGCCGAGAACCAAAAAGCTCGATTCCAGCTCAATATCGCCATAGTCCAGAATCTTGATCTCCAGCGGCATTCCGTCCCTCCCTGTGTCCGTTCTCGTTGTTTCCTCGGCGCTCAGAGCCGATAGACGCGCATGGCAGTGGTTCTGAAAACGGCTTCGCGCTGATCATCGCGTAGCGGCGCCGCGGCGACACGGAACGCATCAATCAACTCGCGGTAGTTGGTCCACAATTTCTCGATCGGAAAATTCGAGCCGAACAGGCAGCGTTCGGCGCCGAAGATCGCAATCGTATCGGTCAGGACGGACGCGATATGCGCGGGGTCGTTGCGGTGGATGAAGGTTCCGAGCCCCGACAGTTTCGACACGATGTTCGGGCATGCGGCGAGGCGGGCCATGCCGGCGCGCCACGCAGCGCGGCCTGGGGGTGAAAGGTCCTCCAGCATGCCGGCGTGCTGGAGGATAAAGGTCACCTTCGGGCAAGATTCCACAAGGCGCGCGGCGTCCGGAATCTGCGGCGTGAACACCTGAAGGTCAAAGCTCCAGCCATAATCCGCAAGGCGGGCGATGTTGCGCTGGATCATGGGATCGGTGCAGAGATCCGGCCGCGCGGCGAAGCGATAAAGCGGGTTCTCGTGCCAATGCAGTTGCATGCGAACGCCGCGTACGAGGGCATAGCGCTTCAGGCGATCGAGCTGTGGACGCACGTCATCCACTGAAAAGTCGGCGTAAGCTACGATGGCATGCGGCCAGCCGTGCTCCTCGGCGGTCTGCTGCACCCAGGCGGCCTCTTCCTCGAAGCGGTCATTGGCCCAGTTGGTCTGGACATAGACTGAGCGGGTGACGCCGCTGCCTTCGAGGTCGCGGAGATATTCCCCGATCGGGTAATCGCGCCGGATCGGCTCGTATGGACCGAAGATGCGCGGCTGCATCGGACCGACCAGCCAGGGCAGGTCAGCCTGGCGCCAGATATGATGGTGCCCATCGACGATGTCCGTCACGCAACTCTCCTCTGTCCCAGCGCCAGCACATGCGCGACGATCGACGCGCTCGATCCACCATCGGCCAGGTCGTCGACGAAGCGCTCGATCGCGACCAGCGCTTCGGTCTGCGGCCGAAAGCCGGGACCGGCCGCGAGCGGCGTCAGCCAGCTCACGCGCCACGCACGGCGCGATAGTTTCTCGACCGCATCGCGCAGCGCGTCGGGTTCGCCCCGCTCCAGGCCGTCGGAAATAATGATCACGGCAGCTCCTCGCGCGTATCCGCCAAAGCGGGGCACGGCGAGAAAGGCCTGAAGCGCCTCGCCGATCCGGGTGCCGCCGTCCCAGTCGCTGACCGCATAGGCCGCGGCCTTGAGCGCCTGCTCGCGGCGCTTGAGACGCAACGGGCGGGTGATGCGGGTCAGCCGCGTGCCGAAGGTGAAGACCTCGACATTGGGTGCCGCCTGCACCAGCGTGTGCGCGAACTTCATATTCTCTTCGGTGCGCGTCTTCATCGAGCCGGAGACGTCAATCAGAAGCAACACCTTGCGTGGGCGGTGCCGCCGCTTCAAACGTCCCAGCCGGAGGATTTCGCCGTCGCTGCGAACGGAGTCGCGTAAGGTGCGGCGCAAATCCGCGTAGGGTCCGCTGCGAGCCCGCATGCGGCGATGGCCGCGCCGCTTCGGCAGGCGCCTGGGCGCCTCGCGGGACATCTGGCGCAGCGCATCGGTGGTTGAGAGCTGCGCAAAGCGGCGCTCGACCAGCGCTTCGGCGCGCGCAGCTGCGAGACCGGACTCATTGGCTTCGTCCGACAACAGTGGCTCGTCGTTTCCACGGACCTCCTCTTGGAGCCGAACTGTCTCGTCGTCCTCGCCGTCATCGACGCGCTCGATTGCCTCGTTTCCGCGAAAGTGCAGATCGAACAGCCGGTCGAACGTTGCGCGACGCTCCGGTGGAGGGGCCAGTGTTGCAAGGGCCGCCTGCCGAATGTCTTCCAGGCTGCGGGGACCGAGCAACTGGATCGCGGCGAGGAACGAGGTCGTCTGTTCCGGTGCGACGGCAAACCTGTTCGTTCGCAACAAGCTGACGAACGAGATGAAAACACGCGCAGCGCGCGGCAGTTCGGGTTCGGCGCTCATGCAGAGGCCTCCGCCAGCAGGGCGTCGAGGCGCGGCGAAATGAAGTGCAGATCCTCCTCGTCTTTCAGGGCAACGCCAATCGAGCGCCTGAAGGCATCGGGCCACCGTGCGCCGCCCTTGTGCAGCAGCGTGGCGGCCTCAGCCCAGTCAACGGCCTCGGCGATCCCGGGCGCCTTGCTGAGCGGCTCGCGTCGCAGCTTCTCGACGGCGGCGACGACGGCCCGCGCGGTCCCCTCGGCGACGCTGGAGGCCCGCATCATCACGATGCGGGCTTCGCGCTCCGCCGAGGGATAGTCGATCCAGTGATAGACGCACCGCCTCCGCAACGCTTCATGAAGATCCCGCGTGCGGTTTGAGGTGAGGACGACGACCGGGCGCTCAGAAGCGCGCACCGTGCCGCGCTCCGGGATCGAGATCTGAAAGTCGGACAGAAACTCGAGCAGGAAGGCTTCGAATTCCTGGTCGGCGCGATCGATTTCGTCGATCAGCAGCACAGTCGAGTCAGGCGCGCGCAGTGTCGCCAGCATCGGTCGCTCGATCAGAAAGGTTTCGCCGTAGATGTCGATGCTCTCATCGCCGGCCTGGCGGATGGCGAGCATCTGGCGCGGATAGTTCCATTCGTAGAGTGCTGCGGATGCGTCGATGCCTTCGTAGCATTGCAGGCGGATCAGGCGGCGGCCGAGGACGGCGGCGATGGCTTTGGCGGCTTCGGTCTTGCCGACGCCCGGCGCACCCTCGAGCAGCAATGGTTTGCCCAGCGCCAGCCCGAGATAGGCCGCGGTCGCCAGCCCCTCGTCGGCGAGGTAATAGGCGGCCCGAAGCGCCTTCTCCAGTGCCTCGGGGCTGTCGATGCCGACGATGTTGCTGCGGACGGCCATCGCGACCTCAGCGCCGCGCCTGAGGGCGCGCGCCGCCCTCGGCCTTGATCGCGCGCAGCACTTTCTCCGGCGTAATCGGCAGATCGTCGATGCGAACGCCGACGGCGTTGAAGATGGCGTTCGCAACGGCCGGCAATACCGGATTCGCGCACATTTCCCCGGGGCCTTTGGCGCCGAAGGGACCATCGGGAGCGGGGCGTTCCAACACGGCGATGTCGTGCGGGCAGATGTCGCCAGGACCGGGCATGATATATTCGACGAAGTCGCGAGGGCCATGGACAGGGTCTGGATAATAGGGTTCAGGGGTCTCGTAGAGCGCGTGACTGACGCCCATCCAGGCGCCGCCGACGAGCTGTTGCTCGACCAGGCGCGGGTTGAGCGCACGGCCGAGCTCATAGGCGGAGTCCATGCGGATCATCGTGACCTCGCCGGTCTCGTCGTCGACCTCGACCTCGGCGACCAGACAGGCATGGGCGTAGCAGGTCGCCGGCGACATCTCGCCGGTTTCCGGATCGACATTGGACAGAGGAACCAGGAAGATGCCACGGCCAGAGATGGTCTTGCCCTGTTTGAACTGCGCGGCGATGGCGACGTCCTTGGTGGAGATCGAGCGGTGCGGCGCGCCCTTGACGTGGATGTTGCCACGCCCGTCGGTTTCGAGATCGGCGGCGTTGACCTCGAGTTCCTCTGCGGCGGCCTCCATCATCACGCCGCGCGCCTCGCGCGCTGCCGCCATCACGGCATTGCCGACGCGGTGGGTGCCGCGCGAGGCGAACGAGCCCATGCAATGCGGACCGGTATCGGAATCGGCTGTGTCGACATAGACGTCCTCGACGGGCACGCCGAGCGTCTCTGCGCAGATTTGCCGCGTGACCGACTTCATGCCTTGGCCGAGATCAATCGACGACAGCGCTACGGTGAATTTGCCGCTTGGGTTGGAATGGACCAGGGCTTGGCTGGGATCGCCGCCGAGGTTCATGCCGATGGGATAATTGACCGACGCGATGCCGCGTCCGCGATGTCGGGTCATCTCAACGTCTCCTGGTGCCGAACACGGATGAGAATCGACCCGCCCCATGCGAGGGCGATGCCGGTCGCGGTGGCTGCGGCGGGGAGGGCGGTGGGGGCTCGCGCGGCGGTTCGCGCAACGCGGCGGTCGGCAGTCGATCATAGCTCGTGCGCTGCGGCGCCGGCGCGGTTGTCCGCGCGTTGGTGTCGGCAGGCGTCCGCGGGATGACGGCGCGGCTGCCGCCTCCGTCCTTGCGGGAGGAGGCACGCTTGAACTCGTCGCGGATCGGCCATTTGGCTTTCTCGGCGGCTACCTGGACGCACTCAATCAGCGCCGTGTTCTTGGCCTCGCGCCGGTGCGCCTTCATGTCGCCGTCGCGATAGGCATTGAGGATGCGAAACTCCATCGGATCCATGCCGACGAGGTTCGCGAGCTTGTCCATCTGGCACTCGATCGCAAAATCCATGGCGGTGACGCCGAAGCCGCGCATCGCGGTTGCCGGCGTACGGTTGGTGAAGACGCAGTAGACGTCGCCATAGACGTTCGGGATGGTGTAGGGTCCCGGCAGGTGGGCTGCGCATTTCACCGCTGCATAACTGGAGAGCCGCGTATATGCGCCGCTGTCGAAATATGCGCGGACTTTCCGCGCGACGACGCGGCCGTCGCGCATCACGCCGTCCTTGATGTAGATGCGCTCGGCGCCGCGCGGCGGGCCGTATTGCATCTCTTCTTCGCGTCCGAACACGTAGCGTACCGGACGTCCCGTCAGCATCGCACCCAGGATGCACAAAGGTTCGGTCAGCGTGTCCACCTTGCCGCCAAAGCCGCCGCCGACGGTGCCGCCAATGAAATGGAAGGTGTTCGAGGGGACGTCGAGAATCTTGGCGCAGGTGTCGACCGAGAAGAACAACGCCTGGGTCGAGGTATAGACGACATAGCGGCCGTTGGTGTCGGGCGCCGCGATCGACCCGTTGGTTTCGGTCGGCGCGTGCTCGATAGGCGACATCTGGTAGCGCTGTTCGAGCACGTGATCGGCGGTCGCGAGTGCGGCATCGGCGTCGCCGAAGCGGAGTTTCTGGTGGTCGTATGTGTCGTGATAAATGAAGGCATTCTTCGGATAGGTGTCGTTGACGACCGGCGCGCCGGCCTTCAACGCATCTTCTACGTCGAACACCGTCGGCAACGGCTCGTAGTCGATCCGCACCTTTGCGATCGCCTCGAACGCCTCGCGCTCGCTGTCGGCGACGATGGCCAGGATCGGCTCACCCTTGTAGCGAACTTTGTCGACAGCGAGCGACGGCTCGTCGTCCTTGCCGAAATTGATCAGGCTCAAAAGTGTGTTGAGATTACGGGGCACGTCGGAGCCGCGGATGATCCGGCGCACGCCGGCTGAGCGATCCGCGTCCGCTGTGTCGATCCGCCGGATCTTTGCATGCGAATGGGTCGAGCGGACGACCTTCAGGTGCAGCATGCCCTGGAGCTTGTGGTCGTTGAAATAGCTCGACGTCCCCGTGACATGGCCGAGCATGTCCTGACGCTGTGTGCCCTTGCCGATCTCGTTGAGATTATCGTCGCGCTCGTCGGCGAAAATGTCTTTGCGCAGTTCCAGCATGATCTGGTCCTTCAGGCGCTCACCCGGCCGCCGGAGGCGGCCAGAATGGCGTTGATGATCGGCTCGTAGCCGGTGCAGCGGCAGATGTTGCCGGAGATCGCCTCGACGATCTCGGCGCGGCTCGGGGAGGGATTGCGATCAAGCAATGCCTTGGCAGCCATCAGCATGCCCGGCGTGCAATAGCCGCACTGGGCAGCAAAATTCTCGGCGAAGGCGCGCTGCAGCGGATGGAGGTTCGGTCCCTGCTTCAGGCTATCCAGCGTCTCGACGGAGCGGCCGGCAACGGTCTCGGCCAGCGTCAGACAGGAGAGATGAAGCTCGCCGTCGATCAGGACACTGCAGGTGCCGCAGCCCCCCTGGCCGCAACCGAACTTCGGCGTCATGTCGCCGATCAATTCGCGAAGCGCGACGAGCAGGTTGGTGCCACCATCGACGAAAATGGCGACATCGCTGCCGTTGTGACGAAATTGCAGGGCAGTCTTGGCCATACGATCTATTCCTGACCCAAGAGAAGACGACGCAGATGGACGCCGACGATCTCGCGGCGGTACCAGGCGCTGCCGAGCGCGTTGTCGGACGGCGATGTTCCTTCCGCGGCTGCGGAGGCTGCGGCCGCTACCGTTGCGGCATCGAGCGCGCGGCCTTCCAGGGCGCGTTCGGCCGCCCGCGCACGTATTTGCGTCGGCGCCATCGATCCCAATGCAATTCGCGCCCCGGCGATCCGTCCGCCACTGATAGGCAGATGCGCGGCGAGCGTGATGACCGCGCCCCCTTTGGGCTTGATCCGTGCGATCTTGCGGTAGCGAAAAGCCTCCGCGTTGGTCGGTCGCGTGCACGACACCGACAGCACGAGCGCACCCGCCTGCCTTTCACGTGACTGCAAGAACTCCTCAATTGGAATGTCGCGCGATCCAAAGCCGCCTTGCAGGGCTACGGTGGCATCGAGCGCAAGCATGGCGACGGTGAAATCGCCATAGGGGTTGGGCGCGAACAGATTGCCGCCCACCGTACCCATGTTGCGCACTGCCGGACCGCCGATCGAGCGGGCAGGGGCGTGCAGGAAAGCGAGGTCGCGCTCGGCCAGAATCCTGGCGAAAGTCACGCCAGCACCCAGCGTGATCCGTGGGCCGGAGGGGTCGATCCGCGTCAAGGCTTGGTCATTGGCGCGCACGACGGTTGAGATCGAGATGTCGCCTTCGTTCAGTGCACGCATCACCAGCGTGCCGCCGCCGAGATAGCGCGCGTTGCGATCGGACGACAGCGCAGCGGCGGCCTCGCTCGAACTCGTGAAGGTCTTCACCGTCACAGTCATGTTGACACAGCCTCCTTGAGGTGCCGGCGGATCGCGTCGAATCCCGCCTGGTAGATGTCTTCCGCGACCATGTGGGTGATCCGGTCCTTGTCCCCCGGCCGTGTCGAGAAGCGGGATTCCCAGTGCCAGAAGGTGCGGTCGCCGTCCGTGACGGGCAGCAGGCGGACGTGGGCCACGTAGTTGAACATCGGGACCGGCGTATCGAGCAGGCAATAGCTGAAGGTCTGCTCCAGATCCGACAGCATCAGCAATTGCTCGCGCAGCTCCGAGCCGTCCTGCAGCTTGAAGCGCCTGACACAACCGATCTTGTCCGAAGCCTGCGCGCGCTCGATCGTGGAGGTCGCGACCGCCGGATGCCAGCGATCGTGCCCGTTGAAGTCGCGCAGCACGGCCCACACGGAGCCGGTCGGCGCATCCAGGATCGTGCTCTTGACGATATGCGGCACGGCGCTCAGCCTCCGAACTGGCGCTTGAGGGCGTCGAAGCCGCCCTGGAACACGCCGCCGCCGATATTCGCGACGAGCTCCGCCTCCCGCTCGGGTGCGCAGTCGAACTCGGCGGTCCATTCCATGAAGGTCTGGTCGCCATCCGTGACCGGCGTCAGCCGAAGCGTCGCGACGTAGTCCTCGACCCCCATCGGGGATTCGAGGATCGAATAGGTGCAGAACATGTCGTAATCGGACAGGCCGAGCAGCTTTTCCCGGATACGATCGCCGTTGCGCAGGCGAAAATCCCTGACGCAGCCGATCTTGTCGGATGGCTCGCCGCCCTCGATGCGGCTTTCCGCAATCGCGGGATGCCAGTTCGGCAGACCGTTGAAGTCGCGTACCCGCGCCCAGACGCGATCGTTGCGTGCGTTGACGACGGTTGAGACATAGACCCGGGCCATGGGGCGACCTCAGCTCTTCTTCCGAGGGCTGCGCTCGGCGGTCGGCTCGCCGTCGGACGAAGGCGAGGGCGCAGCGGTCGGCTTCTCGCCGCCGCCGCCGCCCTTGCGCGCGGAGTCCTTGATGCCCTGCATGTCGCGAGCTTCTCGGATCAGGCCTGGCATCTTGGCGAGGCTGCCGCCTTCGACGCCGATGTCCGCAAGAAGCGAGTCGATCAGCGGCGCCTGGACGCGATAGCGCAGCGCCGAGTCGATCACCTCGTCGGTCGCGCTCCGGCCGCCATTGCCGCCATGGCCGTTGCCGTTGAGGCCGTCGACCTGGAGGATGCGGATGCCCTCGATCTTCTCCATCGGCTTGACGCTCTCACGGACGATGCCCTCGATGCGGTCGAGCAGCTTTCTACGGAACAGCGAGTAGCGCGCCTGGTCCGTCAGCACGTTCTCGGCCTCGTTGAGCATACGCTGCGCCTCGGCCTCGACCGCGGCGCGGATCCGTTCCGCTTCCGCGGCAATTCGCGTCTCCTCGGCCTGCTTCTCGGCGATCAGGATCTCCACGGTCTTGCGACGCTTCGCGATCTCGCTCTCGCGCGCGGTAATGACGCGCTCGGTAGCCTCAGTGGCATGCACCCGCGCCTCCTCGGCCGAGGTCTTGGCCGCGGATTCCTCCAACGACTTCAGGTGGATGGCAATCGCCTTCTCCATCAGAACGGTCTCGACCTCCTTCTCACGATTGATTTCAAGCTTGCGCAGCTCGCGCTCGCGGCCGATGCGGGCCTCGTCGAGGCCGCGATCGGAGGCAATGCGGGAGCGCTCGACCTCTTCACGCGCGGCAATTTCGGCTTCCTGCAGCGACTGGACGCGAGCGACTTCGAGCTGTTCGATCGAACGGCGACGTTCGATTCGCGCCGCCTCCAGCGCATGCTCGCGCGAGACGTCCGTGGTCTCGACCTCCTTGCGCGCGACAATCTCGGCCTGCCTGACCTGGCGGTCGGCGTCGATGCGCTCGGACTTCTTGGTCGAGAGCGCGATGACCCGGTCCTCATCCGCGATCTCGATCGCCTTCTTGTGCTCGATGTTGAGGACTTCGCGCTTCCTGGAGGACGTGATGCGCTCGGTTTCGAGCGCGAGATCGACGCCGATGCGCTGCCGCTCGATGGTGTCGCGCCGCTTCAGCTCGGCCGCCTCGAGCACGGCTGTGCGCTCGATCTCGAGCGCGCGTGTGTCACGCTCCGCCTGAATACGCTCGGCTGCAACAGACTTCTCCTGCGCGATCCGCGCGGCTTCGATGGCTTCGCGTGAGGCGATGTCGGCTTCCTCGACGGCGCGGTTGCGGGCGATTTCCAGCGACCGAACGCGTTCTTGTTGGGTGATGCGGGCAGCTTCCGTGGCCTCGCGTGCCGTGACCTCTGCGACTTCCAGCGTCTGATTGCGTTCGATCTCCAACTGCCGGGTATTCTGCTCGACCGCGATGCGCTCGACGGCGAGCCTATGCTCGCGGTCGATACGCGCCGCCTCGACCGCACGCTGCGCCTCAATCTCGGCTTCCTGGATGTTACGCACCTGCTGGATCTCCAGCGCACGGGTGCGCTCATCGGATGCGATGCGCTCGACATTGACAATCATGGTCTGGGCGATGCGGGCCTTTTCGGTCGTCTCGCGGGCAGCGATCTCGGCTTCGTCCACGGCGCGCGTCCGGTCGATCTCGCGGCGCCGGGTCTCCTCTTCGTTGGCGATGCGGGCGTCCGTCACGACGCGGTCCTGCTGGATACGCGCTTTCTCGATCGCCTCGCGGGCGGTGATCTCAGCTTCCTCGATGGTCTGCATCCGCTCGATTTCGCGCTGGCGCACCTCGCGCTCGGAGGCGATGCGGCTGGTATCGATCGAACGCTGGTTGGCGATCCGGGTCTTCTCGATTTCCTCCCGTGCGAGCAGCTCCTTCTCCTCGATGGTGCGGGTGCGCTCGATCTCCCGCTGACGGGTCTCACGCTCCGAGGCGATGCGGGCCTCGGCGATCGCCTGATCGTTGGCGATGCGGGCCTTCTCGATGGTTTCACGGGCGGAAATCTGCGCCTGCTCGGCTTCGGTCTCGCGCAGGGCCCGCTCGCGCGCGACCTCGGTGCGTTGCAGGGCGCGGCGCATCTCGATGTCACGTTCCTGTTCGAGGCGCGCCGTCTCGCTTTCGCGTTCGATCTCGAGAGCCTGCCGCTCGGCCTCCAGGTTGCGAGAGCGGATCTTGATCATCGAATCTTGCTCGATGTCGTTGCGCAGCTTGCGCTTGGCCTCGATGTCCTCCATCAGGCGGGTCAGACCTTCGGCGTCGAAGCGGTTCGAGGGGTTGAAGAATTCGAGATCGGTCTGGTCCAGATCGGTGATCGCGACTGACTCCAGCTCGAGTCCGTTCTGGGCGAGGGCCTCTGCCGCGTTTGCCTTGAGGCGGGCGACGTACTCGCCGCGCTGTTCGTGCATCTGCTCGAGGGTCATCTCCGAGGCAACGGAACGAATGGCGGAGATGAATTTGCCGGCGAGGAGGGCGTGGAGCTGTTCGGGCTCCATGGTGCGGCGGCCGAGCGTGGCGGCCGCGATAGACACGGCTTCGCGGGTCGCCTGCACGCGGACATAAAAATCGGCCTCGATGTCGACGCGCATGCGGTCACGGGTGATTACGGCGTCCTGGCGGGAGCGAACGATGCCCATCGGCTGCACGTTCATGTTGACCGGCGTGTAGTCGTGGATGAACGGCAGCACGAAGGCGCCGCCGTTGATCACGACGCGCTCGCCGAGCAGGCCGGTCCGGACGAATGAGGTCTCCTTGGACGAGCGGTGATAGAGCCAGTTCACGATGTAGACGCCGACCACGATCACCACGACGGCGACGATCAGCCAGAGGATCAATTCACCGACCAGAGTCCCTGACATGTTTCTCTCCCTCGACCTTTCGGCGTTATCGCGCGCCGATAGTCTTGAATTTGCGAACCTGATCCGTCAGTGCCCGCTCGACCGGAAGCCGTTCCATCGAGGAGGCGCCGTAGAAGCCGTGGCAATTGCGTGTGTTCCTCATGATGAAATCGGCATCGTCCGGATCGGAGATCGGTCCGCCATGAGCGAGCACCAGAATGTCCGGATTGACGCCGAGTGCGGCAGAGGCCCAGGTGTCGATGTGCGCTGGGCAATCCGTCAGCTTGAGCGCTGTCTGCGCGCCGATGGTGCCCCCGGTCGTCAGGCCCAGATGACAGACGATGATATCCGCGCCCGCGATCGCCATCGCGGCAGCTTCCTTCTCGCTAAAGACGTAGGGCGTCGTCAGCAGGTCCTTCTCGCGCGCCTTTGCGATCATGTCGATCTCGAGCGCATAGGACATGCCGGTCTCTTCGAGATTGGCGCGGAACACGCCGTCGATAAGGCCGACGGTCGGAAAGTTCTGCACGCCGGCGAAGCCGAGCGCTTTCAATTGGTCCAGGAAAAGATCCATGTCGCGGAACGGATCCGTGCCATTGACGCCGGCGAGCACTGGCGTCCTGGAGACGACGGGCAGCACTTCGCCCGCCATCTCCAGCACGATGGCGTTGGCGTCGCCGTAAGCCATCAATCCCGCGAGTGAGCCTCGGCCAGCCATGCGGTAGCGGCCGGAATTGTAGATGACGATGAGGTCGACACCGCCAGCCTCCTCGCATTTGGCCGAAAGGCCGGTGCCGGCGCCGCCGCCGACGATCGGCTCGCGGCGCCTTGCCATGTCGCGGAAGCGCTTCAACAGTGCAGCGCGTTCAAACCGTGCCATCGGTCACCTCGCTAGTCTCCGGCGCGCCCCAATGCGGCCGAACAATGTTCGGAACGCGCTGACAATGGTGGAGGCGAACTCGGGGTCATTGATGTTCTTGGGAACGCGGATAAGCTGACGGTTGGCGGTCTGCCGCACGTTGCGCTCCAGCGTGCGGAACAGCGCCGCATCGGCATCCGGATCCCAGAATGGCTGTCCTCGCGCGTCGAGCGCGGAGACGCCGCCCTCGGGCAGGAAGAAGCGCACCGGCCCGTCCATCCGGTTGAGTCGATCGGCGATCCAGTGCCCCATGCGCTCGTTCTCCTCCGCCGTGGTCCGCATCAGTGTGACCTGCGGGTTGTGGACGTGGAATTTCCTGCCGCGGTAGCGCTCCGGGATCGTCTCAGGAGCGCCGAAATTCACCATGTCCAGCGCGCCCGCCGAGCCGACATAAGGCACCCGGCTGCGGATGATGGCGCCAAAGCGGTCGTCGGTGGCCGGGAACACGCCACCCATCAGGAGGTCCCCGACCTCCGTGGTCGTGAGGTCGATGACGCCTGCGACCTGCCCGGAATCGACGAGCTTCTCCATTGAGCGTCCGCCGACGCCGGTGGCGTGGAAGACGAGGCACTCGAAATCCTCGCGCAAGTCGGCCGCGATCTTCTGCACCGCCGGCGTGGTGACACCGAACATGGTGATGCCGACCGACGGCAATCCGCTGTCGTCGCGATCCTTTCGTGCATGCTGATCCAGGCGCGCCTTGACCATGCCGGCGAGCGCGTTGGCGCCGTTGGCCAGCACGGCGCGCGAGATCGAGTTGAGGCCCTGCACGTCGGCGACCGAATGCATCATGGTGATGTCCGCGGGGCCGACATAGGGCCCGACGTCACCGGAGGCGACGGACGAGATGATAAGTTTCGGCACCCCGACAGGAAGGGTCCGCATACCGGGCGCGACCAGTGACGCTGCGCCCGAGCCGCCCGCCGAAATCACGCCGGCAACATTGCTCTGGCGCCGCAGCCAGCTGCTGAAGGCCTCGGCCATCGCGGTGACGGCGGCGCCGCGGTCGGGTCCGAATACCGCCGATCCGCCGCGACCATGGTTCAAGGCGATCTCCTGGGCGGAGACGTCGCTGGCCGCGTGTCTGCCGCTGGTGGAGACATCGACCAATCGGGTTCGCAGGCCTGTCCCAGCGATGATGTCGCGGATGAAGTGGAGCTCCGTGCCCTTGGTGTCGAGCGTACCGACGACGAGCACGACCGGAGGGCCCTGCGTTTGCGTCGCAACCGGTTCGCGCCGTCGCCGTGCCGTCTCGTCGAGACGCATCACCTGTGTCGAGAACGTGCGGGCCGCGGCCTCGATGCGGGCGATCGGCACCGGTTGCGACCAGCGAGTCGGCGGCGTCGGGTTGGAGATGTAGATGCGGATCGCGCCGCCCGGCCGCGTTTGCGGCGGAGAAGGTTTCGCTTCCGTATCCGCCGGCGGCACGTCGAGGTCGAGCTCGAGTCCGGCGTGCATTCCGACACCGAGCAGGCGCTGCTGCAGCTCGCGATCGGCGGCAAGCCGCACCGAATCGATGATGCGGTTGACGCGGCCGTTGACCATGATCGCGACGTTGCCCGACACGGCGGTCGCCACCCCGATATTCTGCTCGATCACGAGCACGGACATGTCGCCGTCCTCGCCAAGCCGTAGCAGCATCTCCTCGACCTGGGCCACGATGACGGGCGCGAGCCCCTCGGTGGGCTCGTCCATGATCAGGAGCCGCGGGTTGGTGAGCAACGCGCGCGAGATCGCGAGCATCTGTTGCTCGCCGCCGGAGAGCTGGCCGCCGCCGTGATCCTTGCGCTCGGCCAACCGCGGAAACGTCTTGTAGATGCGCTCGACCGTCCAGGCGCCGCGGCGCAAGCCGGCGGCAAGCCGCAGATGCTCGTCGACGCTGAGTGAACGCCACAGCCGCCGTCCCTGCGGAACGTAGCCGACGCCGAGTCGGGCTATGTGGGCAGGCGGCTGCCGGGTGATGTCATCGCCGCGGATGCGGATCGAGCCGCCGCTGACCGGCACCAGCCCCATGATGGCCTTGCACAGCGTGGTCTTGCCCATGCCGTTGCGGCCGACGACCGAGAACACGCCGGCCTCGAGCGTCAGGTCCACGCCCTGCAACGCATGCGAATGGCCGTAATAGACGTCCAGGCCGCGGACTTCGAGCGCGGCGGCGGTACGGCGGACCTCATTCATGGCCGCCTCCGAGGTAAAGCTCCTGCACTTCGGGATCGGACTCGATCTCCTGCGGACGGCCTTCCTTGAAGATCCGCCCGTTGTGCATCATCGTGACGCTCTCGACGACGCGCAGGGCCACGTCCATGTCGTGCTCGATGATGATGTAGCCGATATGCGCGGGCAGGGAGGTCAATATCTCGATCAGCTCGGCACGCTCGGTCGGCGACAGTCCCGCGGCCGGTTCATCGAACAGGACGAATCGCGGTGCGCCGGCAAGCGCAAGTGCGATCTCGAGCTGGCGCTGCTGGCCATGCGCGAGTTCGGCAACGCGCTGATCCTTCACGCCCGAGAGATGGACGGCCCGCACGAGATTTTCGGCTGCGTGCATCAACGCATCGTTTTGACCGGGGCGGAGAAACGAGAAGCGCCCCCGTGAGACGCCACGGCAGGCGAGGTAGACATTGTCCTGGACGGTAAGGCCGGGAAACAGCGCGGAGATCTGGTAAGTCCGGCGCAGGCCGCGGCGGATGCGCTCATAGGGCGGGAAGTGCGTGACGTCCTCGCCGAAGAAGCGGATGGTGCCGGAAGAAGGTGGGAAGTCGCCGGTGATGCAGTTGAACAGCGTGGTCTTGCCGGCGCCGTTGGAGCCAAGCACGGCGCGCCGTTCGCCGGGGCGGACGGTAATGGTGATGTCGGTGAGTGCCGCCAGCGCGCCGAACAGACGTGTCACGCCGCGCAGCTCCAGCGCCGCGCCGGCGCCCACGACAGAGAGGCGTTGTGCGACGCTATCCATGGTTGGATCCTTGACTGGATCTTTGGCCAGATTCTCGGCCACGTCGTCCGCTTGAACTTGCCGCGCCGGAGCGTTGGCGGCGGCGCCAGCTCTGCCAGAGCCCGATGACGCCGTCCGAGGACCAGAACACGATGGCGAGGAAGCCGAGGCCGATCAGGAGCCGAAAGCGGTTGCCGTCGAGCCCCAGCTTGACCAGGAAATCGAGTGCGAAAGTGCGCAGCAGCACGAAGATCAGCGCGCCGATAAAGGGTCCGATGGGGCGCGTGATGCCGCCGACGACTGCGATGATGAGAATATCGATGCAGGCTCCGACGCTCACGGATCCCGGCGAAATCTGCCCGTAATTCCAGACCTGGAGTACCCCTGCGAGCGCCGCGACGAAGGACGCGAAGACGTAGGCCGCGACGCGATGCGCATTGACGTTGAAGCCGAGCGCCGCCATGCGGCGGGGATTGTCGCGTACGCCTTGCAGCGCGAGGCCGAATGGCGCGCGGGAGATGTAGTCGACGGCGAAGTAGCACAGCGCGGCTACCGCGAGGACGATATAATAGAACGGAATGTCGGCGCGCCAGTTGACGCCCCAGAAATGCGGCGTGGCAACGGTATTGATGCCAGTATGGCCGTTGAAAATCGCCCAGTTCTGGTTGGTGAAATAATAGAACGCCGCGCCGATCGCGAGCGTGATCATGATGGTGTAGATGCCCTCGGTGCGCACCGCCAGCGCGCCGCCGAGCGTGCCGAAGATGGTCGCGAGCGCAAGCGCCATCGGGACCGCAAGCCACCACGGCCAGCCCAGGCTGATATTGGCGTTGCCGCTGACGCCAAACACCGCGACCATATAGGCGGAGAAACCCGCGATGGTGAGCTGCATCAGGCTGACCATGCCGCCATAGCCGGCAAGAAACATCAGACTCAGCGCCATGGTTCCGAGGATCAGCGTGGTCGCAAAGATCTCGATCAGGAAGAAGCCGTTGGCGATCAGGGGCATGATCAGGAGAATGGCGGCGACGGCCCAGGCCGCCGGATTGTCGATGTCCGGCCATCCGCGCAATCTGGAGCGCTGCACCGCAGTGGCGGGACGAACCGGGACGCGGGCGTCGTGAGCGAGGGACATGTCAGCGCCTCGCCAACAGGCCCTGCGGCCGAATTGCCAGCACCAGAACCATGATCAGGAAGGTCACCACGATGGCGTAGGTCGGGATGTAGACCGAGCCGAGCTGTTCGGCGAGGCCAATGATGAGCGCGCCCAGGGCAGCCCCAGGAATCGAGCCCATCCCACCGACGATCACGACGACGAGGGAGGCGAGCAGGAAGCGGATATCTTCGCCTGGCGAGAGCGACTGGAAGGTTCCGCCGACGACGCCAGCGACGCCGGCGAGGCCGGCGCCGAGCGCAAACACCACCACGAAAACGAGTTGGATCCGTACCCCGGTCGCAGCCAAGATGTCGCGATCGTCGACGCCGGCGCGGATGATCATGCCGATGCGCGTGCGGTTGAGCGCCAGCCACATCGCCATGCCGATCACGACGGAGGCGGCGAAGATCACGAGTCGAACCAGGGGATAGCGGAGATAGACCGGCTCGCCTGAGGATTTGATCGCGGTGACCAGCGGCAGCTCTACAGGTCCGATCAGCCAGTTCGGGGTCTGGATCTGATAGAAATCGCCGCCGCAGGCCCACAGCATCAGATCGGCGAACACGATCGAGAGTCCGATGGTCACCATGGTCTGGCGCAGGTCCTGGCCTTCCATACGGCGGAAGACGAGGACCTGGAGCAGGACGCCGACCAGTGCCGTCAGGACGAAAGCGACGATGAAGCTGAGGACCCATGAACCGGTAGCGGCGCTGATGGCATAGCCGACATAGCCGCCGAACAAATAGAGCGAACCGTGCGCGAGGTTGACGTTGCGCATCAGGCCGAAGATCAGCGTGAAACCGCTGGCGACGAGGAAATAGAGACCGCCGAGCGTGATGCCGTTGAAGAGGGCGTTGAGGAAGACCCGCTTGCGGCCGAACGCATCTTCGACGCCCTGCGGCCACACTGCGAAAACCAGCCAAAGCGCCACCGCAATCACGATGATGACAATCAGTGCCCAGGCAGGATGGCGCTCGACAAAGCGGGTCATGATCGCCGCTCCGTCTTCACGTCACCCCATCTCTCACCCCGCAAGCGGGGCGGAGAGGCACGCAGACCGTTGCCGGCCGCAAGCCCTGCCATGAACGTGCGCTCCCTATTGCGCGTGATCCTCTTTTCGGGATCGCGTTTGGCGCATCCTAATGCGGCTGTAAGGGAGGTGTTTGATCGTGAGTATCTTTTCGCGTGCGGTCAGGCGCGCAAAACCTTGGCCGCGCGGCGATAATCGGTCGGCGCCATGCCGACATTGGCGGCGAAGAAGCGGGTGAATCCGCTCTGCGACGAGAAGCCGAGATCGAAGCCGATATCAGCGATCGGCGCTTCGCTCGCCACCAGCGCCTCCAGCGCCTGCTCCATCATCAGCGTGTTGAGATAGAGGTGTGGCGTGACGCCGGTCTGGGTGCGGAAGAGCCGGTAGAAATGCGGCCGCGACAGGCCGGATTCGCGCGCGATGGTGTCGAGCTCGATCTCGGCGCCAGGACTCTCCGACATCATCTTGATGCACTTGCGCACGCGAAAATCAGTGATGGAACCGTTTGTGCGCGGATCGCGCGCGGTCGCCGCCTGTTGCCAGCTTTCGTCATAACAGATGTCGATCAGGCTTCTCAGCTCGCCATCGAGGCTGTTGAGCGAGGGAGCGCCGCACACGAGGGCGGCTGCGTGCCTGATATGCTTGTCCAGCGCAACGGACCGCGTGAACTGGGTGCGGCCGAAGCGCAGGCGATCGGCGCCGGGCGCATCGGGCGCAAACCACTCCGCATTGACGTAGAGCACGAAGAAAACGGCACCGCCGTCGAGATCGGACGGCAGGAAATTATGCGGCTCCCACGGATTGACCGCGACGACGGAATCTTCGGTGAGCTCGTAGCGTCCGTCGCTGACATCGATGCATGCGGAACGCCCGCCGACATGGAAGATCAAATGACCTTCGCGATGTGCGTGGATGTTGAAAGGGCGGTTCAACTGATAGACCGTCGCCCGACCAAAGCGGCCGTGGAAGACGGCGAGCGCCCGGCTCATGCCTCTCCTCCCAAAAGCTCTTGGTATTTTTTGGTAGCGTTCAACAACCGAGGAGAGAATGCAAGGGCGCACGTGTCGCGCTTCTGGCAAATCTCTCCCCGGCCGGTCATCGTTCGCGAACGAGACTAGGTCAGTATTTCTTACATTCCGGTACTGTGCGGCTCGGTAAACCGATTTTGGCGAACACCGCGGGATCGTAGCCCAGCGTTTGGTTGACGTTCGGGATCACGTTCACGACCTTTGAGAACAGCGCGCCCTTGCCGTCGTCGACGACCTCGGTGACGAAGTTGGTGCCGATCGCCTGGCGGTTGGAGTCCAGCTTGATCTTGCCGTTGGGTGCGTCGAGTTCGATCTTGGCAAGCGCCTCCTTGTACTTGGCCTGATTGTTGGAGAGATCTCCGTTGACCTGACGCAGCGCCAGGATGAGCGCCATGGTGGAGCCGTAGTAGTTGGTGGCGAGCAGCGATGGGCTCGGGAAGCGCTTGTTGGGCGGAAAGGCGTCCTGATAGTCCTTCACGAACTTCTGCCAACTCGGGTTCTCCCAGGTGTCGGCCTGGCCGCTCGCGGCCAGCGTGCCGATCAGGGCATTCTTGGCGTTTCCCTTGGACGACAGGATGGTCTGGTCGATCATGATCGAGCCGCCCATCAGATGCGCCTTGCCGCCGGCCTGCTGGTATTGGTTCAGGAAGTTGACGGCGTCGGCGCCGCCGAGGCCGAGATAGATTGCGTCGACGTCGTCGGGCAGTGCGGCGATAACCGAGGCAAAGTCCTTTGTGCCAAGCGGCACCCATTGCCGGTTGGTGACCTGTCCGCCAGCACCGCAGAACTCGAGCACGAGGCCGAACACCTGCGTATAGATGAAGGAGTAGTCTTCGCCGACGGTCGCGATCTTGCGATACTTCTTTTGGTCATAAGCGTATTTGCCGAGGCCCACCTGCCACTGCGCGCCGTCCATGTTGTAGCGGAAAAAGTTCGGAGCCGGATCGACATAGGTCGTTTCCTGGGCACCGGAGGCGGCATTGATGAAAGTGAGTTCGGGATGGGTCTTTGCAAAATTTTTGACCGCGATGCCTTCGTCGCCAGAGAGCGGCGACAGCAGGATCTGTACCTTGTCCTGCTCGATCAGCTTGCGCACGGCTCGTACGGCGGAGTCCGGCGTCGCGTCGGTCGAGGCGATGACAAATTCGAGTTCCTTGTCGCCGACCTTCTTTCCGAGGACGTTGAGGGCCGTCTGGAAGCCGCGGATGCCGTCCTCGCCGAGCACGGTGTAGGTGCCTTCGAGCGTCGCGGTGACGCCGACCTTGATCTTCTCCTGTGCGAAGGCGGTGCCCGAAAGTAACAGGCTGCTCAACGCGATCAGTCCTAGACTGCCTTTCAACATTTGCTCTGCTCCCTGGGCGTTCTTGTCACTGTTTTTCACCGCGCCTGGACGCGCCCGCCGCGCGGTGCGGCGTTCGGACAAGGCCAACGGTTCTTGAAATGGAGGCTAACTGAACTCCGATGCAGCGCACGTGCCGGAGCCGCGCGCGGCTTAACGGGCAGTCTCATTTTGAATGCTGCGTCGCGATTAACATCGCAGTGCAACAGGCGTCAGGCTTCCCGAATTTGCACCCGCCAGCCGCATGGCGGTCGCGGACTGCCGCCGTGTGAAGGGATCGCTCGAATAGAGGAGAAATCAATCGTAGGCGTTGCGTGATTTCGCCGCGCGCGGCACTCGCTGGTTATACGTTGTGGCAGGCGATCGTCCGACCGTCCGCACCGACAGATCGAAGTTGTGGCACATCGACGAGACAGCGATCGCTCGCCATAGGACAGCGGGGCGCATATGCACAGCCGTGCGGTCGCGTGAAGAGGCTTGGCGGTTCACCCATTTCGATCGCGCCCTGGATCCGTTCCGATGGATCGGGCTTCGGAATTGCCGCCACCAACGCGCGCGTATAGGGGTGGAGCGGATGATCCAGGACCGTCCGCGTCCCGGCCTGCTCCACGATCCGGCCCATATACATGACAGCAACGCGGCTGCTGATCTGCCCGATCACGCCAAGGTCGTGCGAGATGAAGAGCATCGACAGTCTCAATTGGTCACGCAGATCCATCATCAGGTTGAGCACTTGCGCCTGCACGGAAACGTCGAGGGCCGAGACCGGCTCGTCGGCGACGATGATGGACGGCGTGGGAAGAATGGCGCGCGCGATTCCGACCCGTTGCCGTTGCCCGCCACTCAGTTCGTAAGGGTAGCGAGCGGCGAAAGACGGGTTCAACCCGACGGCCGTCAAGGTGGCGGCTATGGCCGCGCTGCGCTCGGCGCGGCTCTTGAAGATGCCGCTGATGTCGGCCGCCTCCGCCACCGAATCTCCAATTGCGCGCCGCGGGTTGAGCGATGCATTGGGGTCCTGGAAAACCATCCGGACGTTCAGACGCATCTCGCGCAGGCCGGAGCGGCCGGCTCCGATCAATTCGGTTCCCTTCAAATTGATGTTGCCGCTGTCGGGCTGGACCAGCCCGACGAGGGTTCGGCCTAGCGTGGTCTTGCCGCAGCCGGATTCGCCCACGATCCCGAGGACCTCGCCTTCGGCCAGCGACAGCGATACACCATCCACCGCCTGCACCCGGTATTTCCGACCGGCTCGCCTGGCACTGAACGAGACCATCATGTCCCGGACGTCGAGGATGACATTGCCGCTCATGGTAGCCCCCCGCCGGCCAGCGGAAATGCGCAGAGCACCTCGTGTCCTTGGGAGGCCTCCAGGCGGGGAGGGGGCGCCACGCGGCACTCATCGCGCACCGCTGCGCAACGCAAGGCAAACACGCAGCCGGCAGCGACCGTACCTGGCAGCGGCGGCTGACCAGAAATGGTTGGCAGCCGGCGCGCGCCGGAGTTTCGCGACGGCATGCAATCCATCAATCCGCGGGTGTAATGATGACGCGGTGCGCCGAACAGCGCACCGACTGAAGCGGTTTCCACGATCCGGCCGGCGTACATGACAGCGACGCGATCGGCGAGCTGCGCAATGACTCCCATGTCGTGGGTGATGAACAATATCGCCATATCCAGCCGATTGCAGAGCTCGCGCAAGAGCCCGAGAATCTGAACCTGTATGGTGACATCGAGCGCGGTGGTCGGTTCATCGGCGACCAGCACCTGTGGCCTGCAGGCCAGCGCAATCGCGATCATGACCCGCTGGCGTTGGCCTCCGGACAACTGATGCGGATACGCGGACAGCTGCATTTTGGGGTCGGGCATACGTACCAGTTCGAGCAGTTCGCGCGCACGGACCAGCGCCGCCGCGCCCGAAATTCCCTCATGCACGCGCACGGCTTCGGCGATCTGATCGCCGATCCGACGAACAGGGTTGAGTGAGGTCATCGGCTCCTGAAAGATCATTGCCATGCGGCCGTGGCCCGCTTCGACACGTTGCCAGGGCTGCAGCTGCGTTACGTCGCAGCCCTCCAACAGGACCCGCCCGGCGCGAACCCGGGGACCGGGCTGCGGCAGCAATCCCATGACCGCAAGCGAGGTCATGCTCTTTCCGCAACCGGACTCGCCGACGAGGCCAAGGATCTCGCCCTTGGCCAAGCCGAAGGACACGCCCGCGACGATGTCGACCGGCGAGGTTTCCGGCCCCACTGACACCGTAAGGTCGCAAACTGTCAGCACGGCCTAACCCTTCTCACCAAAGACCTGACGGAATCGCGGATCAAGTCGATCGCGCAATGCATCGCCGACCAGGTTCAGAGAAAACGCCGTCGCCACGATCATCATGCCCGGAAAGAAGAGCAGCCACGGAGCGCGCGTGATGAAGGTCCGCGATTCCGCCAGCATATTGCCCCAGCTCGGAATGTCCGGCGGGGCGCCGAGGCCCAGGAAATCGAGTGAAGCCGCGCCGAGCTGCGCGAACGCGAAGACGAAGCTGGCCTGCACGAGAAGTGGTGAGACCAGGTTCGGCAAGATGTGCCGACTGATGAGCCATGCCGCTCCGGCGCCCATGCTGCGCGACGCCTCGACATAGGTTTCCGCGCGCAAGCGCAGTGTCAGTCCGTAGACGATCCGGGTCGTCGTCGTCATGTAGCCGATCCCGATGGCCAGGATGACGGTGGCCACACTCGGGCTCAAGATGACAATCAGGCCAAGTGCGAGAAGCAGAGTCGGGAAGGCCATCAGCACGTCGACCATGCGCATCAGCAGGTGACCCAGCCGCGGGAACAGAGCGGAAAGTACGCCGGCCGGAACGCCGGTCGCGAGAGCGAAGACGACCACGCCCGAGCCGATCAGAAGTGCCATGCGTGCTGAATGAATGGTGCGCGACAGGGTATCCCGGCCGAATTGGTCGGTGCCGAACCAGTGGGTCACGTTCGGGGGCGTCAGGCGGATCAGGGGATCGATGGCATACGGATCGTAAGGCGACAGCCAGGGTGCGAAGATCGCGGCGAGCACGGTCGCCAGAAGGACCCCGAGCCCGGCCAGCGCGATCGGACGGGCGATGAACGGCTTGAGCCACAAAATCACGCTGTTGCTGCTCATTGAAGTTCAACCCGCGGATCGAGCAGACGATAGCTCAGATCGACGATCAGATTGATCAGGAGATAAACCACGACAATAACTAGGATGACGCCCTGGATCACAGGGTAGTCTCGACGAAGGATCGACTGAACGACGAGGCGGCCGATGCCGGGCAGGGCAAAGACGGTTTCGGTCACCACCGCTTCGGACAACAGTGCGGCGAAGGTGAAGCCGAAGGCCGAGACGACCGCCAGCAGTGCATTACGCCAGATGTGACGACGCACGACCTGCCACGGCCTAATTCCCTTTGCACGCGCCGTGCGCACGTAGTCCTCCCGGGAGACGTCGAGCATGCTGGCGCGCGTCAGCCGCAGGATCAAAGCGGCATTCGGAGCCGCAAGCGCCAGGCTGGGCAGGACGAGATAGCGGAGATTGACGACACCGCCTTCGAAGATCGACGGATAACCGGAGCTCGGAAACCAGCCGAGCCAGGCGGCAAAGATCAGGATCAGATAGAGCCCGACCCAGAACGTGGGTATCGAGGCCATCAGCATCGCCCCACCGGACAATCCCTGGTCGAGCCACGTGCCGTGCCGGACCGCCGCAATCATGCCGATCGGCACGCCGATGACCGCAACCCAGATCATCGTCATGGTGGCGAGCAAGATGCTGGTCTCGGCGCCATCGGCAATCACCGACAGCACGGGCGCCTGGAAGAAGATCGACCGCCCGAGATCGCCCTCGAGCACATGGCCGGCCCAAGTGAGATATTGCAGGATGATCGGCTGGTCGAGACCGAGCTGGTGTCGCAAGGCGTCGATCTGGTCGGGCGTCGCGGTGTCACCGAGCAGAACATAGATCGGGTCACCCGGCACGATATGGATGAACGCGAAGATGATGATGGACGCTGCCAGCAGCGTCACCGCCGTCGTTCCTGCGCGCTTGAATGCGTAAGACCACATGTGATTGGGCGCCTGGTCAGCGGCAACGATGCGCGCCGGCGCCGGCGCTCGACAGTCCTCGCGGCCTCATTGTCCGTCCTTATTTCGTCGACACATTCCAGAACACGGGACCGTTGGGATTGAGCCCCTTGAGCTTGGGAGACGCAATGTCATAGGTGTAGGCATCGCCTACTTTCATCACCGGTACCTGCTCATAGATCAGCGACTGGATCTTGTCCCATGTCGACTTGCGCGCAGCTGGATCGGTCGTGTTGATCAACTCTGCCCGAAGCGAGCCGATCTCGGGGCTGTCCCACCAGCCGGGATAGCTCGCATTCAGGAACGTGAGCAGCAGCGGGTCGGGCGCGAAGGAATGGTGGGTGACGAAGATGTCCCACTGTTCCGGCTGGCCGCGCATCTTCAGAAGGGTCGCCCAATCGACGACCATCATCTGAACATTGATGCCGGCGTCGGCCAGCTGGCGGGTGAAGACAGAGGCTTCATCATAGTGTGCCTGGTAGTTCGTCGAGACCAGCAGGCGGATCGGCGTCCCCGTGTAGTCCGCCTCCTTTGCGAGCTCCTTGGCCTTCTTCGGATCGTGCGCACTGTAATTGGAGGCGCCTTCGGTCGAGTACCAGGGTGTGCCGTTGGGAAAGATCGATCCTTCGGCATTCCACAGGTCCTTGGGACCGAAGGCGACGCGCAATGCCTGCGACTTGTCCAGCGCGGTCTGGATGGCGCGGCGGAGCTTGTAATTGTCCTTCAGGATTCCCTGCTTCGAGTTCATGAAGAAAAGGCCGAAGATCGGCGCGTTGGTACGCTGCACCTGAACCGATGGATCTTTGCTCAGGGACTCGTACAGATCGCCGGAGATCATTTCCGCGTAGTCGTAGTCGCCCGCCTGCACGCCGCTCACGCGCGTGCCGACGTCAGGCACCGGAATGAACCGGATCTTGTCGAAGCTCGCAACGCGGGCGCCAGCGAAGCCGTCCCCCTTTTCCTTGACTGGCTTGTAGCCCTCGAACCTCTCCACCTCGACATAGCGGTTCGGCCGCCACTCCACGAACTTGTAGGGTCCGGTGCCGATATAGTCCTTTTGCTCGATCGGCCGGTTTCCCGCTTTGGCGGCTATGTCTTCCGGATAGATCGCAAGGCCGCCATTGACGTCCGCAATGAGAGCCTTCCAGGCGCCGTTCGGCGCGGACAATTTCAGCGTGACTTCATACTTTCCGGTCGCCTCGACCGAGGTAGCCGCCGCCATCAGGAGCTTGCCACGCGCACCGAAACTGCCCCATCGCGTCATCGAGGCGACCACGTCCTTGGCGGTCATCTCCTTGCCGTTGTGGAAGAGGACACCTTCGCGGAGCTTGATGACGATGGTCCGACCGCCGTCTTCCGTGCGATCGCTCTCGGCCAGCATCGGACGCGGCGTATAGGTCGAGTCCAGGGCATACAGGGTCTCGAAGATGTGGCGGCCGATGACCGATGCGACGTCGGCTGTCGTCAGCATGACATCGAGCGGCGGCGGTTCTCCGATGGTGGCTTCGCGGAGCAGGGTGGCGGCATTGGCCTGCGCAATCAAAAACGACGCAGTGGCCAGCCCCATGACGCCACGCATCAAGACACTTGGACCGTATCTCATGATCGCCCTCCCGCCTTGTTGAACCGCCTGCTTCCCGGTGCAGGGGATGTGCCTTTCAGCTGTTGCGCTGATGGCACGCTATTGGTTGTTCGAAAGTTACATACACAATTTGGCAATTATCAAGCGGAAAATGCTGTTCTTGATGGGGCATGCCGATATACGTTTGGTCGATGCTGAAGGTTTCTTACGGCAGCTTCTTGCCAAGGGCGCAGGTTGATCTGACCTGGGGAAGGGCGGGCAATGGCGCGTGCAAAGCGAAATCATCCGGCGAGAGCCGTTGGTACAGCGATCTCGAAGCCGTCGGGCGACGACAATGTCGTGGCCGGCGACATCATCTCCCTCATCAGGCAAAGCGCTCCAAGCCTCAGCCCCTCGGAGCAACGCGTTGCCACGGTGCTGCTGGCCGATATGGAGTTTGCCGTTCACGCCAGCAATTCCGAGTTGGCCCGTCGGGCGCGCGTCAGCGAGCCGACGGTAACCCGGTTCAGCCGCTCCGTCGGTTGTCGGGGCGTCCGCGACCTCAAGGTGAGGCTGGCTCAAGCAATGGCGGTCGGGCGGATTTACGTTGAGCTTCCCCCGCATGTCGGGACCGATCTGGCGCGCCCCGCGCTCTGGCGGTCGGTGTTTCAGGAAATTCGCCGTGCAATTGCCGCCGCCGAGGAAGGACTTCGCAAGGAAGACATCGAGAGGGCTGCCGAAGCTATCTCGCGCTGTTCGAAGCTTGCCGCGTTCGGGGTTGGGGGCGGTTCCACTCTTGCGGCGGCGGAGGTTCAGAACCGGTTCTTTCGTCTTGGGGTTGCCGTCTCGCATGCCTCCGATCCGAGCTTGATGCGGATGATCGCCGCGACCCTCGGACGGGATGATGTCGTCGTTGCCATCTCGACCACCGGTGCAGCGAACGCGGTGATCGAGGCAGCCAGTATCGCCAAGCAATACGGCGCCTTGGTCGTCGCAATTACCAAGCCGCAAAGCAGGCTGGCCTCGATCGCCGATATTGCGCTCGGCGTGCACGTGCCGGAAGCGCCCGACGCGCTCAAGCCGACGGCGTCGCGCTATGCATTTCTCGCCACCATCGATCTGCTCGCAGCGTCAACCGCCTATTGCAAGCCGCTCGAAGCCCAGGCACGCATGCGGCGGATCAAATACGAGTTGCTGAAGGGAAGCGACGGGGACGCCAAAGGGCCGCTGGGAGACTGAAAAATCTCCCAGTGGCCCGACGAGGATTTGTTCGGTGCATCGCCGCTCGCATGTGGCAACGTCCATCGCGCTCCGAAACCTGAACAGTACATGCTGCAGAAAAATCGTCCGGCAGGATACGATGTTCAGAGCCGGCTGCGACGGCTATCAGCGGCAGACGTAGCTGCCATTGACCAGAACGCGGACACATCCCGTACCGACAGCGGCTGCACCAACTGCTGCGCCGCCGACGACCGCGCGCCTGGTGGTGCGCCGTGCTACGCCGGCGACTGATACGGGCGTCAAGGGCCGCCCGACCCGTGCTTCAGCCCGGCCGAGCGAGAGCGAAAGGCCTTCGTCCACCGACCAGTCCATCGAGCCGGACACTCCGAGGGCGACCACGGCAACTGCGAGTGATAATTTTGTGACCAAACCAAGCTTCATAATAGTCTCCGCCTGTGAGAGTGAATTTGGACGCTCCATGGACTGGGGCTCGGACCATTGATCAAGATCAAGGAACCGTCGAAATCGTAAGCTGGTAACCGAAGGCGAACCACCAGAACGATTCAGTCGGGTTCGGGTACATGCGTCACCCTTTTCGCCTCGTTTTTACTTCTGTATGCAGAGCGGCCTCAGTGTCTCGTCGCTGCTGCGCGCTTTCGCGTATTCCATCAGCGCCGTCCGGGCTGCTTCGCAACGCTCTGCGCTTGAAAATTCTTGTGTCGATATGACGGCGCCATTCGCGACGCCGAGCCAGCTGATGACGACCAGAACATAGGTCACGGTATCCTCCCCCTCAGCCGTCGATCTCCTGAGCTCAGATTAGCGCGACAGGCGGCTTAATGGGCGCCGCCCATCGCGCCATCATCAAGCTCTATTGGCACACGTACATGATGCCATCGCCGCCCTTCACCAACGAGCCTGGGACGCAACCGATGCCGTTGCGCGCCGCATAGTCGGTCCAGCCGCTATAGCCATAGCTCCACGGTCCGCCGAAGTAATAGGCTCGCACGGCGTACCAGGGCAGACCGTCATTCGTGTAGTAGTGTCCGCGATAATAGGGAGTGACGTACAACCTCGTCGTCGCTTGCGCCTTGTCGAGCCCCAGCGAAACTCCGCCTTGATCGGTCCAGCCGATGGACAGCGTCGTGCCGCATACGAGCGCGGCGACGGCAACGGCAATCTTCCTTGCGCTTATCGACTTCATGGACGTTCTCCAAAAATGAACTTCAACGCCACCACACCAACGCAGCACCAGGGCGGCGGCTTGCTTTAGATCAAGGGATTCAACAAATCGCATTTGCTTCGTCTTCGATTTTACCGGGTCAAGTTCAGATCGAGTTAAGGGAATCTGGATGACGACGCTTTGACGTCCGACGAGTGCAGCCCGCCGGATCGCATCGGAAAGCATGCTGTCACGTGGTGCACCGGCTCTCTTCATACTTGAGCCATGTATGCAATCGTGCGAACGCTTCTCGCTGGAATGCGTCAGGCAGTCGGTGACAAGCTCCGAGGCGGCATGACGCGTTTGGATCTACTCTTCATCATTTCTGCCGTTTGGTTCGCAGGCTCGTGTTGCGCCGCGACCAATTTGTTGAAGGCGAAGAATAACCGGGCGGTGATGCCGCCTTTCAATTGGTGCTCATCAGGAAGCATCTCGGCGGCCAGCCGTGACCAGCTTCTTGCCTCGGCCATCCAGACCGTTTGGTTTGCCGGATCCTGGCTTGCAAGCTGCCGGCAAAGTGCTGCGCGCGAACTCAGCTCGAATTGACTCATCATCGGCCCTCCCTGCCAGAAGCTCGATGTACCCGGTGAGAATTCTGCGTTGCGTGCCACACCTCTGCAATTGCCCTTCCGGTCATTGTACCAAGGGGCAGGTCACAGCCACTGACTAAGCCGTGCGATACTATGCGAGGCCGTGTTGCGATAGTTCAATTCGTTGATCTGGCTCAAGCGAAGCCGCGTTCGGACGCGGTGAATATTCGCCTGCTGCAGCGTGCGTGCGCTTACCGACGAAGCGCCGCCATGCCTCAGCAAGTGCTTCACCAGGGGCGCGCCGCGGCAGAAGCGGCGGCTCGATTTAGGCAGCCATGCCATGCAGGTTGCATTGCTTCGCCAATTCTGCCGCCGTGGCCCGTTGCTTGCCCGGCGAAGATCTGCGGCGGCAATGGCGCCGACAATGCCCATCTCACGATATCTGCTCTATGTCGGCAGTACGTTGCTCGCGATGCTCTTTGTTGTGGACGCACTGGTGCCGGATCGGCCCGCCATCCACGGTGGAGCTGCGCGCTCCGCGACCATCCGCATCCATTCCGATTGGAAATTACCCGAGCGGGTCGTTCTCGACACTAGCCTGCCGACGATTGTCGCAACCGACATCGCCAGGGTCGAGCTTGGTATCCTGCCCGGCGCCGACGTCTCACAGAGGCGCGCTCGCGAGGCCTTTGCTCAGCTAGGAGCCCCCGATGCCGAACGACCACCAGCGCGTCCGTCGACAAAGGCGGATGTGAAGCCGCAGCGCCAAAACAAAAGTGCGAGGAGGCACATCGAAAAAAATATCCGGCTCGTCGCGCGGCCGCCGCAATACGGCTGGTTCGGCAACCAGGTTTGGTGAGCGTCTCCTATCGTCGCATCTTCGGGGTGGGGCGCCCGCCATTGATACTATCAACGAGTGCACGTCGAGGCATTGCCCAATCAAACGTCCTTGAAGATCGGGAGTAACTGACATGAGTGAAACGTCGAGGTCTGAGCGAACCGATCGTCGCCGGGCTCTTTCGTTGCTCGGATGGGCCGCGGTACTCGGATTGGCGACCTCCGGAACGTTCCTGTTCGGAGCAGAAGCGCCGGCGCAGACGATCGGCATGCAGCGACGCCAGGAGAGGCGCGGAGCCCGCCACGAGCGGCGTCAGGAACGGCGCGCGGGCCGGACTGAACGCCGTCAGGAAAGGCATACAGGGCGCACGGAGCGCCGTGAAGAGCGGCGCAATTAGGACGCCGACATGACCTCACCGATTATCGTTCGCCGGCAGATGTCTGCTTGATCGCGATCCGGAAGCTGGCGGATGCCGCAGACCTGGTACGTAACATTCGAGGTGCACAAGCGTGGGACCTTGCCGAAGCGGCGAAGTCCACGGGAGACACGCACATTCGAGAGCGAAGCCGAGGCGCGGGCTTTCGCGCGAGCGAAGTTCAATGAGGGATTGATCGTGTTTGCAGGCACGCTCAATCCCTTTTTGCCGCGACGGCTGATTCCCTCGAGCGATATCCCGTCCTGGATAGAGCAAGACCGAGGCGACGAGGTTGCCGGCCACGATGCCAAGCGCGACCCGGAGAAATAGGCAGCATGTCTTGGTGCTCATGCCGATGTCGCGTCGAAATGTCTTGAGTGTTGCCATTATGGCACGTGGAGTTTGTGGCGTCGCCCGTAGAGTTTCAGCTGGAAGTTGGGGGATGATTGCAGTGCAACAAGCCGCCGATCGGGCAATCAAAAGCGGCCGGCAAGGAGAGAGCATGATGAAAAGACTTCTACTAGCAACCGTTGGTCTGGTGGCGCTGTGCACGGCGGGGACCGCCATGGCTGCCGATATGGCCGTAAAGGCGCCTCCACCGGCACCGATCATTCCGATCTACAATTGGACGGGGTTCTACATCGGCGGCAATGGTGGCTGGGCGCAGAACCACAACTGCGTCGATTTCCTTGACGCGGCTGGAGTCGCCGTCGCCTCTGGCTGCCGCGATCGTTCCGGTGGTGTCATCGGTGGCCAGCTCGGTTATCGCTGGCAGGCCAGCCAGTGGGTGTTTGGTCTGGAGGCTCAGGGCGATTGGGCGGATCTCAGCAACCAGCGCGTCAGCCTGTTCAATCCGGCGCTCTCCACGCGCGCCAAAACGAGCGCCATCGGCCTCTTCACCGGCCAGATCGGCTACGCCTGGAATGCGTCACTGTTCTACGTGAAGGGTGGCGCTGCGGTAACAGACAATCGTCTCAGCGTGCTTGATACTGCGTCCGGCGCCGAGCTCGCGGCGCAAAGCGCAACCCGCTGGGGTGGTGTCATTGGTGTCGGATACGAGTATGGCTTCACCCCGAACTGGTCGGTGGGGCTCGAATACGACCATCTGTTCATGGGGCATCGGAATAATTCGTTCACGGCCGCCGATCCGCGCCTTGCCGCTTTTGTAAACGACCGGATCACCCAGGACGTGGATATGCTCACCGTGCGCTTCAACTACCGCTTCGGAGGGGCCAACCCGGTCGTCGCGAGGTACTGAACTCTCCCGGTCTGATGTCTTCAGGGGGCCGGCAGTCATGTCGGCCCTCATTTTTGTGGTCTCATCGCGCAAGCCAGTCAGCGTCTGCCGGCGCGATCGACCGGACCGCCGCGGTTGGTCGGAGCGCCGGACCGCACTGCTTCTCGTGCGGCAGCGTGCGCGACGGGACGCACTCCCAGACGACGCCCGGTCTTGCGACGCAATGCGCGGGCTAGTCCACATATTGGCAATATACGGCCGCGTTGGCGCATTTAGGACTCGCGAAGACGAGCCCGGGCACCAAGAGCGCGTGCTCTGGAAAATCCGGGGCAGATCTACCAGCCGGAATAGTAGCTCCGCCTCGCATAGTAGCCGCCATAACCGCCATAACCGCCATAGCTACCGTAGGCGCTGTAGGCACTGGGCGGACAATATTCATAGCCGTATCCTCCGCCGTAAGAGGAGTATCCGCCGCCGTAGGAGGGATATGCACCATAGTAGCCGGAGCTTGCGATCGCGCCACCCACGACAGCGCCCGCAACCACCGCGCCGGCGCCCCAGCCACGGTAGCCTCGATATCCGTAACCTCTGTAGCCATATCCGGCGCCGCGATAGCCCAAACCACGATAGCCCAATCCCGCTCCGCGGTAGCCTCCGCCCCATCCGCCGCGATAACCCCAGCCTCCGTAGCGCACTTTCACCACGTCATTATCGAGCGTGGCTCTCATGGCGCCGACGTTGGTCGGCAAGGGCGCTGCTTCGCTTCCGGCTACAGAAATCATGGTGGTCGCGACAGTAAGAATTGCTGGAAATGCTCCTTTGATGAACCTCATCATATCCTCCACTGGTTTAAATCTCGACTGACCGGCGAGAGAAGAATTCCGTCACGCCGGCGGCACGACCGCGCACATGAAATGTTTGCGGTCGTTACCGGCTTGGCCTTGATTTGAATCAACGAGCGAGCTTGGAGGCCGTGAGCGGCTCCGGCCGGTCACGGGCCCGCTTGCCCGAGGCGCGGCACCAGATGGATCGTCCTTAGGTCGCAGAGCGCGGCGGGCTTGAAGAACCTGTGAATATAGCGAACATTAATCGCAACGGCTCGATCTGCATATCGTCGACACTTGCATAGTGGAGCGGCCTGATGATCACAGTTCCGGAACTGGTGTCGCAAGCTCTGGGCGCGTTTCTGACGACGGAAACCAAGGACCGGTTCGGCGCCTCGCATGCCGGCCTGACCGAATTGCTTCCATTTGCAGCCAAGCTCACGATGGAGTGCATCGGCAACAGCGATGCTCTCTATCACAACATCGAGCATACGTTGCTCGTGACCCTTGCCGGGCACGATATCCTGACAGGCCGCGCGCTGCTCCGGCCCACCACGGCAAACGACTATGCGAATTTCATTCTGGCGTGCCTTGCCCACGACATCGGATACGTCCGCGGCGTCGTTCAGGGCGATGAGGACGATCTGTTCATCGCGGACGTCACCGGCAACACGGTTCGTCTGCCGCGAGGATCGTCCGATGCGGCTCTCGCGCCATACCATGTCGATCGGTCGAAACTGTTCGTGCTGGAACGGTTGGATTCCGTCGAGCAGGTGGATGCCGATCGGGTCGCTCGGGCGATCGAATATACCCGGTTTCCTTACACGATGTCTTCGAATGACAGCCTCATTGAAGAGGAGGGATTGCTGTTGCGGGCCGCCGATCTCATCGGTCAGCTCGGCGATCCCAACTATCTGAAGAAGTCCAACGCGCTGTTCTACGAGTTCGAGGAGATCGGACTCAACAAGACCTTGGGCTACGCGACGCCAGCGGACATCGTTTACAAATATCCACAATTCTATTGGAGTAACGTAGCTCCCCAGATCCAACCGGCGATACGTTATCTCAACGTGACGTCTCGAGGCCGGCAATGGATAGCGAGTCTCTACGGCAACGTATTTCGGGCCGAGCGTGAGCTGACTCTCTCCGGACCGCAGCCCTAGACCGGACCACAGCCCTAGAAGAGGCTCGACGCTTGATCTGGATCAAGCGTGCGGCGTGAGAGCAGGGGCTAGTTCGCCTCAGCATGCGCGGCATGACTGAAGGCGCGTCCGTGAAAACACTCCGTCAGATATTCTCTGGAGACGAGATCATCCAGCTTTTGATCCGGCTCGGATTGCTCGGGCTGCTGCTCGTCTGGGCGCTCCTCCTGGTCCGTCCATTCATCCCCATATTGGCCTGGAGTGTCGTGCTTGCTGCTGCGCTGAACCCGGTTTTTCGGCGCCTCAGCGACATTCTCGGTGGGCGGCCGAAGCTTGCGGCGACGATTCTCACGCTCGTCAACCTGGCTGTGGTGATCGGACCGGCGACCTGGCTGGGCATGGGCGCGGTCGACGGGATCACCGATCTTGCCGCCCAGGTGACGGCCGGTGAATTGCATGTGCCTTCGCCGCCGCAGTCGCTCAAGGAGTGGCCAGTCATCGGGCCTCAGCTCTTCGATCTCTGGGATCAGGCGACGACCAACCTCCGGTCGCTCTTGCGCGCGGTCGTGCCCTATTTGAAGCCATTCGCGACCACCTTGCTTGGGTTTGCCGGCAATGCCGGTGTGGGAACGGTCAAGTTTCTGCTGTCGGTGGCGGTGGCCGGCGTGCTGTTTCCGTATGGACCTCAGCTCGTGGCCGCAGGGCGCAGCTTTCTGTCGCGCATCGTGCCGGACCAAAGCGAGCATTTTCTGGACTTGGCGGGAGCCACGATCCGTGCGGTGGCTCAAGGCGTGATCGGCGTTGCTATCATCCAAGCCTTGCTGGCGGGAATAGGTTTCAAGCTCGCCGGCATCGCCAGCGCGGGCCTTCTTGCCTTCGTGGTGCTGTTGCTGTCGATCGTGCAGATCGGCGGGACCATCGTCATCCTGCCGGTTATCATCTGGATCTGGACCGACAAGGAATTTCCGATCGCGCTCCTGCTGACGGTGTTTCTCGTGATCGTGTCGGTGCTCGACAATATCCTGAAACCGCTTGTCATGGGCCGCGGCCTGACCACGCCGGCGCTCGTGATCCTGATCGGGGTGATCGGAGGAACCCTCTTCCATGGGATCATCGGCCTCTTCATCGGACCTATCATTCTATCTGTGGTCTGGGAGCTGACGGTGGCCTGGATTCGTACCGAACGTGCTGTGCCGGCGAAACTGGCGATCGAGCGTTGACGCATATCAATTCGACTGAGCCTTTCAGGCAAAGCGATACGACAACGAGGTCGGAACGTGGTGGAAATATCTGGCCCGCCTGGTCCCCTTGCTGTGGCCGCCGGTATTGATGCAGGACTTCGGCATGCTCCAACGAGTGCGACGTGAGCGCCATGGATACCATTCTTGTCATCAATGCCGGCTCTTCCCACCTCAGATTCCGTATTTATTCGGTCGAAGGAGAAGGAAGCCTACGGCAGCAGATCAAGGGGCGGATCGACGGGATCGGACGTTGCCCGCGACTGCAGGCGAGCAGTGCCGGTGGCGATCCGCTTGCCAATCGCGCCTATCCGATCGAAGCAGTGCGGGATATTCCGGCCGCACTGAACATTGCAGGCGCCTGGTTGCGGGATGAGCTTCATATCAGCCCCATCGCTGTCGGGCACCGCGTCGTTCACGGCGGTGCGGAGCATGACCGGCCGGTCCTGATTGATCAGGGGATGCTGGCTCGCCTGGAAGGACTGACGGCGTTGGCGCCGCTTCATCTACCGCACAATCTGGCGCCCATTCGAGCGATCCTGGCTGACTTCCCGACGCTTCCGCAGGTCGCCTGCTTCGAGACCGCATTTCATCGAACACATGCTGCGGTGGCCGACCACGACGCGATCCCTCGTGGGCTTCATGCAGAGGGCGTACCGCGCTATGGATTTCATGGCCTTTCCTACGAATACATCGCGAAGACCTTGCTGAGGGTTGCGCCGGAAATCGCGATGGGACGCGTGATCGTCGCGCATCTCGAGAGCGGGGCATCAATGTGCGCGCTCGATGGAGGGCGGAGCGTCGAAAGCACCATGGGCTTCACCGCGATTGACGAACTGCCGATGGAAGCGCGACCAGGGCAGATCGACGCGGGAGTTGTGCTTTATCTCATTTCGGAGAAGGGAATGGCAGCATCCAGAGTGCAGGAGCTTCTCCAGGGAGATTGCGGGCTGAACGGCCTCTCGGGCCTCAGCTGCGATATGCGTCAGCTCGAGGCAAGTAAAGACGTCAACGCGAAATTTGCGATCGACTATTTCGTTCACTGGGTCAGCCTTAACGCTGGTATGCTCGCAGCTGCGTTGCAGGGGCTCGATGCGTTCGTCTTCACCGCCGGGATCGGCGAAAGCTCCGCGTCGATCCGTTTGCGCGTGGCGGAGCGGCTCGCATGGCTCGGTGTCAAGCTTGATGTGGCGCAGAACGCGCGGCAATCGCAGTTGATATCGTCTGCCGCGAGCCGCATTCCGGTTTACGTCTTGCCGTCCGACGTGGATCTTATGATCGCGAGACACACGTTGGCGCTGCTAATGAACAGCGGCTCGACAGCATCAAAGGGGGCGTCGTGATCGGTTCCCCTTGATCGGGGTTGCGGTCAAGCGTCAACGGGGTCCCGTGGTCGGCGCTTGCGGGATCGGACGGCTTCTTCGATGTCGGCACCAGGAGTGCGTATTGGCGGTTCAATTCCTGCTCGGTACCTTGATCAGCGTGATCAACATCATGATTCACGCGCTGGTGACCGTTGCGGCCATCGACATCGCCCGTACCGCCGGATTGAAGCATACGGCGCGGCCCCGGTCGCACCTGATGGCCGTGATGGTCATCACTGCTGTCATTTTGATGGTCGCGCACGTCGTCGAGGTTCTCATTTGGGCGCTCGCCTATGCGGCGGTCGGCGCGGCGCCTCCGGGAAGCGATCTGCTATATTTCACCTTCGTGAACTACACCACGCTCGGCTATGGGGACATCACGCCCGTGGCGGGCTGGCGGCTGACCGGACCTATGACCGCCATGAACGGCATCCTGATGTTTGGTTGGTCGACCGCGGTTCTTTTCGAGGTCCTGCGCAAGACGGTTGAACATCTCGCGGCGATTGCGGCGCCTAAGTCTAGTTCTGGAGATCGAGGCTAGCGAGCTTCAGCCGGTCCAGCAGCACGATCTGGCGCTGGGTATTTCCGACGAAGCCGAGGATACCAAGTTCATGCAACCGCGATAATGCGCGGGAGACGGTTTCCAGCGTTAATCCGAGATAGTCGGCGATATCGCGCCGCGACATCGGCAGCGCCATGATCCCGGCGGCTGTCAGCCGCTTGTCCATCTCGATCAGGAAGGCTGCGACCCGCTCCAGCGACGTCTTGCGGCCGAGCAGCAGCATGTGGTCTTCCGCATGCTGAAGGTTGGTCGTGGTCATGCTCAGCAGGTTGCGAGCCACCACGGCGTCGTCCTGCGCGACCAGCTCGAGACTTTGGCGCCTCACCAGGCGAACCGTGGTATCGACGATCGCTTCCGTCGTGAACCTGTGCGCACTGCCGTTTTCCAGCCCGAAGATATCGCCCGCAAGATGAAATGCGCCGATCTGGCGGCGGCCGTCCGACAGCAGCTTGTAGCTCCGCACAGCGCCGTTCTTCACCTGATAGACGTACTCTGCGGGCTCCTTTTCGCCGTAGACTTCGGAGCCCTTCTTATAGGTAAACTCGTTTAAACTGATGATCGGGTTTGAATCGGTGTTTAACCCTAGCTCGCGGAGCGAATGAAGCCGCGAGGAGGCGTCGGCAGCGGTGCGAACGAACATGGCCAACTCCCGAACTGATGGTGACGCGGTATTTCCATCGCGGGAATAAGGAGCCGCCGAAAATCCGCTTCCCGCGAAGGTTGTTTAGGCGATAATTGGGGTTTTCAACCATTGTCTGTAGGTGCATTGTACCAAGGTACAGGAGGGGTTCGATGCGCTGACTGAGAACCCGTCAGAGTGTCTGTCAGATGGTGCGGCAATATGCCGAAAACGGACGCTTCGTTCCCGATTGCAGCATCCCAATTGGGCTGCTTTGCTTAGGCATCAACGGCACGTCTGGTCTTTCTGCATTTGAAGTACCCATCGAGGGGAAAAAACTTGTCCGGCTTCGTATATGTCGTGGACGACGACGCATCCTTTCGGATGGCGATTCAGCGTCGGCTCAAACTGGCTGGGTATGAAGTTGTGACCTACGCGTCTGCCCAGCAGCTGCTGGATGATCCGCCAGGGGCCGACCATCCGGGATGTATCTTGCTCGATGTGCAGCTTCCGGGCCTGAGCGGGCCGGAGTTGCAAGCCTCGCTCGTCCAATGCCATTCGCCGCTGCCCATCGTCTTTCTGACCGGGCATGCGGATACCGCGACAACGGTCCGTGCGATCAAGGCCGGCGCGGAGGATTTTCTGACCAAACCGGTGTCGTCGGAACAGTTGATCGATGCGATTGAGCGGGCAATGGCTCAACAGGAGGTGGCGCGGAGCCAACAGAGCAAGCTCGATCCGCTTCGTTCTCGCTTGAGGTCTCTATCGCGACGCGAGCGACAGGTCTTCGACCTCATCGTGCGCGGGAAGATCAACAAGCAGATCGCCTACGAGCTTGGAACGACCGAACGAACGGTGAAGGCGCACCGCCACCAAGTGATGACAAAGATGCAGGTACTATCGTTTGCCGAACTGGTGTCCGCTGCCGAGCGGCTCGGCCTTCTGGATTCGGCAAAGGTGTGACGCAGGCCGGTTTTCGTGCGCTTCGTCAGGTCTGCGATCAGACCTGTACGATGGGACAATATGAAATGTTATTGACATAATTCGCCCTGGGCCGCCTACATACCGGCGTCGTTAGCCGTCGGATTAGCGCAGGAACCTTTGCCGCGTAGCGTCGTTGCGACGCGAGTGCCAGGTTTCCAATCAGAAAGACGGGCCCATTGTTTGCACGTAAGCCGATTTACGTCGTGGATGATGATTTATCAATGCGCCGGAGCTTGGAGCGGCTGCTTCGAAAGCACGGCTTTGATGCTGTTGCCTTTGATTCCGCCGCTGCGCTGCTTCGTTATGGCTGCATCGAAGAGGCGTGCTGCATCGTTCTGGATATCAATCTGAACGGAGAGTCGGGTATCTCACTCCGCGGCAGGCTCGCGAGCGAGTGTGCCAGTGTCCCGATCATCTATATTACCGGCAACGACTGCCAGGCAAATCAGGCTGCCGCGATTCAGTCCGGGTGCGCCGCCTATCTGGCCAAGCCCTTTGCAGCAAGCGCACTCATCGACTCCATTGAACGCGCCTGCGCCGAGCATGGCTGAAGCCGCCGCTGCTCACTCCTCGATGTCCTGCTCCAGAGTCTGTGCGGGCGCGCCGTTGTGAGCCGAGCCGAACTGTGCCAGCGGCAACGATGTCGTCAGAGACAGAAGGTTGGAATCGGTGACCTCGAGCACCAGAGTCTTGCCGGCTTCCATGTCCTCGATGAACCTGGGATCGGCGGCGTCTGCGGCGATACAGGTATTGGTCAGGCACCAGGTGTAGGGCAATGATCTGGAATTTCCCTGATCGACGGTCAGCTTGGCAGGCCGTTGCAGATACATCCCGACGGGGACAAACACTTGCAGCCGGGCAGTGCGGTCGCCGTCGCGCTCGATCAGGTCCACGCGCACCGCCATCTGGCCCGTTGCAAACTTGCCGGTGATCGAGGTCCGACACAGCGTCGGCGCACCGCCGGGCTTGACGCAAAGCTTCCGCCACTCGCCATAGGTGATGTCCTTGGCTTCGCGCTGTCCGCGAGGCGCGATTTCGGCGGACTTTGCCTCTGGAGCCGGCTTGGGCGCGACTGCATTCTGCGCCGAAGCTGGTCCGGCAAGAGCCGCCGCGAACAACATCGATAGCCAGACGAGCGTACCGCCCGGCGAAGGTATTGATGTTGCGTCAATCATGTTCTACCTCCACGCCAGCCTCTGCGGCTATTTCTGCGCGTCAAGAAATCGTTCGACGAGCGGTGACCACATCGGGATCGTGTCGGGCGAGCCGATGAAGAAATGTCCTTCGCCGCCGAAGGGCGGCATCAGATGATATTCGGCCCTGCCGCCGGCCGCGGTGAAGGCCTCATGCATGCGCTTCGATAGGGCAGGGCCGAAGAACGTGTCGTTCTCGATATAGAACCACAGCATTGGCACCCGCGACGTCCGGCCGAAATCGGCGGTCGCTTCGACCAGCTTGTCCGGTGCGCAATTGTTATTGGGTTTGCCATCGACGCGGCCGCCGCGTCCTGCGGCGAAGGTGATGATCGCCTTGACCTGCGGAGGGTTTGCGCTCGAGAGCGCAATGGAAGCCCAGCCGCCTGCGGACTGTCCGATGACGATCACGTCCTTCGGCAGAACGCGCTTCTCGGCCACCATGTAGTCGATGATCCAGAGATCGACTTGTGCCACCGCACGCCCGGCGTCGTGGAAGTTCGGATTGGTGCAGCTTCCGACCTTGGAGAAGAAGGGCCCGTAAAGACCGTGCTCGGGAATATCGATGGCGGCCGCGCCGTAGCCGGTTCCGACCGGCGCTACGACGAAATAGCCGCGGCTGGCGAACCACTTCGCGGCATTGCGGAATTCCACCAGCGGGAAAAAGCTTCGGTCGACCGCTTTGAGCGACACGCCATGGTTCATGATCGCCAGCGGGAAGGGGCCGTCGCCGACCGGCCGCACCACATAGGCGAACATCGGCAGCGGGAGCGGCAGGGCCCAGACCTCTTCCTGGATCCGAGCATTGTCGTCGGCGCGTACAGGGGCAAGAAAGCAGGCCAAGATGCTCAGCGCTCCTGCCAGATAGGTCGCTGTTGAAGCATGGCGGAGATTCACGCGCGCCTCCTTCAACCGGCGAAAGTGCTGGCCACGATGATCGGTCCAAGCACGGTCAGGACGACGTTGCCAACAGCGTAAGGCACGGCCACGCCGAGCACCGGCGTCTGGCTTTCTGCAACTTCGCAGGCCCCGGTCACCGCGGCGTCGACAGTCATGGCGCCGGCCAGCGCGCCGCAAATGATGACCGGGTTCATGCGGAGCACGCGATGGGCAAACAGGGTCGTCACGATCAGCGGTACCAGCGTGACGACCAGGCCCATGCCGACCAGCAGCATGCCGTGCGACTGGATCGCGACCCAGGCCGCATGGCCGTTCCCGAGCCCGATCGCGGCGATGAAGCCGCCAAGACCGAGATCGCTCAGCGTCTGCTGCGCTGCAGGCGGCATCGCGCCCATCGTCGGCCGCCGCGAGCGCAGCCAGCCGCAGAAAAGTCCCGCTATCAAGGCACCGCCGCCGCCGCCCAGAGTCAGAGGCACTGAACCGATCTTGACGCTCGCGAGGCCGGCGAGCAGACCTATGGCAATGCCTGCGGCAAGGAATGCGATGTCGGTGCGGTCTTCGGAGCTCAGGATCTGTCCAACCTGCGAGGCGGCGCGCTCGATGTTGCGGGTGCTGCCGACCAGCGTCATGACATCACCGACATAGACGCGGGTGTCCGCACTCAACGGGACCTCGCGTCCCATCCGCGTCAGGGTGCGCAGGAACACGCCGCGCGCGGCGTCGCCGACGCGTTCAGCCATGTCCTTGACGGAGCGGCCATGGAGCTTGCGATTGTCGACGAGGACGTCGACCACGTTGCCTGGAAGAGCCTTCAGGATCTCGTCGGCGTCGATTTCTGTGCCAACAATCGGCTTTGCAGCGACAATGGCGGCGGTGCGGCCTGCGATAACGATGTCGTCGTTCGCTTCAAGAACGGTGTCGCGATGCGGTTCGACGTCAGCGCCCTGGCGCACGATCCGCTCGATCACGCTGCGGCTGCCGATCTGGTCTTCGACGGCGCCGACGGTCCGGCCCGCCGCTGCCGACACCCGGTACGCGCGCGCCTGGAACTTTCGATAATGCAGATTTTCGGTCTGTGGCGGGTTGCCACCCGACAGCTCCGCCTCGAGCTTTGCAGCTTCCGCTTTCAAATCGATCCGCATCAATTTCGGCGCGACGAACGGCACGTACAGGAGCGTGAGGATATAGCCGAGCACGTAGGTGACGGCGTACCCGGCGGCGATATTGGCGTCCTGCTGCTGCAGCACCTCTTTGGCCAGTCCGAGCTGGGATAGTGCCCCAGACGCGGTGCCGATGACCGACGACTGTGTCAGGGCTCCCGCAGCAAGACCGGAAGCGGTGCCGGGACCGAGCGCGAATACATGGGCGAATATGAGAACGATGACGAGGCCGGTGCCACCAAGCACGAGCGCGAGGGCGACCTGAGCCAGGGTCCGGATGCTCAGCGAGGCAAAGAACTCGGGCCCCGACCGGTAGCCGATCGTGAACACGAACAGGCTGAAGAGAATGACCCTCAACAGGGAGGGAAACGTGAAGGTGCCGAGCTGCCCGATCAGGACGGCAACGATGAGCGTGCACGCGGTGGTACCGATCGAAAAACCGTGAATCCGGACGCGGCCAAGAATGGTGCCGAGCGCGACCGACAGCAGCAGAAAGATTTCCGGCGCGGCGGAGATGATCCATCTGACCGTGCTCATGGTGCAGGCCCTCCAGCGATTTGCGCTAAATCTGGTTCGTCAAATCCGGCGATGCTTGATTCAGATCAACCCCTGCCGGGGTTAAGCCGCTCCCTGTTGAGCCGCAGGACTTGACGTGGGGACATGAGCACGATGGATACCGCCGTTGCTTCGTCGATACGCCGCGACGAAACGGTGCCAATCGCGCTGCTGCTGGCCTTCGCGGGCGGCTATCTCGACGCCTATACGTGGATCATCCACGGCGTGATGGCCAATGCCCAGACGGCAAATCTCGTGCTGCTGTGGGTCTATGGCTCGATCGGCGACTGGACGAAAGCGCTCCACTTCGTCCCACCGATCCTTGCGTTCGCGGTTGGTATCGTCGTCGCGTCATGGCTGCGCCGGGTAACCGGAAAGCGCGCTAGCGCGATCAGCACGCTGATCGAAATCCTCCTGCTGGTCGCTATCGCCGTCCTACACAATCGCTTGCCGGATCTTGCGGGAACGCTTGGCATTTCATTCGTCGCCGCCGTGCAGAGCGCCGTCTTCACGAGGGTGGAGGGCGTGGTCTACAGCTCCGTCATGATCACGGGTAACATGCGGCAGGCAATTGAAGGCCTGTTCACTGCGGCCGCTGGCGATGGGGCGCTCCGTCCCCCCGGCATTTTTGCCACCCTATGTGTCTCCTTTGGTCTCGGGGCGGCTGTGGGCGCCTTCGCGACCAAGCAAATCCCGAATCTGGCGCTCGGTCTCCCCGTGATCGCACTGCTGGTCGTGCTGTTGCTCTGCGAAGCCTCAAGCGAGGAGGGCAGGCTCTGATGTCTTCCGGGTGGAAATGGCACTGGATCTTCCTGTTTCCGCCCGCAACCTGGCTGGCGCAGTATCACCGCGCCTGGCTGCGTTCGGACGCCATCGCCGGCATCACGCTTGCGGCTTACGCCATTCCGGTGTCGCTGGCCTATGCCACGCTGGCGGGCCTACCGCCCCAAATCGGCATCTACGGCTACATGCTCGGAGGCATCGGCTACGCGTTGCTCGGGTCGTCGCGCCAGCTTGCAATTGGTCCGACTTCCGCGATCTCACTGATGATTGCGGCCACTGTCGGAGCACTTGCCGGCGGAGACGCGGCGAAATACGCCGAGATCGCGAGCCTGGCCGCATGCGCAGTGGCGCTGCTTTGTCTGATTGCCTGGTTGTTCAAGCTCAGCGTTCTCGTCCGCCTGGTGAGCGACAGTATCCTGGTCGGCTTCAAGGCCGGCGCGGGACTTACCATCGTGATGAGCCAGTTGCCGAGCCTGTTCGGCGTCCCCGGAGGCGGTCACAATTTCTTCGACCGCGCCATCAAGCTCGCCGGCCAGCTCGGCGGCATCAATTGGCTGGTTCTGGCGATCGGAGCCATTGCGCTCTTGTTCCTGCTGGTGGGAGAACGGCGGCTGCCGGGAAGGCCGGTCGGGCTCACGATCATGGCGTTGTCGATCATGCTGGCGACACTGCTTGGTTTTCCGTCGCTTGGCGTGCCGGTGACCGGCAAAATTCCGGAGGGATTGCCGGCGTTTGGATTACCCAGCTTTGGTCTATTGGAGCCGGACGAACTGTTCCCGCTGGCTGCGGGATGCGTGCTGCTGGCCTATATCGAAGGCGTCTCCGCCGCCCGCAGCTTTGCTGCCAAGCACGGCTATACCCTCGATGTCCGGCAGGAGTTCTTGGGGCTCGGCGCGGCGAACCTCGTCACCGCGTTCGGCCACGGCTATCCCGTGGCCGGCGGGTTGTCGCAATCTGCCGTCAACGACAATGCCGGAGCGCGCACGCCGCTGGCCCTGGTGATCTGCTCGGCGACGCTCGCGCTATGCCTGCTGTTCTTCACGGGGCTCTTGACGAATCTGCCCAAGGCAGTACTTGCCGCAATCGTTTTTGCGGCCGTCTACAGGCTGGTGGACATCCGAGCGCTGGTGCGGATGTGGCAAGTCAGCCGCATCGACTTCTATGCTGCGGCAATCGCGTTGGTGTCGGTGCTGCTCCTGGGGATATTACAAGGCGTCCTGCTCGCGGCTGTCGCATCGATCGTGCTGCTGCTGGCGCGGGCCTCGCGTCCGAATGTCGCATTCCTCGGCCGGCTGCCCGGCACCGGCCGTTATTCCGACAATGCGAGGCATGAAGGCGTCGAGCCCCTGGTCGGCATCATCGCGTTTCGACCCGAAGCCTCGCTGCTCTACATCAATGCTGAAACGATCCTGGAAACAGTGTTAGGCACCTTGCCGCTATCGGTCGGCGTCAAGCTGGTTGTCTGCGATCTGTCGGCATCGCCCTACATCGATCTGGCCGGCGCGCGCATGTTGCATGATCTCTATGACGAACTCGCCTCCCGAAATATCACCTTCCGCATCGTTGGCGCGCACGCGCAATTGCGCGATCTTCTGCGGGCTGAAGGACTGGCGGAAAAGACTGACAGCGGGGCGTGGCTTCGTTCGGTCGGCAGCGTACTCGGGGAAAGCATGGCCGGACAATCATCTGATCCCAATCCATAGGATCCGCCCGACTTATTGGCGGTCGTCTCTGATGCGATCTCACCATCGTCCTCGATCCGTCACGCGGCAGCGCCTTGGACGATGTCGCACCGCAAATTACTCCAGGTCTCTTCAAGAGGCGCGACCCTTGACTTGGATCAATGGACCGAGGTGCGCGGGCATCACGATCTCCGGCGGAGACGTCGCAAAAAGATCCGGAGAGAGACATGCCCAAGGACGCCAAGGCTGCAGAAAAGCGCATCGATCAGTTCATTTCCGGGCCCGGCGGACGGGCGGATGATTGGCGCGATCTGGTGGAGGCAGCGAAGGCATGGGCGCGCGGCGGTGACCGCACGAAGTACGATGCGGCGCTGGCGGATCTCTCCGTGATAGAGGAGTTTCACGGCTATCCGGGGCTGCAGTTGATGGCGGCTTTGCGGGAAGCGGCCTCGGCCGGGGATGCGGCGGGTTCACTTGCTCTCGCGACGCGCATCACGCAGGCGTTGATGACGAGATCTTTCCGCCAGCTTGCCGGCGACTGGAATGCCAAGGACGACGGCAACGGTGATGCGCCCGAGCTTGTGCCGTCAACTTTCGGATCGCATGAGGGCCATCGACCCTATTTCGAGACACTGATCGTCACCGGCCTTTCGTCCAACCATTGGCCGGCGCTCGCCGCCGAATGGCGCAAGTTGCGCCGTCCGGTCGATTCTTTCGTCTATGAGCCGGTGATCGTCGGTAGTCTTGAAGACGCCTTCTGCGCGACGATGCTCAACCCCAATATCGCCGCCGTCGTCATCAACGAAGGGTTCGGCCTGCGCTCGCGCCACGATGCGCCGATACTCCGCACCATGACCGCCGCCGCGGGCATCAATGACGAGGCGGACGCGTCCGCGCTCCGGCTGGCGCACGTCATCAAGCGGGTACGTCCCGAGCTCGACATCTACCTGATGTCGAATCGCGACGTGGAGGCAATGGCGGGGAACCCCGAAGCCAATGTGGTTCGGCGGATATTTTACTCCATCGAAGAGCTCCTCGAGCTGCATCTCTCCATCCTCGAAGGGATCCAGGATCGCTTCGACACACCGTTCTTCGACAATCTCAAGAAATACGCGCAACGCCCGATCGGGACGTTTCATGCGCTACCGATCGCTCGCGGCAAATCTGTCTTCAGGTCGGACTGGATCCGCGATATGGGCGAATTCTACGGGCTGAACCTGTTCCTGGCCGAGAGCAGCGCGACCACCGGCGGTCTCGACAGTTTGCTGGAGCCGACGGGCACCATCAAGAGAGCGCAAGATAAGGCGGCACGCGCGCTCGGCGCCGATCGCGTGTTCTTCGTGACCAACGGCACCTCGACATCCAACAAGATGGCGGTGCAGGCGCTGCTCGGGCCAGGCGACATCGCGATCGTGGATCGTAACTGCCACAAGTCGCACCATTACGGCATGGTTCTGGCCGGTGCTCAGCCCATCTACGTCGAAGCGTTCCCGATGACCGAATATTCGATGTATGGCGCGGTGCCGCTGAAGACCATCAAGCAGGCCCTGCTGAATGCCAGAGCCGACGGCCGCCTGGACCGCGTCAAGATGCTTGACCTGACCAACTGCACCTTCGACGGCCACATCTACAACACCCGCCGGGTGATGGAGGAATGTCTCGCGATCAAGCCGGATTTGATCTTCCTGTGGGACGAAGCCTGGTTCGGCTTCGCGCGCTTCTCTCCGTTCCTGCGGCGACGGACCGCGATGGGCGCCGCCAACGAGATCGAGACCTGGATGCATGATCCGAAATCGGTCGCGGCTTACGAGAAGCAGCAGGCCGACCTCGGCAAGACCCCCTCGGACGAGGTGCTGCTCAAGACTCGTCTGATCCCGGATCCGCGTCAGATCCGCCTGCGCGTCTACCAGACCAACTCGACCCACAAGTCGATGTCGGCGATCCGGCAGGGCTCGATGCTGTCGGTCAAGGACGTCGAATTCCACACCGTCGAGCAGCAGTTCAAGGAGGCGGTGTTCACGCACGCGTCGACCAGCCCGAACCAGCAGCTCATCGCCAGCCTCGATGTCTCGCGGCGCCAGATGGAGCTTGAGGGCTACGGTCTCGTCGCCAACGCGATCGAAATTGCGTTCGCGATCCGCAAAGCGGTCAACAGCAATCCGCTGATCTCGAAATACTTCCGGATTCTCGGTGCGGACGCGATGGTGCCGGCGCAATATCGCCAGAGCGGCTTCACCGACTATCTCGCAACAGGCATGAACTGGGCGAGCGTCCTGAAGAGCCTGGACGACGACGAGTTCTGCCTCGACCCGACCCGGATGACGTTGGTCTGCGGCACCGCCGGCTACGACGGTACGCAGTTCAAGGGCATCCTGGCCAACGACTACAACATCCAGATCAACAAGACATCGCGCAATTCTGTGTTGTTCCAGTCCAACATCAACAATACCCGCAGCGACGTCGCGCATCTGGTGAGGGTGCTGGCCGAGATCGCGGGAGAGGTCGACCGCGGGTTGGTTCAGGGCGGCGCCAATGCGAAGAAGACCTTCGAGGCGCGCGTCAAGAGCCTGATGACCGATGTGCCCGACTTGCCGAACTTCTCGCAGTTCCACGACAGTTTCCGTGGCGATGCCGGCACCAGGACCAACGAGGGCGACATTCGTAGCGGCTTCTACTCGGCCTATGACGCAGCGGGATGCGAATATATCCGGCTCGGCGATTCCGAGATCGACCGTCGTCTCAAGGCCGGTCCCGACCTCGTCTCCGCCAGTTTCGTGATCCCGTATCCGCCGGGCTTCCCGATCATGGTGCCGGGGCAGGTCATCACCCAGGAAACCATCGACTTCATGCGCAAGCTCGATGTGAAGGAAATCCACGGCTACGACGCCAAGGAAGGGCTGAAGCTCGTACGTGCCGAAGCCCTGGCGAAGATTGGGCGGCCCAAGCCCGGCGCCGCGCCGAAGCTGAAGGCGGCATCGTAATAAAGGGGACGGATATGCAGAGCTTTTTCACGTTCTTGCAGCAGAACCCGTTTCTGTTGCTGTTCTTCGTCGTTGGGCTCGCCGTCTGGATCGGCCGGGCCAGCATCAAGGGTTACGGCCTCGGCATGGTCGCCGGCGCCATCGTGGTGGGCGCAGCCCTTTCGGTTTGGGCGTCGGTCTACGGCGTGAAGCTTGAGCTGAACGCGTTCGCCAAGAGCCTGTTCTACTATTTGTTCATGTATGGCGTCGGCTTACGTGTGGGACCGTCCTTCATCAACAGCCTGAAGGGCGATGGTCTCAAGTTCTGCATCCTGGCGCTGGTGTCGAGCGTTCTCGGTCTTGCGCTTGTCGTTATGCTTTCGAAGCTCTTTGCGCTGCCGATCGGCGCTGCCGGCGGCATGCTGGCGGGATCGCAGACCATGTCGGCCGCGATTGGCTCGGCTGAGCAGGCGATCACCTCGGGCGTCGTGAAGCTTCCCGAAGGCATGAAGCCCGAAGACGCGTCGGGCATGATCGCGCTGTCCTACGGCATCACTTATATCTGGGGCACCGTTGGCATCATCCTAATCTGCAAATATCTGCCGCGCTGGTGGGGCGTCGACGCCAAGGCCGCAGCCAAGCAGTACGAGCAGGAGTTTGGCGTCAAGGACCTCGAGGGTGGTGGCCTGACCGGTTACCGGCAGTTCGGCCTGCGTGCCTACCGGCTCGATAATCCGGCCCAGGTCGGCATGAGCATTGCCAAATTCCGCACGATGAATCCCGAATACCGCATCGTCAATGTGGCGCGCCGAGGAGAACCGCTGGGTGCCGACCCCGAACTCGTTCTGCAAAAGGGCGACGTCGTCGCGCTCGGCGGCTCGACCGAGCATCTCACCGACAAGATGGGCCTGCTCGGTCCGGAGGTTGCCGACGCCAAGGCACTCGGTATTCCCATGGATCAGGCAGACATCCTCGTCACCAACAAGGAGATGGCCGGACGGACCTTTGAATCCTTCCGCGATACGGCCATCGCCGGCCAGCTGCAGGTCACCAAGGTGGAACGTGGCGGCGTGCAGATTCCGGCCGGTCTCAAGACCGAGTTGCAGCGGATGGACATCGTCTCGGTGGTCGGCATCAAGTCGGCTGTCAACGAGCTCGGCGACATGTGGGGACGCATTGCGCGGACCAACACCTCGACCGATCTGTTGACGCTCGCCTCAGGCATGATCATCGGCTTCCTGATCGGCATGATCGAATTTCCGGCCTTCGGCGCCAAGATCGGCCTCGGCAATGCCGGCGGTCTGTTGCTGTCCGGCGTGATCGTCTCATCGCTGGTCTCGCGACTGCGCTTCTTCGGCAATACGCCGAACGCGGCGCGCAACGTGCTGGAGGATCTCGGCCTCGTGGTCTTCGTCGCCATCGTCGGCATCAATGCCGGCGCCGGGTTGTTGGCGCAGCTCACGGGTGCGGTCGCGTTGAAGATCTTCGTCGCCGGCTTCATTGCCTGCACGATTCCGCCGTTCATCGTCTGGGCGATCGGCTTCCACGTCTTCAAGATCAACCCGGCCGTGTTGATGGGCGGCGTTGCCGGTGCGCGATCTCACTCCGGGCCGTGCCGTGAGGCCGCGGTGGAAATCCAGAGCTCCGTGCCCTGGATTGGGTTCCCGGTCGGGTACGCGGTGTCCGGCATTCTGCTCACCGTGTTCGGCTACTTCGCAATGATCCTGGCTCAATAGCTCGGCGTCACAACCAGAGGAAATAAGACTCATGAGAAAAGTCGCTATCTATGCCGCCCTGGTCGCTTCGCTGGCAGGCGTCGCCGGCTTCAGCACGCCGTCGCGGGCAGAGACCGGCCAGGTCGCCGTTGTCTTCACCAAGGGCGGTTTCATCGTTGGCGTCGGTGGCGGCGAGGGCGTTCTGCTGTATCGCGGCCACAAATATCCCTTCACCGTCTCGGGTATGAGCGTCGGCTTCACGATCGGCGCTTCGACCACCAAGCTGGTCGGTCGCGCCCTCAACCTGAGGGGGCCGGAGTCGATCGAAGGCTCCTACGCTGTCGGCGGTGCGGGCGGTGCTATCGCTGCCGGCGCAGGTGCCGTTCAGCTCCAAAACGGCAACGGCGTGATTCTGCAGCTTAGCGGACCGAAGGTCGGTGCGGAGCTGTCGGCCGCTGTGGGGGGCGTGACGATAGCTTTGAAGCGGTAGAGCGGCACTCGCGCCGCTCTAGCTGAATGACGGCTGCTTCTCTCATGCACGTAAGTCAGGGAAGCGGCGGCAAATCAGCGCCAGGTTCGGATGCCAGCCGCGTTTCGCGAGGCATCGTCGAAAAGCGGATCACGGTACCCATATCGAGGGAGGACATGCCATGCTTCGTTATCTTCTGGCTCTTGTTGCGGCCGTCGTTCTTCTCACGGCAATGCTCATTCCCGATGATGCCTATGCCCGCCGCGGAGGTGGCGGTGGTGGCTATCGCGGAGGTGGAGGGGGCATGCGCGCCGGAGGTTTTCATGGCGGTGGCTATCGTGGCGGCGCCGTTCACGCGGGGCGGATCCATGGCGGAGGCGGACGCCATTACGCAGGAGGTCCGCGGCCAAGCCATCCCATCGCCGGTCGTCCGGGTCGCCCCGGTTACCCCGTTGCGGGCCGTCCCGGCCGTCCCGTCGCCGGTTATCCCGGAGGCTATCCGCGATATGGCTATCGAGGCGCGGCTTACGGCGCTGCTGCCGTCGGTGCGGCCGCCGCGGGCGCCTACGGATACTACAACAACAACAACGGTTGTTATCAGGACACGTACGGCAACTGGGTCTGTCCCAACCAGTACCCGTATTGAAAGAATGCGCTGCTGACGGACCCAGCGGACCGTCAGCAGCGCGGTCAAGGATCAGACCGCACCGGCAGTGCGTTCGATCACCTCGTCAATAACGTTCGGCGACGAAGTTCATCCCGCGCAGGACCGCTTGGTCATTGTAGCGTCCTTTGTCGGAGCGCTTCGGCAGCTTCACCTTGTCCTTCTTGATCCGCTTGTGCGGGATAGCCTCCAGGATGTGCGCGATACAGTTCAGCCGCGCCCGCCGCTTGTCATCGGAACGAATGATGTACCAAGGCGCGTCCTTCGTGTTCGTTTTCTTGAGCATCAGGTCGCGCGCGCGCGAATAATCATACCAGCGCTTGAAGGATTCGAGGTCCATCGGGCTCAGCTTCCATTGCCGCACCGGATCGTCGATGCGGGCGTTGAAGCGGCGCTCCTGCTCCTCCATCCCGACCTCGAGCCAGATCTTGATCAGGATGATGCCGCCGTCGATGGCGTACTTTTCCATCTGCGGGCAGAGCGACAGGAAACGATCGTGCTCGGCGGGCGAGCAGAATCCCATGACATATTCGACGCCGGCGCGATTGTACCAGCTGCGGTCGAAGATCACGATCTCGCCCCCGGCCGGAAACTGCTTCATGTAGCGCTGGAAGAAAAGCTGGGTCTTTTCGCGATCCGATGGCGCAGGCAGCGCCACCACGCGAAACACGCGCGGGCTGACCTTTTCTGTGATCGCCTTGATCGTGCCGCCCTTGCCGGCCGCGTCGCGGCCTTCGAACAGGACGATGACTCGAAGCTTGTTTTCCCTCACATAATCCTGGAGATGGCAAAGCTCGATCTGGAGCTTTTCGAGCTCCTTCTCGTAGTCCTTGCGCTTCATCCGCTCTGAGGCTTCGTCCTTTGCCATGCCGCTCCGCCTTCTCTTAACTCGGCCGAAACGTGATCAGTCGCCCCAGGAAATGATGACGCCGATGTCGCCGGGCACGCCGCCAGGAAAATCGATGACCTGATAGCCGATGCGATAGCCGCGAGGCTTGAGGTATTCGGTCCAGAGTTCGAAGATCTCTTTTGGAATTCCGGTCAGCGTTTTCTCCCAGCCCGCCTCCATCTGGTTGATTGCGCGGCCCTTGTCGGTGCACAGGGTGTTCGGGAAGCGATAGACCTGCACTTCGGTCAGGCCGTTGCGAACCGCGCGCTGGATGATGGTCGAGGCGAGCTTGATTTTCTCCTCCTCGGATTTGCCGGACGGTTTGCTCAGCCGTTCGATCAGAGCGCGTTTCTCGGCTTCGGCCGCGGCGGCGAGGCGAACATATTCCTCGGCCTTTCTGGCTTCCTCGAGCGCAGCTTCCTTGCGAATTTGCAGTGCGTTGGGAATGAGCTCATCGATGCCGGGCATGATTGGGGCGTTCCTGGCTTGCTGTGGGGTCGGCGTCAGGGCTAAGCTAGGTTTCGCGCCGTTCGGACCTTTGATTCATATCAAGCAATTTTCCCACCTGCGCGGCCACGGTAACGAGCCGGCGCGCAGACCGCCCTGATCCCTTCCGTGGAGGCGACCATTGAGCGAGCAACTTCATCCGATGGCCCCGCATCATCTGCCGTTCTACCTCGCGCCGGGAAGCGGCACGGACGTGCTGATGGTGGTGATGGGGATCTTCCTGATCGGCACCGTACTCTGGGTTGGCACGCTTTATTGGAAGCTGCACAGCCTGCCCGAACGAATGGCGCACAAGTCGCAGAAGCTGCAGTTCGAGATCGTGGCCGTGCTGGGCATCATCTCGCTCTTTACGCACATGCACATTTTCTGGGTGGCCGGCCTTCTGCTCGCGATGATCGACTTGCCAGATTTCGGCACGCCGCTGCGGAGTATCGCAGGCTCGGTTGAGAGGATCGCTGACGCCGCGCCCGGCGAGGGTCGCGAGCCAGAACTCCCCAGCTTGCCGCCGGTTGAAAAGCCGATCGTCAAGGGAAAGGAACACAGCCATGTTTGAGCTCATGTTCTGCTCCATCCTGACCATCCTGCCGGACTACCTCTACCGACGTTATGCCCAAGGCAAACGGTTCGGCAAGGAAATCACCTTCTTTTCCATCTGGTACGAATTGCGATGGGGTATCACCGGCTGCTTGATGCTGACGATTTCGCTGATCACGATGATCTTCTACTTTCACCCGTCAACGACCTCGGCCGCGCTCTATTTTCGGACAGTCCCGATCCTGCCTGAAGGCTCCGGCCGCGTCGCGGAAGTCAATGTCGGCTACAGCGAGGCAGTGAAGAAGGGCGACGTGCTGTTCAGGTTGGACAGTTCGAAGCAGAAGGCCGCCTTGGAGACGGCCACCCGCAAGATCGCCGAGGTCGACGCCGCGATGACAAGCGCCGAAAACGACGTGGTCAAGGCCGAAGCGCAGATCCAGGAAGCCAAGGCCAGCCTTCAGCAGGCCAAGGACGAGCTGGACGTCAAGACGGAGCTGCAGCGCCGCAATCCCGGTATCGTCCCGCAACGCGATATCGAGAAATTACAGGTCGTGGTCAACCAGCGGCAGGCTGGTGTGGACTCGGCCACCGCGTCCAAGACGTCGGCGATGTTGCGGCTTTCAACGCTGTTGCCGGCTGAAAAAGCCAGCGGCCAGGCGGCGTTGGCTGAAGCGCAGGTCGATCTCGACAAGACCTTCGTTCGCGCCGGCGTCGACGGTCGGGTCGAGCAGTTCCTCGTTCGGACGGGCGATCTCGTTGCCCAGATCATGCGCCCCGCCGGCGTGTTGATACCGGCGGATGCCGGCAGGGGTAGGCTGCAGGCCGGGTTTGGACAGATTGAAGCGGGGGTGGTGAAGGTAGGGATGGTCGCAGAAGCGACCTGCATCTCCAAGCCATGGGTGATCATTCCGCTCCTTGTCACCGATGTGCAGGATTACATCGCCGCCGGCCAGGTGCAGGCTGGCCAGGAATTGATTGAAGCTCAGAATGCACGTAAGCCGGGTTCGATACTCGCCTTCCTGGAGCCGCTGTACAAGGGCGGCCTCGACGGCGTGACGCCGGGCAGCAGTTGCATCGTCAATGCCTACACCAGCAATCACGAGGAGATCTCGGCCAAGGAGACCGGTACAGGCCGGGCAATTGCCTTGCACGTCGTCGATGGTGTCGGCCTCGTGCACGCCATGCTCTTGCGAATTCAGGCGCTGCTGCTGCCGATCAAGACGCTGGTGCTCAGCGGGCACTGACCGGCATCGCTTTGGCTTGAATCGCATTTCGGTTCAGCGATGCGCCTCAGTTGAGCCGGTCTGGCGTCATGAGCCAGTCCGACCAGTCAGCGCATATTCACTGTGAGCGCCACATGGTCCCCGCAAAAATGCCGATCTGGCTTCGTTCCTTCATTGTCGCCAGCGCTGTCGTGCTCGTGCTTGGAGCTGGTCTGTTCGGCTACCGGTGGTATTCTCGCCCCACGACGCTGACCATCGCCGTCGGATCGCTGGACGGTGAGGCCGCGCGTCTGGTCTCGGCACTGGCGAGCCGGCTTGCCGTGGTGAACGCCCCGGTCCGGCTCAGACTGGTGGAAACGACCAACGCGGTTGATGCTGCCGAGCAGTTTGCGGCGGAAAAGGTCGAGCTTGCTGTCGTCCGGGGCGACGTCGGCGACCTATCGCAGGCGCAGGCTATCGTGGTTCTCGCCCACGCCGTTGTCCTGCTGGTTGCGCCGCCGGGCTCCTCCATTACCGAAATCGCTGGTCTGAAGCGCACCAGCGTCGGCGTGATCGGCGGCGAGATGAATCGCAAGCTCATCGACGTTCTGAGCGACGAATACGGTCTGGGACGTGCCAATGTGACGTTCCGCAATCTCCAGCCGGCCGATGCGCGGCGTGCACTCGATGCCAAGGAGGTGCGGGCGATCCTGGTCGTCGTTCCTCTTGCCGAAAAATATCTTGCTCTGTTACGCGGCCTCTTTCTGCAGACGCCCAAGACCGCGCCGGTTCTGCTTCCGATCGATGCGGCCGGTGCCATCGCGGAGAAGCAGCGCGCCTATGAAAGCTTCGATGTCCCGAAGGGCACGCTGCGCGGTTCGCCACCTATCCCGAGCGAGGATCTGACCACGTTGCGGGTCTCTTTCTACGTGGTCGCGCGAAAGCAGCTCAGCGCTGAGGTGGCCGGCAGCCTCGCCGACGCCCTGATGAAGGCACGCAGGGATCTGCTGGGGGAATTGCCGATACTCTCTCAAATGACCGCGCCGAGCACGGATTCGGACGCCTTCCTTCCGGTTCATCCTGGCGCCGCAGCATTCTACAACGGAACGCAGCAGAGCTTTCTGGACGAATGGGGAAACATCATCTTTCTCGCGCCCATGATTTTGGGCGGCCTCATCTCGGTGCTGGCCGCGGCCTGGAAATTCCTTCAGGTGCGTGATCCCTCTAAGGATGAACGGGGCCTGGACTCGCTGTATGCGCTGGGCGCGCGGATACGCAGGACGGAGGCGGAGGCCGAACTGTCCGATATCGAGGTCGAGATCGACCGGGTGCTCCAGGGCCAGCGCGCCAAGGCCGCTGCAGGAGACGAGAATGCGCTCGATGTCACGACATTGAATGTCGCTGCGCATCGTCTTCAGAGCCTGATTCACGACCGTCGGATCCTGCTGTCCGCGCACGGACATGAGCAAGCGCTCGGTCAGCCAGTTGACCGCACCTGACGGTGGTCACTCCAGACCAAGTCCAATCACGGCCGACCCCAAGCTCAGCGACCTTGATCTTGATCAAACCCTCCGGCCGCCAACCCCGTTTCCTTCAGCAATCGCGTCATGCGAAGGGTGCGGGACATCAGGGGGATAGCGGACGGGCAATGAAGCGCCGTGAGTTCATGGCCTTGATCGGGACTGCAGTTGCTTGTCCGGTTTTCGCGCGCGCTCAGGATGGGGCACCGCGGCCGATGCCGTCGGTCGGCGTGCTGACTGGCAATTTGGTGGGCGATGGCGGCGCACAGATGCGCGTCAATGCCTTTCAGCAGGGTCTCGCCGACCTCGGCTGGATCGCCAATCAGAACTACCGACTCGATGTGCGCTGGCCGGGCTCCAATCCGACATGGCAGCAACGTGAAGCTCGCGAACTTGTTGCCACCGGACCCGACGTGCTGTTTGCGACCAGCACGGCGACGACACGGGCGCTGCGGGCTGCAACGCAGATCATTCCGATCATCTTTGTCGGGCTCTCGGATCCGGTCGGGACAGGCCTCGTCGTCGATCTGGCAAGGCCGACCAGCAATCTTACCGGCTTCTCGCTTTACGAGCATGCTATGAGCGGGAAATGGCTGAGCTTGTTAAAGGACTTGGTACCCAGCATGAGCAGTGCGATGCTTCTGTACAATCCCGAGACCGCACCATACGCGCCGCTTTATCTTCAGGCCGCACACCAGGTGGAAAATCGCCTGCGCATGACGGTTACCGGCGTCGCCGTCCGCAGCGGCGCCGAGATCGCGGGGGTCATCGAGACGGCGGCGCGGAATGGCAGCGGGCTCGTCGTGCTGCCGGATGGCGGTTTCTTCAGTGCTCAGAGCGCCATGGCGATCCCGTTGCTGGCCCAGCGGCGCGTGCCGGCGATCTTCGCCGTCCGCTTCTATGCTGTGAATGGCGGGCTGATGTCTTATGGCGCCGACCTGACGCAGCAGTTTCGCGATGGCGCTGGCTATGTGGCTCGCATCCTTCGCGGCGCCGATGTCCGCAGTCTTCCGGTGCAATTCGCCACGAGGTTCGATCTCGTCATCAACATGAGAGCCGTTCACGCCCTCGGACTGGCAATCCCGGAGCGATTGCTCATGGAGGCTGAGCTGATCGACTAGCTTGCTCGGGCGTGGCGGGGGATGAGGCAGCGTTTCGTTGATCTCGATCAACAAACGCCAGCTCTCGGGTTTGATGATCGTCGGACATGTGTATGGAGGATCTGATGTTTTGCTGCGGCAGGACCTTGATGGCGCTTGCGCTCGTGATCGCGATTCCGCTGGCGGCGGCGGCGCAGACCGCAGATAAGGCGCCGGCCTCCAGCCCACAGCAGGCAAATCCCCCCGGGCAAGCCGCAGAGCTTCTGAAACCGGAGCAGCTCGAAGCCCTGGTCGCACCGATTGCGCTCTATCCGGACGAACTGCTTGCTAACGTGCTGGCCGCGTCCACCTATCCTCTGGAAGTCGTTCAGGCCGATCGCTGGCTGAAAGAGCGCAAGGCTCTGAAGGGTGATGCCCTGAAGACGGAAGTCGAGAAGCAGCCGTGGGATGACAGCATCAAGGCACTAGCTTCGACCGCCGAGGTCCTGACCATGATGAGCGACAAGCTCGACTGGACCAAGGCGCTGGGCGACGCCGTGCTGGCACAGCAGCCGGATGTGATGGATGCGGTCCAGCGGCTGCGGACCAAGGCTTATGACAACAAAAAGCTGGTGACCACCAAGCAGCAGAAGGTGAGCGTCAAGACCGAGGAAAGCAGGCAGGTGGTCGTGATCGAGCCGGCGGTTCCCGATACGATGTACGTGCCGTACTACGAGCCTGCGACGGTCTACGGCGCGTGGCCCTACAACGAGTATCCACCATATTACTTCGGCTACCCATCCTACATCGGCGCAGGCGTCGTCGCGGCGGGTCTCGCCTTCGGCACGGCTTGGGCCATCGGTCGCTGGGGCAATTATTGGGGCGGCGGCTGCAACTGGGGCAACCGCAACGTCTATATCAATCACCGGACCACGAACATCGGAAATGGCTGGCAGCACAATCCCTCGCATCGCCAAGGGGTACGCTACAACAACGCCAACGTTCAGCAGCGCTTCGGCAATAGCAATCTGAAGGCCGGCGCCGCCGACCGGATGGATTTCCGCGGCCGCGACGGACAGCAGAAGCCGGGACAGGATCGGCCTGGTGGCGCAGATCGCGCCGGTGACCGTGCGGGAGATCGCGCTGGCGACCGAGGTGGCGACCGTCAAGGCGCCGGGGATCGCGCCAAGGCGGGAGGCGATCGCGCCAAAGTTGGCGGCGATCGCGCGGGCAAGGCGGGTGGTGCCAAAAACGCGGGCGCCAAGAACGCCGGGACCAAGGGGGGCGGCGGTGCCAAGGCCGCGAACCGAGCTGGCGGCAGCCCACGCGGCGGGAGTGCGCTGAACGTATCGTCTGGCCGCTCGGCGGCCGCAGCATCGGCCCGCGGTCACGCCAGCATGGCGAGCATGGGACCGCGTGGCGGCGGTGGCGGCGCGAGCTTCGCCGGTCGTGGTGGCGGCGGTGGCGGATTCCAGGGCGGTGGTGGCGGCGGCCGGGGCGGTGGCGGCGGCGGGCGCCGCTCCGACATCGTGCTCAAGCACGATGTCGTTTTGCTCGGCTATCTCGCCAACGGGCTTGGTTACTACCGCTTCAGCTATATTGGCAGCGACAAGGCCTATGTCGGGGTCATTGCGCAGGAAGTCGAAGAGGTGAAGCCAGAAGCCGTTACCCGCGGAGCCGATGGTTATCTCCGGGTCTATTACGAGAAGCTCGGTCTAAAATTCCGTACGTATCGGGATTGGCTCGCCGGCGGCGCAACGATTCCTGCGGAGGTGATGCCATGATGAGCTTTAAGTCGCTTCATCGCGTCGCGCTGCCGGGCATCATGGCGCTGGCGCTCATGAGTTCGCCATCCCGGGCGCAGCAATCTTACCCGACACCGGAGGATGCAGCGGCGGCGCTCGCTGCCGCCGTCAAAAGCGGGCCCGACCGGGCCATCCTGAAAGTCCTCGGCAGCGCTGCCGAGGACATCGTCTCGTCCGGCGACGAAGTCGCCGATGCCGATATCCGGCAACGCTTCACCTCGATGTATGAGGCCAAGCATTCGATCAAGGCGGAGGGCAACAAGAAGGCGACGCTGGTGCTGGGCCCGGACGACTTCCCATTCCCGATCCCGCTCGTCAACACCAGGACCGGCTGGGAATTCGATACCGCCGAAGGCCGCATTGAGGTGCTGTATCGCCGCATCGGCCGCAATGAACTCGACGCGATCCAGACCAGTCTCGCCTTTGTCGATGCCGAGAACGAATACGCCGACAAGGATCGCGGTGAGGGTATTGGCGTGTACGCGCAGCGCATCGTCAGCAGTGCCGGCAAGAAGGATGGACTGTTCTGGCGCGACGACAACGACCAGAGCCCGCTCGGTGCATTGGCGGCGCAGGCTTCGGCCGAAGGCTACAAGCCCGAGGAGGGTGCGGCGCCTTATCACGGCTATTATTTCCGGATCCTGAAGGGGCAGGGGTCGAACGTGCCAGGTGGCGCGCTCAACTATGTGGCCAAGGGCAAGATGATCGGAGGTTTCGCGCTCATCGCCTGGCCTGCCGAGTACGGCAATTCCGGCGTCATGACCTTCCTGGTCAACCATGGGGGCGTTGTCTACCAGAAGGATCTCGGGCCTCGAACCAAAGTCCTCGCCTCCCGTATCACCGCATTCGACCCGGACCAGACCTGGAAGAAGGTCGATGGTGCAAAACCCTGAGCGACTGACGGAGATACTGCGTCTGGCACCCTCGTATCGATCGCCAACCTCAGCACGATCATGATCTCTATGAAGTGAGCGAAATGCGGAACGGTCGTGACGGTCCCGTACCGTCATGGCGCCGAAGCGGGAGCGGAAACTGGAATTTCCAGCTCGAAAATGGAGCCCTTGACGTCCGATTTGATCAGCCTCAGCTTTCCTCCACACCTTGCGGCCAAATTGCAGGAGATAGCCAGCCCCAATCCCATACCGCCTTGTTTCGTCGTGAAGAACGGATCGAAGATGCGCTCTTGATCACGTGGCGAAATGCCGGCGCCCGAGTCTTCAATGGACAAATGGACCGTTGTGCCTCCATCAAGACGGGTTTTCATACGCAGCTCTCGTTGATCGGCGGGGACAGAGCTCATTGCGTCAATCGCGTTCTTGCAGAGGTTCAGGAGAATCTGCTGGAGCTCAGTGCCGTCCAGGACGACTGGAGGAATGTTGCCCTGAAACTCCGTCGTTACTGATACGCCGTTGGCCAGGAGATCGTGCCTCAGCAGCCTGCGCGCCAACTCGGCGACATCCTCGACGTTTGCCGAAGCGCCGCCGTGCGCCGTTTTGATCGTCATCTCGCGAATGCTCGATATGATGTCTGCGGCCCGGCTGCCATCGGCTTCGATGTCACAGAGGATGTTCTCGAGTTCCTCCAGTTCAGGCGAGGTCGCTCGGAGGTGACTGAGCCCTGTCGCAGCATTGAGCGAGATGGCCCCTAACGGCGATCTCAGCTCATGGGCGATCGCACCAGTGACCGCGTCGATGCTGAGAAGCCGGTTCGCTCGTTCGCGTCGCTGCAGGGCGATGACGCTGGCGAGGCGCGAATAGATAAACATCGTTTCGATGAGCAATATGGTCAGCAACATGCAGCTGCCGACCAGAACGAAACCGCGTGCTGCGTACCAACCCACGGTGAATCGAACCGAGCTGCCGATGATCGCCACCAGGAAATTGGGCAGGTAGGCGAGCAAAGTCACCATCAACCAAAGGTCAAGAATGGTGCGCATGCGCGCAAACAGGACGGTGAGAGCAGTCACATTCCAAAGCAAAAGTATCAGGTTGACCTGATTACCGAGAGGCGTCTGATGCCTGACGTCATTCACGTAGAAGCTCGGGAGAAACTCGGCTTTCCCGGTCACCATCCACGTCAGTCCCGCCACCGTGGCGGCGATGCAGCCGAATGCTAACACGATCGCGGCTATCGCAGGTCTGCCTGGTCTGCCGGCGGTGGAACGATCCTTTGTGAATCCGTACACTAGGATCGCTGCGGGAAAAGCCGTGTGCCAAAACACGTAAAGCCAAGCGGGGCTGTTCAGTCCGTCCCCAATGAGACCCGCGGGAGCGTATCCGTTCGGAAAGGCGAGCGTTTGCAAGAATGCGAACGATCCGCTGAAAACGTATCCGCTTGCGAGTGCAAGAAGTGCCCGCTGAGGCTGGATCGAAAATTGAGCAAACAGCAGGGCTGCCGTGATGAATTCGGCCAGGGCCAACGCGGTCTGCAAGACTGGAACGAAACCATTGATCTGGCCCAATTGGATCCGGGCGAACGGCGCGATGACCGCTGCAAGGACGATGAGCGAGACGGCGACACCCACGGCCCAGGCCTTTTGGCGGGGGGTTGCGGGGATGTTCGCGATGACCAATGGGAATTCTTGCTCATCATCGTAAGCGGGCTCGGCGGCTGCGTTGGCCAATCGCTCGCTAGCTAGCGCAATGCCCGGCCCTGATGCTGTCGCACCGCCGCCAAGTCCCATGAACTTGCGCTGGCTCATGCCGCCTCCGGAGCACCGCGAGACACATCCTACTCGTCTAAACGCCCTCAGTGAAGCGCCTGATTGAGAGGTGGATATAGACTGGGGGCTCCCGCCAATGGTGCGGATGGTGTGCTCCCGATGGACACGCTCCGCGTACGTCGCCAAGAGTGACTCGGATTCCATGCCATGGGGCCCTCCAGTATGAGGCTGCGCATTAAACTAAAGCCGCGGGACTCGTCGAGCGAAACACCCGCCAGCGCCGTCAACCCCTCTTTGCAAAAATATTCCACTTTACCGAAATTCGGTTTTGACGTATGTGTCGCTCATCCCGGCTCATCCTTGAGGGGCGATCTTGTGGTCGTCACGTTCG
>NZ_JBEPRY010000034.1:0-68191 GCF_040548605.1 Bradyrhizobium sp. JR4.1
CGTCGCTGGAGGCCAGTCGCGTAGGCGACGATGTGAGTCCGCAGCGCGCCGCCAAGCAGCTGATGCACCGGAACGCCAAAATGCTTGCCCTTGATCTCCCAGAGCGCGATATCGATACCGCTCAAGCCCTCTATCACGACACCCTTCTGGCCGTGATCGCGCAGGCGCGCATAGATCATTTGCCAGAGATACTCTGTGCGCAGCGGATCCTCGCCAATTAGCCATGACGCGACGCTCTCGACCACGGCGGCCGTAATTCGCGCCGGCCCATAGCATTCGCCCCACCCGACAACACCCTGGTCGGTCTCGATTTCGACCAGCATCGCTGTACGCGTATCGTACCAGCCACGCGCGGAGGCGAGAGGCTCCGATAGCGCGGCTTGAAGGACATGAGTGCGAACGTTCGTGATCTTCATCGGCTTTGTCTTTTACAGTGCTGCTACGTCCCTCACTCGGGTAGTAGCTTCTAAATAGGTAACGGCGCGAGGCGGGGTCTAAACGCATTAAGCTTTTGCTCAGGGAATATTCGCAGATAGGAAACGATGATCGGTGCATTGAAGATCATTTAGAGCTGGTCAGAAACGGGACAAAGATGCCGGCCGTCCGTGCACGAAGAGTGGCGGTAGCCACCATGGTGGAGCAATGGTTGTCGGGTGCCGCGCAGCACGGGCTCTCGCTGTGCATCCCTGGACAGCACAAGTCCTGGTCGCATGGCTTGCGATCCGCTTTGAGGCGCGCGGTGCTCGTCGACACGATCATCGCCGACGTAGCGAGTACTGGACGCCTTGCGAGCCTCAGCCGATATCTCTGGCTTCATTGAGACGCATATCCGTATTGCGCAACGACCGGTCCAACTGCCATCGCTGCTACAACGCCAGATTCGAAGACGTGGCAAAGAGCGATCGCATGCTACTCTTGCCACTATTTTGGGTATGCCATTCGAAGAGGTCGGAGCGCGAAAGCTCATACTCTCGAAACGGCTTGCAAACGGCCACGCCGCCGCTTTTTTGTCGAGGCCTCTCCTCTAAAGCTTGTCCCGCGATCGTTGAGACACGATCAAACTTGTAAGTTGGAGACGCGGGGACCTTTGTTGACGTGGTCAGTACGATCGCCTGTCGTGTCTTTTGTGGAGGCGGCATGGTCATATACCTGCAGCAAATGTCGGCACTTTGTCCAGTTGCGCCTTGCGACTTAGCGTAAATCGCGAGAGTATCACTGTACACCGTTGATAAGGAATCTTGTTACTACCTACTCTGGTGAGGACTTCAGTCGATAGAAGGACTATTGCTATTCTGGCGCGGACTGCGGCGCATGAGATCCAGCTGAGGTTCAACGAACTAAATTGAAGACCTGCGATGTTCGAGCCGTATAGGCCAGCTTCCGCTTGGCAGGGCCATCGCGGCCGAACGTCATCGAATGTCTCTAGAACTGCTTTGTATGCATGACGGCTGCGGCCGCACGCCGGTGAGATCTGGTTCCTGCCTGCCGCTTCCGCGCAGCAAGCACATAAATAGCGGCGAACATGCTGGATCGGCTCAACGAAGGATCTGTGGCGTTCGCGCGGGCTGCGTCCGTGGGTGGAACTCCATTTTGGTTGAGAGACGAATAGTGGGGGCGGAACGTCTCTGACTTGCCAACGGATGTCCGTGGGTCTCGCGCAAATGATCCCCGCGTATTCAGTGTCATCGTTCATCTGTTGAAAGGTCGCTGTCGCTAGTGTGATTTCCCGCCGGAATATGTCCTCCGCGAGAATCTACGATCGCTTTGTGCTACCCGGACCGACGTGGGGTCCACGAAACACGTTCCAAGAGGTTGCCGGCCTGGTGCGGTACGGACGCGCGAATAATTCCACCCACGTCAAAAGCGCATCTCCCGACAGGGAGCGGACAAAGCGGGATCAGAAGCAAGTCTTTGGCCGCTCACACACGCAACACCTCGCAGATGCTGACGATCGCAATCCTGCTGACAGAAGGTGAGGCGCATGATTGCCGGTCGCCGAACGTTTTGCTCACGTGGAAACCGAACGCCGTTCGCGGACCGAGCCCTCCTGAGAAACGGACGCTAGCAGCGTGCCGTCACGCTTGAAGATCAGGCCACGCAATGCCTCGTCCACCTTGCGCGCTCGGCGAACTCTTTGGCGTAAGGTAGCCATTCGTTAGCCCGAAACGGGCGGTGGAACCATATTGCGTGGTCGAGGCTCGCCGAGATCATGTGCCCGTCCAACAGAGTGCGGCCATAGCGCACCATCACCGCATCGAACAGCGACAGATCTGAGGCATGGGCCAGCGCGCACATATTTAACGCCGGATCGTCGGGCAGCTTTGTTGCGGCCTTGAGCCAGATATGAAAGCGGCCGCCGGCGGTCTTCTGACCGACATAACGACCGATCTCGACCGGACGCAGTTCAACCGGCCGATCGAGGTCATAGTAGCGGGATGAATTCCGGTATGTCGGGAAAAATCGGCCGCTTGGATAGTTCCTCCGCGGTGAGCCATTCCGGAACGTAGGGCATCGTTTTTGGGTTGCGAGCGAGTTTTTAGATGTTTTGCCGCGAAACAGGTTCACCTCGATCGGTTCAAGGTCGAAGATGGCGAGCAGGTCGATCGAGGTTTTGGACATTGACGCGCTTTCGTTTTTCTTCGGCATCACCACGGTTTGGCGGCCCAGTCGATGAAGGGCGTCCTTTCGAGCCACCCCGGGAGGGATTTTTGTTTTTTCGTCCATCTTTTTCGCAGCTAAGCCCCCCAACCGCTACCGTACCTGGGTTATTTGACATTGATTTAGTCAACTCGAGGAGGCCCCATTCTCTTGCGCCGGGCCTACCGCGTCCACCATTTCCAACGATGCTTAACCTTCCCCAGCAATCACCACGGCAACGCCTATACTTGAAGAGATGCGAAATCGATTTCCTCATCCCACGCCTGAAACAAAGTTGCGCTTGCTGTCAGACTGTCAACATAGACTTTAACCTGACACGGCCGAACCCCACAATGCCACCTGGAAGAGGTTTACCCCCTCCTACCGGAGGATCGACGGCACAGCGTTCTTCGAAAACTTGCATCACGTTTATACGAACATGCCAGAAGGCTCAGCGTCCCTCGCGCACCGAACCTTCCTGGACGACAGACGCGACCAGCGTGCCGTCTGGCTTGAAGATTAAGCCGCGCACGAGACCGCGTCCGCCTTGCGCGCTCGGCGACTCTTTGGCGTAAAGTAGCCACTCGTCCGCCCGAAAGGGGCGGTGGAACCACATTGCGTGATCGAGACTTGCAATCATCATCCGCCTGTCGAACAATGGGCGCTCATAGCGCGCCGTCACCGCATCGAGCAGCGAGTAATCGGAGGCATAGGCCAGGGCGCACATATGAAGCGCTGGATCGTCGCGCAACCTCTCTGCGGCCTTGATCCAGATATGAACGCGACCGTCATCAATTTTCTGCCCCACATAACGACCGATCTCGACCGGGCGCAACTCTATCGCGTAATTGCGCCGGATGAATTCCATCGTTTCACAATACAACGGCTGCTTGGGCAATTCCTCCTCTACGAGCTTTTCCGGCAGCGGCACGCGGGGCATCTTGTCCTGGTGGTCAAAGGCGCTCTCCTCGCCGGCATGGAACGACACCGTGATGGAGAAAATTGCATTGCCATGCTGCATTGCGGTGACGCGGCGCGTCGAATAGCTCTTGCCCTCACGCACCCGTTCGACCTGGTAAATGATCGGGACGTGGGGGTCGCCGGGCCGGATGAAATGGCCGTGCAGCGAGTTCGGTAGCCGACCTTCGACTGTACGGCATGCCCCGACCATCGCTTGCCCGATTACCTGGCCGCCAAACACCCGTTGAGCGTTTGTATTCGGACTCTTGCCGCGAAATAGGTACGTTGCGATCTGTTCCACGTCGAAGATAGCGAGCAGGTCGATCAGGCTTTGGGACATTGACGTGGCTTCTGTTTCTTCGGCGTCATTTCCAGGCATGGCACAGCCACGAACCTAAGAATTTCGAGATTTCTGGGCGTTTCTTCGAATCGCTCTCTGCAACGGCAAATGTTCGGAACGGCACGCGACAGTGCTGCTGTCTATGACATCGATTTGAATAAATCGTGCCCTTCGCATGAACTCCTGGACGTAAGCATTTCGCAACAATGCTCTATGGTCGCTGCAGCAATCGGTGTGCCAAAAGACGCTGCGCGTGTTGAGGAGATGCAATCCATCTACTCGTGTCGCGCCCGACGAAATATTTTATCCTGGTGGCGCGTTCCACACACAGAGAGTTGAAACCGGACATAGCTGAGCACGACAACCGACGCGCGAAGGAAAACCGCTGCCTCTCGTGCCCAACGTTTGGCGATGACGCTCGTCCGCGCTGTCATACGCAGAAATAGGCCGACAGCGGCCACTAATTTCGTAAGCGCCTTCTGCCCCTGCCTTGCAGCTTCTGCACGGCCGCGTGACAGGCGAGCCACCGATGGCATCGAGGCCAACAACTCGATGCTGTCGCGCTTCTTTTCCGCTGATAAATCAGCGTCAAAAGAATTCCAGGTGCGCCAGCGAATAGGATTGCCGCCTAAGTTGCTGAGCGCGCTGGGAATCGTGTTTCGGCCGCCGAAGAGGCTCGGCCGCGCGCTGATTTCCTCGACACACCTGGCCGACGACGGCAATGAGCTGCCGGTAGGCCCGGAACCTCGTGCACACGCTTTCGTGCCACGCGCCATACGGCTTGGAAAACCACGACGTTTCTTGCGGGCTCTGACCCGCGAGGGATCGAAGCGCTTTGCGCGCGACGGGCTGATGCCAAGTATTTCTTTGCCGATGTCGAGCACATTCTTGTTCCCATGCTGCGCAATGGTAATCCTCGATAATGGTCGAAACATAGGAACGAAGAGGCGGCGCGCCTCATCGCCGCCGACGCGCGCCTCCTGTTGTTGCCGCTATAGGCCGATCTCAATCGACCAAAATGGCCTTCGTGAACCTCAACGAATATTGCGACACGCCCCAGCTAGACGCCGACGCCCTTTGGGATCTCAACGGCCGCGTCTCTTCTGACGAATACGCCAACTAGCTCCGCCGATATAGTCCCTGTTTGATCGCGACTTGCCCTAGACCCTTCCGTGGAAGCAGGAACGTCACTCGGAACGACCATCTGGATAGCGCCACCCCAAAGATGGTCGTACTCAAGTTGACGCACCATGCAGCCGTGACCTGAAGGACTCCGATGGTCGGATTTTGATGCACCGCTTAGGTGCGGAATTGACCGGCTAAGTCGTCGCCGAGGCCTTACCGCTGGCCTGGCGTTCGAATAGCCCGCGATAGATGCCGCCGGCCCGAACCAGGGTGTCGTGGGTGCCCTGCTCGACGATCTCACCGCGATCGAACACCAAAATGCGATCGAGGTTGCGTACCGCCGAGAGCCGGTGCGCGATCACGATCGAAGTGCGCCCCCTCATTAATCGCTCCATCGCCTCCTGAATCAGTGCCTCCGATTCCGAATCGAGGCTCGAGGTCGCCTCGTCCAGAACCAATATCGGCGCGTCAGCGAGGAACGCACGCGCAAGGGCGACCCGCTGCCGCTCCCCCCCCGACAGCTTTACACCGCGCTCGCCGACCAGCGTACCATAACCCTTCGGGAGCCGCAGGATGAACTCGTGCGCATTGGCTAGCCGCGCTGCCTGCTCGATCGTCGTCACGTTGACCCCGGGCCGGCCGTAGGCGATATTCTCCGCCAGCGAGCGGTGGAACAGGATCGGCTCCTGCTGCACGATCGCGATCTGACTGCGCAGCGATTGCTGTGTCACTTTGGCAATATCTTGACTGTCAATCAGAATCCTCCCGCCCGAGAGATCATAGAGCCGCTGCACCAACTGGACAAACGTGGTCTTGCCCGAGCCAGATCGGCCGACCAGCCCAACCCGTTCGCCGGCGCGGATGTCGATCGACAAGCCGTCGTAAAGCGGCGCGCGGCCCCCCTCGTAGTGAAAGGTCACATCCTCGAAAGTTATCCTTCCGCCCCGGATACCGATTGGCTTGGCGCCCGGACTATCGATGATGTCGATCGGCTCACCGCTAATCGTAACAAGCTCCACCATGTCGTTCACCGAACGCTGCAGATTGTTGATGTGCATGCCGACCTCTCGCAAATAGGCGTGAATGACGTAATAGCTCGTCAGCACATAGGTGACGTCGCCCGGAGAAGCGCGGCCCGCTATCCACAGCAGGATAGCGCCGCCGATTACCGAACCGCGCAAGCACAAGATCATCAAATATTGCAACAAACCGCTTGCGTTGCCACGCAGCCACGTGCGCGATACCCGTGCCTGCCACCGGTTGATGACACTGTCGAGCCGCGCATCCTCGCGCGCTTCCGCGCCGAATGATTTCACCACGGCATTGCAGGTAAGCGCATCCGCCAGCGTGGCGCCGATCTTGGTATCCCAAGCATTGGATATTCGTGCACTTGGCGCGATATAGCTGATCGTCAGCGCTATCGTGATCGCCACATAGATTACCGCGCCGACTGCGATCACGCCGCCGAACGCGGGCCAGTGCAGGCTCAGCAGGATCATCGCCCCCACAAGGACGGCGAGCGAAGGCGACAATGCCATCAGAACGGTATTATTGAGCAGGTCGAGCGCCCACATGCCACGCGTGATCTTGCGCACGGTCGAGCCGGCGAAGGAATTGGCGTGCCAATCGGTCGAGGAGCGCTGCACCCGCATGAAGGCTTCGCGCACCACATCCGACATCGTCTTGAGCGTGAATGGTACAATCGCCTGCATGCCAGTAAGCCGCAGGATGAGCGAGACGAGCCCCAGCGCGGCGATGCCGCCGAACGTAACAAGCGCCGTATGCGCTGCGGCCAGATCGTACGGACCCGCCGTTAATGCATCGACCAGATGGCCCGAATAGACTGGCATGAACAGGTCGGCGACGGATGCACCCAAGAAGCTGGCGAAGACGATCGTGAGGCGGACAGGCTGCTTCAGCCAGTGCTGGAACACGAACGGGATCACCTCGCGGAAAGCGGCGGGTCGTTTGCCGTCGGAAACAATCATGGCGCAATCCGGCCGCACTCATAGCGCGGGCCGTCTCCGTCTAAATTGACGCATGGCAGCACAAGCCACGACAGGAGTGTCGTTGGAAAGCGGCGCGCTGTTGGGTGCTTCGGGAGAGCGGGACGTCGCTCCCGATCAACGTAGGCGGTCAACGGTCTGACCGAAAATCCTGCAAGAACAGCTGAACTAAGCGCGCGATCGTTGAATAAGACATGATCACGGAAATCCTCGCCGGCTCGAGTGACGCCGCCGCGGCGGTGGGCTCGTTCGTAGCCGATCTGGTTATCTTGTAAGAACTCAGGGGTATCGATGTTGCGGTAGATTGATGGACCGTAGTCACTGAAGGATTTCCGGTCATCGTCGCCGCCGAAGAGCGCGCCAATAGATTCTCCGGTCCAGCTCCACAGTCCCTGCAGGATCTTCACTGCTGACCCGAGATCCGCTGAATTGGTAGTACTGCTTGCAACGAGCGTAACCGTCATGAAACGCCAAAGAGGAGCGTCAGATCGCATCATAAACTTTCACAACGCGTACTCCCGATTGCACACACGTCCTTCGATGAAACAAGTGCGACATGCCTGCTCCAGGCTTGACGCGTCAGCGCACGCTACGACATCGCGTCTTGCGGCCGCGGGATTGGGGAGCCCGAAAGCGATTCGCATTGCCTCTGTTCTTTCCTCCACGACGTGGAGTTCGAAAACTGTTTGGTGACGTCGAGATAAGCCGCGAGTTTCCTTTCAGATAGATGACGTTGTGCACGCGCCGATTAATTCTGGCGGCAACAGATTTGCTCGGTCTGGCCGCTGCACCGTTTCTTGCTCCAGCACCCATGCAACAGTGCAGCCGAACTAGCGTTGTCGGTATGCCGGCCGCAGCGAACGACACTTGCGTCCAATAGTTCGAATGTCCACGTGTCGAACACCGCCTAAAGAGAGCACCGCTCGTCTTTCACCGCTATCGCTGCCTTTGAGCAGCAACAACCGTGCCAACACCTTGCAAAGGTGTGAAGCTGTTGTTTGGGATTAGAAAAGCCGTAGATCGGCAGGTGACGCTTGGTTGTTTTGAACGCAACGGCCGTCATCCCGTCGTCAGAAACCGAACAGGAGCAGCGGTCGTTTGCGCCGGGAATTACGCCTTGCGGCGAGCGTCATGTACGGCTGAGTTGGCCCTAGCGGCAGACCCAAGCGAAGCAAGCCGCGCATCAGATTCCACGCGTGGCACGTCGATTGCTAGTGGGAAGACACGGCAGCTCGAGAGCAGTGGGGTTCTTCCGGGGTTATCGATGAAGATTGCTAGATCGGCACAAATGCGCGGAGAAGGTTTATGATTCCCGACGAACATCAAGAAGGGTTGCTGAGAACCTCGCCCGGCAAGGCAACGAGAACGCTGCAGCGTTCTAACAAGGGGCCATGCCATCACGATTAGATCGAGTGAGGGGAGATGACCGACAATTTCATCGACCGACTATGCAAGGCGCTCCGCAAGGGTTCGGTGCTGACTGGCACGGACATTGACTCGCGCTATTACCATGATTTGGCCGGTAGACCGGTCGCGCAGCCGCGAGCGGTGGTCCGTCCTAGGACGACGGAAGATGTCTCGGCGTTGCTTCGGTTCTGTCACCGCGAAAAAGTGCCAGTTACGACGCAGGGCGGCATGACCGGGCTGGTGCGCGGCGCCCTGCCCAATCCGGATGAAATCGTGCTATCGATGGAACTTATGAATGCGGTCGAGGAGGTTGACACCTCGTCAGGCGCAGCCGTGGCGCAGGCCGGCACGCCGCTGCAAAAGATCCAGGAACGGCTCGAGCAGGAAGGTTACATGTTCCCGCTCGATCTCGCCGCGCGCGGTAGCTGTACTATCGGCGGCAACATCTCGACAAATGCCGGCGGCAATCGCGTGATTCGGTACGGCATGACGCGTGACTTGATCCTCGGCCTCGAAGTCGTTACCGCCGATGGCATCGTGCTGCAGGGCTTGCGCAAATACATCAAGAACAATACTGGCATCGACCTGAAGCAGCTTTTCATCGGCAGCGAGGGGGTTCTCGGCGTGGTGACGCGAGCAGCGTTGCGCATCTTTCCTGCTCCTAGGGAGCGGCAAGTGGCGCTTTGCGCCCTGCCCTCCTTTGCACGAGTCATCTCGATCTTGGGAATGGCGCGAAAACTTCTGGGCGGAGAACTGACCGCATTTGAGGTGATGTGGAACGAGTACTATCGCCTCGCACTCGAGCGTGTGAACGGTGTGGTTCGGCCGCTGCCGGTCCATTATCCCTTGTATGTCTTGATCGAGGCCTCTGGTGACGATGCCGATCGTATCCATGCCGATCTCGACAAGCTGCTCGATACGGCAATGCGCGCGAACATGATCCTTGACGCGACGCTCTCGACGTCGAATGCATCTGCAGAAGCGATATGGCGCATCCGCGATTGCAGCTTAGAACTTACCCGGACGTTTCCTTATGCCGCACTTATCGCTCTCGACGTCAGTATCGCCATCGACCGGATGGATCAGTATGTGAAGACAATTCTCGCGCGTATTAAGGAGATCGACCCCGGCGCTTTCACGATCGTCTTCGGTCACGCCGGCGATGGTAACCTGCATATCGAGCTACATCACGAGCACACGCCCGACAGGAGGCACGAATTAGAGAGGCTTGCTTATCAGATCACCGGCGAATTCGGCGGATCGATCTCAGCGGAACACGGCATCGGCATTGTTAAGCGACCTTACCTGAAGATGAGTAGGACATCGGAGGAAATCGAAGCGATGCGTACGCTCAAGCGAGCGCTCGATCCGAACAACATCCTGAACCCGGGACGAATTTTCACGATGTGAGAGGATGCGAGGACGGCGCGGGCCATCTCGGTCGGACCAACGCGTGTGAGGCGTTTCAGCAAGTGGAGGCCTAACACCGTGTCATTGCCCTGCCCTCTCGCGCTTTACAGTTTGCACCGGCACCCATGAGATCGCCGAGATGCACGCGCTCGAACTGGTCGCCTTACCAATGCGTACCAAGCCCACCTCTCACATTTGCCGCGGAAAGAGGTAGCTCTGATCGAAGGAGGCAACGCGCAAACAATTCAGGAATTTGAAACTGCTAACCGTGCCTTTCGCCCGCTTGGCGCCCTTGCGCGACCTGCTCGCCAAGGGCTACAGCAAATTCCCAATTGTTGTTCGCGATGGCGTGCAGTTGCGGCTGCTCCAACCAACCATAGGCAGTGGCCGTTCAAGTAGAGCTTCGATTCAGCCGCCTCCGGCTCGGGAGCGCACCGTTGTTTAACAGACGACGTTTCGCCGCTTCGATGACAAGGCGCGCCCGATGGGATGCGCATGGTTTCGTTATGTGACCGAACCTATCCTCCCCGGCGGTAGACTTCTGCTTAGCCGTCAGCCTATGCCAGGCCTCACCCGGCCTAAACATGGTCGGATCTCGCAGCGAGAGCCGGAGCCGCTATGGACCAATGCCGGGAATGGAGCAAAGAAACTTCGCCATCGGATTTATCCTGAGGATCCGAGCCAGCTCTAGCTCGGTGGCATCCACCTTCCGTCCCGGTTCTCTCAGTTGTGAAGCCAGTGCCATACGGGCATTGGCTGGTCGCCTCAGCCCGTCGTAATCCAGCAAGGCCACCGCCCCTCCACCTTTGCCGCCCTTGTCCAACCAAGAATGCGAACTCAGCAAAATGAGCTCGGATAGCGCAAGGCGTCATGGTTCTCTGTCGCACCGGCAGCCCTATTGCTAATGACGCACCACGACGCTTGGTTCGAGGCTGAGGCCAATACTGAGCCATGCCAGCAGAAGAATTGGCTGCACAGAATGGATGTGTGCTATCGCCCGAGAGCTCATGAAATGTCATCCCTGCCTTTGCCTTTGTTCAGCAATGCGCGGCAGCGAAAGCGCATGAGGCGCCGCCCCAGCTCAACAAGTCGAATGGTCCGGCTGCGCAGGTCATCTGTTTTCCAGCCCCGCTCAGCAATACGATGTCTTCCAAACAGGCCTTGCGCGATTTGGCGATAGCTATTTCCTTCCTGCCATCCATCCAGTGCGCGCAGCGCGAGGATCAGCCGCCGCAGCTTCAAAGCCGGCAAAGCAAGAGGAGGCGTTCCGAGCGGCCGACGTTCAAGCGCGAGCCAAAGTCGACGCGCGGCCTGCAAGCGAAGCTCGAGATTCGCCTCGAGCGGCAGATCGATACTGACAGCACATCCGCTCGCCGGAAGCTTGCTCAGCCAAAGGCGATGCTTCGCGCCCCCGAGCGGCACGATGGCATGCCATCCATCCGGCGCGCGACGAAGCTCGCTGCCCGGCAGATTGGCGACGTCGAGCTGGTAGCTTTTGGGCGCCATACAGTTGGCCGCCCGGACAGCCAGTACGGTCGACAGCACCTCGGGTGCCCAGAAAACTGCTTGCTTGTCGAAAGTCTTTTGGGGATCAGCAGGAAAACGAGAGCCCCCACTTCCGCCGGAACTGGCCCGCCGCTGCGCTTGAACGTTCGCGGCGAGATAACCGCCTATAATCCTCTTGGTAGTCGCGATCTCGGCGCAGCCACTCCCAGGCCAGGTCGGCCGCTTCTGCCTTCTTGAGGCCGCTGTATGCTTCCTCAGATCTCCAGTCAATATTCGGCATCGCACCATTTCCCCACATGATCTTCACACGCGTTGAACTGCAGCCGATGATTGTGGCGCTTTACGGCTGCATGCGTAGCGCGTGCCCGCTTTGCATGCACTTAATCGATGCCACGATCATCTTTTGCGATTGCTGGGAATTCCGCCGATCCTGCTATCCGCGCTGTTCACTCCTTGGGCCAACCACCACGCAGCAGATCACGATAGCCGTGGCTCGCTAGCCACTTGGCCCGAGCCAGATGACTTTCGAAGGTGCGTCGCGCACGGTCCGGTTCAACGGTCGTGTCAAGCCCGAGCACAATGCGCGCGATTTCGCGCCAATCTGCCTTGTCAGCGTCGGCATCGAGAAGTCGCATATAGGTGATCGCGTGCTCCTTGTCATATGACGTGAGCTCGTGCGCGCTGGGCGCCAAATCTGCAATCTTCGGATCGGCCGGCACTGCGTGAAGCTCCTACCAAATTGAAAAATCTATCGAAATCGGAGCAACGCTAGCGAACTTGGGGCCATTTTGGAACCGCTCGAATCGTCGCGGTCCCAAGCTGTTTTTGCCCAACGCCATAACGGCGACCGCATATCGGCTCACAATGACCTGGTGACTCCATTCTGGGCCTTTGCTCTTTGCTCGGCGCTGGATCTACTCGCAGTCCATACCGCGACTGATCGCAGATTTGCCACACAGCTTAGGGCGTCCTTGCTCTTCACCCTCCCTGAACGGAATGGACCCACCGTCGTTTTCCCGTGCGCTGGTGAAAGGCCGCGCCTAAAGCCAGCCAAGTGGAAAGAATTCGTGCACGCTTCGAGCGCCAGCTGACGGCCGCCCTATTTGGTCGCGGCGCCCGGAAAAAGCCGCGTTACCTCTGGCGCCATTTTGCTCTCCCGCCAGTACTCGCGCCGTGAGCGCGCCTGTGATGGGTCGACGGCATTCGAAAACGACCAGGACATCTCCCGTCTCACGGTGGACTGCTCCCTGGAAGCAACGGTGCTGCGAGAGCCAAATGCTTGAGTATGAGCTTATCGTAATAGTGCGGCTATAACCAGTGGTTTCATAATCGCCGGAATGGCTGCCTTGGCGCATGAACGCTCGTGCGCTTGTGGCCTGGAAGCCGGCTCCGCGTACAGCGCGGCATTCCGCAAGAGCAATTGGTATGATGCCAGGATCGACCGCTCATATATGGGGCGCATTGAGCAGAAGAAAGAGAATCCGACCATTGATCTTTTGGACCGTATCGCCGCGACTTTGGGTGTTCACTTGTCCGAATTGTTCGCCGAGCCTGCCAAGTGTGCGATGCCCCCCAAGCCGATGTCTAGAGGGCGCAAGCCGGCCCGCCAGTGCCGGAATATGAAGTAACTATTCCAGATGGTCATGCTTGTAGCTAACCACGGGCGCAGACGAGCCGGAGCGGCCTCACGTGCCCGCTTCGAACCTGCGGCGGCTTCCGACCTCCGGCTCCAGCTATGCCGCATCAGCACGGTTCCGCTTAAACAGCGCTCAGCGCCCTTTGCCTCCAAGTAGCCAAAGCATGGCTTACGCCGCTCGTGTAAACTGATTGGGTGGCCGCTTGAGCCCGAGGTTTTCTCTAAGAGTCTGCCCGGAGCTTTCCGACCTAAACTTACCGCGTCGGCGCAGTTCAGGAACGACGAGCTCCACAAAATCTTTGAGCCCGCTCGGAACGATCGCGGGAATGAGGTTGAATCCATCGGCCGCATATTGATCGAAGGCATTGATCATGATGTCGGCTATCTCATTAGGCGTCCCGACCACCATTAGATGTCCGCGCGAATCCGATATCGAGCGGATCAGCTGTCTCCAGGTCATTCCTTGGCGAGCAGCTAGCTCGAGGAGCACCTTCTGGCGGCTTTGAATGAAATTCGTCTCCGGCAAAGTGGCAGGAACTAGCGAGTCCAAATTGATCGCACGCAGGTTGGTGACGAACCCCAGCCACCGATCTGCCGTCTCCGTCATCACGTCTGTATGTGTATAGGACTGCAGTTTCTTAAGCTTATCGGAGGCCTCCTGCTTGGTCCTCCCAACAATCGGGACAATGCCCGGCATCACCAATATCTGATCGTCTTCGCGTCCCAGCCCACGAGCCTTCTCCTTTAGATCTGTGTAGTACTGCTTACCGCTTTCAAGCAAAGGCTGGGCGGTGAATACAACTTCGGCGAATTCTGCAGCGAATCTCACTCCGGCCTCGGATGAGCCAGCCTGGACGAGTACAGGGTAGCCTTGGGGCGGCCGTGCGATATTCAGTGGGCCTCTGACCGAGAAATAGGTTCCACGGTGATTGAGGAAGTGCAGCTTCCTCGTGTCGGCGAAGGTTCCACTTTGCTTGTCACGAACGAAGGCGTCGTCTTCCCATGTATCCCAAAGTCCCTTCATGACGCCTACGAACTCTCTAGCTCGCTCATATCGCGCGTCATGCTCTGGAATCTCCTCATCACCAAAATTCGCCCCTTCGAACTTATTTCCGGAGGTAACGATATTCCAAGCGGCACGCCCGTGCGAGAGGTGGTCAAGGGAAGCAATCATACGTGCGAGATGATACGGCTGGTGATACGTCGTGGTCGCTGTTGCAACAAAGCCGATATTTTTTGTTCTTGATGAAAGAGCCGACAACAGCGTGATCGGCTCAAACGTATCGTTTCGGCCTGCCCGCGCTATGTTTGCATTATCTCGTTCGACGACACTTGGGCTATCTGCAAGAAACACGAAGTGAAATGCCGCGCCTTCGGCAAGCGCCGCAAGGTGCGCATAATGCTCGATATCGACTCCGCCCGTCTTGGGCACGCTCGGATCGCGCCAAGCTCCCTCGATATATCCCGCCTGTAAGACGTATAATCCGAGCGCCATTTGACCATTACGCGCCATGCCGTACTCCTCTCTCAAACGCCTCTCATGTTAAAGCGACCTGCCGGCCGGTCGAAAACCACATTCTATGACCTAAACACCGCACATGTTGTTTCAGAGCAGCAGGAGGCAGCAAAGCAGCCGAAGGAACGCTCCGCTAGGTACAGATTATAAGTCGCTGCTGTGTAAGCGCTGTTCCTTCAGCTTCGCCTTCGCGCAAAGCTATTTTGCAGCGGTCTCGACCTTTGCAGCAGATGTCGAACGTATAGATGACACGGGTACATATCCGGAGCAACAGCGAGCACTGGTAGTTGACTTCAGTGCCACTTCCATCTCGCTGGACTATTCCCGAATAGCAGCCGACTTCCAGGCGGTCGATCTTACCAGTGTCGAGCGGCCTGCAGAGGGTCGTGCGATCGGTGGGTTCGAGTTCATGGACGACCAACGATGTCTTTGTCCTGTAGACTAGCCAGCTGATCCAGTCAGGACGACCGGCGATCTTTGAGCCCGCTCCTCAGGCCAAGGTGGCAGTCGTTTCGACCCAAGGCATGCGGATCTTCACATATTCTATCTAGCGCATGGGGCGCCGACCGACGCCAATGACTCAAATACAAGTGCAACTTCGCTGTTATCAGACAATCCGGTCCTTCCTTGACAATTCCGTTACATCTGCGACTGCGCAAGCATACACTTTGTCCTCAAGCCGCCGTGAGAGCCACAGGTAAACGCGAGGCTATATCGTCGAGGTTTCTTGAGAGCTTCGTCTTTGGCTCAGCTCCACCTCCGAGAGCATTCTCGTCCCGATGATGCCTTTCCTCTTGAGATCGGCGATTTCCGGCTCGCAGAGCCCTAAAAGGCCGGTCAGAATTTCCGTGTTATGTTCTCCAAGAACGGGTGCTGCTCGGCAGATCGAATGAGGCCGTGCGCCTTCACGAATCGGGATCGACGATTGCGGGTGCAGACCGATGAAAGCGCGTTTAACGTCCTGAAAGAATGAACGATATCTTAGGTGCGGATCCTTTAGCAGGTCGATTGGCAGGCGCACAACGCCGGCTGCGATGCTCGCGGCCTGCAGCTGGAACATTGCCTGATCTGCATCACGTGTGCGCGTCCAGGCTTCGATTCCCCTATCGATCGTATCCTCCATCGAACGGCGGCGGTCCGCAACTTTCAACGAGGGGTCAGCAGCCCAGTCTCCTCGGCCGATCACGCTCGCAAGCCTCTGCCACATACCCGCGTCGGTCGCAGCCACTGCAATCCAGCCGTCTTCTCCGGCGCAGCGGAAGCAGCCGTGCGGCACAAACTGAGGATGCCGATTGCCGTACCTTGTCGACGTACCGCAAAGCGATTGGATAATGATCCATGGAGCAGCAAGCGGCATCATGCATTCGATCTGCGCGAGATCGATAAACTGCCCCTGCCCAGTCTCGCGGGCGTGGATCAGTGCGACAAGAACTGCAGCGCAACCATTCAGACCACCTATAGCATCCCCGAACGCAACGTGGCTCATTACCGGCGGCCCATTGGCACTTCCGACCACGCTCGGTAGCCCCGAGCCCTGCTCCAGCGTCGAGCCGTATGCCCGGCAATCGCGAAAAGCGCTGTTCTTGCCAAAGGCCGACATCGACATCACGACGAGGCCGGGGTTGAGCCTTCTCAGCACTTCGTAACCGAGCCCAAGCTTTGGCAGCACATCCACCGAATAATTGTCGACGACAATGTCGGCGCCCGCTATCAGCCGCTTAGCAAGGGTGAGGCCCTCGGGTCTGGTCAGATCGAGTGTGATGCCGCGCTTGTTTCGGTTCATCATGCAGAAACGCAGCGTCTTCTCGTACATCTGACGGTTTACGTAATCCGGCCGGCGATCGACACCGCGCCACCAGTCCGGGTACTGGATCGCCTCGATCTTGATCACGTCCGCACCGAGGTCAGCAAGGGTCCGCGTACACAACGGGCCAGCCCAGCCCATGGAAAAGTCAATGACGCGCGTTCTCAGCAAAGGTTTTTCGGCTGCACTGCTGCAGTCGACGAACATCGACACGCCCGTTGCGGAGTTCGATCGGCTATTCGTCAGAGCCTGCCGCTCGCCGGGACACGGAACTTTTCCGCCGCGGCGCGGCGGTGTCAATGTCAGCCGCTGCATCGAGCCAGCCGTCAGCGCTCTTTCCTTGCCGAGCAGAATTGGGGCGATTGCACTACGCTCGATCTTCTCCTTGTCCTGGAGAAGATCGGACATCTCTGGCACCGGCACAATCGGGATCTTGCGCTTTAGTCCCTCGGCAAACCACTGCTGCGCGGTCCGCTTCCTAAGCCTTGGGATGATCAGTCGCTCGATCTGCTCTATATGGTTCAGACGGTCGGCACCGAGCACTAGAGCTGGATCGTCACGCAATTGAGGAAGGCCGAGCATGTCGCAGAACGCACGCCACTGGGGCGGGGTTATTGTTGTGACGCCAAGCCACCCCTTTTTTGTTTCATAGATGCCTGCTGGAAAATTCGGCCAGAAGCGATTGATGCCGATCCGGCGCATCACGTCGCCGCGCTGAAATGCTTCAAATAGCTGATACTCGCTGAGCGAGATACATGCTTCGAAGATACTGAGCGAGTACGACCGACCTGCTCTACTCTGCATTCGCGCAAACACTGACGAAGCAGCTGCGATAAAGCCCCATAGACCCGCCAGGATACCGGTCTGGAAATCCGGCGCGTGCAAAGGAGGTCCTTCGACTGGCCCAACCAGCTTGATGAGACCGGCAAGGGCGCGAACGATCGAGTCGCTCGCGGTGAATTCAGCATAAGGCCCGTCCTGGCCGAACCAGCTCACATCCAGGTAGATCAACGCGGGTCGCCGTCGTCGGATTGCGGTGACATCAACGGGTGGACAGTTCGCGCCATCGACATCACGGCCATCGACCAGAATGTCGCAATCCTCAATCAACAGCGTCAGTCGCTTGACCGCTCCTGGGTCGGCAGCATCGATGACGATACTTGACTTGTTGAAGTTCAGGAACGCGAACCACGCGCTCTGGCCACCTGGGCTCAGCGGAGCGCTGGAACGAAGTGGATCGCCGGTCGGCGGCTCGACCTTCCAAACCTCGGCGCCGAAGTCGGCAAACAGCCGCGCACAGTAGCTTGTCGCAGCTGAGCTACCAATTTCGACCACTCGTAACTGCGACAACGCCTCTTTGGTTGGCTTCATTCTTCAGCCATAGCTATGCTTTGCAACTTATTAGCCCGCGGATGCGGTGCCCGTAAGCACCACACCGTTCTGGAGAGCCCAGCACCGGACGCTTTCGGGTTATGAGAGCTGACACACGACTTTCCCCATGCATGTCTTCTGATCCACCTGCTCGCCTTCGCTGATTCTCGACCGACCTGCTGAACGGAAGCTCCGTGGAGGCAGCAAGGACCGTGCCGCCGCGCAATGTCTCGAACAATTTCGCTTCGACACGACAGGCGACGCTTTCAATGTGATCTATCTCAAGCGGCGAGAAAGCGCAGCTAAAGGTATACGGGCATTGTGAGCCGTGAAATGCACTCTCTGTTCCCCTGCGCCATCAGAACCCTCCGCTGCAGGAGATGGGACACAGGCCGCGCTACAGAGACGAGATGCCCGACAAGTTCCGCATATTGAACGGACCCGACGCCCTTCATCAGCCGTTCGAGAGTGCTAGGAACAGTCGTGAAGGACCACCTACGCTTCCTCGCCCGATCACAGGCCGCTGGGACCATTGGCGTGCAGGCGCTCGTATGCCGAACCACTATCATCTCGAATCCGATGCTGGACTTCAGCGTCTGAGATCCACCAGGCAATTCCTGCATCTTCAACGCGACATTCCTGTCCGGTAGAGCGCACAATGCTGGAGTCCGACACAAGCCTCGGCGCCGTTCCTCCAGTTCCATGTCGGTCTTCGTCAAATTGGAAGATGTTACGCAAGTGAGATGCAGCAGCACATTATTGCTAATGCATCTCCACCGGCAGCGATCAAGCTGTCGTCTTTCTAAAATATTCGCACCGATTCCAAGCACGGCTTCCCCTTTGGGAAATCATGGCACGGCCAAGCCGACGACGTCAGTGGCCGGAGAAGTTGTAGTGCTTGCATCTTTGTAGATTGTTTTTCGTGGCTGATCCCATCCGAACTCAATCTAGTTCATAAGGAACGCTACTGCGCCGCAACGACGCTCATCAGCTAGGCAGCGAACTCGCCACCCGTGATATCGATCGTCGCACCCGTAATAAAGCTCGCCTCCGGCGAGGCCAAAAAAGCAGCGAGGTCCGCAATCTCTTCGGCCTTTCCGAAACGACCGACAGGAATCCGGCTGAGAGCGGAACGGTTCACCGCCGCGTCTGCCGGCCCAGTTAGATCACTGAGAACCCGACCCGGGGCGATACAATTCACCGTAACACCGTATGGCGCGAGATCACGGGCAGCAGCGCGGGTTAACCCGACCAATCCCGCTTTCGATGCAGCATAATGCGGACCTGCGATCAGCGGCACGGCGCGACCCGCCAGAGAGCCGACGTTGATGATACGTCCATAGCCGTTTGAAATCATTGATGGCGCTAAGAGACGCATTAGAAAGAACGGGCCGCTTAGATTGACATCGATGACTTTTGCCCATTCCTGAGACGACATTTGCGAAAGCCAGGGAACGTTCTGGTCCATGCGCTTTGGAGAGATTCCGGCATTGTTTACCAAAGCCGTGATTACCCCCCACCGTCGCCGAATCTGGTCAACAAACCGGGTCACCTCAGTTTCCTGAGTGACGTCGACCACCCCCGCACATAGGCGCTCTTCCGAATAGCCAAGGCTTTCGAGCGCATGCTGCACGTGCTTCGCCTGTGTCGCCACGAAGGCCACTCGATAGCCATCCGCCAAGAACCGCCGCACGATCTCAAGTCCGATGCCGCGTGCTCCTCCAGTCACGAGGACAACGCCCGGATCACCTTCTCTCAGCTTTCCTGTTACCATGGTTCCGACGATCGAAAGGAGCGCCTTTCGTTGCGCTCAGGGGGATGACCTTCGAAAAGGAGCACAGTGTCCACAGCTAAATGAACGCTCATGTCCTCGTCGCAGGCGTACATTATTCCAGCTATCCTGCCTCGTGGACTCCCTGCTGGCGACTGGTCTTATTACTGCGCTACGGTCTTTGCTGCTTCGTCGAGCCTGGCCTGGTGTACTCTGTCTAAAATGCAGTCACACAGCCGTTCTATGTCGCCAACCTGATGATCTGCCGTAACACACACTCGAACCCCTGCCTTTCCTTGGGCAACGGTAGGAAAGAAGATCACCGAGGTGTAAAAGCCGGCGTCGAGAAGCTCTCGTGCCACTGCAATCGCCTTGGCTTCCGATCCGATAGAAACCATTCTGATTGGAAGTGAACTGCCTTGCTCGACCGTCGCTACACGAGCGTCAAACACCTTGATCCGTTGCCCCAACTGCCTCTGACGTTCGCCAAGTTCTGCCGAGCGGTGGATTTTACAAGAGCCCAGCGCCGCGCCCACTGCCGCCAAATTGGGGGCCACCGAGAATGCATAGGGAATAGAGTAACGTCGAAACAGAGCTTCCTGCTCTGCCGTTCCTAGCATCAACATGCCGCCCGATGCTCCGAATCCCTTGGCGAGCGAGGCTGCTATGATTGTGCGATCGCCTAAAGCTTCCGGGAACTGAGTGCGAGCAAATCCTTCGCCATGGCGTCCGAATAGCGATATGCCGTGAGCATCGTCGATATACAAAAAGAGCCTATAACGTTCCTGGAGGTCGCGCAGCTCCTTGATGGGCGCGTTTCCACCCATCGAATAGACACCATCGCAAACATAGGCAACTACCGGGTGTTTACGGCACAAGCCTTCAAGAGCGTCAATATCATTGTGCGCAATGGTTTCCACGCGCGTTTCATCCGCAACGACCGGCTTGTGATACGCGAGCGATAGGTGCGCGTTGCGATCAAACACGACCACCGGCTTCGCGCCTTCTGTCAACATGCCAGAAGCAAGAAGGGGCATGGCTCCGAGATTAGCGAGCATGACGGTTGAAAAGGCGATTACACGCGCGCAGAACATTTCCGACAAATTGGCCTCAAGCTCTGCCAGGAAATCGAAATTGAGTCGCGTTCGTGCGCAAGACCAGTGCAGCGATCGATGTGCCTCGATCGCGTCGATCGCGCCAGCTACGATCGTAGGATGATTGTCCAGCCCCAGATAGGAACACCGTACAAAATCAATTATCTCCCGCCGACCATCAAGTGGACCGGTGCCTAACGCAAATGCGCGTCCGGTCGTAGAACGTCCTTGAACAGCCATGAGACCAGCGGTATGAGCTGCATCAAAAAATGACCTGCTCTTGTTGATGACGTACGCGGTGTTCCGAAAGTGCACTTTCGGGCGACCACCTTCAGGAGGCACGATTTGTTCCTTCATGTCGTTCTCATTCCCTCTGCAGGCGTGCGCTCCAGCCTGGTGAAATTAGGTACAGTACGCGGTTTGGCGAAGTCGGGGAGACTCTCTACATATCCCGAGGAACAGCCTTCTCGTATCTTCAGAGATGCGAACTTACCCATGGCAGGGCAATCTCGCAGCTACTAGATCAAATAGGACGCTGTAGTGCTCAACGGGCGGCGACTGAGCGCCGTCTTTAGAAGTGAGCTATCAAGTCGCTCTCCCGTTTTTGAAGCGGAGGGCGCTGCATCGTTTTATCGACACCTACCAGTCAGCGCTCTGGTTGGCTGCACCAGGAGAGGGAGTTTTTGCGGTGCCGTCCAACCGATGCAGAGTTATCACGACAGATTGTCGCATCTGCGAGCGCACGCTTCTGTGCCGTCCCGAAAATTCGAAGAGTCCAGAGATCTCTCGCACCAATCAACGATCGCTACACGCTGTCTATAAGCTTGCCCCGCTTGCAGCGACAGGATTCGCGCGAAGCCATTCTGATCTGCAAATACGCAACCAACTGGATGCCAGGAAAGCCGTCGGCCACCGCCATATTTCGAGCTCGAAGGAGTGATCGCTTTCACCTCTACCGAAACGGCAGATTGCAACCGGCGAGGTCCGCGCCAACGCTTGCAAGCCCGTGCAATTGCTTAGCCTTCGTTGGCACCACGAGTAGTTCCTCTATGTTTTCCAGCAGACACTCGATGGCTGTCTAGAAAGCCTACAAATACATCCACGACCAACTCAGCGTCACGAGTCATGGGTGTTGACATCGAAGCAGCGGCGCCGTGCGGGAACATGATGCCGTTCTCCACAAAGACGTCCGCAAGGTACGCATACGGCGAAGCTTTCAATTACCCACAAATTCTCCTCCGACCATGACACCTAGCGCTATGTCGGTGAGGCGTGACAGCCCGCGCCACAATGACGGTATTGCCGGGTGGCCGATCGCTGGCGCGGGCGAGATAACCGCCGAGCCGGGCGACCTTGATCAGATAACGCGAGAGCGTTTTCCGTCTTGCTTTTGGTCTGTCGTTGACGAGGCGATCGAGCACGCCGATGGTCGCGGTCAACGCGAGGGTTGGCGGCGCGTCTGGAGCCGCACGGTTGAGCATCGTCATCCAAAAGACCCGCCAACTCAGGATGCAAAAGAGCGGGATCAGATTGGTCAGACGCTGGGCGGTCCTGAGCTTTGACTCCTCAGCTTTGCAGCCTGATTTGAGTATCCTGTGGAACTCCTCGATCTTACATCTCAAAGCATACCATTCCAACTTCCCAATGGCGTCGGTGCGGGAGCTAACAGGCAGATTTGTGATCAGCTTCCACTCGATTTTCTTTCTATTCTTCGGCGTCACGCGTTCTTCGGCATGGATCACCGTCAAGATCAGCGCGGGATAGCGCTTCTGCTTTCCGATCGGCGGCAGGACGCGAAGCTTGCGATATCTGATCTCGAGGACGGCTTCATCGGGATCGCCGTTGTTGTTTCTGACGTCGATGCAATGCAGCCCTTTGACGGCGACCTCGTCCATTTCGTCGGCGATCGTGTGATCTCCATCCCCAGCCAAACGATCAACGCAGGTCCTAATCACGAAATGCGTTCCGGCTTCTCGAGCCGCGCAGAACAGCTCATAGATGTCGCTCTCGCGATCACCGACATGGACGCATCGTCCCGGATCGCCCAGCAGCTCCGTGGATTGACGGACATTGTCCAGCCAGCGAATGCTCTCCTTCTTCTCGATGGGAACACGCGTCGGATTGATCTTCTTCTTAAGCGCGGCGGTCCCCTTGAATTTCTTCCGGGTCCAGAATTTGACGGCCGTCAGTCCAAGCGGCAGCCCTTCGGTCGTCACCGCCAAGCTCGAGTGCATCAGGATGCCGCAAACCGTGTGCGATCTCAGGCGGCCCGCCTTGTCCCGGCCGCTGTTTATGCGCTTGGTGATCCCGATCGCGTCTGGGTTCTCTCTTTGATAGCTGAACTCGGTCGTATCATGGAGCACTAGGGTCTGTACCTAATTAGCGAGTTCTGATTCCCTCGTGCCAAGTTGATTCGGCACGGGGGACTTCGATGCGCAAAGGACTGTTCTGGCTCAACGAGAAGCAGTGGGCTCAGATAGAGCCGCATCTGCCAACGAACCAGACCGGCCCGGCGCGCGAAGACGATCGACGCATTATCAGCGGTATCATTCACATGCTCCAGTGCGGCGCACGCTGGCGCGATTGCCCGTCCGACTATGGCCCTTACACGACGATCTACAATCGGTTCAATCGCTGGGCTAAGCGCGGACATTGGCAGGCGATCTTTGAAGCGCTCGCCCGCTGCGGCAAGGACCGAGTGGCTTTGTCGATCGACTCCACCTCGATCAAAGCGCATCGCTCGGCGAGCGGCGGAAAAGGGGGGAGTGTGAACAGGCGATCGGCCGCTCGCGCGGTGGGCGGACCACGAAAATCCACGCGCTGAGCGACCCTGATTGCAAACCTTGCGCATTTCATCTCACTCCGGGACAAGCCGCAGACATTGCCGCAGGGCCGGCCCTTTTGAAGCTCGCGCCGCCCATGTCTTCCCTCATTGGGAACAAAGGCTACGATGGCGACGGCTTTCGCGCCGAAATCGTCAATCGGGGCGCGAAACCCGTCATTCCAAACAAATCCAACCGGGTAACCCTCCACAGCTTCAGCAAGCGCCTCTATAAAGGGCGCAATGTTATCGAGCGCTGTTTCTGCCGGCTCAAGGATTTCAGGCGTGTTGCTACTCGCTACGACAAACTTGCCAGAAACTTCTTGGCCGCCGTCCACCTCGCCGCTCTCGTCGCTTATTGGATCAATTGAGTCTGAACCCTAGAACGGGACCGTCGGTGGCAATCGTGCGCTCACGCGTCGATTGAAAGTGGCCGGCCAGAATGTCCGCCTCACTCAGCGAGCTCGCGATCAAACCATGCATCGGCTTCTTCGTCCATTGGCACCGCCCCCTGCGAATCGGTGCCAGACAAGGAATCACGGTCGATTCCTGCGATGCAATAGTTGGTGCGCTCCCTCAGCCCGTTCGACTAAATGTGGGTAATTGAAAGCTTTGGCGGAGGGATACTCCGCAAGCTGCTTCATGAGTTTGGATGCGCTGGGCGAGGGATAGGCTTTGCGATTGTCATTCGGGGCCTTCGGCCATCGGATGAATTCGAAATAGGGAGGCCGCTCCAGCGACAGAGAGCGGCGCCCTCGTTTTTGAGATAGCTCGAGCAATCCGTCCCGAACAACATAGCAAGCTCGTCAAAATTTGCGAAAGCCGCATGATCTAGATGCTTCATCGCGGCAAGAGCAGCTGTTATAGACAGAGGATTGGCCGAAAACCTCCCGCCTCGAGAAGTAGAGGTCCGCCCGCTGAGGCGTCGAATACTCTCATCACCTCCTCCCGCCCTCCAATTGGCAAACCGCCGCCGATGATCTTGCCCTTTGTAAGGAGGTCCGGAACAAGGTCATACAAGGCTGAAGCTTCCCGGAGAGTCTGCCGGAGATTCATAACCTCATCAGCAATGACTAGAATGACGTTCTTGCGCGCCGTATCCTAAACCGCTGCAACCGGAGCGCTGATAGGCACGCGGCTAGTGTGGCATATTGCCTGTCTTTAGCAATGTAGTGCCGAGACTCCCCAGCACAATGCCACCTCGCTTCTCTCGTGGCGATTGACAAGACATTCCAACTCTTCACCAGTTAACCAGGCAAGTAGATCGTCGGCCACAATATCATCTTGTATCAGATGCAGCACCGATCCGCCTGGCTCACAATGCAAATGCCCGTACTGCGCAAGAACGCCCTTAGACAGTAGCCAGCGCTCAGGAAGTCCAACGAGGAAGTCGGGAGCCCACATTGAGAACGACACGCCACGCAACACGGCAGCCATGATCTCAGGCATGCGCTGTCCTCGAAAATCCTTGCGCAACCAGAAATCCCCGTGGTACGCCACTTTTCCCTTAATCTTCTTCGCACTGGGCGCCGTGCAACTACAACGATCCTCAGGGTGTGCCTGTGTCGCAGGATCAGCATAGAATGCCTTCAGGGATTCAAGATGCTCTGCAAAATTGCTGTGCGAAAGGTCAAACAGCCGCGCAGCCTGCACAAGCGCGACTTCATCGTTCTTGTCGAGGCCGATCATCCAGTATCCCTCACCTAGTTTAATGGACGAGCGATCCGGGCGGAAAGTTGGATATGTCGGCGCTTTAGTCGGAAGCGCTTTTGTAATCGATACATATTTGTGAAAATCGAACCCGATCGAAAGCTTGATACCTTTCTGAGCAGCGGCCTCGTCATATCCTCGAAGGAAGCGCGAGACGTTCAAAGGGTTAACTAGGCGTTTCATCTGCAAACTATCCTGTTGTGATCAGCCGCGCCACAGACTGAACGGCAAGTTCACGATACAGGCTGGTCATGGATCAGACCACTACCAACTCCGGTAAGGACGACGGAGAACGAGGAAATGGAGTTGGTACGATTAACATCAGGCGAGCTACGACATGACTCGCAGGTGCACAGGTCAATTCGGGCAATCGGCTACGGCGATGATGTGTCAGAAGTCACCTCAAATATGGCGCTTTGGTTACTCGGCATACGTGAGAACAACGGCATTCCAGCGTTAGACTGCTACAGCACCATCCTTCCCCGAGTATAAAAGCATTCTGAACGCGCTTGTTTCGCGAAGGTAGCGCGTGAGATCCGGCTGAATTCAAAGACAATCAATCGCGGGCCCGCAGCTCCTCTGTTTTAGAAAGCCGAACGCGTTGTTCCGCTAATCGAAAGGCCTGCTTAAGCTTCACTCCAAGGGGGGTGTCTCTGTTTTTGACCGTTTTATTCAAGCGTCACGTGTAGAAGGCGGTCGAGCAGTCACGATAGGCCGAACAACGAAGGATCAATGGTTATCGGTACTCCCGCTCAGTCCACCATGGAAAAAAGTCCGGCAAATCGGCCGGTACCCTGTCTTTGAACACCGCCGGCCGTTTTTCCAGGAACGCCATGACGCCTTCCTTGGCGTCGGCGGAGCGGCCGCGCGAATACATGCTGCGGCTTTCGATCTTATGGGCTTCCATCGGATCATCGGCGCCCAACATGCGCCACATCAGCTGCCGGATCATCGTGATCGAGACTGGCGATGTCTTCGACGTGATTTCGTGAGCGAGGGCACGCGCGGTCGGCAATAGTCGATCGGCACGCACGATCTTGCTAATCAGGCGGCCGGCAAGCGCTTCCTTCGCCGTAAATATCCGCCCAGTGTAAGACCACTCGAGTGCCTGTGCTATGCCGACGACGCGAGGCAAAAACCAGCTAGAGGCGCCTTCTGAGACCAAGCCACGCTGGGAGAATACAAACCCAAAACGTGCGGCGCCGGACGCGATCCGAATGTCCATCGCAAGCTGCATGGTTACGCCCATGCCGACGGCAGGTCCGTTCACAGCAGCGATCACAGGCTTGAGAGACCTGAAGATTCGCATAGCAATTTTGCCGCCTCCGTCGCTGACTGAGGGATCGCTGTAATCCACCCTGCCATCGGGTAACCGCTTCACTGGCCCGCGCCGCACGTCACGATCGAACGTATCGGCTCCAAGGGAAAGGTCGGCGCCAGCGCAGAAGGCGCGGCCTTCGCCGGTCACAATTATCGCGAGGACGTCACTGTCTCCGTCCGCACGGTCGAAGGCATCTACAATTTCGCGCTCCATAAGGGAGTTGCACGCGTTTAGCTTCTCCGGCCGGTTCAACGTAAGCGTGAGGATTCGCTCGGCAATCTCATACTTGATCGTCTCGTACGTCATAGCATTTCTTTCACCTATTGGAGACCCAAGTCTTGACCCAGGTCACGACGGCCTCTTCTGTTTCAGCGCTTCGTCAAATGAATGCTCAATATCTCGAGACCATCATTCAGTGTTTCAGAGTCGATCGTGAGTGCAGGCAGGAATTTCATAACCTGATCGACAGGCCCGCATCGTTCAACAATCAATCCTTTTTCGAAGGCCTTGCATGCGGTAGTTGCTGCAAGTTCTGGCAATTCACAATCAAACCCCAAGGCCATTCCGCGTCCTCGAACGGAAAATCTGTTTCCATACTGGGTCGCTATGGCCTCAAGTCGATGGCGCATAACTTCTCCCGTTCGCTGAACTCCGTGTGAGAAGATATCGTCGCGCCAATATAGATCTAGTGCTGCCGTTGCAGATACGAGCGTGAGGTTGTTTCCTCGAAATGTGCCCGTGTGCTCGCCTGGCGGTATTGCAGATCACGTCTTCGAAGCATGAGAGAGTTGAAAATCTCCATGAACTCCAGCTTCGCAGGAGTGGCCATGTCCAGGCCGTGGATTACGGCATCCGATGCCAGGTAGTCGGCAATAGCAGCTTTGATCCGGTGATTGTTATGGCCGCAGTTGAGAGTTCTAGCACCGCAGAGGAAGTCGACGACCTTTCGGCCATCCTCCGTCAGCATGATTGAGCCGCACGCTCGGGAGAAAATGGCCGGAAACGAACGGGAATACGCGCGCACGCGAGATTCCAGCGCTTCCAACGTTTCGATGTTGCGTGACACGCTTGTCGCTCCAGCCATGTGTCGCCCTCCAACAAGCGAGTGGTTAAACGAATGGGCCCGCCCTAACTCAGCATGATCACGCAGTCCCGAGGGCTTCCTCCCAGGTTAATTACCTGAGAGGGGGGGACAAAGAAGCTACCAGGGCTTGTAGGGCGCTGTGGGCAAGAGCCTGGCATGACTTGTCATTTAACGGATGCTTTCAACTTCGGACAATTGGACATCTTCATGAAAAGGCACCTTCGAACTCGGGGGTCGCCATGCGTGATTGCATAGTTTTACGGCCGGCCTGGTCATCCCCTGAAGCGGCGAGCCTGCGACTGCAAGCCCCGCTGTTTATATGAACAATGCCCTGGGTTTCTGAAGTCGCTGCAACCTCAGTTGCTAGAGCAGACAAAGGTCCACGCCGCAAGGCGCCTCATCTGTACGCATGCGCTTCCGCAACAGCCTGCATTGGCGCAGATAACATCGACGTCTCGCCGATGTTGTCGGGCGAGCGGCCGCTCGTGTCTTTGCTCCGGCTCGTCCATTTCATCAGGCGCGGGCGATTGATCAGAAGCGCTTCGGCAATCGAGCAAAACGCGCTCATGGGCATCGGCACGTCTCAAGGCTCCTCGGCGGACCTCTTCCAAGTTGGGTTGTGTCACCCATAGCCGGCCATCTATGCGCAGTATCGGCGGTCATTCCAGATATCGCTCCCTGGTAGTCCTGCTCCGATAGCAAGCACGTGCGAGCAGCATACGAAGCGGGCTTTGCAGAATACCTGTATGACGGACGGCCGCTCCAGCAAGCGTCGGTGTTGCGATCGTGACATCGCGCGGTCCTCTCAATACAAGGTGAGTCCAGGATTTGTGAGTTACGCCTTGGAAAGCATCGATGTACCAATAATTTGATCCCTGGCCAATTGCTCGATTTCGGTATCGGAAAGCCCAAGAAGCGCTGATAGGATTTCTACGTTATGTTGACCGAGGGTCGGCGCCGCCGTACGGATCGGATAGGGGGTCGCGTTCTCACGAATTGGTATCGAGGGCTGCGGGTGCAATCCCAAGAAGGCGCGATTCACTTCCTGCAGAAATGAGCGCGAGCCGAGATGCGGGTCCTTGAGTATATCAATTGGCAGGCGGGCTGTACCCGCCGCAACCCTTACCGCCTGCAACTCAAACATGGCCTGATCCGCATCGCGGGCGGCGGTCCAGCTTTCGATGCCTCTCTCGATATCGTCCTGGATGGCGCGGCGGGCTTCGGGTGACTTCAGAGATGGGTCCTTGGCCCAGTCCGGTCGGCCGATAAGGGTGGCAAGCCTCTGCCACATGGCCGTGTCCGTAGCCGCTACAATGATCCAGTTGTCCTCACCCGCACATCGGAAACAGCCGTGTGGAACGTGCTGTGGATGCCGATTTCCATACTTGGTCGGCGGCATACCACTGATCGAGTGAACCGTCATCCATGGGGCTAGGAACGGCATCATGCATTCGATTTGCGCCAGATCAATGAATTGGCCTTGCCCGGTTTTGCGGGCGTGAATCAACGCGACCAGAACTGCAGCGCAGCCATTCAACCCGCCAACGGGATCGCCAAAAGCGATGTGGCTCATGACTGGCAGGCCACCGGCGCTTCCGATCACGCCAGGAAGTCCTGAGCCCTGCTCAAGAGTCGAACCGTACGCCCGGCACTCGCGATGGACGCTGTTCGTGCCAAAAGCCGACATCGACATCATGACCAGCCGAGGGTTGAGGGTCTTGAGCACCTCGTAGCTAAGCCCCAGCTTCGGCAGCACGTTGACTGAATAGTTGGCGACGGCAATATCGGCTCCTTCCAACAACCGCTTCGCAAGGGCAAGGCCCTCCGGACGCTTCAGATCGAGCGTCATGCCGCGCTTGTTGCGGTTCATAATGCAGAAGCACGGCGCCTTTTCGTACATCTGATCTTCCAGGTAGCCAGGGGGCCTATCAACGCCACGCCACCAATCCGGATATTGGATCGCCTCGATCTTGATGACATCCGCACCAAGATCAGCCAGTGTGCGCGTACATAATGGTCCTGCCCAACCCATCGTGAAGTCCACCACGCGGACCCCTTGCAAAGGGAGCGGGTACGAATCGGTAAAACCCGGCAATGATTGCGGAATGTTCGGCTCGGCTGGTCGTACATCACCACGACGCTGTTGTTCGCCCACCTCCGGAACCTGTCCTCCCGGACGTGGCGGTGTCAACGTAAGCCGCTGCATCGAGCCCACGGTCCTTCCCACCTCTTCGCCAAGGCGAACACGCACGACTGCACCGCTGGCTATCTTTTCTGCATCCTGGAGCAAATCCGATACTTGGGGCACCGGAACGATTGGCAGTTTGCGTTTCAGTCCTTCTGCAAACCACTGTTGGGCTGTCCGCATCTTCAGCCTCGGGATAAACTGTCGATCGATATGATCCATGTGCTGCAGACGACCTTCATTAGAGGCAAGATCTGAACGATCTCGTAGCTCAAAGAGGCCAAGCATTTCGCAGAAGTCGCGCCACTGTTTTGGAGTTACGGTCGAAACGCCGAGCCAGCCTTCTTTTGTATCATAAATGCCGACCGGGAAGTTCGGCCAGAAGCGATTAACGCCGATCCGACGCATCACATCGCCGCGGGCAAATGCCTCGAACATCAGATACTCGGTCGGAGCGAGGATCGCTTCGAAAATGCTGAGTGACCACGACCGAGCCCCCCCACCCTGCATTCGCGCAACCGCCGAAGAAGCCGCCGCGATGAAGCCCCATAGACCGGCTAAAATACCCGCCTGAAAATCCGGGGCGTGCGACGGCGGGCCTTCGGGCGGGCCGACCAGCTTTACGAAACCGGCTAGTGCGCGCACCGTAGAATCAGTCGCGGCAAATCTCGCATACGGCCCCTCGCTGCCGAACCAGCTGGCTTGGAGATAGATCAAGCCGGAGCGTCGTTGCCGGATGGCAGCAATATCGACGGCCGGGCAGTCAGCGGCATCAACATCGCGTCCATCGATCAGAATGTCGCACTCTTCAATCAATGCTGTCAGCCGTCTGATCGCATCTGGGGCCGTGGGATCAATGATAACGCTGGACTTGTTGAAATTCAGGAATGCGAACCATGCGCTCTGCCCACCGGGTGTAAGTGGCGCGCTTTGGCGAAGTGGATCACCTGCCGGCGGCTCGACCTTTTGAACATCGGCGCCGAAATCGGCGAACAACCGCGCGCAATAGCTGGTCCCGGCTGAGCTACCAATTTCGACGACCCGCAGATCGGATAAGACTTCCATCGTAAACTCTATTTTCGGGCGATGGTGACGCTTCGAACGTGATTGGCCGCCGCTTACCAAGAGCGCGGCCTACCCTATTCTTGACTGATGTGAGAGTGAACCACTGGTCTACGCCAGACATAAACGACTACCGCTACATGTGGATCAATGACTTTCCCGATCCTGAGCAGCTGTCACTACGTCGCGTCTTTGGCCGATGGATCTAAGCCACCTTTCTTGCAGTAGATACGTTTACTCGTTAATCGGCCACGAGCTCCATCTCATCAGAAAGCCGCACTGCCGGCTCGATATTTACATCTCACGCATACTCAATGGTTTGCGAAATGACTAAACCATTGACTTCACCGCTCGGACAGCTACCAAATCAGATAGAGATGAGGTCCGCAGCAAGCGCCTGGTAATCGCGCCAACTACATCGCTTCAAAATAGATTTCGCTTCGCTGCTCGCGTTTACCTATCCCGACCATCCAACCTATGGCGTACAGTTTCGCCCGAATCTATTCTGACCCAACCAGGGGAAGGAATCGGTCAAAAACTTCCTTTCGCATAAGTGTGAACTTCGGCGCGAGAAGATTGTAGACCAGGCGGGGGGCTACCAAGGTGGCGTAATCCGGTTAGTGCGCATCAAAGCTGGGGCGATACGATTTTACAGAAGCCACTATGAAGCGATGAACTTCCCGAACTCGCCGCACGTCGTGGGTATCGGGATGCGAGGTGAGCCAGTAGCTTCGAACGAACCGCACATCAGGGAGCAGACGCTGAAGCTCCGGATAGCGGCGGGCAGCATAGTCGTGCAGGATGCCAACACCATGGCCGCTTCTCACCGCTTCCATTTGAGCAACCACGCTGCCACACTCGTAGCGGCGCGACATCAGCCGACCGAGTGCTGAGGCGTAGTCCAGAGCCCTGCTGTAAGCGAAATCCTCAACATGCGTGACGAACAACCGGCCCGTCAGATCGGACTGTTTCCCGATTTGGCCTTCGCGCGCGAGATAGCTCTTCGCGGCATAAACGCTGAGCGTGTAATCGGTCAATTTCGACAAGATCAATCGCCCCTGTTTCGGCCGATCGAGAGTTATTGCAATGTCAGCTTCTCGGCGGGACAATGAAAAGGTGCGTGGAAGCGGCACCAGTTGAATGATCAGACCGGGATGTTTGGCCGCGAGTGCCCCGAGCTGATCTGCCAGAAAGTAGTTGCCAAGTCCATCCGGCGCCCCAACGCGCACAGTGCCAGTGATCGCTTCAGCAGCGCCTCCGATACTGGCGCCCACCTTGAGCAACTCGCTTTCGGCGCGTTCCGCTGCCACGACGAGGGCGTCTCCCGCCGCTGTCAACACGCAGCCGGAAGTATGGCGCTCAAGCAGCTTAACGTTGAGACTCCTTTCCAACGCCGTGACCTGGCGAGCAACTGTCGCATGGTTCAGCCGCAAATGCTTTGCCGCTTTCAAGAATTGCCCAGCACGCGCGACTTCAAGAAAGATCCGAACGCTTTCCCAATCCATCGACTACACTTTCTGCACAACGGAGTCGCGAATTTGCCCGTTGAGGCGCAAATCCATGCATCCATTATGAGACGCGATCAAGCGGTTTACAGAGGAGCACTGCCGTGTCGGCAACCATTCGGAACTTCATCAATGGCGAACTGACGCCAGGACGGAGCGGCAGGACTTCGCCGGTTTTCAATCCTGCAACTGGCCAACAATCCGCGACGCTCGGATTGGCTTCGGCAGATGACGTGAGAACTGCTGTAGGTGCCGCGCGTGCCGCCTTCCCGGCCTGGGCCGCTACCCCTCCCCTCCGACGAGCCCGGATCCTCAACCGGTTCCTGCGCATTTTGGAAGAGCGGACCGACGAACTCGCCCACGCCATCACAGCCGAACACGGCAAGGTGGTTTCAGATGCCAAGGGTGAAGTTCAACGCGGAATGGAAGTAGTGGAGTTCGCCACGGGCGCATCGCAGCTCTTGAAGGGTGAAATTACGGAGAATGTCGGTACGCGGGTTGACAGCCATTCGCTGCGGCAGCCATTGGGTGTTGTGGCGGGCATCACGCCATTCAACTTTCCGGCCATGGTCCCGATGTGGATGTTTCCCGTCGCGCTCGCCTGCGGCAACGCCTTCATTCTCAAACCATCCGAGCGCGATCCGTCTGCTTCGCTGATCCTGGCGAAATGGCTCGAGGAAGCAGGCCTGCCTCGTGGCGTCTTCAATGTCGTGCAGGGCGACAAGGAAGCGGTTGACGCGCTTCTTACCCATCCTGATGTTGCAGCCGTGAGTTTCGTGGGTTCGACGCCAATTGCTCGCTACATTTACGAGACCGCGACCCGGCACGGCAAGCGTTGCCAGGCGCTCGGCGGTGCCAAGAACCATATGATTGTCATGCCGGACGCCGACATGGATCAGGCGGTCGATGCGCTAATGGGCGCCGCTTATGGCTCGGCCGGCGAGCGTTGCATGGCCATCTCGGTCGCTGTCCCGATCGGCGAGACGACTGCCCAGCGCCTGATCCAAAAGCTGGCCCCGAAGGTACGCGCGTTGAACATCGGGCCCGGCACCGATGCCGATGCCGAGATGGGGCCCTTGGTGACCAAGGAGCATCTCGAGAAAGTTCGCGCCTATATCGATGCGGGTGTTGCCGAGGGAGCGGAGCTCGTGGTCGACGGGCGCGACTTTAAGCGTCAGGGTTATGAAGACGGCTATTTCATCGGGGGCACGCTGTTCGACCGCGTCACGACAGACATGAAAATCTATCGAGAAGAGATCTTCGGTCCGGTTCTAGCGGTCGCTCGCGCAAACTCGTATGATGATGCAGCGGACATGATCAACCAGCACGAATTTGGCAATGGCACAGCGATCTTCACCAGGGACGGCGATGCGGCCCGGGAATTCGCTCATCAGATTCAGGTCGGCATGGTCGGCATCAATGTGCCGATTCCGGTTCCGATGGCATTTCATTCTTTCGGCGGCTGGAAGGCATCTCTGTTCGGCGACCACCACATGCATGGCCCGGAAGGCATTCGATTCTATACCAAGTTAAAGACAATCACGACGAGATGGCCAACGGGTATTCGGGCCGGAGCCGAATTCGTGATGCCGACGATGGAATAGTCCTTTCGGGTGCTCCAGCAATTTGATTGCGGGCAGCGGCCGCGCTTCAAGCGGTCGCCGCTGCACCGCTCGAATGGAGCGGACCTCGCCGAATCAGGCTACTGTCCCGAATGGACCTTGACGGGACTTTCCAGGCCCACGGGCTCCAAGCGTCGGGTCGGGACTTACCTGCACCAGCATCTTGCCGAAATTGTCGCCGCGTAGCATTTCGGCGAAAGCGGTCGGGATGATCTCCAATCCATGGCGGATGTCCTCGCGGTACTTGACCTTACTGGCCTTCACTAAGGGGGCGAGATACGCCAACATCTCCTCGTGCTGTCCAGCGAACTCGCTGACGGAGAGATTCCTTACCCTGACATCACGCGCCTTGAAGAGTGGTTCACCTCTTTTCATCAGTGCGGCGCGTCTATCGACGCCTCCGTCCTCGTCGCCATAATGCGCGATGAGGCCGCAGATGGTCATTCGCGCGGCCTGATTGAACAGCGGAAGCACCGCCTCGAATACCTTGCCCCCAACATTTTCGAAATACACGTCAATGCCCGCTTGGCAAACCGCGGCGAGATCGGCTGACAGAGTGGGCGAAAGATGGGAAACGCACGCATCGAAGCCCAGATCATCAGTCGCGAACTTGCATTTGGCCTCGCGCCCAGCGATCCCGATGACCCGCGCGCCCCGCTGCTTGGCGAGCTGCCCCGCGATCTGGCCGACGCCGCCTGAAGCCGCCGACACCACCACTATCTCGTTCGGCTGAGGCGAGGCCATCAAGTTCATGCCGGCGTAGGCGGTCAGCCCCAGCAATCCAAGCACGCCCACGGCTTGGGAGATGCGCCCGACCGACGGATCGAGCTTGCGCGGGACCATGTAGCCCGGCCGCCAGACTCCCTCGCCCATGAGCGCATATTCGGTCCAGCCGTTGGTGTTGAAAACGAAATCGCCGGCCGCAAATCCGTCCATCCGGCTCTCGATGATCTGCGAGACGGTGCGCGCATGGCAGGGCGCGCCTTCTGGCCCAGTGCGCTCCCGATGGTAGTACAATTGATATGGGTCGAGCGACACATAGATGGTCCGCGTCAGCGCCTGTCCCAAGGCGGGCACCGGGACTGCCCCCTCCTTCAGCACGAACGTGTCCTGCTGTGGCCATCCCGTCACCGGCTCGTCCGCCAAGGTCCAGTATCTATTTCTCACGCCGTCACTCCCTTGTGGGCACCGCCCTGATGCTTGAGTCTCAAGTCTGTCATCAATCGGTTGCCGCGATATCCCCCGACCGTGGAAGCGGGGCCTTCTACCATCGCAAACACATCGCTTCTAGCGCTCCAGTTCTCGGTTCCCTGATCAAGTCTCCGGACAACCGAGCAGGCCAAATGGGCGGCAGGCCGAACTCTCACAAACGTTGGAGCGCACCTGGATTCGGCTCGCACACGCTTCATCACATAGTACGCACTGAGCTCCAGTCTTTTAACTCCACCGCAATCTTTATCGAGTTCGATCTCCGCGATAAGGGACTAGCCACACGGCCTTCATTGCTCCACCGACACGTGGTCTCACGAAGCCTGATATAATTTTCGGCCATAATCGATGGTGACGCGGGTTATTCCGGCGCGAATGCCCCCAGCATCGTGTTGAGTTGTTCGCGCGAGGCGCAGCGGCGAGATTCTTAGTAAGGGGCAATGGGCTATGCTGGCCTGTTTGTGTCTCACCGTCCAGACATTTGAGGCCTTGCTGTTGCGACGTACCACCTATCTGAGGCATTTGCACCCCGCTCAAACCCGCATTGGATATGGTACACTAATGCTCGTGCTCATGGCAGCCACACCCGAGACGATCAGTTCGATGCGCGTGTTTTTTATACGTCGCCAAAGCGCCCTCGAACAGCGGGCCAATTGATGGAGCTGATCGTCAGTTCGCGCCGACAGATGTAATCGTTTTTCGTTTTTTCTTGTCTTCTGCCGGTTCGTTGAGCCTGACGACGGCTATCTCGAGATATTTGCTTGCCCACATGATGTCGTTTGCCAACGCACGCCGTGTGCCTGCACCATCTCCAGCAGCCAGGCTCGCGAGGATCGCTCGGTGCGGATGATCCTTCGCGGTTGCGGATGCACTGAAATCATTCAGCGTGAGAAGCGGACCAATCTGAACCCACAGGCTTTCGATCAACCCGCAGACGACAGGCAAGTCTGACGATCTGTAGATCCTGAAGTGAAATTCTTCGTTGATCGCGAGGACGGTCTGCACGTCGCGCTGCCGTCTTGCGAGCATCAGCTGCTCCTGCATCTTCTCCAGCGCGACGATGTCCCTCGCTGAGATTTTGTTCGCCGCAGCTTCTGCCGCACGCCCTTCTAACTCAATTCGAATGTCGCGAATTTCCCTGAACCGGGCCACGCTCAGGACTGGGACCATCATCGTGCGCGACTGATGCGGAACAAGGCCGCGCTCGGAAGCCAGCCGCAGAAGCGCCTCCCTCACGGGAGTGACACTAACTCCGAGCTCTTCGGCCAATGGTTTCAGAAGCAGCCGCTGCCCCGGCCGAAACCGACCAGCCATAAGAGCTTTGCGAAGCATCAGATATGCCCTGGCGTGTAAGTTGTCACGTCCGATGTGCAGCCAATCAAGTTCGGTGGGCATGGGGAGTGTGGATGAGGAAGCAGAGGAGTCCGCGTCTTGAGATCCCGCTTTTCTCATTTTCTGTTCGTTCCCGTCTCGACTGGCGCGACTTGTTACAGGCTGCCTCCTCACAGGCAAGTCCGTGTATCACGGCGGTGGGGAGCCACAAAAGAATAAAGGGGCTGCGTGGGCCCCTTTAAGGCATGTCTGGCCAGGGGAGTACCGGCCTAGCTTCCCGAGGGTGGGGTCCAGGGCAAGGGAGCGAGCGCCTCAAACTCAGTCACCACGTCGATGACGGCGGGCTTACCGGACCGGCGCGCATCATCAAAGGCCTTGGTTAAGTCACCGGGCTTCTCGACCCGCACGCCGAAGCAGTCGAAATCGCGCGCGATTTGCGCGAAATCCGTGTCTCGATAGGCAAAGATCTCCTCCTTGTTGCCTTCCCTTCCTTCGTAGGCAAGATCGATGTTTCTCCTGCCCTGTCCAAGGCAATGATTGTTGTTCACGATCGTGATTACGTTAAGGCCATATCGCCTGGCTGTTTCCAGCTCAGGAAGATGATACATAAAACCACCATCGCCGGTTAAGCAGACGACGGGACGATCTGGCATCGCGCATTGAACGCCGAGCGATGCCGGAAAAGCCCAGCCCAACGAGCCGGCGGCTCGCAGGTATCCCTGAGCCGGGTCGGTCAGATAGACGAGCGTGCCACTCCAGTGCGATGCGTATCCGGTATCGGCCACCAGCATTGCGTTCTTCGGAAGCCAGTTCGAGAGCTCCCGGCATAGACGCTCCGGCCTGATCGGCGTCGCCTCGGAGGATCGCGCGATCTCCGCTTCCGCCCGCCATTCGGCGACGTAATCAGCAACCTTCCGCTGCCAACCAGGTCTCGAACGGGATGGCAGTTCCGAGCCAAGGCGATCGAGAGCCGCTTTCGGGTCGCCCTGTACACCAACCGCTGCGGGGAAGTTGCGACCAAGCTCCGCCGGATCGATGTCGATCTGTACAATTTGCGCCTCGGGCGTTGGCAGCTTCCAGTGGTTCGTAATCATGTCCCCGGTATCGCTGCCGACGAACATGACAAGATCCGCATCGTTCAGGATCTTGTTTGCACAGCTGCGCGAGTAGGTCCCGGCCACACCCCCATTTTGCGGGTGGAACTCCGGAAGAGCGTGTTTTGCGTCAAGCGACATCACAACTGGAATCTGGTGATGTTCGACGAATGCCTTCAGGGCGCCCTCGGCGCCTGACATCATCAAGCCCGCACCTGCAAGGATCACAGGGCGCTCTGAAGCCGCGATTGCCGCCACGGCACGGCTGACCGATTCCGCATCCGGAGAAGGCCGGAAAGCTGGCACCTTTGCGTAGGTCTCTTCGGGGAAGATGCTAGCTGTGAATTCGGCAGCGCCAACGATGTCGCCCGTATAGCCGGTGATGTCGAGATGGACAGGGCGGGAGACACCGGTCGTCGCCTCTCTGAACGCTTGACGAAGGAGATGGGGCAATTGCGCCACCTCATCGACTCGACCTCTGAACTTCGTGACCGAGGCGTAAAGCGGCTCGTGCGGAAGCTCCTGATACGCGTTTCGGTACTGATAGTTGGCCGCGTGGCGCCCCGTCAACGCGACGACCGGTGCGTAGGCAAACCAGGATTCCTGGAGGGCCGCGGCAAGATTGGCGGCTCCGACGGATTGCGCCATGCAAACGGCAGGCCGTCGCAATGCGCGCGCATAGCCGTCCGCCATGTATGCGATTCCCTTCTCGGAGTGCCCGAGAATCCGCTTGATGCCGAGGTCTTCCATCTCGGTGAGCGCGCGTCGCAGAACGGCATCCATGAAGAAGACGTGCGAGATACCCTTCGCCTTGATGGTCTCGGCAATGAAGCGACCTCCGGTCATGCGGCGGGCCGGCTCAGCCTTCGACAACTTCAAATTGCTCATCTTGTCCTATCTCTCTGTCAGTTTGCCGTTGAAGCGGAGGCTCAGGCGGGCATTTAGCTTTCCCTAACGACCTACGGTCAAGCATGAACTCGCGTTGCGCGAGCTTTTTATATGATATAAGAAACGTGTCAATTCGCGACGGGCGTTCCCATAGGGGCGCTGGGCTGTGCCCGCGCGGCTCGCTTATGAGACAAATCATCGAAGGAGAGACCATGATCCGCTACGAACTGTCGGGAAAAAGAGCGCTCGTGACCGGTGCCGCTTCAGGCATCGGCTTGGCGACCTTGAAGCGGTTGGCAGAGTCGGGGTGCAGTGTTGCGCTGAACCACCTTCCCGACGATCCACGGGGCCCCGAGGAGGTGAGCAAGCTCCGGGCGGACGGTTACGACGTCTTCGGCGCGCCGGGCGCGATCGGTGATGGAAAAGAGACAGAACTCGTAGACCTTGCCCTTGACAAGATGGGAGGGCTGGACCTTCTCGTTAACAATGCTGGGACGCCGGGAGCACGGCAGTCCATTTCGTCGTCCGATCTCGACCTCATTACCGACGAGCTGTGGTCGGCGGTGTTGGAGACGAACCTCATCGGGCTCTTCCGATGCACCCGCGCGGCTGCCCCCTCGTTGCGGCAATCGAGAGGCGCGATCGTAAGCTTGGCCTCAGTGTCGGCCCTGACCTCGAGGGGATCTAGTTTGGCCTATGCGGCAAGCAAGGCCGGTATCATTGCAATCACGCGTCATTTTGCGCAAGGTCTCGCACCGGAGATCCGGATTAACGCAGTGGCGCCTGGCGCGGTTGACAGCACCTGGCAGATCGAGTGGACGGAAGCGCAGCGGCAAAGCTCGATTGAGCGAACTCCCCTGCGGCGCAGATGCGTTCCCGAGGATATCGCCGAAACGATCGTCTATCTTGGCTTTGCAGCGCCGATGATTACAGGGCAGACTATCGTCATCGATGGGGGCCTGACGCTGTAGCTACGGCGCGACTCGATCCTGAAGTTTTCAAATTCGTGGAAAACATTGTTTTACCTGGATCAAGTCGAATGAGGCAGCAGCCTCCGGTGTAGTAGCCTGAAGGCGGATCGTGGAACCCGACATCCTACCCTGCCGCGCAAGAAAGCTGGGCCGCTGACAGCAAAGTCACGCAAGCTGCGGCTTTCCCTCTCGCGATTGGTCTGCAGCTAACTCCTATCTAGCGCGCTTCCGTCACGCAGCCACTCGTGTTCGGCAGATGAATTGAGCGGCCGAGAGCCTGCTCGACGAGATCAAAGGTGTCGATGAGCCCGCGCATATTGATGAGCCGTGCGGCCTCGAATTGGGCGAACTGGGCAAGGCGCAACACAATTGGCTTCTTGGAATCGCGCGCCATCAGCGAGCAGCGTAGGATGGAGGCCGCGGGATTCAAGCCGAGTATGGTCATCTCGCGGTCGAAACCGCCGCACCTGAATAATGCCGGCCATGTTACGGATGACTTCCAGCACAGCAGGCTTGCCCTGCCGGCTGCCCAAAAAAGGAAACATGTCAATGGGACCGTAGAGCGCCCACTCAACATTGTCATCAAGCAGACCCTTGATGTCCGCAAAGCATTGATCGTTGATCGCGCGATGCAAGGCGCGCGAGAAGCGCCAGTAGCAATGCTCTGTCATGCGGGTACTCTCTGCAGGTCGGTCTTGAGAAGAGAAGCGGCTGCGTTGGCGTCCGTGCGGACGCGCCAAAACGTGATCCGATTTTCACTTTATTCGCGGAGTATGAATTGTGTGTAGCAACACGGACGGCTCTATCATTATCTCGACCATTGAGATGCTAGCTCGCCTTGAGCTCGGGGCCTGCCCGACCACAGAATATCGCTGACACCAATCAGCCGGTCATAACGATCCGTGGCTGAATGAAGCAGAATGCGCGAGATCCCTCTTGTGCACGTGCAGAACCGAGCACTGCGCTCGCCACCAGTGCGACAACGCGCCAAGTTCGAAGCCAGCCAGCCGTCGTGAGCATCAATCCTGTAGGCTGACGTGAAACGTTCACCAGCGAATCCTCACACCGCGGTAATCCTGAAAAACCCCACTGTTCGCTGGCGTGAGCTCCGCGATCCGAGCGATGAGGCCGCGCGCGCACTCGTCAGCCGATATGAAAGCAACCTGCCCCTTGACCATTTCTGTTTGCACATAACCAGGATTCAGCAACGCCACCAGAATCCCTTCTCGAGCCCATTCGCGCGACAAGCCACGCATGCCATTGTTGAGTGCCGCCTTTGACGCCCGATAAGCGTACTTGCCGCCGGCGGCGCTGCTGGTCGAGCCCATGATGCTGGTGATGGCCACCAGCTTCTTCTGGGTGCTGCGTCTCAAATTGTCGTGCAGGGTCTGCGCGATCAGCATAGGTGCCAGCGCGTTGACGCGCATCGTGGTCATGTAGCCTTCGGCCTCGATCCGGTCAGCCGATAGGCCGCTGATGCCGGCATTATTGATGAGAATGTCGATTGGCTGATCGCCGACCGTGCGCTGAAGGGAGGCGATCGAGGACTCGTCAGCTACGTCCAGTGGAATGATCCGCACGCGACTGCCGGATGACGCGGCGAGCGCTTTGAGGTCGCCGGCTTTTGCTGGATCGCGGCAGCACGCAAAGACCTCGGCCCGCTCAGTTGCGTATTGCTGCGCAAGCGCAAGACCGATGCCCCGATTCGCGCCCGTGATCAGAACTGTGCTCATCTAAGGAACGTCTCCCCTCCACCTGGATTGCCGCAAGTCCCCCTTTGAACTTGCATAATGATTTCGCTTCTACGAAACCGCTCTCAGTACTTCAGTCGTAGTACACGAAGAAGCGAGCCTCGACACTCCTGCGGGGTTTCGCATTGGGGTAGGCGCGACGATTGTCGAACGCCGCATGAGCGGACCTCGGATTGTGATCGTCTTCGGAATCGTACCCCTTAAAAAGAGCGAACTCCTCCGAGGTCATCTCCGGGAAGTAATACCAGCGGTGAACTGGACTGTAGTGAACAAGCCATGTCTTGTGCTTGACGTCGTATTTCTCGTAAACGGTATCGACCAGGTCCGTATCCACAACCGAGTTGCCATCGCAGAACGCCAGGGGAAAATCCTGCGGAGGCTCCGAGAGAGCATGCCAAGCTTGAATGATCATCAATCGAGAATAAGCCCGGATCGGAATGCCTTGGAGTTGGTCTTCCCGCGCGGCCATCACCGGGCCGGCGATCGGCGCATAGTCAATGTGAGCAAAGCTGGCCACATACGGCCTGACCAGACCGGCTCCCTTCTCTGCGGGAAGAACAGAGCTTGCGCCAACAGAGCGAATGATAACGGCATCTTTCTTGGGTACGACCCACGAGGCCTTGAAGTAGTCCTTGATGAACGGGACCATTTCTTCGAGATACCTGTCGCGCATCACCTCCGGATCACGCTCGTTCGCGCAGGAGATCTTGTGCTGAATGAGCGTAAAGCCTTCGCTGTCGAGAGAAAGTTCGTCCACAATCGGACGCGCGTCCCGTATGGTGACGTCATAGCTCACCAGCGGTCCATCGGAGCCCGGCACGACGATTGCTGGAGCTTTCTCGCTCGGCGAGCGTCGGGCAAAGGCGATTTGACCTTGCACCGATTTTAACTGATCACGGTTGATTTGCGCCGTCGAAGAAACCCGCATCTCCGCTCCCTTGCCTGGTCTTTTTCCCCGCTCCAGAGGCAAAAATTCTAACGCGAGTTGAGGCCGAATAGCTGCGAAAATTGGGCCGAATATGTGGAAATTCTGCAGGAAGCAAGGGAGCGCGCGACCATTGTCTTCCGTGCTCGAAGCCGTCCGGTCCGCAGACTTGGTGCTGCCAGGCGCGCCATGGTCAAGACGGCTCGGTATTCGAGACGACCGACGCGGGCATCGAGTTTGATGTGATCAGCTTCGTCAGCGCGCAAACCGGATCGCAGCACTTCCGCAACCATCCCGATGGATGATTGAGAGAAGGGCGAAACCGGTCCATCGAGGCAGGCCGGATCAGAATGGATCATCAGCGGATATCGTGAGTGCTCCGAACCCGGATCAGAGCGGCAGCCACAAGAGGAAGCTATAAGGCCGAAGCGTCCAGCGAGTATAGTGGCAACGTCCCGAGGGACGTTGCCAAAGAGAGGCAGCCTTCCGTGTGCCTGGCTTCTGACGGGAAATCCCGCAGTCGAGCTAAATCTCGAAAATTTTGCGCGGTACCCGAGTCATTACGTCGGCTCCCGAGTCCGTAACGCGGAATGTTTCGCTGAGCACATAGCCGAAATCCTCATCGATCCAGTTGCCCAGCATCAGATGGAAGGTCATGTTTGGTTTCAGAACCGTCATGTCTCCCTCCTTAAGGCTCGTGACCGCCTCGTTCCAATCGATGCCGATGCCATAGCCACAGCGAGATTCTTTCTGAAAGCCCGACTTCCCGATCGTGCGATTGAATGCTTCGGCGACGTCGCTGCAGGTTGCTCCGGGTCGGACTTTTTCCAGCGCGGCCTCTAGGCCCTCGACCTCGGCCTCATGTAGGCGCCGCAGACGGTCGGAAGGCTTGCCAATCGAGAAGGTGCGCATAACCGCTGCCGTATAGGTGTGGCGCACGCCGCCGAGCTCAAGATTGATTTGTGAGCCCTGGCGGAAGATGTCGTCACTCCAGATGATATGGCTTGTTCCGGTGCGCGGCGAGGAGCACATGAAGATATTCGCGATTCCGGTGCCGTGCTTGCCGTTGGCGCCGCGCGCCAATGTCGAAAGGATCTCGGCGACCGCGTCAGCTTCATGCACACCGGGGCGAATGACTTCGGCCGCACGCAACATCCCCGCATCAGCAATCGCGGCGGCCTCTTTCATCAGAGCTATTTCAAGATCGGACTTGATGACCCTGATCCAAGTGACGACGTGCGTACAGTCCACGAACCTCGCACCGGGTAGTCGCCTCTTGAAGTTTTCTGCCGCGCGCGCTGGAAGCTGCCCCATTTCAAGACCAACCCCGCGGTCGGTCAGCTTAGCTTCCTGAAGAAAATCGATCACAGCGTCGTAACCATCCTTCTCCGGGTTGCCAACGAGCGATTCGGGATACCCAATTATCTTGTTCCGCTCGAGAAACGTCAGATGGATCCCGGCTGGCACATCCATGAGACGTAAGACGAGCGAAGGCTCCTCTTCGTGAACGGAAACCACAAGAGCCTGCGGGACATAGGCGGATCGCGCGGTGTAACCGGTCAGATAATTGATACTGCGATCAAAGGTGATCACGAGCGCCTCGATGTCGCGCTTGACCATTTCTGCTTTTACAGCGGCAAGCCTTCGCAAGTACTCCGTGCGCGGAAACACTTGAGGTCCTTTGCTGACGGTCATTGTCTTAGCTCCTTGGTTCCTGGCTATCTGAAGTCTTTTGAGGAGAGGCTGCGCATTTCGGCGGCGCTTGAATGGTCGCTGCCCCATTTTACCTGGGAAGAAGATTTCTCGACTTCGCTCAAAGGCTAGGCCACGCCCGGCGCACGTATTCTTCAAGCCCTAAAAGATCCTGATCGCAGCATTATAGAGAACCTTGCAAAGGTGAATTCCTCTAAATAAGAGACACATCGGCCGAAATTCTGCGTTGTTGATCGGTAGGGCGCGGGGCGTAATGCCCGAAGCCCGCCAGTTCGACGTTTTGAGGCAAAGCGATTGGAGGTCAGGCTGCTTCCCTCCTTCATTCCTATTGCCGCACGAAGCAGGCACTTGAGGCCGTCATTTCCTCCGTTCGGATAAAGCTGCCAACGTGCGCACCCTCCGCGCCTGAACCCTCCCCCCATGACGCATTGGCAGATTTTAAGAGATCAAAAACAGACCTAAGTTTCGACAGCCGTTCGCGGGGCCAGAACGAATATGCTGGTTCTATGCAGCTCGCCTCCGGGAACATGTCGTGAGTGCCGAGAGTGAACGACTTCTCGAAGCTGATCAATCGAGCCACACAGGCGGAAGTCGACTTCTAACGAGAAAGGCCCCCGGCGGGCATGCCGGAGGCCTTCTTGGAGGTTAGTTGAGAGCCTTGTTCGTTGCTCCTTTCGCTATAGAAACCACTTAGAAATTGCGTTGAGCGCGGAGCAGCAGCACGAGACTGTTCTGATCCTTCAGCTCATAAGTAGCAATCGGCTTCGCGATACCCGACTGCAACGGTAGGGTCACGGTGCTTCCTCCCGCATACTTCTGGTCGAGCATCAGGTAAGCCAGTTCACCCGTGAAGGTCAGATTTTTGATCGGAGTCCACGACGTCTTCGTACCAACTACCGCATAATTGAAGTCGGGGTTGCAGCCGCCAACACCGCTCGACAATGCGAGGCTTGCGACAAATGCACCGCAGATATAGCCCTTGGCTGTGCCGTTGTACCTGACGGCCGCCCAGGCGCCGAAGACGGACGTGTTCCAGTATGGATCCCAATTGTGGGTGTAGCCACCGTTGAAGCCATAGGTCGTGGTCAGCTCCTGGCCCTTACCGGTGACGAACACGGAGTCAGCAACACCAGCAATCCCCAAACTCTGGTAAGCACCTGCCGCCCCGGCGCCGCCATACATCGCGAAGGTGGTCGACATATAGTCCTGGAAGACGTAACGGCTCGCACCGTTTGCATACACACCCGTCAAGTTGATCGTGTCGCCCGCGCCCGTCGGGAGATTCTTGATCGACAATGCTAGCTGACCAGCCCAGCCCCATTTGTCGCCCGGATGGCCAGTCGTCTCATCGGCACCGTAGTAGGCTGCATGGTTATCATGCGCAGCGACTGACGCTTGGAACAGTCCCCAGGCCTGATCAACACGAAGCATCGCGACGAGGTCTGGAGCTCGCGAGCCTCCAATGTCATTCGCACCGTACGCACCGGTCGCCAGGCCAGCTGCGGTCGCGCCACTCACATTCCAGACGTTGGTCGTGTAGTTCTGCACCTGATCTTGGGCCGAGAACGAGGCTGTAATTCCTTGACCGAAGTCAGCGGTATAGCTGAACTGGTTTACCGGATCCCAGCCGCTTCCCGGCAGCTCGAGGTTATTCGCGGGATACTGGGCCCAAGGCGTCCTGAACTGAGACTCAGCCTTACCGACGGTGAACCCAGCGAACTGAATGAAAGCGTAGTAGACGCCAAGCGAACCACCAGCGACCTGAGCAGCAGGCGATGTAGTATAGGCCGTCGAGCCATTCACGCCAGTCGTGCCTGCACCGGAATAGGTACCGGTTCGCCAGGTGAACACACCCTCATAGTAGGTCCGGACCACGCCCCACTGGGTCGCAGTGCGCGTATCGATTCTCAGAGCTTGGCGAGCCAATGTCTCGTAGTAGTTGCTGAGGCGGTTCTGAGCGCCCGGCGCGCCGCTGCTAGGAAAGTCGAAGTCAGAGCTGCTTCCCAGGACTGCGTCGGCACGAAGATAGCCGCCGAGCTTGAAGCACGTGTCAGTGCCTGGGATGTAGTAGAAACCAGCACCATACAGCGAGCAGATCTTCACGTACTCGATCGCCTTGGCCTTGACGGGGAGATCGGCGGCCTGCGCGCCAGCCCCCACGAACATTGCCGCAGATCCAAGAACAATACTCTTGATGACTTTCATCGATGACCCTCCAAGTTGGAAACCGCGTTTCCGTCCTTCAAAGATCCGCTACCAGCTCCACCCCAGGCGGACCGCTTGACGGAACGACTTCGAGGACCCCCTCGCTGTCCCAACGAGACATACTTTCGATCATAAATTTCTGCAATTAATTAATGATTGAAAGTATCACATTGTGCCGAACCGTTGCTAATTGGCAACATGCGCACCGTTCAACGCGGCAAAAGGCTCCAGATTCGTCTAAAAATAAAGCCCCCGGGGGGCATCCCGAGGGCTTTCTTGGAGATTTCAATGAGCAAAGCTGCTTATGAGTCTTAGTGACCGCGACCTTGATATCACCAGTCAATTGTATTAGTCAATTGATAAATTTGATGGTGGGCATGCTCTGTCTGGGCTATTTCAGTCTTCCCGAGGTTGGATAGGATGCAGCGGACTCCGCTCACGTTCGCCGCCGCGGACAATCAAAACTGGCAAAAAAGAATGAAGATGGCCACACAAGAGCAATTTGACAGGGCTGTAAGGGACCTGATCTGGAACATCGTCGAGATTCGCGCTCAACTGGAAGAGATCGATAAGAGTTGGGCGGGATTAATCGGTATAAGCGAATCTCAATGGCTGATGCTGATGGCGGTCGATGAACTCGACCATGGCAGCGGTGTCTCCGGCATTGCAGTCGCCAATAAATTGGGGTTTCACCCCGCGTTTATCACGACTCAGACGAAGAAACTTGAACAGCTGGAATTTCTAATCCGCGCAACCTCGCCTGATGATGCGAGATTCTTGCAGATCTCGTTGACCCCAAAGGTGCGGACGGAAATTGCTAAGCTGTCGGACAAGAGACAAGCCGTCAATTCGACGATTCTAAATGGCTTGGATGAGGAGTCGCTTGCGTATCTGAATAAGCGACTAAACGCGATCGCCAAGAACAGCAGACTGGCATCTCAGAAATTAAGCCTCGGGCTGCTATGAAGCTGGAGCGCGCTCGAACTTGCGTTCGAGCCATTCGAAGGCAGCCTCATCGCATGCCATGAAGTTCTCGAATGCCCCCTCTGGGGTCCGTGGTATTAACAATTCCAGGTCAATGCTCGCCGAGGCGCAATCAGCCTCTAATTTGATCGCTTCAGAGGCGTTGACAATACTGCACTCGCCAGCAACGACGAGAATGGGGCATCTTAACTTCCTCGCCAAACGCGATCGTTGCGTCGAGGACAGCCCATCATCCGGAGTTTCAGCAGTCCTACTCATCCACTCAATAGATGACCGAGTCCGGGTCCAGCTCCAAAGCCCCCCGTCGCAAATCGCCGCAGACACGCGCCGGTCAGTCGCAGCAAAATTGGTCGCGAGCGCGGCTGAAAGGCCATCTCCGTAGATTGCCATTCGAGACGCATCAATCTCCGGCAGGGTCGACAAATGATCCAAGCAACAAGAAAGCAATATTTCTGACAGTCCAAGCCAATGACTTGAGACGTCATCGTATGAGACGACGAGAACCGCCATGTTTCGACCAGTTATAAGAGGCAAGAGTCTACCAAGCAGGATCCCTGCCGTTTCTTCTTCCCGGCTGATGCACACAATTGCGGGGACGCACGAACTGGAAGTACTGGCGGGCACGTAGTAGGCAGACAACTCGCCCTGATCATAGAGTTTGATTTCGACACGCTCCAGCCTCTGATCTAAGGATCCGAAAGCCTCGACGCAGGCCTCCAGCTTGGCCACAACGTCCACCCTTTGCGGATCGTCGTCATCGGATAGTCGCCTGGCAACTTCAAATGCGGTAAGCGCGCAAAGCCAGGCAAGGGCAGCTTCGTCAAGAGTACCTCTTTGGACGCTAAGATTGGCGAAGAGGCAATGAGCGTCTCCGATACTTGTCCATTTTGCAGCACAGTTTCTCCGGCTTGCAATGTCGCTTTCCTGATCAACACCATCAAGGAACACGACAGCACTTTGTCGCGTGGACGCAAGATTGCCTGTCACTTCAGGCCCAGCAGCGCGCAACATTCGTTTCATCCCTTCAGCGCGAGTCCTCAAAACCGCCCAGGATTGCTCTAGACAACCGAAACGGGAGCTTCGTATAAGGCAACCAATCCACGGTGACTGAGCGGCCGGTGGGTTCCGCTTTTGCTTAATTTTTGATGATACGATTCCTCCGAGCCGAGGATCGCCGATGTGCGGCCATTTGCCGCCGAAATTCTGCTTCATTTCCATGAAATGTGCTTGGTTTGAGCTCGACTCGACGAACACTCATCGCTGTCAAGGCGTGCCCATAGATCCCTTTCATCGAGAGCGAGCAGTTATGCGCTCATTCGAAAATGATCTGTCAAATCTTTCGGCCGATAGGATCGAAGAATGAGCCTTGCGCCTTTAGGTCCAGCGCTTGCGCCCGTCAGGCCAGGATTGTCGCCCTCTTCCTTTGGTAGACTGAATTAGCAAAACCCCACTCTTCTGCCTAATGGAAAGCAGAATTTCCGCGACCACCAGCCGGAATTGCGGATAATTCCACCTAAAACCAGGCTATGGTTGCTATATGACCTCGTACCTAACGCCCCGCTCCCTCGGTATCCTGCATCTCGAGCGCGGGCTCCCCCCCGGTGCTATACCGCCTGCCCCGGCGTCCGGCTCAATGCTGAATCCGGCGACGTTCGATTTTCAAACCATCTCAGAAACGGTCGCGGGAGCTTGGGTTGAGAACGTCGTACGCGGCGATGCGGCGCTTGAGCCCGCCTTCATAGCCGCCGCCCAGCGCCTGGTCGAACGAGGGGCGGTCGCGATAAGTTCGACCTGCGGCTTTTCTGTTCGGCATCAAGCGGCGGTGGCGGCTTCGGTCACAGTGCCGGTCGTGATGTCAAGCCTGCTGTTGTTACCCACATTGCTTCGTCAATTGCCGGAGCGCGCCAAGATCGCCGTCCTGACCTATGATTCGACCTGTTGCAGCGAAGATCTGCTCGGGATCGATGATCGGGCGGAGCGGGCCAGGGTCGTGATCGGCGGCATCGAAGGGGGCAAGTTTTGGCATGACGAGCTCAAGCGCCCGGCACCGCCGCTCGACGTCCCCGCGATCGAGGCAGATGTTGCCGCGTGCATCGCGCGTCTCCGCTCAGCCCATCCGGAGATCGCCATAATTTTGTTCGAATGCGCGGCGTTTCCGATTGTTGCTCCGGCGATCCGCCGCATCACGAAGCTCCCAGTTTACAGCATCACAGACCTCTGCCGACTGACAATGGCATCGACGAGTTGATATTGCTCGTAGCACGTAGCGCTTCGCCCCACGCGCTTTAACTCGTGAAAGCCTCCGCTTGCGTGGCTCCACCAACGTATTAGACGTCAGCCGTCCACCGTCGTCTTGAAGAATTCGCGGACGAAATTCGCGCTCAAGGCACGCTTTATCGGGGGCGCCGGTAGCGCCGCCAGCACAAACAAGTCGGCTGATGTGCTGCACAGACGCACGCATACAGCTGTGATCCTCCGGCACCTGCAGGAATGGAGAATGTGCGGACGAAGACGCTTATAGCGTCCCGAGCAGCCTCCGCACAAACTTTAATGGCTGAGATTCGGTTGCGCGGCTCGAGCGGGGCATTCGCCGAGCTCGGTCATGACAGCATCTAGGTGACGCAATCAGCTGCGAGACACAATGCCTGGTATCTCGCTTCTCAAGAGTTCACGGTCTGCGACCTACAGTGCTGGCGGCTGTGAGGCGTGAAACGCCTCCAGGCTTTGGGCAACTATCTTGCGCCTCAAGCAAGCGCAGCAAAGGGGCCCCGCCTAGAGGACCGGAAAGATGTCCATGAGAGCGCGCGAAAGCTGCGAAATCATTCGCCACGAGCGGAATATCCACGAGGGATTGGCATTCACCGGTGAAAACCTTTTTTCGCCGTCGCTATTATAGTTCGAGATTCCCTTGCTAGGTTTGAGGAGGAGAGACCATGTTTAGCGATGCCTCGGATGAATGGGACATCCGCTGCGATTTGGCTGCGGCTTATCGTTTGATCGCTCACTTTGGCATGGACGACCTTATCTCCACGCACCTGTCAGCGCGCCTACCTGGGGACGCGCATCGTTTCCTGCTCAACCCCTACGGCATGATGTTTGACGAAATCACAGCCTCCAGTCTCGTCGTCGTCGACCCGGAGGGGCATGCGCTTCAGAAAGAGGACGAGGCTAAAGTAAACAACGCAGGCTTCACAATTCATTCCGCCGTACACATGGCTCGTCAGGATGCTCATTGCGTAATTCACACGCACACCTTGGCAGGAATGGCCGTTGCGGCTCAAGAACAGGGACTGCTGCCATTAAACCAAAAATCGATGTGCTTCTACGGTGGCATTTCTTATCACAATTACGAAGGCGTTGCGCTCGATCTCAACGAGCGCGAGCGTCTCGTGCGCGATCTCGGGGACAAAGACGTCATGATCCTAAAACACCACGGCTTGCTTACAGTTGGCCGTACCGTGTCAGAAGCCTTCCTCAACATGTACCTTTTGGAGCAATCGTGCCGGGTCCAGATCGCTGCTATGCAAGGTGGACACAAAATCGTCCTGCCGTCGGACAGAGTGGCCGCTCATACGGCGGAGCAGTTCCAACGAGAGGGGTACAATAGGAACCTTCGGCCCTGGACGGCTCTCAAGCGCCGCCTCGACCGCATCAGCCCCGATTACGCGACATAATAGATTTTGAAGGTCTAGGAGAAACGTAGAGCCCGAGGGAATTGTGTTATGTCACGTTTCATTCCAATCCACCGGTCTGCTGGTAACACCCGCTCCCATCTTCCTGTTCAGCGAGCTAACTAAAGATCGCTTCCAAAAAGGAGGGCTAGATGCTGTCGAATCTAACGCTCTGCCGTTTCATACCGCCATCGAAGTTCAGCATTCAGCATAATCGACTAAGTTCGGTCGGCATCCGGTAAGTGCCGCTGAGAAGCCAACACGCATCGCCGCGAGCACTGGCCGCGCTTCTTTGGGCCCTCCCGTTCCCGCGTGAGATTGCTTATCGATATTAATGTGACACCTTGAAAGCCCGTTCTTCTCCTTAGTCGACCGTGATGCACGACGCGCAACAACTCATGGTTGAAAGACCCATACGTGATTGGCGCAGCCGCTTGGAGCCTGCGCCTTCTTCGTCCCTGGGACTTTCACCCGAGTAACAGCAACGCGATAGCGAATTGAGTGACTGTGTGTCAAAATGACCCTGTGCTGACTTGGCGATCGGACCAATCGATTCGACCGCAGCGCGACACCCACCCGGCTCGTCGCAGTCGTGATACGGTCGCATGGACTCGTGGGGTAGACGGAGTGCAGATAGCAAGCTCGGCGTTCATTTTGTGCAGGCTGTCGCCTCTGAGCTCGATGCGGTCTGCTTTGTAAATGATTCGACCGACAATGGCGTCCGCATCGCCGGCGCCGCGTTCTCTGGGGGAGACCGACTATGTGTTTCGCGGAAAAGGTTGCCGGACGAAAGATCGAAGCGTCATCAAGGGCATGATCGCGCGGTCGACCGACTCCGGATGACGTCTGCAAAAAATTCCATGAGCTATTACAAACAGCGCGCTATTTCCCCGTGGTACGTTCCCTGTCGAATTTCCGTACCTGAATGCACTCGTTCTGCCGGTGTATAGCGAGCGCCGCCCATCAGCCTCCAACCGTATCTGATCGGCGAGCGATATGTCCCGGCTCGCGGCGACTTCGAGAGGGCAAGCAGCCTTTTCCGGCCTCCAGTCAAATGCGAGGCGACCAGTCCCTCTCTTTTATTCGAGGTCGAAACGCGATCCGCGGATGCCCGCCATCGCCTCTCGCGATAGAGAAGGCGTGGCGCAAGCACGCTCAGGACCTGCTTGCTCGAGCAGTCGGCAGGCAGCTGCGATGCAGACCGATCGAGCGCTGCACCGCACACACCCAGCGGGTTCAAGATCTGGAGAGAGCCTAAGGTCGTTGATCTCTTTTAAGACTCCAAGCGACAGCGCCGGACGGTCGAAGTTTCACGGAGCCAGCACCGTCTCGACGACCTTCACCCAATAGCCGATGCCATAAGGCAGGGCGTCGTCGTTGAAGTCATATGCCGGGTGGTGCAAACCAGCTGTCGATCCGTTGCCAAGAAAGATGATTGCGCCCGGCCTTGCTTCAAGCATGTAAGCGAAATCTTCCGAGCCCATCCGCGGGCTTATCTTCTCATCGACGCAAGCCGGTCCAACCAGATTGCGTGCTGCTTTGACCGCCAGATTAGTTTCTTCCGGATGATTGATCGTGACCGGCGCGGACCTGCAGTACTCAAATTCGACGTCTGCGCCAAATCCGCGCGCTATGCCTCGCGCAGCCGCAAATATCCGCCCTTGTGCGAAGTCGCGCAGCCCGGGCACAAGAGTTCGAATACTACCGGCCAGCTCGACCTGATCCGGAATGACGTTGTAGGCCTGAGCCGCGTTGAGTTTGGTGACGGATATCACGAGCGCCTCCATCGGGTTTGTGTTCCGAGAAACCAAGGTTTGCAGGCCGACGATGATCTGTGCGGCGATGACTACCGGATCGACGGCCTCATGAGGCTTGGCGGCATGACCGCCCCTCCCCTTCACGATGAGGTCGAACTCGTCGAGAGCGGCCATGATCGGACCTGGGCAGATGCCGAAGTTGCCGACTTCGATTCCTGGCACATTGTGCAGGCCGAACACCTTCGCTATTGAGAAACGATCCATGATTCCTGCCTGGACCATCCTTTGACCGCCCACTCCACTCTCTTCAGCGGGCTGGAAGATCAAGGCGACCGATCCCTTGAACCGCCGAGTCGTGGCGAGGTATTTCGCGGCGCCTAATAGCATGGCCGTGTGACCATCATGCCCACAGGCGTGCATCTTGCCCGGCACTTTCGAGGACCAGAGCTTCTCGGAATGTTCAAGTATCGGAAGCGCGTCCATATCCGCGCGCAGTGCGATCGTCGGCCCGTTTCCACAATTGCCGTCAATCAAGGCGACGATACCAGTTTCAGCTATCCCCGTTTCGATATGATCAACGCCGAAAGAAGCGAGCTTCTCGGCTACAAATCTAGCAGTGTTGTAAAGCCGATATTCCAGCTCGGGATTCTCATGAAGATGGTGGCGCCAAGCAGTTGCCTCCGCCAGCAAATGTTGAAACGCCTCAATGCCATTCATGTGGAGCCCACAGCATGAAATAGGTTGTGACCTGTACGGCTGAGCACTTCCGCCCCAGAGTCTGTGACGACCACGTGCTCGCTGCAGCCAAACAGATGACCGCTTTCCCCAAACAGAATAATGGGAAGATGAAAGGTCATTCCCGCCTGTAAAATCTCCTCTGCGGCAGGCTCCAGGCTGAGGTTCCCTCGTTCTGTCCAGTGGATGCCACTTTGGTACCCGGTACGATGGCGAAAGGCGCCCGGGCGTCCAGATTGCTCAATCACCTTGCGCGCGGCGGCGTCCACGATCTTCGCGCTTACCCCAGGCTTAATCGCGGCAATGGCGGATTCGAGCGCTTCAACCGAAAGAGCGTGCAACGATTCGGCCTCACGATGCCGACCAAGCACCGCGCTGCGGACCAGCCCTGCGGCATAGCCGTGCTTCACGCCGCCGATCTCAATCATGGCGGGTTCATTGTTTCGGAGTGCGTGTGGGGTCGGGACACCGTGCGGCATCTTCGTCCGATCACCGAACACGAGGGTAACGGATCGCCATATTTCGCCGCCAACTTTGCTGGCTTCTCCAACTATGGCTGCGTACGTTTCCGTTTCGCTCACGCCTTCGCGAACCGAGTTCCGAAACACGCGCACGGCGAGATCGGTTATCGTCATTGCTTGACGCATCACGTCGAGCTCAAGCGGGCTTTTGACTGCAGCGACTGACGCAACTAAATGGGACGCGTCGGATACTTTCATGCCTGGACACAGTCCTTGCACTGCACTCACATCGGCCGGTGCAAGATTCCAACATCCGAGTTCGAGACCCACTCTCCGATCCTGCAGCCGGTGCTGGCGAAGAACCTCGGCACAGGTCTTAGCAACATCGCCAGGGTGCCTATAGCAAACGACCTCATCGACGCATCCTTCGGCACAGACAGCCTCGGCATCGTACTCTCTTGCAACGAAAACCGGCGCACACCCCGGTGCTAGAATCAACGGGAACGGAGCGAAGTACCCACCAAACCCATGATAGCCGGTAAGGTATCTGAGGTGGCCGATAGCGGTAACCACAATTGCATCAAGTTCTGCACGCGCTACCGCTTCAAGCACCTTCTGCTGCCGGCAATCGTACTCCGATTTTGGGAATGGAAGCCCTGCGCAAGGGATCTTCGAACCTGTCGTTGTGAGCATAGAACTCTCCACCTTCGGCGATACCGCGCCTGCGCCTTTCCTCTCTCGAGCACGCGTTCTTGTCAAAAACTCAGCCATCGAATAGAGCCCGGTCTGATTCGTGCCCGGCCCCAGCCCCCTGTAATAAACACTGAAGCGCTCCGTGACGGACGTAGCAACTGCCGGGTTTGGTAGTTTCAGAGTTGACGGGCTAAGCATTCGGGCAACAGCCAGCCCCGCGAGGATCATGTCCCAGCCAAGCACCCGGATCAACTACTGCACAAGGTAGCGAACAGTCGGTGTTGCTTGACTGCGTATTCAAACCGAAATCATTGCGAAGCACCTCAACCGGACCAGTGCGTGGCCTGAGTTGGCGCGATGAACACTGCGGGTTCAACCGGGCCTCCGTACGATGGTGCAATGCGCAGACGCATGGTCAGGCATTGGCCTGCCGAAAGTGGATTGACCAACGGCACGACCGAATATGGTTATGAATGGAGTAAGGTCCTGACACCGCAGACTTCATCGCAGAATGAAAGGCCCTGAGCGCCGGGAACACCGTACTGACAGTCGCCCGCAATCGAGGCGATGTGATTTGCCAGGGATCAAATGGTCGTTGATCCACTCCTTTGTTTCTCGGCAAGGCACGCGAGCAAGCAGCATAGACGGGCTGCTTGCCGCTCGCTCGCCCAAGGCACAATTTCACTGCGCTGCGTAAGCTCAGCGTCGCTCGCGCACCGAGCCCTCCTGGGCGACCGAAGCCACAAGCGTGCCGTCGCGCCTAAAGATCAGCCCACGGGCGAGGCCACGACCGCTCTGCGCGCTCGGCGATTCCTTGGCATAGAGCAGCCAATCATCGGCACGGAAAGGACGATGAAACCACATTGCGTGGTCAAGACTTCCGGACAAGATGCGTCCATCGAACAGCGTACGCCCATAGCGAGCCATCACGGCATCCAGCAGCGACAAATCCGAGGCATAGGCCAGTGCGCATATGTGCAACGCCGGATCGTCGGGCAGCTTTGTCGCGGCCTTCATCCACATATGGAGTCTTCCGTCCTCGATCTTTTGGCCAACATACCGGCCGATCTCGACGGGACGAAGCTCGACCGGACGATCGGGTTCATAATAACGGCGGACAATTTCGGGTGGATCCGGATATAGTGGTTTCTTCGACAACTCTTCGGCTGCGAAATGCTCAGGCCCTGGCACCTCCGGCATTTTATCCTGATGTTCGAACGCGCCTTCCTCACCCTTATGAAAGGAGACCATGATCGAAACGATTGCGCTACCGCGCTGCATCGCCGTGACGCGCCGGGTTGAATAACTTTTACCGTCGCGCAGGCGCTCGACCCTATAGATCAAGGGTACCTGAGGATCGCCGGTGTGGATGAAGTAGCAATGCAGCGAATGTGGCAGCCGGGCTTTGACTGTGCGACATGCTGCCAACATCGCTTGTCCGATGACTAGGCCGCCGAATACCCGTTGCTCGCTGGCGTTCGGACTGTTGCCGCGAAATTGGTCGACCCCGATCGAGTCAAGGTCGAGAATGGCTGCAAGGTCGATCCCACTTTTTTGCATTTAAGAGCTCTTAGCTTGTTCAGTGTCATCGCTGGAGCGGTACGATCATGAGCCCCAGCGTCTTGAGGGGTCGACAGATGAAGCATCCTCGGAACGAAACGCTGCGTTTTGGGGTCCGGTGTTCGAACTGCTCTCCGCTAACAGCACTCCATACGTGCGACAATTCGCGCCGCCCTATCTTTCGATAGGCTCAGCGCCTTGTCGAGCCTAAAGCAATCGGCATGCCGCCCCGCACATCAGCTGAGTCTAGCAAAGATGCACAATCAGGAGCTTCATCTGGGGTCGACACTGGTCGCACTGTCAGCGTTTGGCTCCGGACACGTCGTGAACCAAACATCTGGGATACGATTGGCGTAGATGCGACACGACACCTTATTTGAGCTGCTTCCTAGAACCCCAGTCGTACCGGCTGCGGCTGAAGGAGGTCCTTCACCGGCGCAAGGCTTAGCGGGTACGCTGAATAAGACCGTTTCTTCGGCTGAACGATTCAAACTGAAGGTGCGCAGGCCTTGCAGCATGGATCGTATATGGCCGCTCTTCCACTAGATGTCGCGCGTCTACTACGGCACACCGATTGCTAGGGCATGATGAGCAATCCGACCATAGTTGGCGCGTAACAGAGCAGATGGCATTGTTCGCTCGATGCTGATAAGAGCGACAGCACAGTCTTTGTTCTTGGCATTCAGATGCGTCGGTTCGCTCCAGTCTTCAATGTGCAGTGGAAGAATTGATGTTGTCACCGTTACAGGAACGCCGCGCCTCCCATGACAAGCAAGAGGCGATATCAAGTCGATCGGCCTGGATTGCACAATCGCGCATCGCAAGATCGCCGACATCTATCGTGTCAAGACGAACCGTCTCTGCTGTGGCGTCCACAGCGATGCCTCTGTCATGTCAGGCTATCCGAAAACGCGCGTTGGTCGTTGAAGCCTGTTGCTTGCGTGTCGCCAACGGGCCTCAAGGCATCATCTCCCGGGCGAGACCCCTGCTCTCAACAACTGGCGGCGATACGAAATCGCGATGAGCAGTGCAACTGCCTTCTTCATTATTGATTTCTTGGATAGTTGGGACGCGAAGCAGGTCACGGGCGCATGCATCGCTTCTGCGGAATGCTAACATTCCACAAACGTTTTTTGCGGCAGCCGCCGTTGCGCATGTAACGCGCAAGTCCCACACGCAAAATCCGCCCGAGGGTTATCCCAAGTGCGCCATTCTAATGCTTGCAAGCCTCATGCAGCAGTCAATCGACGTCTTATGGCGAACTTGCCACCCCAGCGGCCGAAAGCCGAATAGTTCAAATCGTTCAGTTTATCTGCTGTAACCTGGACAAGGGGGGCTTCGGCCCGCGAAATGCTGCTGAGAAATTTAACTGCTCCATGCGCACGGTCCAGAAACCCTGTGCTGACAAATGGTACAGCATTCGGCAGACTGCTCAAGGAGATCGTCTATCCTTCGCCGCTCATCGATTGTCTCTAGGTGAGGAGCGCATTTCGGAGATCGTATACTCTTGCTGATCTGCGAGCTTGCTCCACTTCTCTAGAGAGTTCAAAGCACGCTTCGGGCGTCGCCCCACGCGTTTACCTGGCTTCGAGAGCGACAAGACGGCGCACCGCCCTCCCCGTTGAGGTCCACGCGCGCGATCAGCCGAAATGGCTCGCCCTTGAAGGCCGCGATTTGAAGTGCTCCGCACATCTCAGGTTCGTTGAACAGCGCCGCGCGGCCCATCCATGGAGACGTTGCCGCGGACCTTTCATGCAAGTCGGCAAGAACCGCTAAAAAGAGCGCGCCAAGCTGGCAGCCGAATAGGTACAAGGAACGGTCCGAACCCTGCTCAGTGTAGCACCGTCTGCCCATTCTTGACGACGGTAACGCGACGCTCTCGTACGCAAGCTTCGAACGAGATCGAATTACCGTCCTTCCAAAGATTGACGGTAACAACTTCTCCCGGAAACACCGGCGCGGAAAAGCGGGCGCGATGACGATGAAAAGCAGTCGGATCGTAGTCGGCATAGCTCTGCAGGACGGCTCTGCAGGTCAGCCCATATGTGCACATTCCGTGCAGAATGGGTCTTGGAAAACCGGCTCGACAGGCGAACTCCGGATCACTGTGCAAAGGGTTTCGGTCACCAGAAAGACGATAGATCAGGGCTTGGTCAGGTCGGGTCGGGATATCGAGTGATCTATCTGGTGCTCGGAGGGGGACTTGGTGCGGCTCGGGCATCCCCTCCGATGGCCCGCCAAAGCCGCCGTCACCCCTCGCGAAGGTCGACGAAACGATTGTGACGATCTTGTCGCCGCCCCCCTCTCTGACCACCACCTCGTTCTGAATGATCGCACCTTTCTCCTTACCCTTATCATAAATTCCCCTCACACGGGCGTCGGCCGTCACGTTCGCTGCGACAGGCATTGGCGTGTGAAACGTAATGTCGCGTTCGCCGTCAACAACCAAAACGCGATTGAGGTCAATGAGTCCGGGGCGTGCGCCCCAAACGCAGACGGAAGCAAACGTCGGGATCACCTTTAGTGGCTTCGAAGTTGCAAATGCTTCGTTGACAAATTGTAGCTCCTCCTCGTTCAAAGGATCTGAGCCCATGCCCACTCCAAGCGCATAGAGCATTACCTCCCTGTCAGTCCAGGAATAGCGAGCTCCAGACGTCCTTAAGTTCAGTGCAGCGGGATAGTCGATCGGCATCTGAGTCTTTCTACGCTGAGACCATGGCGTGCGGCCGCTCAACTTCAATACGCTTCGTTGGGCGGCGGGCGTACCGCACTCGCTCCGATTCGTAAGCTGGAGCGTTTACGGTAGACCTCATTGTTCCGGCAGATCGTCTAACCAGCACGCGGCCGCGACGTGCGGTCGGGAAAAGATCTTCCCGATCTTCTCGGGAGCTTTGCTCTGGTGGTATCGCATATACACGCGGCCATCCTGTCCTAAGTCCAATATCTCTATTTTTCCTGTGTAATGGGACATGATGTATTTAAATGTCTTTTCGATCCCGCTCAGACGTTGGTTGATGCCGCGTACAATCTCTATTCCGCGCCGCAGTGCGACTTGGAAGTGCGATGCACCCTTCACCGGCCTGGCTTGAAATAAGTAGTAAGGTCGCACTCCGATTTCGTGGCACTTGGCGAAGGTCGCGGCCAATATCTCGGGATCATCGTTGACTTTGGCGAGAAGCACGGACTGATTAAGAAATTGCACGCCTTGTGCTCGCAAAGCGCGAACTTTGTGCTCCGCGTCGCATGAGATCTCACCTACGTGATCGAAATGCGTGACGATGATTGCGGTTTTACCCGCCTTGTGGATACGCTGGAATAAGGCCGGTAGAGCGGAATCCTCAAATCGCCTTGGCTCATAGGCCAGCATTTTTGTGCCAAATCTGATCGAATTCAAATGGTTTATTGGCAGCAGGTGGTCAACTATCTTGTTCAGTTTGGCGGTGCTGAGCACGAACGGGTCACCTCCGGAAAGAAGTACGTTCGTCATCTCAGGATGGCGCGCAATATATTGCGCGGCCTGATCGAAATCCGGTGCGATTTCATCCGAAACCTTGCCCACAATGCGCTTACGAAAACAGTAACGGCAATATGAGCCGCAGCGTTCCGTCACCAGCAATAAACCGGTCTGGGCGTACTTGTGCTGCAGTCCCGGCACGACCGTGTTGTCGTGCTCGCCGCTCGTGTCCAAGGTGCCTGGGCTCTCGAACTCCTCGACGGAGGGCTCGACAATGTACTTCAGCTGATCGTAGTAACCGCTGTTGATGATCTGTTCGCGATAAGACTTTGTGACATGGTAAGGCGTGAAGTTGTTGACTTGCAGTTCACTCTCGCTAACGACGCGAGTTTCTTCAATGAACTTCAACTCGTGTGCTCTGCAATCCAGCGGATTAGCTGTGGTTTCCATTGCCGCACCTCGTGTGCTCTTATCATCGCGGTTTGATTCAATGCGATCTATACAGCATCAACAATGGATCGTTACCTACCTAGTGTGGTGAGGACTATCGGGCTCGAGAGTTGAGGAAGGTGCACTGATACTCACTGGTGTCGGGGCGCTGAGGCTAGCGGCGCGATCCCGCCTAAGTCGCAGCCAAGAGAGCGTGTTGAGATCGACTTGAATGCAAGGGATAAGCCAACTCAGGCGAACCGTGATTCATCCTCGAGGAACAGGCTGACGGGGGCGGCGCATCGGCGGCTCTTCCGATTGGGGTGAGCGAGGCCGTGGTTCAGGGCGGTCTTTCAGGCGGAACGGACCTTCCGGGGTAGCGAGCGCGATCATTGGGTGTGGGATTCGAGGAAACTCGCCGCACAGCAGCTTTGCCGACCGGCGCGGATCGACGTTCCGCGCTGAAGCGGCACGGGGACTGGCTCGCTGGAACTGCGGCGTAGCTGGTGGCCGTTACGCGTGGACCATGTCAGCCCACGCGCCATCCGCGATGGCCGAACGGCCATTGGTAGACGACCACATTCGTTGCGGGCCTCACCTGCAAAGGGCTGATTGCATCTTTCGTGGGCGATGGCCCGATCAAGGCCGAGTACTTCCTGGCCTATGTCGAGCAAATTTTCTCGCCGTACCGCGCCAGAGCGACAGGGTGATCCTCACAATCTGTCGAGTCAGAAGAGCGAAGAGGGCCTGCCTCATCGCAGACGCGGGCCTCCTCTTCCTGCCGACCTACAGCCCCGATCTCAAGCCGATCGAGATGGCATTTGGCCAACCCAAAGAACTGTTGCAGCAGACCCGGGCAGAACCGCCGCGCCCTCTGGATCTCATCGGGCACCCTGACCACGTCCACTCCTGAAGAATGTGCCAGCTAGTCCGTCATTGCGGATAAAATCCGCTTTGATCGCGACAGGCTCCAGCGAACCGCGCAGCATGCCCAAGCTATGCGACCAGCGCGCCCAAAAGAGGCAGATTGCCCGCACCGGTTCGCCGGTCGCGCCGGGATAAGAAGGCCCGGCTCCGCTTGACATTGCAGGGCCGCGACTTAGCGTTGGACCACCAGCGTCTTACGAAAACCGGACCTGCGGACAGTGCTAGGCAGCCTCAGCGGCCCGTGATTTCAGCCTTTTGATGTGCGGTACGCCGGCGTCGATCGCAAGCCGGTCCATGGCCCAATGAGGACTGCCGATCTTGTTGACGGGATACGTCTCAATTGCGCGATTGTCCCAGATTGCGACGTCGCCCGATTTCAAATTCCAGCACAGGGTGTTCTGCGGGGCGGTGAGATAGGATTGTAGAAGTTTGAACAGCCTTTGGCTGGGATAGCGCTGCAGGCCGACAAAGTTCTGCACGGAACGACCGAGCGAGAGCATGCGTTCGCCAGTGTCGGGATGAACACGAACGATCGGATGTGCCGCTTCGTAGATCGTGCCGGTGGATACGTCCTCCAATGCCTTCCTGTCGGCTTCAATGGCCCCGTCCGTCGCAGGGTGATCGAATGCGGCGAAGCGCACAGCCCACAGGTTATCGGCAAGCATCCGCAGCGGATCGGGAAGGTCAAGATAAGCGGCCACCGAGCTTGACCAAGCGATCTCCCCGCCAAAAGGTGGAGTCGCTGCACCTCGCAGCACTGAAATTGCTGGGTGGGCGGCACTGAAGACGTCTGCACTGGAGACGTCATCACCGTCCAACTCATCGACATGATCGCACGCGCTAGCAGCGAGCGTCTTCCGGATTGTTAAGCCTCCCCTTGTGTCCAGCATTGTGGGATTGCGTATCAGCGAGCCCAGCCGGAGCACAACACGCTGTTGCTGGGCCTCATCGAGATGCCCCTGATTACGGAAGAAGATGACCTTATGCTCTAGGAGCAGCCGGTTAATGGCCATGATGGCCTCGTCAGACAAATCGTCTGACAGTGTAATGTTCTTGATCTCGGTCCCAAGCCGGCCCGCGTGCTTAACGATGTCTGCTCGCGGAATGTCGTTATCAACGGTCATTGTGCCACTCATGACGGCGCCTTTCTCTGTGGATGTCTGAACAAACTCCGTGTTTGGTGGTCACGTCTGGCGATAAACGCGACAGCCGTCTTGATGCCACGCATGCGAATTGTCTGAGGGGCGGGTGACCCACGCCGCACAAGTAGCCGGCTGAATCTTGTTACAGACCACCATCATCTTAGGATCTGACTCCCTCAGTGCGGACATAGCCAGTGCCGCTCCATGGAAGGGCACTCGGAAAGGCACTCGCATAAAACGCCACCAGATCGATTTTGCAGCCTCGTCAACGGTACAAATCATAGACGCAATCCATGTCTAGGCCATGAAACGAAATCAGCTTTCTTTTCGATCTTGAGTAACGTTCGCCTCCTCTTCGAACTCGTCGTTGGAAAATCCTCGAATAACGATTGAGTCGCCACCTCACGCGACCGGCATCGCCTCATCCGCACGACAGGAATCGAACTCGTTCGCGGCCGGCGCTCGCGAAGCGCGATATGACAGGACGCCCCGCTTCGGCAAGCCGACTCTATCTTAGAGAGTATACTATATATATATCTACCTAACCGAGCGTGCAATCACTTCCTCGCGACTTCGAGTTGTCCAATGCGCGTCGTCTTTCGCCCGCTGGTTTATTGGGTGCTCTTCTCGCCGCGCAGGAAAGCCGCGTAAAATTCAAACGCTGCAACTCCCATTGCAGCTAAACAACGGACTCAATCCCTCGATTTGCGAGATCTGCGCGCGTCACGGGAATGCAGATCGTCCGGGCTGTGACCTGCGTTTTGCTCCGTTCGGAGGAGTAGATTTTCCTCACGGAACGCAGATTGTTTTGGGTTCCTGGCGATTGTCCGCAAAGAATCAAAACAGAGCGCGCGGGACGCGCAAAAATACCGCGCGGCCCCAAAGACAATGCAGCGAGTTCGCGCTCTCACATTGCAAGCCGCACCTTCTCGGCAGGCTGTTTTCCCCGCTACAGCACAACGCCCACGGCAGCGTCGTAAGATCATAGGCGGGGATCCATCTTCCCAATGGTCCCCTGTCTTATCTCCTCCAGTAACTGTAACGCGCGTAAGCATGCTCGCGCACGCACCAAAACTGCGCGATTTCAGAGACGACGATGAAAGAATGCACCAGCAGCGTGAAATCTCGCCCACGCGGCCGAGCGATCGTGCAAGGATCCGCACCATCGCAACAAAGCCGCTTTCAAAAAACTAAGGTTCGTCACGGGCCGCAGGAGACTCCGTTTCGGCTTACTTGCATGTGCAGACAAAGCTGCTTGTAAGGACCTCGGCCGTACGAAATTCTGCTTGGGTTCTTGCTGGTCCGCCTGGCAGATCGGTCTCACTGCCGCTTTAAGATGAGAGCTTCTGCCGGCGTTGCTGTTAGCAGCTTGGCTCTGCGCGATGAAGAAAGGAGCGGGCCAAAGCAACGTCCAATTTGGCGCTCTCATAAATTTGAACGACGCCCGTAATCGCGGCTACTGAACTCGGCCGAGTGGACGATGCCGCAGGAGGCTTGGGAAGACCCGGTGGATGCTTCGGAGTGGGACTGGTGACTTCGCTCAAAGCGCAACCTATCTGGGCTCTGGACCAACCAATATGGCTCAACACTGAGTAGCAACACTTTGACCAGCAATACAGGCGCGATCTCCGGCAGTTATACAAACACAATGCAAGCAGCTACTGCGACGCGAACGTGGTTCAACCGGCACTGTCGTATCGGCAGGCGCCATGTCAGCGACATCCGGATCGAGCGGCGGCTTTCGCATGAAATACATTAGAACTTGCGCAATTCCGCGCCGCTACCCCGTGCTTCGACACTAGGGACGGCCATCGCTGGGTCTAGTTCTCATTTATGCACCACGTGCTGCGCGGGGAGCACCTCGTTAATGCGGCTACCGGCCGCCCATCTCCGGAGCTGCATCATCTTCGTTATCGTCAGGTTCTAGCTTGTGAGCCGCCTGTAAGCCTCAGCTTCGCTGAAAGGGCCTCAATGGGTCGACCGTTGTCATCGACGATGTACCCCTGTGTCGACGCGGTCGCCGTATAGAGCCGAGCGCTTTCCCTTGACCCAACATTCGGAATGGCACTCGGAAATCGCGTACTAGGCCTGATGAGATATGCTTCCAGCCTCTATGATAGAGGACATGAGGGTGTATTTCTCTATTTCCAGACTTGGGAGCCGCCCTCTTGCCCGAAGCCAAAATACGCAGGGTACGAAGACAAGAAAGCTAGGGCCTTCTACGCAGAACATGCCGGCTTGCTCGCGTCGGGCTAATCTATCTTGCTCTCGGCATGCACCACGAAGAGATGAGACGCAGTCAGACAGCACCAAAAGGGTTCAAAACGCCGATAAGGCCCGATCCGTGGCGAGACAATCGGAAACGCAGGCGGAGCGAATCTCACCATTCATCAAGGGCTTCAGCCATTGCTGTTTCTGTTCCTTAGTGCCGTACCGCATCAAGCCCTCCATGTTGCCGGTATCGGGAGCGGAGCAGTTGAACACTTCCGAAGCCCAGCCGATGCGACCCATCTCTTCCGCAAGCATCGCATATTCCAGATTGCTCAGTGCCGCACCGGGAAATTCATTGTCCTCATGGGAAGTCGGTGCCAGAAACATGTTCCACAACCCGTTGGTGCGCGCCTTCTTCTTTAGGTCTTCGAGGATTGGAGGAAGTTCCCAGCGGTCGCCCGCAGCGCGCTGCTGCTCATATACGGGCAAGGCGGGCCGGACGTGCTTGGCCATGAAAAACTTCACGCGAGTCAACCACTCATTTTGTTTCGCCGACATCGTGAAATTCATTAATGTTCTCCCGATTTTCCCTTTTCTCCCGCCCCGCCGGCTCAGAGCCTGTTAGCGCTCCTCGCGACGACGGACGCATGACGGGACTTGTCACGGCAGAATGCGGAATGACAACTGCCATCCTTCAAACCCTGCATACCAAAGTTTGAAGTGCAACTCCCAAAGTTGGGGGGAATCCATGTGGTCGTGGTCACCACTTGGGTTTGCCCTAACAGATCCGGGCGGGCGGCTTCATATCCGCCTGCTAGCGTGCGGTCAGGAAGTCGAACTCCGGCCAGCCGATGCGCTGACTCTTCTGGCTGCGCCGTCTCAGACAGCACAGCCCTGTCCCAAGCATTTCGCCGGAGAAGCCGTTGAGCTCCGAACAATTGTGCGGCCTGCCAAACTAGCGCACTGTACTGCCGGCGCAGATCTTTACGTACTGTCGATCGCCTGTATCCGCTGCCAGCCAGAGATCAGGGCGACCGCTTATCTGTAAGTACGCGCCGGATGAGACGGCATCTACCCATCCGTTGTCGGCTGGAGGCTTTTCCGGACGCGTCAACAGCGGGAAACTTGCAAGGGGAGAGGCCGACCGCAGTTTTGCTGAGGTGGGCCGTGGATATTCTGTGGACCGCCGATGTCCAAGCCATGGCGAGTGCATGCTGTTTGCGGCGCCCTTAAAAAAAGGCCACTCCGAAGGAGTGGCCCACCCAGTCAGGGAGGAAACGTCCCCGTGAGGACCTCTAGGATCAGGCCGCAGCTTGGTCAATCGGTGTGAAGGGCAGGCCGAGGCTCTCGGCCACGGCCCTATAGGTGAGACGGCCACGATGGACATTCAGACCCGCGCGCAGGTGTGGGTTTTCAAGCACGGCCGCAAACCCCTTGTTGGCGAGAGCCAAGCCAAATGGGAGCGTAGCGTTGTTCAGCGCGTGACTGGAGGTCAGCGGGACGGATCCCGGCATGTTTGCCACGCAATAGTGGATAACGCCGTCCACCTCGTAAGTTGGGTCTGCGTGCGTCGTCGGACGCGAGGTCTCGAAGCAGCCGCCCTGATCGATAGCTACGTCCACGATCACGGAGCCTTTGCGCATCGAGCTCAACATCCCGCGGCTGACAAGCTTTGGCGCACTTGCGCCCGGAACGAGAACGGCGCCTATGACGACATCCGCCTCGAATACCTCCTGTTCGACGGAGTCTATCGTCGAGAATTTGGTACGAACTCGCCCTCCGAACAGTTCATCCAGCTCGCGAAGCCGGCGGATCGAACGGTCAAGGATCGTGACTTCGGCACCCAGGCCTGCCGCCATCCGTGCAGCGTGGGTGCCGACAACGCCTCCTCCGATTACTACGATGCGTGCGGGTTGAACGCCGGGCACGCCGCCGATCAGAAGTCCCCGTCCACCAGCGTATCGCTTCAGCGCCGCGCCTGCTGCTTCCACCGCAAGTCTTCCCGCAACCTCGCTCATCGGGGCAAGCAGCGGAAGCCCACCGTGAGCGTCAGTCACGGTTTCATATGCAATGGCGGTGCAACCAGACTTGATGATGCCCTTAGCCTGCTCAGGATCCGGAGCCAAATGCAGGTAAGTGAATAGGATCTGGTTTTCCCGCAGCTGTGTCCATTCAGCGGGTTGGGGTTCCTTGACTTTTACGATCATTTCGCATGAGGCGAACACCTCGTGAGCATAGGCCGCAATCGTCGCTCCAGCCTTGCGATAAATGTCGTCGGTGACGCCGATCCCACCACCGGCGTTGGTCTCTACCAACACGCTGTGCCCAGCGGCCACGTATTCGCGGACAGCCCCAGGCGTCAGGCCCACGCGGTATTCGTGCGTCTTGATTTCCTTTGGAACACCGACCTTCATTTGCAATCTCCTTCGTGCGCGGCTCTTTGTAATCGGAAGAGCGGTACAAACCTGCAACTCGGAAGGCCCAAGAGCGCAGCAATCCGGCAATCTTCTGGGCACGCTTGCAGGATTTCGAACAGCGGACCCAGCTCGGCTCAAATCGCAGTGATGTTAAGACATAATGACTGCGGGATCTCGGTTGATCACATCAGTAACTAGGTCACCCGACATCAAGACTGACCTACGCTCGAAGGGGCCGACTTCTTGTTTTGCCCCCATTCGCAGCAATGCTCAATTCTGATAATGAGAGTCGCGCTTATGAGGGAGGCCCGCGGGTTCATCAACGATGGATCGGGTTTTTCAGAAGTTTGCTGAGCGATTGACCGAAAGCTCGCACCCAGATGAAGCTCAGCAGAGCATGGCCGATGTCACTGCTGCGCTCAGTTTGTCTTGGTTCGCATATCTTGCATTACCCAGTAGGCCCGGCGGCGTCCCGAACCTAATCTCGACATATCCATCTTCCTGGACCGCTCTTTATCTGCAGCGTGGGTACGACTCCGTCGATCCAGTGGTACGCCGGGCGATCCGCCAGCCTAAACCGTTCCGGTGGGGACTTGGAATCGAACAGCAAAATCAGTCGGATTCAGAACGCACGTTGTTCGAAGAGGCCGCCAAATTTGGAATTCGCTGCGGATTTACATTCCCGATCCATGATGGCCGGGGCGCGACCGCCGCTTTGAGCCTTGCGACGGACGAGCATCGAACGGTTTTCGACCGCTCGTTACTCGAGCACGCACACAGCCTGCGGCTCATCGCATGGTTCTTCCATGCACACGCGAAGCGGTTTTGGACGATTGATCGCATGGTCGGCGGGCTGTCTCCTCGCGAGTACGAATGTCTCGAATGGTCCGCGCGCGGCAAATCTGCCGGAGAGATCGGGATCATTCTCGGCATCGCCGAGCGAACGGCGGGATTTCACCTGGACAACGCCCGTGCGAAGCTCGGGGTCAGCTCGCTTCGTCAAGCCATCGTGCTGCTAACCGAATCAAAATCTCGAAAATAGAAACTCCGGCCGCCATAAACACCTGTGCAACTGCACAGGTGCGCTTGCCTAGTCCTCTTTGCTTATTTCTCCAAGCAAAGCAGGGAGGCCAGTATGATTCAGCTTATCACCCCCGAGTACTACGGGGAGTTCGTTCACGAGCTGGCCGAGATACACCGGCTGCGCTATCGCGTTTTCAAACAGCGCCTTGACTGGAGCGTCGAGACCAGTGGCGACATGGAGATCGACGAGGTTGATGTCCTTCGACCGGTACACCTCCTGAACCGCTCGACCGCGGGACACATTCAGGGTTGCGTCCGCCTTCTGCCCTCGACCGGCTCAACGATGCTGAGAGATACCTTCCCCATTCTTCTCGAGGGGCAACCGGCGCCACGAAGCCGTCAGGTCTGGGAGAGCAGCCGATTTGCGCTCGATCTTCCGCCGGACGCGCCGAAAGCAAGTGGCGGACTTGCTGCCGCCACTTACGAGCTGTTTGCGGGCATGATTGAGTTCGGACTTTCGATTGAATTGACCGAAATCGTCACCGTCACCGACGCGCGAATGGAGCGCATTCTTCGGCGCGCGGAATGGCCCCTCCGGCCGATCGGAAAAGCTCGTCCTCTCGGAAACACCACAGCGATAGCCGGATACTTGGCGGATTCAAACGGTCGTCGCAACACCAGTTACTTTCACTCATAACAGAAGATCGTCAAGCGCCTCCGCCGGCGTTTTCCAGCCTAGTGTCTTC
>NZ_JBEPRY010000035.1:0-53300 GCF_040548605.1 Bradyrhizobium sp. JR4.1
TGTCCGATGATGGGCTCGATGGCGGAGCGGCGCCGGAGCTCGCGCTTGATGGCGCCGAACACGCCGCGCTTCTGGCCCGAAATGAAGACGCGACGTGGATTTTGAGCATCGTGGCCGCGGTATCCCTTGTCGACATAGGCCCGCTCGATCGGACATCCGGTGAGCGTCTCGGTGCGGTCGATGACGTCCCGCAGGGTATGACCGTCGTAGGGATTATCGGGCAGCGACCTGGCGTGCAGTACGAACAGGCCACCGGGCGCCCGGCGGTTGTTGGTGACGATGGAGGCCTTCACGCCGAACTCGTAAGGGGCGGCGGCCTTGCCTTTGCCGATGCATTCCACCTCCGGGGCATGGAAGGAATAAAGCTTCCAGCCGCGCTGGCGCTGCTGCTGCGAGCGGATTTGCACGGCCCGGCCAAGCGGGAGGGCGAATGCCTCCTCCAGTGCCGGCTGGCCCTCGATCTTGCGGCGGATGTCGCGGATGATGCGGCCGAGCCGGCTGCGCAGAATGCGCAACTGCCGCTGATGCCGGCTGAACTGTTTGGCATGGGCGTAGCGGCCCGCCATCATCGCGGCGGCCTTGCCACACGAGAATAGGATTGCCGCAGCCTGACGGCGTGCCTTCTCGCCAGGCGGTTGAGCCCCCTTGATAGCCGCATGGAGCAGCTTGGCATCGGTCGGAAAGGTGATGGCCTTCGGCTGCACCGTGGTGTCGACGGTGACGCGCTTGAGGTCCTGGCCGCGTAACGCGCCGGCCTCGTGCGCCACCCGCAGGCTCTCCGCCAGCAGCAGCTCCAACTTGTCGCCGAGCCGCTTGCGCCAATGGCTCAGGTCCGAGCGCTCGTGCGGGAAGGCATGCTGAAAGAACTCTTGCCCGGTGAAGAACTGGAAATACGGGTCGTGAACCCAGCGCTCGCAAACGCCCTCATCGGACAGCCCGTAAGTGTGCTTGAGCAACAGCAGCCCGATCATGAACCGGGTCTCGATCCCGGGCCGGCCATTCTCGCTGTAGAGCGGCGCGACCTCGCCGTCGATCCAGTCCCAATCGATCTTGCCGGCGAGCTGAACCAGCTCGTGCTTCATGTTGATGATCTGGTCCAGCCGCGCCCGGAACAGATCGTTCGATCCCGTCGTCTTGTGCTTCTTCGGCCGCATCGTTCCCTCCGATGCACCACAGAATCATGGGCCGCAGGGAAAGGGAATCCAAAAGCGAAATTGCAGGGTTTGGCGGCCTCAAGCCCCCAATCCCTGCAATCTCAAATGCCGCCGCAACCGGAAAACTGACTCCTGCTCAATCGCTTAGAGCCTTGTTCACAGACGACTTGCTAGGCGGTGATCGGCCGCAGCGCGCGTTCGCAGCATTGCTGATTGGCAGGGCGCTCGTCACTCAACTCTCGCGACCCCTGCCACGCGTCTAATGATCCCGGCAGACCGCGAGCGATGCGTCCGTCCTCGCTCACGTTCACGATCATCCCGGGGCCCGGATCAGCATTGATCAAGCGAAGGCTGATCGAAGAACCGTCGGGCTAGATGATGATGTCGGCGGTCTGCTTAGGACCGGCTATTGCGGTTCGCTGCTCGCCAAACGAGCTTGCAGGTCGACGATGGCAGCATCAAGGACTGCGCGAGCGTCGGAAGCCGTAGTGGAAACTCCTCGCTCGTGAGCCGTCGTTTCGAAAGCGCCTCAATTGCGCGTCTTTCTAGCGCAAACCCGAGGCTTCTGTATTCGACCGTTCGCAGGCCCACAGCACTCGGGCGGCAGGCGACCGTTAGCGCACATCTATTCGCATCGAGCTGAGAGATAATGAACGCTAGCAAATTTGCACCAGCCCGTCGCGCGGCTATGGAAACGACGGTCGAACTGTCAATGCTTGTCCGATTTCGCACAGCGTACGATGTCTGTTCGGTTCATAACGCCGGTGATTGTTCGCGAACTATAGACTATTTTCAACTGGCACGACCGTTGCTACAGACGTTGGTGCAGAGCGGCGGCAACACTGTGAAGAGGCGGCTGAATGCATTTAGGAGTACAGGATGGGCGATGTTCTCGCTACCGAAATTCAGGATGCCGATTATGCGGGAATAGCTAAGCAATCTTTCACGCTCGCCTGACGGGAAGCAAGACGCCTCTAGTCATCACACTGCGGGACAAACTGAAAACGAGAAGTCGAACGCGGACATGGGGCACCATCGTCTAACGGGTTCGCAGGGGCCAGAAAGGAGAAATCGTTGGTATCGCCACGCAAGGGCGCTGATAACAGGCGGATGCTTTGCCCCTCGCCAGTCCTCTCGATACACTTCGCGTTCGACTCCACCTCTCCTCGATGCCTCTTCCAATTGGCATGCATGGAGAAGGCGTCGCCATCCTAACGCGGCCCCCACTTTATTCGGTTGCAGGAGAATTCGATGGATCTTGTATTCACCAAGGAAGAGCAAGCATTCCGACATCAAGTCCGGCAGTTTCTGCGCGACACTGTATCGCCGCAGCTGCAGCGCAAGATGATCGAAGGCCGCCATGTGTCGAAGGAGGAAATGGTGACATGGTGGCGCATCCTCAATAAGAAGGGGTGGAACGTTAGTCCCTGGCCGAAGGAGTACGGCGGCACAGGCTGGAGTTCGGTTCAGCATTACATCTTCAGGGAGGAGCTGCAGATGTATCCGGCGCCGACGCCGCTCGCCTTTGGCGTCGGCATGGTCGGCCCCGTCATTTATACCTTCGGTAATGAAGCGCAAAAGCAATATTACCTACCGCGCATCGCAAACGTGGATGATTGGTGGTGCCAGGGTTTTTCGGAACCCGGCGCTGGCTCGGATCTCGCCTCGCTCACGACAAAGGCCGAACGCAGGGGCGACAAGTGGATTATCAATGGCCAGAAGACCTGGACGACGCTCGCGCAGCATGCCGACATGATCTTCTGCCTCTGCCGCACAGATTCTAGCGCAAAGAAGCAGATGGGCATTTCCTTCATCGTGTTCTGCTTGGATTCCAAGGGCGTGACGGTGCGTCCGATTCAGACCATCGATGGCGGACATGAGGTCAACGAGGTCTTCTTCGATGACGTCGAGGTGCCTTACGAAAACCTAATCGGCGAAGAGAACAAAGGCTGGGACTACGCAAAGTTTCTGCTCGGCAACGAACGCACCGGCATTGCGCGGGTTGGGGTCTCCAAGGAGCGAATCCGGCGCATTAGGGAGCTGGCCGCAAACTTCGAAAGTGGCGGCCGGCCTATGATCGAGGATTCCATGTTCCGGGAGAAGCTCGCCATCTCCGAGATCGAGCTGAAGGCACTCGAGCTCACGCAACTGCGCATTGTCGCGGACGAAGGCAAGCACGGTAAGGGCAAGTCAAATCCTGCGTCGTCCATGCTTAAGATCAAGGGCTCACAAAGCCAGCAGACCGCGACGGAACTCTTGATGGAGATGATCGGGCCATTCGCTGCGCCCTATAGCGAACATCCCGATTCGCCCGATGAAGCAGTGGACTGGACCACGCAGATAGCGCCGAGCTACTTTAACAACCGCAAAGTCTCAATCTACGGCGGCTCCGACGAAATCCAGCGCAACATCATTGCCAAGGCGGTGCTTGGGCTCTAACCCCTCTTTTACACCGATGGGACCGGCAGGAGGTCCACATCTGTCGCCTGGAGAAGCTTAAAATATGGACTTCAATTTGTCCGAGGAGCAGCGGCTCCTCAAGGAAAGCGTCGATGGACTCTTGACCGATGTCTACGGTTTCGACGAGCGCAAGAAATATTTGAAGGAGAAGGGCGGCTGGAGCAGAGTGGTCTGGAGCCGCTTTGCTGAGCAGGGTCTGCTCGGACTCCCTTTTGCCGAAGCCGATAGCGGGTTTGGTGGCGGCGGCGTGGAGACTATGATCGTGATGGAAGCGTTCGGCCGAGCGCTTGTGGTCGAGCCTTATCTCGCCACCGTTGTGATCGGCGGCGGTTTCCTGCGGCATGGCGGTTCGAACGTGCAGAAGGCAGCTCATCTGCCTGAGATTATTGACGGTAGCAAGACCTTTGGATTCGCGCAACTTGAAAAGAGCTCTCGCTATGATCTGAATGACGTGACGACCTCCGCGAAGAAGAGCGGCGATGGATGGGTCATTGACGGCGAAAAATTTGTTGTTCTCAACGGCGAGAACGCCGACACGTTGATTGTCACCGTGCGCACCAAAGGCGCTCAACGCGATAGCAGCGGTATTGCGGTCCTTCTGGTGCCTACCGACGCGCGAGGCATTTCCAAAAGGTGCTACCTGACCCAAGATGGGCTGCATGCCGCCGACGTGAGCTTCACAAGTGTCGAGGTGGGCAGCGCAGCCGCGATCGGCGATCCCGAGAACGCGTTGCCGCTGGTCGAGCGGGTGGCTGACGACGCCCGCACCGCGCTTTGCGCGGAAGCGGTCGGCCTGATGGACGAAGCGCTGAAGGTGACAGTCGATTATATGAAGACGCGAAAGCAGTTCGGAGTGCCAATCGGCTCGTTCCAGAGTCTGCAGCACCGCGCCGCCGACATGTTTGTGGCGCTCGAACAGGCGCGCTCGATGTCGATGTACGCCACCATGGCCGCGGATATCGATAATGCTGCCGAGCGTGCAAAAGCCGTCGCCGCGGCTAAAGTGCAGATCGGCAGGAGCGGAAAATTCATCGGTCAGCAGTCGATCCAGCTTCATGGCGGGATCGGGATGACCATGGCGGCTAAGATTGGCCACTATTTTAAGAGGCTGACCATGATCGAGAACACGTTTGGCGATGCGGACTATCACCTTCGTCGGGTCAGTGAGACAGGCGTGTTGGCGTGATTTGTGGTAGCTAGGGCATGTCACCAAATTCCACTTCGAACTCTATTCTGGAGAATGAGGGGCAGCATGGATGCTGCGCCCCTATTCGTAGGCACTCGTGAACGCGCTCTGACACCGACCGACGCAGGGAGACACTTCGGCTTCGGATCGGCCCCTCCTGTGTAAAGAAGTGAAAGAATTTGAGGCGGGAGAGGAGAGGCGTTCCGTCCGGCGAGATCGGTGGTCACAACAAGTCGGTTCTGTCCGGTGCCAATGCCAACTGACTGCGCCAGCGTGTTCGCTTGGGGCCATCAGCTTGCGGAAGTTGACAAAGGAGTTGGTGACGCGCGGGATCAAGACGGATCTGCGGGCGGTGGGGACGTTTGTGCACGCCGGAGTGCTGAGTTTCAAAAAGCGATCCTGCCGGCCGAACGTGAACGCCCCAACATCGCCCATAATTCGACGCGCTGGAAGGCCCACCAAGTCAAAATTGACGCTTAACTCCTGATCTTTGTCAACGAGGATAGCGGACCATTTGTCGGATCACCGCGCCATTCTTCTGCTCGACAAAGGCCTGATCGTTCTTGCGAAAGGAGAACTCGTCGTCAGGAATGCGGCCCTTTTTGACACCGCTCGATACTCTGTAAAGCCGCGCCGAAACAGACTGCAGTTCCGCGCGCGTCGCCAAGGGCAATTTCCTCATCGCCGGCTCTACGCTCCGTTGCCATTGGGGGAACAACTTACGTAACAGAATAACTCACTAGTTCAGGCATTTCTGACGAGGCAATGCGGCTTCCCATCCAGATTGATGGTGTGGAACGGCCCCGTAACCGACAGCATCAAAGTGCTAAAACGTGGTCGTTGCTGGCAACGCCACAAGGTAGGGAGCCGTTCCGTGAATCAGATTAGCACCATCGGCCTGGATTTGGCCAAGAACGTTTTTCAAATACACGGCGCCGACGCCGAGGGCGCGCCGATCTTAAATCGAAAACTGCGTCGGGCCGAAGTGCTGCGCTTTTTCGAAAAGCTTCCGCCGTGTCTGGTCGGCTTGGAGGCGTGCGGCAGTGCCCATTATTGGGCGCGCGAGATTGCGGCGCTCGGTCACGACGTGCGCTTGATCCCGCCGGTTTACGTAAAGCCGTTTGTGAAACGGGGCAAGACGGACGCTGCCGACGCCGAGGCGATCAGCGAAGCTGTGACCCGCAAGACCATGCGTTTCGTTCCGATCAAATCGGCCGATCAGCAGCGGCGGCCATGGTTCTGAAGACGCGCGCTCTTTTATTCCGCCAGCAAACTCAGGCGATCAACGCGCTTCGCGGGCATTTGTCGGAGTTGGGCATTATAGCCGCCATCGGCACGGCGAAAGTAGCAGAGTTGATCGAGATCGTGCGTGACGATGAGGACGTTTGCCTGCCAAAAGCCGCCCGCTTGGCTTTGGCCGAAATCGCCGATCAGATCGAGGCATTGACGGGCCAGATCGATAAGCTCGAACGAGGGATCGTCGGCGAGGTGAAGCGTGACGAGGACATGCGGCGGCTGATCACAATTCCGGGCGTTGGAGCGATCACGGCGGCTTCCGTCAAAGCCGTCCCGGATCCCGAAGGATTCAAATCCGGCCGTCACTTCGCCGCCTGGCTGGGACTGACGCCAAAGCCTCATTCTAGCGGCGGCAAGGAACGGCTCGGCGGCATATCGAAAATGGGCAATCCGACGCTCCGCTCGCTGCTTGTTTGTGGCGCGACGTCGATCCTGCGACGCGTGAAGGGCAACGAGAAAGCGCCGCGGTGGCTAATCGCGCTTTTGGCGCGACGGCCTTTCAAGGTAGTCGCGGTCGCGCTTGCCAACAAGATCGCGAGGATCATCTGGGCGCTCCTCACCAAGGGCGGGAGCTGTCGAAATACTGGCGCAGCAAGCGGCGCAGCACGTGCCTGAGCCGAACGACGACCAGAACAGACTGCCCGGCGCGTAGCCGGACAGAGGCGAGGTGCATAATAGACGATGACCCCACGGGACGAAATCCCGAGGCGAGAGAGGCCGGCGCGACAATGCGCTTAAAGCGCGTCAGATTGATCAGCCCCTCGCGTCGCGAATTTCATCGAGGCCAGCGGTCCACGACCGCGCTGAAAGGCCGGACATATGACCGCACCGGTCCCGGAGGACGAAATGTCTAAAAAAGCACTTGCCCGCGGGGCCAATGGTATGGACCCCGCCCTTGCCGCGGTGGAATCTCAAGCGTCAACTGCAGCGAAGGAGGATGTTATGCAGGTCGTTCGGATAGGTCTAGATCTGGCGAAGTATGTCTTCGAAGTTCACGGCGTCGACAACCACGGGAAAGTCGTTGTGCGAAAGAGGTTACGTCGCGATGCGGTGGCCGGCTTTTTCACCAATTTACCGGCCTGCCTGGTCGGCATGGAGGCTTCCAACGGGGCACACTATTGGGCTCGCGTGCTCACGGAGCTTGGCCATCAGGTCCGACTAATCAGCCCTCAGTTCGTGACACCATACGTCAAGTCGAACAAAAACGACCAGAACGATGCGGAAGCCATCTGCGAAGCGGTCGGTCGTCCGTCCATGCGCTTCGTGCCACCGAAATCAACCGATCAGCTGGCGGTACAGGCCGTCCACCGCATTCGCCGGCGCCTGGTCGCCGATCGAGTCAGGCTCGTCAATCAGATTCGCGGTCTTCTGTCCGAGCATGGGATTGTCATTGCCCGTGACATCGCGCAGCTGCGGCGTGGCCTCGCGGTCATCGTAGGAAACATCAATGACGACCTCAGCGAGATGCTCCGAGCGCTCATGAGGGAACTGCAAGAGGAGTTGTCCGAGCTTGATACCCGCATTGCAGCCTATGACCGGCGGATAAGGGAAATCTTCCGTACGAGTGAGCAGTGCCAGCGGCTCGGCAAAATCGAAGGCGTCGGACCTGTGACAGCAACAGCCTTGGTCGCCGCCGTGGGCGATAGAAGCTGTTTCAAGAACGGCCGACAGTTCGCGGCTTGGTACCCAAGCAGCGATCCAGTGGAGGGCGGGCCCGCTTGTTCGGCATCAGCAAACGGGGCGATCGATACCTGCGGACGCTGATGATTCACGGAGCTCGCGCCGCTTTAAGCCGTGCTAATGGCAAGCAGGATCCGCGAAGCCTCTGGCTCGGCAAGATGCGGCAACGGCGCCATCCCAATGTCGCGGCCGTGGCTCTTGCCAACAAGAACGCGCGGATCGTGTGGGCTATGCTCACAGGCGGCGCGGCTTATGAGCCGGCGCTTTCGGTGAAGGCGGCCTGAAGCGAAGCGGCAATCAAGGAAAGGAGGTCTCACCGGCAATTGCAACAAATGGCAGGAGATGGCGAAACGGTCACCCCGTCGCTTCCCGAACCTGATGTGTGGACCGGCACGGCTTGCGCCGATGTCTCGGGGCCGTTGAGGTGGAAGCGGGCGAAAACCATCGAGGCTCGCGGCGGAGACGTTGTCCAGCCGCATCAAGAAGCCGGATATACGTCAGCAGTTGTGGCCGTCGATCCTGATCAAGCCAGTCGTTGCAATCGGGCGGGGTCCATATACGTTCCACATATGTCGCGCTATAATAAACCCCGACAATGCAGCGAAGGCTGCCCGGTTCGACGCTGCTTGGTTTGTGGCGAAACGTCCGGACAGCAAGACCGACTGGGGCCACATACAGGAGCGTTGGCTGGCGTGGCGGCAAGCTAAGCTCAGCCGCTGCATGTGAGCGACGTCGGTTCTGGCGGGCTTCGTCATGGACCAGGCCAACACATTGAGTCTGCTTGGCTGCCGCTGCCTGGATGCATCTTTCTCGTGGTACTTGTAATTCTGCCTCGTGCGGCCCTTATTGCTTTTGTTTGGGATGGGAAACCGAACGCTGGGGATCTTTCAGCACATCGGCTAGCATAGTCAACGAAAGGTCGACCTCTAACGTCCGTAATGCTATTCCTCTGGTGCTGATGCCATGTGTTGAATCGCGTGCCGACTCCGTCATCAGCGAATCCGTTTTGCGTTGCCTCATTACCCGAACCCATCAAGAGCGCTGCCCGCCGAAGCTGCGGGTGCCCAGACGCCCCACTGGATCGCTTTGATATCTGATCTCGCAAAGGGACGCCCCAGCTAGCTATTCAATCGAAGTGCTAGCGATCGTCAGTATCCGATTGTGGTCGTCTATGGCTCGCGCGCAAACAACGAGCTTTCCGAGGCACCGAACGCGAAGAGGAACTAACTGCAGCGGCGCCGCTGCAGCTATCGCCTACGGTGTCGGTGAAAGCTCAAGCGCCTTGCACCCAAGGCGCGGTGCTAGAGCGCAGGTTTGTCGTTGACCTCCTCGGCCCTGGCGCGCCTCCCCACGTTGCGTAGCGTTGGACTGAGACAAGCATAGGCAAGCAAGCCAGCGAGCACAACGGACTCGAGGAGAAACGGACCGCGAGGGAAAACCTCGTAAAGGCTCACCGCGAACGGCGCGAAAAGCACATTAACACCACTGATCGCCCCAATAGCTCCGGCCACACGGGCCTGCTCTTTCATCGGAACGGAAAGGGACGCGCCGACGATGAAGCCCGGTCGGGCCAAGGAGAAGCCTAGGCTCGCCAGGGCATAGCCCAGGATAGCGATAGCATAATCTGACGAGAGGGCGACCGAGACGCTGCCGAGAGAGGCCAGTCCGGCACCCCACCGCAGTAGGGCTTTCGGCGTCATGCGGAAAATGGGGATGAAGGCCCAGAGCGCAAGCAAACCGGCGAGAGCCCCGCAGACCATCGCAATCTCGATATGGCCTTGCGCTATGCGCAGCAAGTCCGGGGATGGGAGCTCAGGTAGCTCTTTGCTCGTTTTGTCGATGATAAGAAAACCCAACGTCTGTGCCAGCGCATTCTGGCAAACGAAGAGCAGGAAGCCGTAAGCGAGGAAGGGGACAAAGTTGGAGCGGAGCCACGGCGGTCCACGCGCCGTCTTGTCACTCCGGAGCGGTGGCTTCGTCGCCAAGATCGGCGCCTCATCTAGATAGCGGGCGACAATAATCAGCATTGTCGTGGCGATCAGGGCAAACGCGTACAGCGGCCCTGCGTATCCAAAGTTTTCGATGATGAAAAGTGGCGCCAGCACTGGGCCAACCACGGTGCCAAGGCTAGAAGCCCCAGCGATGCTGGATATCCACCGCGTGCGGTCGGCAGGGCAGGTGCGCTCCGCGATGTAGGTTTGATTCGCCGGGCTGGTGGCCGAGCCGAAGAGCCCATAGATCGCGCGACAGACGAGGAAACATCCGAAGATGATTGTGGGAGTAGTCAAATGGGCCAGGCCGGCGCTTACCACCAGGCCGCAGAGCACCATGGAAACCGCAAATCCAGCAAGGCCGATGATCATGAGGGGTTTACGACCACGCAGATCAGATTGACGAGCCCAGAAGGGTGAGGTCACAGCCCACAATAGGGAGGAGAGCGAGAAAATGGCCGTCACCATCCAGTCCGCGATGCCAATCGAGCGGCCGATCGACGGAAGCACTGACTGCAAGCCAGTATTGCCAATTGCGGTAGTTATCGAAAGACAGAAGATGATAGCGAAGGCGCGGCGCGAAAGCCTGGGCATATCGGACATGTGGCGTTCTTGCTAACCCCGCTTGTTGCGAAAGTATTGGTCCGGCCGGCGTCCCACGTCTGTCAAAAGGGAAAGCAAGCCATCGAAACGCAGCTTATGCGAGTTCCGCGGCCGAATTTTCGTGTGGATCGTCCGTGCTTGCCGAACTTCGGCGTCTTGGACGTAAATTCAGGTGAAAGTCTTCTTGCCGCAGATCGGCAACGCTACATTCCACGGTACCGGTGCCCATTGCCCATGCTTACCTTCTAATCACGGCTATTTTTCCGGTAATATCCGCACTCGTTACTTACTTGTTTTTTCATCGCGGCCCCGCAAAATTTGAAGCATGACCCACGCGAACGACGAGCCATGAGCGCTTCCTGCAAAGGCGCGATTAAGTCGTGGTTTGAACGCGAACGTCTTAAGCGCTGCATTTTCGAAAGCCGGCGCGTAGCCACCACTCTTAAGGCCAGCCTATTTCAGCGCGTGCGGGTTCACGGGCGAGCCAAAGCCGCCGGTAACCTCCAGAGGCGGAGCTGCAAGCAGGAAGCTGTACCGTCCGTCGGCGGCGCAGTCCGCTGCCAGCGCCTCCAAGTTGAACATCTCCCCAAGCGGCATGCCCATGTCTCGCAGCGCCAGCATGTGGAAGGCGAGGGGCATCTCCGATGCCAGCCCCTCTGAATCCAGGATCTCGACAGCCATGTTATCCGCGGCCACGGCGGCCAGCGACTTGTCATGAGCCCATTCGGCGCAGGTATAGCTGAGGCCCGGTTGTATCCCCATAAAGCGGTCGCGGTCGCCGTCCGCGGTGAACCACAGCATATGGCCAGTGCGCACCAAAAGGATGTCACCGGCTCCGACGCTCACGCTCTCCTTCTGGCAGGCGGCGTTCAGATCGTCGACCGTGATCGCGTAGTCGAGCGGCAGCCGCTCGACCCCCTTTAGCCGTGCGATATCGAGCAGCACCCCGCGCGAAACAATGCCGGGGGTTGCCAGATGGTTGATGCCCATCTTGAGCGCGCCGTTTTCGGTGAGGCATTCGCGCGCGTTGCAGCCATTGTAAAGATGGCCGTCATAGTGAACATGGCCGAGCGCGTCCCATTGCGTTGAACATTGCAAGGGCATGTGGATGACGTCATCGGAGTAACAGACGTCCGGCGCGGCGGGGCTCATGGGGGTGAAAAGGTCGGTCGCGTAGACCATCGGGTTGAACCGCTTGCGTCCCAGCTGAGGCCCGTGCCGGTCGAACCGCAAACCGAGATTAAAGAGCTTGCCAACGCGCACCTCGGCGGCTGCGTTCTTCAGTGTTTCTGGCCCGATGTGGTTAAGCGTGCCGCGCTGATCGGCTTCGCCCCATCGCCCCCAGTTGCGCAGCTTGTCGGCAAGAAAGTCAAAATTGACGGGCCGCATGGCCGGCTCCTTGTTTGTCGCGAAATTATGGGCCGCCTCGGCCCTGTTCGATGGGATGCCTCTAGGCTGGCTTGACGTTCTTGGTTGGCCAAGCGGCGCCATCGCGAACTATTGTGTCGTCGCGAAGCGCTTCTTCTGCGTGAGAAAGTTACCGATTCGCGACAATTCTGGCCGCTTAAATCGACCGGCGTCCTGACGAATTTCTGCGCCCGATCGCGTCGATGCGCAGCTTTCCTACCAGTGTGCCGCGCCTCGTGACGTGCTCAGCAACTGATCGATTGGGTGAGCGCATTTAGGAAATGAAAACGCAACAGCGTCAGCGGGCTCTCGCCTTCAGCCGCTGCCGATTCGCCGCAGCTGAACAGTGTCACTCAGGAAAGCGAGATGTAGGCCAGTTGCTCCGCGCCAAGTCAGCATTTGGCAGCCGTTGATCATCTAGAGTGCCTGGACGTGCTCGATTACGCGAACCTTGAACCTGTGAAAGCCGTTTGCGGACTGCGGCGGCACTTTGCGTGGCTGCTTAGCCCGCTCAACTCGGCTGATCGACGATATCATATTGCCGCTACCAACGCTGATATCCTCGCTCGTTCCCGATGATTGGTTCTGACGATATTTCTGACAGCGGGGTGAGGAGGAGAAACTCGCGAGAGACCACGCCAAGATCATAGGTGGTATGGCCGACAAAGCGGACCCGTTCACCAGGAGGAAGTAGGTAAGGCTTCCGGAAAAATCGGATTTATAGGAGGCGGTCAGGAACTGTGACATCGAAAGCCCAAACATGGTCATCGCAAGGCTCGGGCTCGACCGCCGATAGATCCTATGCTGACACATTAACAACGAGTCGGCTAACTCATTGAACACTCACGATCCGGCGCTGAAAGAACGCGTCGGATTTGACCTTAGGAACGAGTCATTTGGTCGTGTCGGGCTTTAGGTCCGAGTCGTTTCCTGCAAGTTTTTGATTTTACAGTAATCGCTAGCGCGCGGAGAAAGCCGTCCGGGGCTACTCGGCGGCGGTGCGGATCTCGTATGCTAGTGCGGTCGATTTGGTTGGGCGAACTGGATCGGCATTGCCGTAGTGGCTACCACGGTCCAAGCGGATAAAGCCGCGGGATAGGAAGCTGGTGGAATAGGCGGCTGAGCCGCGCAGCCAGATGGCTGCAATGTCCTCTGGGAGCCTCTGAGACCCCCGGTATTGCCGGCGAGCAGTGGGGTCGGCGCGCGCTTAGGGAGGATGGCCTCGGACCATTCGTACAGTTCCCCGCCTAAGTTCGCCGAGCAAGCGACGGCCGCCGATCCTCCCGACGTGCCCTTGAAGGGGACCGCGGCCGGTTCAGACGCAGTACAAACCGAGGAGTGACGGTCGAGGGTCTACACTAGACTGCGAACCGGGATTGGCTCGCGATGATCGACCGACCTTCTCCAAGCCAGCGCGTTTCGGCTTTGCCAGCTGGGTACCGCATCGCTGTGGTCCGCCTGGAGGCAGCGGCATCCCGGCGCCGCCGGACTGCTCTCGCGCGATCGCAACGCGGCGATCACCAGCTCCTGCCGCTCGAGCTTGCGCGTGAGAGCGTCGATTTTGCCACGACGCGGCCCAATCAGACCGGGACGCTGATGAGCATTTTGGCGTTGAGCGACCGAACAGTCTGCGACAGGAAACCACACCCCCGGCGAAGGCTTGGTATGAAATTTCTCACATTATCCGAACGCTGTGCGTGCTATTTTTACAACGTAACACCAAAAGTTGAAAGGCATTTTGACATGGACATTTTAAGCGTCAATAAACTTGCTCTTGATCTTGTCGCCAGGGATTTCAGCGACGGCCACAACGCCAACAATGGCGGCCCAACGAAGACCGCGCGAGCGCTGGCCATTATCCATCTGGCGGCGCGCGACGCGTATGCCAAGGTGACGGGTGTCTATCCTCCGAAGCTCGCCGGATTGCCCAACAAACCGGCGGGCCTTGGCGCGGGCGATGACGTCGGAAGTAGTGCGGTCATCGGCGCCGGCATCAGAGCCTGCACAATTCTCTATCCAGATTTCAGCGGATTTATCAACGAGCAGTCGGCTCTGATTGGCAGTGGCGTGAGTGTCGAGGCCATGACTTATGGTTGCGAGATCGCCGAGAAATGGATCGCAAGCAGGCAAAATGATGGATCGGCACTACCGCAAAACGACGCCATGTACAGCAGCGATCCGGGCCATCATCGACCGGACCCGGTCGCCAAAGGGCCGTCCTTCGGTCGCACTTGGGGCCTGTGCCCGCCGTTCATCCTCACCAACGTTGCGACCGACGCGCCGCTCGGGCCGCCGCCCGCTCTCAACTCACAAGACTATGCCGACGCGTTCGATGATGTATTCGTTAATGGACGTGACAATATCACCGAGCGGACGGCGGTGTTCCGACGACACGCTACCGTCGGAACTTTCTGGGGCTATGATGGATCAAACAAGCTCGGCACCCCGCCCCGGCTCTACAATCAGGTCGTCGTCAAGAGCAGCGCATTCACGGCTTTGGCGCATCCGGCCAAGATCAACGTCCTGGCCGCCATCAATGCGGCGATGGCGGACGCGGGCATCGCGGCCTGGTACTGGAAATATGTCTATGATTTCTGGCGCCCCGTGGCGGCGATCCGGGAGGCTGACGCCGGCTTCGGACCGAGCAAGCTCGGCGACGGCAACACGCTCCGCAAACACAGAGGCGACCCCTTCTGGAAGCCGCTTGGCGCCCCGCGGAGCAATCCGGTCGCTCCACTGAAGGCTGGAGCGGAAGGCGATAACTTTACGCCCAACTTCCCCGCTTATCCGTCCGGCCACGCGACCTTCGGCACGGCCTGCTTCGAAACTTTCGCGGGCCTGCTGGGTAAGAAGCCAAAGGACATCAGCGTGACCTTCACGTCCGACGAGTTGAACGGCATGACGACCGACAACACGGGCGCCATCCGACCGAATTGGGAGCAAACCTTTACGCTGCAGGATGGGATCGAACAGAACAAAATCAGTCGCGTCTATCTCGGTGTGCACTGGTCGTTCGACGCGAGCGGCGGCGAGACTGTCGGCAAGGCCGTGGCCGCCAAGGCCGTGTCAGCGTTCAAGTAGTGTCTCGCGACGCGCGTCGGATCACAAGTCCGGCGCGCCTCCTCTCCAAAGCTTTTTGCAAGTGTTGCCAACGTGGCGACGAGGTGCCAGGGCATTGGTCACCTTCATCCGACGAAGTCCGAGGAACCGTCGTCGGAGTCCGAAAAGGTCTCGTTCAACCAGCTCAACCGGAAGACCGACGACCGCATCAAGTTCGCTACTTGATCCGTCCCTGCTACCTCACTCCGGACGGCAAGGTCGGCCACAGCATTTGCCGTCATCCGCGAAACCATTCGCGAAACGAACAAGGCCGCAATCGGTCGCGAGGTGCCGACCAACCGCGAGCACATCATCGCGCTGGAGCCGATGGACAAAGGCCTGATGGGAACGCTGCTGCGCTATCCCTATGAGGTCCATGCGTTCGCACTCCGGCTTCCCCTTCGCGTCCAGAAAGCTGAGGAAAACCGAGGAGCGGCACGCCGGTACGTCAAGCGCTGCTGGGCAAGGTAGTCCGCGAACGTGGCGCGTTCGGCTTGCTCATATGCTTCAAAGGCGCGAGACACACTCTCGCCGTTGACGATGAGCCTCGCAATAGCCGTGCCTTTCGCCAAAGCAAGCGGGACGCCCCTTCCGGACAAAGGATCGTAGCTGGCCGCAGCTTCCCCTATGCAAATCCACCCCTCCCCGCGGATCACTTGTCGAAGGCCGCTGTTGGCCGGATGACCCACCAGAGGAAGGTCAGTCGGGAGCGTCTTCGAAAAGGCGCTGACGAGTCTTGTGATGGCGAGTTGAGCGCGAAAATATTCCTTCTTCGCCGCCCACGTCCTCGGAAGGAGATCGGCATCTGTCAGGAAAGCAACGACCGCCTGGCCATGCGGTAGCGGCGCCGCATACCACCACCCGTTCTGTCCCGCCTCGATTACCAGGTTCTGCTCCGGCGAGCCGCTCGACATTGGGCCATACATCAGAAGGGCGACCAACCGATCCGTCGCGGTCCGTTCATATGGCCCGATCGGCCCCTTCGCGCGCCCGGTCGCCTGAAGGACGAGAGGGGCAACGACACATCGGGATTTCCGCTCCCCTCGATCAGCGAGACACCATCGATTGCCGGAGCGCTCCGCGTGCAATTGCCGCCCCAAGCGGGTGACGGCGACACCCGCGCGCTCGGCCTCGGAAATCAGCCAAGCCTCGAATCTGGGCCTGTCGATCAGAGCGCCCAGACCATATGGACTCACCATCCCGTCGGACTCGACGAAGCCCTCTTCGTCCCACGACGATACGTTCCCCGCTAGAGCCAGGGAGTTCAATGCATCGAACGCGACGTCGATGCCGAGTTCAGCAAGCGGAACGCGAACACGAGACTCGATGATCTCGCCCGGCTTGCTTCCATAGGTCCGCGCCCGGTCAAAGAGAACAACATCGAATCCCGCACGAGCCAAGCCAATCGCCGCCGCGCACCCGGCGGGTCCCGCCCCGACCACTGCCACGTCCGCGACTTGCAACTCTATTACACGCCTGTATCGAGGGCAGGGTCGCGGTCCGCTTCCGCAAACCCGGCGCCTGTTTTGACGATCACGCCGAGCTGCGCGAAGTGATCAACCATGTTCTGATGACTCTGCGGATTCTCCTCATTGATGACTATCAATCCCCGCGCCCACGCCGGTCCGGCGGAGCCATCTGCCAACCGGCCCGCGATATCGGGTCGCTGAGCGGGCCACCAGTTGCCGGCGCACTCGGTGAAATCGGCCTGCCATGGGCAGGCCATTCGCGACGAGACAAGGCCCGGTGCGATTGGCAATACCGTCCCATCGTAGTCGGTAAAATTGCCGCGGATTAGTCGGCCCAGTTCGGCATAGATGGACGGCTGGCGAAGCACCGTTCCCGCCTCTATGCCCGGAAAGAACCCGCCGCCGACGCAGTGCTCCAGGCTGGCGCGGTCGAGGACGGCAGCCGGGGACGGGCTGGGGCGCGCAGCGTCGGCGTGCTCTTGGAAGGTACCGTTGACCCAAGCCTCGAGAATCTGCGATTGCCGATCTGTGAGCCGATAATCGGACATCTGCGAAGCCGCCGCCAGCAACAGGTCGCGCACCGTCCTTCGATCTCCTTGCCCGCTCGCGGCGTTGCTTCCCGGGTTCGGAAGCGCTTTGAGCTTGTCCCGGAATCGCTGCCAGTTCGGCTTGGTATTCACGAAGCAAATATTAGCGCCACGTTGCAGGATCGGTTCGATGTCCTGCGGATAAGTCAGCGTGCCCGGCAATGGGACGTTGGTCGCCTGTTCGGCGATGTCGAACAGAGATGTCACAGGATAGACGTCCGGCGCGAAGTCGGGCGGTGCGGTAAACACCCAAGCTCCAACAGCGGAGACCGGCGCTTGGCCCGTTAAGGTGATCGTGGCATCGACCGAGCCGTCGGCGATATCATCGTACCAGGTCGGATTGTTCAGGTATTCAGGCATTGGCCTTGCCGGCGTGGCCCAACTTGCCGAACGACCTCTGCCGGCCAGGACCACAAGGCGCCCCACTGAGTCGGTGCGGGCCTCGCCAATGAAGATATCTTGACCCACGATCCGTCCCAAGGGTTCGGTGCCCGGCGCGGGTCCCGCGTTACGTCCGTTCACGGCGAGATTTACTGTGGTTTTGAGATCCGCTCGAGTGTAGCCCGGTGGCGGCTCGTTGCGGTTATCACCACTCGGAACGATAGTCCGCTTGCCGTCAGCTCCAATGACGGCCTGCATCCGTTTGCCCTCGGCCTTCGATGCGGTCAAAGTTACGGACCATTTGATATCGGCTTCCGCAAGGGTGACCTCGCGAACGAGTGTGACAGTCCCGCTGGCCTCGTCGCGATCGTACTCGTAGATCCGAAATCGAGCTCCCTGCCGTCGCATGATTTTGGCCGCATCCTTGTAGCCGCTGAAGGCGACCTCGTTGCCCGCCGCATCTATGTCCGTGGGTGCCGCGCCTAGCGCTTCTCCGGCCAGGAAGTAGCCGTGAGTGCTCGGACCAACTCGGGCAAATCCTATGCCCGGATGAATCTTGTAGATTTTCGCCATGACGTGTGCCTCCCGCACCCGAGTTGTGACCACGCTAAGCCGGCAGCGAATCTAAGAGAGGTTTGATCGGATCGTCGAGCGTGTCGCCGATGCTGGCGGCGGTAATTTTCAGCGTCGACGAGGCATTCGATTGATCCACTTCGCTAATGACCTGGTGCACCTCGGCCATCACATCGCGCGCCCGACCGGCAACCTTCTGGAGATCGGGAGCGAGCGGTGTGCTCGGCGCGGTGAAAGGAAGGCCGCAGACCTTTCCCTGACTTTGATCGGACACAGCAATGGACGAGAGCGTTCCAGCCAGCACGCTCAGGCAATCGCGCATCGCTACTATTGCGGCCTTCGCGGGCTTGGCGCGGATTTCGGGCGTCGTGGTCTTAGGCAGGAGAAGATGCGCCGCAGTGCAGAGCAGTACCAACTCGTAAACCTTGTCCGCCATGAGTGCGAAGAGCCGTCCATCGGCGGACGTTATTTCGTCGCCGGGCGCGCCTTCGTTTCCGGCATAGAACGGATTGACGGCTACTGGCAGCGCCAGGTCGTTGGAGGCCTTCGCGAGGCGCCACGCTTCAACGAAACGTCCGAAATGGCTTTGAGCGACATTGCCGAATCCCTCGCCCTGTGCGGCGATCTCCGCAATCGCTCCGAGCGCGGAATCCCTGCCTGAGATGGGATCCACTATGACGCTCGTGTAGTTGCCCCTCCACTGCTCTGGCATCGCGCTTACATCTCTCGCGTCAATGACGAAGCCATCTCGTACGTGGCGACCTCGGAGGTCGGCGTTGGCGGCCATATCGGCGACCGGAAACCCCACCCACGGCTCTTTCGTTGGATCTGGCAAAGGATCGTCGTTTTGACGCAACAGCCAATAGATCTTGGCGTAGAGTAGACCGACCCGATGTCCTTCGACCGGCTCTCCTGCGGAGTTGTCTGCTTGGGCTATGAGATCCGGCAGATCGGGCTTCACGTCAGGCGGCACGAGGGCCGGATCGGGCATCTCGGCCACCGCGTACTTGGCAAGGGAGCCGACTGAGGCTGCCTCGAGCCTGAATGGAAATGGTCTGAAGCCGTTCCCCTGACCCCACCTGCCGCGCCCGAAGGAAGGAGCGGATCCGCATGCCGCCAGGAGATTCTGGACCGTGACGAAGTGGCCCATCTCTTCTATGGCGATTAGCCGAACCGCACCGGCAGCGATCAGAACCTTCAGCGAATACGCCGCATAGAGGTACTGAAGCATCAGACCTTGCTCTATTTCGGCCGCCTCGTTGAGAAGTTGGACGAGCTCGTCCTCCGGCGACATGTCCGTTGCGGGAACACCAAGTTCGGCGAGTGACCGTTCGAACGAGAACCTGGAAAGTCCATCGTCGCGGCGGAAGGGCAAAAGACCTATGAGCTCCCTCATCCGCGCGCCCATGCCTTGCTTGCGCGCCAGCTGATAGAGAGGTCTCGTCGACACTCGCACCCAGCGGTAGTCTGGAGAGACACGCGGATTGAACATACCGCTCCCTTCGGCGAGGCGCCGTCGTTAGCCTGAAACCAGCGATGATCGATTACTTTTGATTGGCCGGAATGGCAGCGTTCATAGCTTGGACTTCGATCGTCTCCGGCCGCTCATGCGTCGCGATCAGAATGAACCGTGCTTGAGCTTTACTCGTGTTCTCGATCCAGTGAACGTAGCCCTGCGGCACGAAGGCGGCATCACCTGGATGAAGCGGGATCACGTGATGGTCGCCGTCCGGTCCAACGATCCCGACTTCGCCATTGCCAGAGATGCAATAATCGAGCTGCGCGGCGTTCGGATGCAAATGAGCCGATCGCAGCTCACCGGGCGCCATATCCAGATCCTGAATGGCGACGCCTTTGAGAGCCGGAAAATTAGCAGACGATATACGAAAAAACCGTTCGTTCTTCGGAGCAGAAATCGAACGCGAAAAATGTAGATCTGACATCAACGCCTCCCACAATGTGATGCGCCGGGAGTATCATTATAAATAATCACCCTGTGGATGTATGTTACTACTGATTGTAATTTTTCGTCAATTCATTTTTGCGTTCCGGGCCAAAATCTGCGAATTTCTTCAGCCATTTGAACCGGAACCCCGGAAGGTTGTAGTCGAAATGGAAGCGCCGGCCGGCAAACGCAGCGCGAACACACTTCAAGACCGATCGAAAGTCCTCGTCGTCGTGATCGCAACTATTGGAGCTGCATCGATTCGGGGGAGTGCGCGCCAGTTGATCTCGCGCAAATCGAACTGAGAAACGGGTAGAAGGCGGAGCCTCTTGGTCGGCCGATGATCGGCCGATGTGCAATCGTCATTCCAGCCAGAAGGGTTTCAACCGGCAGTATTGCAACACTGCGGTCGTGCACGGATGCAATAATGCCGGCATCGAAGCACAAATGACGGAGGAAACATGTTTGGAGTCCAGAACCAGACCGATCCCGCGGTTTTGAGCCAAGGAAAGCAGGAGGATGTTGGCACAGGCGTTTTCGCCATTTCCGATCCTACCTCACCGGATTACGGCGCGACCACGAAAGTCCTAGTCGACAAGATCACTTATCAGGAGTGCGTCAAACGGGGACTGGCAACCGTCGCGTTCAAGTGGGTCCCTCATAAGAATGGCGCTATGAATCCCGAACTAAAAGACAGCAAATGCGCCATCGCCGGCGCGAGGTGCGTGGATCGATGCGCGCCTCCGGGCTGCATGTGCGTCAACGGTGTGTGCACCTAGCGATGGTCCGCTTCACACTCCTGCTCGCCGCAGCCATCGCCCTCGCTGTTGCGGCAATCGGTGCTGCCCTTTGGGCCAATGCGCAATTCGACTTCCTTCCGACCGTCACGGCTGCAGATAAGCTAGAGCTCATGAAATTACTGCCGGCCACGTTGGCGGTAGTCGCGAGTATTTTCACGGCCGCGGTTTCCCTGCTTTCTGTTCGGCTGCAGCGGGAATCAGCTACAAAGATCGAGACGTTGAGGAGCGATTTCCAGAAAGATTTGGAGCGCTTCAGGAGACGGATGGGCCTGGCAGGCGCGGACGCGGACAAGGCTAGGGAGATGCTCGACCGCGTGAGATCCTCCGCATCCTCTTATCATGCGGAGCTCAAACGTCTCGAGACCGGCCACTTCAGCCCTGTCAAGGTTGCCGAGGCCGAGAAGGCGGCCGAAGTGATTGGGGGCGAAATCCCGCGAGACGCCTCGTATCTCGAGGCTTGGTATCGGTTTTGTCAGCAGGGTTATTGCATGAGCGACCTTGCCAAACGAAAGAACTCGACTGCCGAGCGAAAGGCGATCTGGCGGGAGGAAGCACGCCTGCTCGGTGATCAGCTCGAGACTCTCATCGAGCGGCTGCGGCAGGATGAGGCCGACATCCGCGAGCGCGAGCTCGCGTCCGATGCGGCAACTGAGAGCACGTAGCGCTCCAGTCGGATCCTTTGGTTCTCCGCCATCGGCGGCTATTTACGCGATGGGTCCGGCCACGCGCTCGGTCCAACCTATGGATGGAGCAAAAAGGAAAGCTCCCCCCGTAGGGATCACCCATTGAGAAAGTGCGGAAGTCGCGACTACCCTTCCGGATGGGCCGTCAAAGAAGTCGGCCGATTTGGACGCGTGGTCCCCCGAAGCAGCGAGGTGCTGTCCAACCAAAAGATCGTATCCCCCGGCCGTCGGCGCAACATCGCTATTCATCCAGTTCTTATTGAGTGTCACGAATTGGTCATTGATCGACCTCTGGTAGGCTAGAAAGAGAAGTCCGCGATCCGTCGCATTGATGGGATTGGTGGGCGTCTCGTGATCGTAGGCCTTCCCAAAGGGAATTCCACGCCGAAGCATCTGAAAGCTTCTCGTTTCGTCGGGACCGCCTTTGTCAGTGGGCAGATCCCTCGGATTGACCTTGCGGATATGCGCCCAAACAGGACAGCTCCTTCCTTGTTGGAATTGCGGGTCACCCGCGGCGCCGGGTATTTTCTCTCCCGTTGCGAGTGTCAGGTCGGGCAACGTGCGTGAAAAGGCGAAATAGTTCAAAGCAAGATCCGGATCCAAACGATTTGGATCCGCGGGCGCGCGCATCAGCGGCTGACCAGAGGGCCATCGGCCGACGATGCGCGAGCGCAATTCGAGTCCGGAGATGGTACGACCTATTGCGACCGACAATTCGCCGGCCATGATATCGGCGTCGGCATAAAAGCGACGGACGTCCTGACGCAAGCGGCGGAAGACCAGAAACGATCCATTGCGAAGATCTCCATCGTCGTCGCCGAAAATAAACTGGGTCGGATCCTGGAGCGGCTGGCCGGGTTTGCCGAAGGCGGTACCCTGATCGTCGGGAATTCCATATCTTGTGGTGATGAACCGCGAAGCGCCGTCGACTTTCACGGTACCGAAGAGACCTGGCTGCGAGATGCCGTCTTGGTATCCGAAATGTTCCTTGTCTCCCTTTAGTAGCGTGCCGACGTCGCGGTAAAACGGCACAAGACCAGATGCCGATATCTCGTCTATCGTAGCTTGCGCTTTCGCCTCGATGTCTGCGTCGGCTGCGAAGATCAGAAGTAAGTCAAGCACATGTGCCGGACCACCAACCAGCCAGTTCGCGGGCGCAGCCGGGTTAGCGCTTCCGTCATCTAGTGTCTTGCGCGTACTGTCCCCGGTGAGAGAAGGCACCATACCCGCCTCGAAGGCCAAGTCGGCATCCCGCGCCGCCCCTATACCGAGAGCGTCTGTCGCACCGATTCCGATAGCGTAGTTAAGCCAAAGATCGTCACGCGTCGCGGGATCTCTGCCGGCGAGGAAGGCAGCTTTCCGCTCGTCGCGATGATCCAGAACGGCCGCAAGCGGCGTCAGCCGACGGGCGATGATCGCCGCGACCTTGCGCAGGCTCATTCGATCCGTACCGCGAAAGCCGACGAGCAGTTGCTGCTTGCGACGAAACCCCGGAACGATGTTACCTTGGATGTCGTACGCATCGAGTACCGGTTCAATCATGTAAAAGGCGCGACCTCAATTTCTTGCTGGCTGGCGCAGGCACAACGTTGTCAATTGGTAGCGCGGTGGTCAGAAGGTGCGACGCCGGCAGGAGACCCGGATAAGCTTCTACCGTCTGAGCGGCGCACGGTGCGCCACCGCGAGGCTGATCAAGATTGATGTCCTTGATGTGTCCTGGTTGAGTCCCCGCCGGCATGCAGCAATGCCCGCGGCAAGAAACGAGTTTGGGAGCGGCGCCAGCCGCTGGAGCGACCTTGGCATACAGTACCATGTCGATGCACTCGGCGATCTGGCCGCCGAACTCCAACTTGATTCCCTTAACCTTCACCTTGTCCAATCCGAAAGGGCTGTCCGCGGGCGGTTCAACTATCGCCATCAGGCCGAGATCGGCGCTCCCTCTAACGAAGTTGAACCAATGGTCCAGTGGTTCGTCGTTCGGACCGGTGAGAGAGCCCTGCTGCAGCCCGCGCATGTACAGACCAACGGGATCGGCGAGAGTGGCCAATTGCGCAACGGCGCCCGGCGCGACACCGAGGCACGTGGTGTTTACTCCCCATCCGATGGTGGGATCGCTGCTGCGATTGGCATTGCCATAGCCCGCACAGCAGATTAGCGGTCGCACCTCCGATACGCGTTGACCTTTCGAGTCCCGCCGCGGCACGCTCGCGACGGCGGCGAGATTGATCTCAGCGCCGAGCGTATTGGCCCAATGGGTCAGGTGCATCGCTCCCTTTTCGGTATTCCAAACGTTGAACGGATTATATTCGCCTGCCTTCAACAGCATATCGTCGTCGTACTGGAGATCCGTGGTGAGAAGAAGGTCCCGCTTCTGAACGGCAGGATCGACGAGCTTCTTGTAAAGGTCGACGACTGCGTCGATATCGTGCTTCGCGACTTTGATCCAGTATTCCGGCCCCTCGGCGGTGAATACGACCCTGTTCTGATAGGCGTGCCACTCGCAGTACTCGTCCTGCAGCCTGAACTTGGTCGTTACCTTCTCGGGAGCGTTCCTCGGCGTGTAGATATCGATTGATTGCAGCACATCGGCCGCAGCCCACGCCTTTCGCCTGTTGCTGCCTGAGGCTCTGGCGAGGCTGAGTGGAAATCCGTTCCAACCGATGGGCACCGGTGCGCTCTCGGCCGGCGTGTCAACCTCGGTGAAGAACAGGGGGTGATCGCCAAGCCCCGCGATATTATTGCGGAACGTAGTCTCGATAAAAGTATGCCAATCGTCGAGAAAGGCGCCTCGGCTGGGGCGGCCAGTGAGATCGTCCATTGATCCGGGCGGCGAATATTTGAACATCTCAGTATCCCTTGATTGAAATCGAGAACGGAAAAAGCCGGCCGACCGCAGGTCTTGCGAGCGGACGGAAAGCTGCACTATCGTGGATTGCAATGATTTCGGCAAGCCGTTTTATGGGATGGCTGTACGTTTACCGTTTCGCAAAATGTACGGTGATATGAAGTGCGAGAATGAGAACGCCGCTTATTGGCTCTCCTTGCTTGTCGCTGTTCCGGCATTCGGTCGCCGCCGCCACATGAGAGACGCAGCATGTCCGCCAGCACAAGCGCCGCGCCCTTACCTGTGACAGGACCCGAGGCACTGAGGTGGCGCGCGCCTACGATGGAATTGTCGAATGGATCCTGCTTGATAGTCATCGCGTTGGCGATCCTCAAATCGGTGCGCAGGGCGTCACGCATGATTGGAGCATCAGCCGAACGATCGTCGAGACCGTTCGGGCTCCGGTAATACTCGCCGGCGGACTGGCGCCGGACAATGTCAAAGAGGCTATCCGGTCGGTTCAACCTGCCGGCGTGGACTCAAAAACGAAGACCGACAGCGAGGGCACCCACTCGAAAGACCTGGTGAAGGTCCAAGCTTTCAATCGCGCCGCGAAGAACGCCTGATCGCTCTTATCCAAGCCGGGCGAACTGACGGGCGTGGCGCTTCCCGAGGCTTAGGACCACGGGCCTGGTTTGTGCGGCTGTCCCGGATTGCTACGGTGCCATCGACGCGTGATCGTTTACGATCTGCGATTATATCTTCGTGCGATGGAGATCGAGTACGCCCCCGAGCGCGAGGCGGTTGCGGCGGTGAAGCTCGCTGCTGAAGCCGACGGAGCCGAACGGCAGAGATGGATCAACGCTGCGCTGGCGTGGATCGAACTCACTCGCCTACGGGTGCCTGGCCGCGAGCGCAAAGGGCAGCAACGAGATGGCCCATCCGCGCAGCGTCCGGACCGCGGGCCGTCTTTCCTTCGTCATCAGCATCGAAATCGCTCCTGCCGTGACGAATCCTTGGGACCGCTGGCTCCTTCCTGGCGGTTAGCACGGGTCAGGGATTCGCAATCGGCAGAGCTGCAGCTTGTCCCCGTGTTTCGCAGCGCCTGTGCAGAACGCTAGGGCGCGGGATCTTCCTTGACGCCGCGAGCGACGATCCGCAACGCGCCGTCCGGAAAGGATGGATTCCGATTAGCGGCAATGGTCGCGATTTGGATTGCGGACGAAGCTTAGCACGTCTCCGGTCGAAAGGCGGTAGCCCCTTTGCTTAAGGTATCGAGATACTGAGCATGTGCCTGCAAATGGATCGCAGACCGAGCGTGCGTGCTTTCGGTGCCACGCGACGGAGGGTGTCGGCCAAATACGGGAGCGTAGCAACCTTTGAGCCGATGTACCTCATCACGCAAACTGTAAGATCGTTTGGTTAATAAGAAGAAATTGAGCGACAGTCCCTATCGTATCGGGACTCAAGCGGGATGGGCAACGAGTCGCACTCGTTTGAACGACTTCAGCATCCTGCACCAAGGGGACGCCGACCATGCGTAGGATGTTTGCTAAATGAAGTCGAGAACATGCGCCCGGACAGCATATAATTCTAGCTGACCGCTAACTTAGAGGTGTATCAGGTTGACCCACCGACTCGTTCTTAGAGCGTGATCGACTCGATTCTAAAGTGTCGGCATAGATCCCTTCGCTCAAAGCCCCGCCATCATCACGTATTTGATCTCAACATATTCTTCCATGCCGTGGCGGGAACCTTCGCGGCCAAGGCCGCTTTCCTTGACGCCGCCGAACGGCGCGACTTCGGTCGTGATCAGGCCGGTGTTGACGCCGACCATGCCCGACTCCAGTGCCTCCGCCACGCGCCAGACGCGGCCCAGATCGCGGGAGTAGAAATAGGAGGCGAGACCGAAGGGCGAAGCGTTGCACATCGCGATCACGTCGACCTCGTCCTTGAAGCGGATTACCGGCGCAAGCGGACCGAATGTCTCCTCCTGTGACACCAGCGAATCCGGCCTGACGTCGGCGAGCACGGTCGGCTCGAAGAACGAGCGTCCCAGCGCATGTCGCTTGCCGCCGGTCACGACCCTGGCGCCGCGCTTAACAGCGTCCGCTATATGCCGCTCGATCTTGTCGACCGCCTCCATGTTGATCAGCGGCCCCTGCACCACGCCTTGTTCTGTCCCGTCGCCGATCTTCATCGCCGCAACCTTCTTGGACAGCCTCTGCATGAATTCGTCGTAGATTCCTGCCTGTGCATAGATGCGGTTGGCGCAGACGCAGGTCTGGCCCATGTTGCGGTATTTCGAGACCATGGCGCCTTCGACCGCGGCTTCGATGTCGGCGTCGTCAAACACCACGAAAGGCGCGTTTCCGCCGAGTTCGAGGCCGAGCTTCTTCACGCCGACGGAGGCTTGGCGATAGAGAATCTTTCCGACCTCCGTCGACCCGGTGAAGCCGACGAAGCGCACGACCGGGTGTTCGCAGAAGACCTTGCCGATCGACCGCGAATCTCCGGTGATGACGTTGAAGACACCTTTGGGCACACCGGCCTTCTCAGCGAGTGCGACAAGCGCCAGCGCCGATAGTGGCGTTTCGCTGGCCGGCTTTAGCACCACGGTGCAGCCCGCGGCGAGCGCCGGCGAGACCTTGCGGGTAATCATAGAGTTCGGGAAATTCCACGGCGTGATTGCGCCGCAGACGCCAATCGGCTGTTTGATCGCAAGCAATCTTGCATCCGGGCGCGGCGAGGGTATCGTTTCGCCATAGATGCGGCGTGCCTCTTCGGCAAAGAACTCGACATAGGCGCCACCGATATCGACCTCGCCAAGCGCCTCGGAGAGCGGCTTGCCCTGCTCCGAGGTCAGGATTAGCGCGAGATCCTCGCGATTGGCGACGATCAGTTCGTACCATTTGCGCAGAATGTTGGAGCGTTGCTTGGCTGTGTGCTTAGCCCATGTGGGGAACGCACGTTCAGCAGCTTCCACGGCTCTCGTGCAGTCGTCGGCGGAGAGCTGCGGCACCTTGGCGAGCTCCATGCCGGTCGCCGGATTGTTCACCGAAAAGCTGGGCGGGCCGACCCAGGCGCCGTCGATGTAACAGGCCTCCCGCAGAAGCGCCGGGTCCTTCAGACGGTCGCGCAGCATGGAGGGACCTTGCTTAGCGTGTGCGGCGGCGGTCGGGGTCATCCCGTTACTCCTGGCGGCTATCGAATCCGAGCGACCCGGACTTCCGCCAATAGCGGAAAAGGGCCGCGCGAGTCACCGCGCGGCCGAGTCAGGGAGGAAACGCCCCGAAGGGCACTAATAGGAGCGCTGTGAGTAGATGAACTCGCTGGCAACCCCAATCCTGCACGAAAGTCGTCAGCTCGTGCAAGCGAACATCGCATACTCATTTTTTCTTGAGGATTGGCGGCGTTCGCCAGCGTATCCTGAAGTTTTTCTGCGCAAATCTCGCCAAGTTCGCAGCAACTGCGACTTTGAAGCATTCCTCGCGAGATTGTTCGAACTTGTGTGCTGTTTATCGAGGTACATCGAGCACATCGCTCGCTCCGTTCGCGTGTCCCCCCTTGCCGAGTCGGCTTCAGGATTTCGAAATCAATCGAAATTAGTCAGCGCCTCGTCAACGAGCGGCAGAGAAACATGTGGCTGGGCGATCTAGTGGATATCACATTCAGCGGAACTCAATCTGGGTAATCGCGGTAGCAAGCACGATCGTGGGGCGGCTCGCTTTGCTAAAGCCTGAATCCTCTATCAGTCCTCGGAGGGAGACTCGATTGGTACGGCAAAGCCCACCTTTATCCGATCTAACACGACCATCGTCTTGAATCCCTTTATGTCGGGGTTCACATAGAAAAATTTCCTGGTGAACTCCTCATAATCCTCCATGGTGCGGGCGGTAACGTAAAGAACAAAGTCCGCATCGCCGGTAACGTAGAAACCGTTGACGACTTCAACTGATGATTTAACGGCCTTCTTGAATTTGTCGATTATATCTGCGCGCTCTCGCTCCAGGCTCACAAGCACAAGCATTTGAATACGTCTGCCTACCGCCTTCGGCGAAACAATCGAGATGTCGGCCTCGATGATGCCTTCAGAACGAAGCCTCTTCAGTCGGCGCTGACATGCGGTGGCAGAAAGGCCGGCCAGTTCGCCGACCTCCTCGGAAGTCACCCGGTTGTTTTTTTGCACGATCTCGAGGATGCGGGCATCTATCCGATCGTACTGCATAACCGGACCCCAACCTTGATGTGAATTTCACCGCGAAAACGCCTCGCAGCGCAGGAAATAGCCTGAAGACTATCCAGATTCAGGAATGTTTTCAACAAGTGACGGGAAGGTGACCGCGATGAGCCGTTGGGGGCTACGACGAACGCCGGCGCGACGTAATAGATGAGACCGGTTCACTCCTTGCGATTGCGTTCGCGCGTCGGGGCACTCAGTTGGCGCCCCGCTCGCAGCTCGATCACGTTGCTCTCGAGAAAATCGAACGCCTACGAGCAACACCTTCACCGCCTCCGGGCGTTTTCGCTACATGCCTCGACTTTTTGGCCCTCGGCAAGCTCAAGGGAGCCTCTTAGCCCCGCAGGTTCGGATAGAGCTGGCATGCCAGAAGTCAGCTTAAAGCACCGTTTAGTTCCAAGCGAAGACTGGTTGTGCCAAATCGCGGGTGCGAGTTACGCGCCGACAGAATTGATAGATTAGGGCAGCTGTCGGTGCGTGGATCAGGCTCCCCCGATAAGGAAAGCGGATCATGCGTCGCTCGCTATCGCGGATGGCGACGAAGTGGAAAGCGTCCTCCCGCTCGATCGTATGAAGCGCAATGTCGAACGGAGGTGACCTCCTGCGGGCAGCAGCTAGAGCGCGCTGGCGGCGCGGTCGGGCACATCCTCCTTCCAGCGTACCGATCCAAACGGGCGCTCCAGCATGCGTCGGATACGAACGGGCTCCGGCCCGATATGGAAAGCCATCGCCTGCTCATCTAACGCACGCTCGGACTGAGTCCAGCGGTTGCGTTGGCGCAAATAATCGAGCCATGTCGGGCAGTGATAGCGCTCAGTCCATAGCTCGGGGTCGGCGATATCACGGGCAATTGACCAACCATAGGCGCCGTTGCGTTGCCGGTAGAGCTGCACATCCTGCATGACGTTGTGGAAGGCTCGCGCATTTTCCAAGGCCACGCGATATTCGAGCTCAACCACGAGTGGGCCACTGCGGTAGGTTAACGGAAGTCGCACCTTGGGATCGGCAAGCATCTCGGCGTCCTCTCCGCGCTCGGTGATAGGCGGCATGCACAGCCAGCGCCCAAGAAGCGGTAAAAGCATCATCAGTGCGGCCGAGATGAGCAGTGTGATATCGACACCGACAGCATCGGTGAGACGGCCCCAGCCCCAACTGCCAATTGCAAGGCCCCCGGAGAACGAAGCTTGCCAAGCCGCAAGCGAGCGGCCCGCAACCCAGCGCGGGGCGGAGAGCTGCACGCCAATGTTGAACAGCGTCCACACTATCGTCCATACGGCGCCCGCCAAAACCAGAGCGGCGGCTGTCAAGATCGCATTGTGACTGAGCGCGACCGCCGCGATCGCGCCGCTCATCGACAGTGTGCAGGCACGAACTGCAGCCTCGCCGCTCATACGCCTGCGCATCTCGCTGATGTTGAGAGCCCCGACTACTGCGCCCAACCCGAAGGCACCTAGCATGACGCCGTAAGTCTGAGCGCCCCCGTGCAACAGGTCGCGAGCGACGATCGGCATTAGCGCTTGGAGCCCGCTTCCAACCAGGCCGGTTATCATGGTGCGAGCTACCACAATCTTGATCGAAGGCGAATTGCCGATGTAGCGCACGCCGGAGACAATGGCGCGGCTCAGATTTTCGCGCGGCAGCCGCGACGGCTCCGCGACACGTTTCCAGAGAAACAGCGCCACTGTCAGCGGTAGATAGAGGAATGCGTTGATTGCAAAGGCCGCACCCGCGCCTGCGGTCGCAACAACAATGCCTCCGACCGCGGGTCCGAAGCTGCGCGCGATATTGTAGCTAATGCCATTCAAGGCAATCGCCGCTGGCAGCATCTTCGCCGGAACCTGCTCGCTGACCGAGGAACTCCAGGCTGGTCCCATCAATGCCATGCCGCCGCCGACCACAAAGCAAAGCACCAGCAGCAGATTCGGTGTGGTAAGGCCCGACCAATCGAGAGCAGTCAGCGCTGTCGCGCCGCTGAGCGCGATCGAGAGCCCAACCAGCGTCACAATTCGACGATCATACATGTCGGCAATGGCGCCGGCCGGCATAGCGATCAACATGACAGGAAGCAACAAGGCTGTCTGCACCAGCGCGACTTTATCGGCTGACGACGTCATTTCTGTCATGGCCCAAGCCGCGCCGACGCCTTGGATAAGTATGCCGAGGTTCGACAGCAGGCTCGCCAGCCAAATCCGCCGGAAAGTGGAATAACGCAGCGGCGCGGTAATTCCATCGGCGCTGGAAGTCTCGAGATCGGAAGGAGGCGTCATTTGGATTCACAGACCGTGCGCGGCGACCTGACCGATGTCAGTATTTGTCGCGGAACGCTGAAGTCAGATTGGACGAGCGCTTCTCGCCCGCCCTCAAGCATCCGAAACTCGCGTTGCGTGCCCATTTCGTTTTTGAGTTTGCTGCTTCTGTCGCAACTCGTATGCATAATATCCAGATCTAGGAATAATTTGTCGCGCTCTGATTGGAAATCTTTTCCGAGTTCTCTGACACCTTTAGCATTGCTCCCGCAATGCAGTCATATTCGATCCGGCCCTCACGGCCATAACGGCCTCGCGTTTGCTCTCAAACGTCAGCGGCATCGGTTCACTTGGCTGCAATCCCGGTTGTTGGAGCAACGACGCCCTCACCAGATATTACAACAGCGCTTGTGCTCGTTTCTCGCGTTATGCCCGGATGAGCGATGAAAAAAAGCGCGAAGCCTTAGAACAATGGTGCAAAGACAGCAACTTCAATCCTCGTGAGGGGCCTCTACCGGGATCGCAAAACCTGCCTTTACGCGATCCATGACGACCATTGTCTTGAAGCCTTTGATGTCAGGATTCTCGTAGAAGAAACGTCGGGTGAATTGCTCGTAGTCTTCCATGGTCCGCGCCGTAAGATAAAGGACGAAGTCAGCGTCCCCAGTGACGTAGAATCCGTTGACGACCTCAGCCGACGACTTAATCGCCTTCTTGAACCTGTCGATGATGTCTGCGCGCTCACGCTCGAGACTTACGAGCACGAGCATCTGAATAGGCCTTCCCACTGCCTTTGCCGAAACAATCGAGACGTCGGCCTCGATGATGCCGTCACAACGGAGCCTCTTCAAACGTCGTTGGCATGCAGTCGCAGAAAGCCCGGCAAGTTCGCCGATGATCTCAGATGTCAGGCGATTGTTTTTCTGCACAATCTCCAGGATGCGGGCGTCTGTTCGGTCGTATTGCATGAGTCGGGCTCCAGGTGAATTCCGCTGCAAAGTGGCGAGGTCCCGCAGGAAACCGTCCAGGCGACGGTTAAAAGCGATGCAAATCTGTCTCTGACATTAGTATCCTGATTGCGAGCAGAATTTCAACAAGATGACCGCCAAGGACTTCGAAATGGTTTTCCAAGCTGCCCGGCCCAAAAGTCCGCCTCTAGTCGGGCTAGCTAAAGGGCATCTCGAAAATCTGCGCCGTCGAGATTTTGTCGCGGGGGCGGCTCTGATCGATGGGCGCTGGATTGGGAGCGATCAAAGAGACGTTGTCGTCGATCCGGCAACTGGCGAAGTGATCGCCGAAGTTGCTCGTTGCGACGCCGCAGATATGAATCTTGCGATCGACGCAGCGCAACGATCTTTTGCTCAATGGCGAGAGCTACTGCCAGAGAGGCGGGGCGCAATTCTCAGGACTTGGGCCTCGTTAATGCTCGCCCATGCGGAGGAGCTTGCCGTCCTCCTAACTTGCGAGCAGGGCAAGCCGCTCGCGGAAGCAAGGTCCGAAATTGGATATGGTGCGGGATTTCTCCAGTGGTTTGCCGCAGAGGGAGAGCGCGCCTATGGTGAGACGATCCCAAGCCACAAGCCTGGAAGTGTGCTTCAGGTAAGAATGCAGCCCGTTGGCGTTGTGGCGGCAATCACTCCTTGGAATTTTCCTGTCGCCATGATTACGCGAAAGGCCGGGGCCGCCATGGCGGCTGGCTGCCCGGTCATCGTGAAGCCTGCGCCCGAGACGCCGCTCTCGGCACTTGCCCTGGCGAGGTTGGCTGAAGAGGCTGGAGTTCCAGGCGGTGTGTTTCAAGTGCTCGTCGGCAATCCAATCGAGCTCTCAAAGCCGCTGTTGCGGGATGCAAGGGTGCGAGCCCTTTCGTTCACGGGGTCTACAGAAGTTGGTCGTTTGCTACTGGAGGGAGCGGCGCAGACGGTAAAGAAGGTCTCTCTCGAGCTCGGAGGGCATGCCCCCTTTATTATCTTTGATGATGTCAATCTCGATAAGGCCGTCAAAGGTGCGATGGCCGCAAAGTTTGCCACGTCGGGGCAGGACTGCTTGGCGGCTAATCGAATCTACGTACAGAGGGGCATTTATAATGCCTTTGTCGAGAAATTTTCTGCGGCAATCGCGCGGCTCAGAGTTGGTCATGGCCTTGAGGCTGCGACTGATATCGGTCCGATGACGAAATCGTCCGTGGCCGAAAAGTGCAGGGCTCAGATCAATGACGCTGTCGCAAAAGGGGCGCGGGTTGTTTCCGGGAAGCAAGACCACGTCTTCGGGCAGAACTTCGTCTGTCCAGCATTGCTGAGCGATGTCACTGACGACATGCTCATTTCGAGCGAGGAGACATTCGGCCCGGTGGCCGCAGTACTTCCGTTCGACTCCGAGGCGGAGGTTCTGGCCCGAGCCAACTCCAGTGAAATGGGCTTGGCCGCGTACGTCTACACCGACAGCTTGCGTCGAGCGCTGCGACTTTCTGAGAACATCGAGTGCGGAATGGTTGGCATCAATACGGCCTCATTCACTGGGCCGCCAATTCCGTTTGGAGGTTGGAAGCAATCCGGCCTCGGTCGCGAAGGTTCCCGACATGGCATTCAGGAATACATGGAACTGAAATACGTCTGCTTCGGCGACTTGGTGGATTAGGAGAAATGGTATGAACGATATCAAGACGATCGCCGAAAAAGATCGCGCGACTGTTCTGCACCCCTTCACCCAGCTTAAGGAGTTTGCCACCGGCAAAATTGGTGATCCGACAATCGTCACCGGCGGGAAGGGTATTCGCATCGAAGACGCCAAGGGACATAGCTACATCGATGGCTTTGCTGGTCTTTACTGCGTCAATATTGGGTACGGCCGGACCGAGGTGGCCGAGGCGATTGCGCGGCAGGCCTACAAATTGGCCTACTACCATACATATGCTGCCCACACGACCGACGAGCTGGCCATTCTGTCGGATCGCCTCGTGCGAATGGCGCCTGGTAAACCAAGCAAAGTCTTCTACGGGCTATCCGGATCAGACGCCAACGAGACCCAGGCTAAGCTTGTCTGGTATTACAACAACTTGCGCGGTCAGCCTAAAAAGAAGAAGATTATCTCGCGCGAGCGCGGTTACCATGGCTGCTCAGTCGTTTCCGGCTCGATGACCGGTATGTCGTTCTATCATGATCATATGGACCTGCCGTTTCCGGGTATCTTGCACACAGGCGCGCCCCACCACTACTGGGGTGCCGAGCTAGGTGAGACGGAAGAGGCTTTCTCTCGTCGACGTGCGGCTGAGCTAGAACAGATGATCGTGCGTGAGGGACCGGAAACGATCGGCGCCTTTATTGCTGAGCCGGTGCTGGGTACAGGAGGGATTACGCCGCCGCCCGACGGTTATTGGCGTGAAATTCAAGCGGTGCTGCGACGCTACGACGTTCTTTTGATCGCAGATGAAGTGATTTGTGGATTCGGTCGCACCGGCGCTGAGTTCGGCAGCACTCTTTATGGAATAGAGCCCGACCTTGTAACAGTGGCCAAGGGGCTGACGTCCGGTTACATGCCACTCTCGGCGGCAATCGTTGGCGAGAGGGTCTATGCAGTCATGGAAGAAGCGGCGGATCGTGTCGGCGCATTCTCCCACGGCTATACTTATTCCGGCCACCCGATCGCGGCCGCAGCTGCTAACGCGGTCCTCGATATTGTGGAGAAGGAGCAACTCAGCGAACGGGCGAGAACCGTGGGCGCGCATTTCTTGAAGCGGCTCAAGGAGCGCTTTGCACAGCTGGAGATTGTCGGGGAAGTAAGAGGCGTAGGCCTACTCGGTGCCGTAGAGTTCGTCGCTGATCGCCAGACGAAACGACGCTTTGATCCGCAGCTCAAGGTGGGCGCCCGGATCTCCAAGGCGGCGCGCGATAGGGGACTTATCGCGCGAGCAATGCCGCATGGAGACATTCTAGGTTTCGCTCCACCTCTCGTCGTTTCCGAACATGAGATAGACGAGATCGTTGAACTCGCCTATCGGGCGACGAAGCAAGTGATGGACGAGCTTACGAAAGAATCGGCAATTTAAACCAATTCCTGTATTCCGATCTGAAATCGGCTGTCTCTCCAATTCGCTGATCTTCGTCAGATTTGTTACAGCCGGAAGGAGAGGGGCTGACGTTGCGAAGGACGGGCTGCCGAACCGCTCCCGGGCAGCTTCGGCGTCATGATGGTCGTACTTGCCGGGTTTGGGGGCGATCATCGCGTGACCGCGGTTTGCGGCTGTGCCGGCCTCGCCTGATAAACGCGGTCGCCGCCTACCAGCAGCATCGCGAACATCTTGGTTAGGAGACGGGCGTGGAGTGCATGTAGGGTGCTTGGTTGCAGTGCTACGATAGTATCCCATTGGATGGTGAAATCGTAGACAGGTAAGTTGCTTGTTGCGGTTTTTCCTCGCGCTTCGACCCTTCCGTGCCGTTTTTGCGCGTCAACATGGCCTTGGACGGTGTAAATGGTTTCGGCAAACGATGTAGGGCTGTGTCACTTAGGGAAGGAGTGCCTTGATAATGAAGGATCGTGTTGGCGGTTTACATCGTGGGCTGACCCGGCGCTCATTTGTCGAGTCGGCTGCGGCTTTGCTGAGCGTGCCGTTCCTTGCAAGGGCTACTGCAGCCTGGGCGCAGGAAAGGCTTGCTGGCAGCGGGGAAGTTGTCGTCTTCAGCTACGGCGGATCGTACACGCAGGCGGTGAGAAAGTACGTTTATGAGCCCTTCACAAAAGCGACGGGCATTGCTGTGGTCGACGTGACCGCTGACATTGCCGAACCTCAAGTGAGGGCGATGACCCGCGCCGGGCGCGTCGATTGGGATGTCGCCTTGATTGACGGGCAGAACTACCCGACGATGCATGATGCTGGTTTATTTCAGTCCATTGACTACGGTTTGTGGGATGATGAAGCACTCAAGGGGGCACCGCAAAGTGCTCGCCTCAGTGACGCGGTGGTTGCATTCCGTTCGACGACGTTGCTCGCTTATGATGAACGTTCCTTCCCGAAGGGAGGGCCGCAAAACTGGGCCGATTTTTGGAACGTCAAGGCTTTCCCCGGGCCGCGCGGCCTCAGCAGTGTCGCTAGGCATATGGTCTTGGCACTCGCAGCTGACGGTGTGCCAAATTCGGATCGCTGGCCACTGACCGATGACAAGGTCGAGAGGGCTCTTAAGAAGCTCTCGGAAATCAAGCCGAGTGTCGCGAAATGGTGGACGGCGGGAGGCGAGCCTGTTCAAGCGTTGATCAATCGGGAGTTCGTGATGACGAGCTGCTACGATGGTCGTGCGGTGTCGGCCATTCGCCAGGGGGCCCCTATTCGCATGGTGTGGAGCGGTGGAAATCTGGTCTACGTCTATTGGACCGTGCTCAAAGGTGGTCCTAACAGCGGAAACGCACAAAAGCTGGTTGCATTCCTGAACCGGGCTCAGAATGCCGCGGCATTCACGATGGGCACAAACCTTACGGGGCCCAATGTGAATCAGCTCCAGCATTTGCCGGCAGATCTCGTTCCGCTTCTCAGCATTACTGAGGACAATGCATCCCAGCTAGTGGCTCAGGATGATGCTTGGCTCGCCGCCAAGCGCCCCGACGGCAAGACCAATGTAGATCATCTCCAGGAGCGCTGGCTGGCATGGCGGGCACAATGAGTTCAATGGCAATCAAAGGTCGAGCGCAATCCTCGCGACCTTGGCCCACGCCATGGGCCTGGCTATTGCTGCCTGGAAGCGTCTTCCTCCTGGTGCTCTTTGTCGTGCCGCTCACGGGGCTTCTGTTGCTTGCGTTCGGGATGCCAAATTGGACTCTCGCGAATTTTTTACGCATCGGCGACACCCCTGTCTATCTGACCGTAATGCGCAACACGCTGGAGATCAGCCTGACGGTGACTGCGCTCGCCTTCGTGCTTAGCTATCCCATCGCCTACGCGCTCACGACGGGCGGAATGGTATTGCGCACCTTTTTGCTCATCGGGGTCGTGCTGCCCTATTTCACCAGCGCTTTGGCACGGACCTTCGCCTGGATTGTTCTTCTTGGGCGCAATGGCGTCGTTAACCAGTTCCTACTGGAGCTCGGCTGGGTGTCCCAACCAATCCCGCTGCTCTACAACCGATTTGGTGTGATCCTCGGCATGACCCACATTGTCATGCCGATGATGATCCTGCCGATGTACACGGTCATGTCTAGCATTGACCCGAAACTTATGCGCGCTGCGAGGGCGAATGGAGCGAGCCCGCTCGCCGCCTTCCTCACGATCTTTCTGCCGCTCAGTTTGCCGGGCCTGATTGCCGGGATTCTGCTCGTCTTCATCTATTGTCTCGGTTTCTACATCACACCTGCGTTGATGGGGGGGCTGTCAGACATCATGATCACAATGGCGATCAGCTCCCAGATCCTGGAGCAACTCAATTGGAACTTCGGCGCTGCGCTTTCCGTGGTCCTCCTGCTCGCCGTTCTGAGCCTGTTGTGGATTGGCTCGCGCTTCTTCCCCATTGAGCAGCTGCTGGGGTTCTCAGACGGCAAGCTTGGTTCAAGCGTTACTCGCCGCCAGATGGGCGCCAAAATGTTAATGCGGATCGGCTCCGCGGCAAACGCTCTTGATCGCTGGCTTCCTTCGATGCGAGGTCAAGGTGTCCCGATCCTGGCAAGCTTTCTGGCTGTACTTCTCCTGCTGCCGGTACTGATCGTTGCGTATTTGTCGTTCAGCGCCTCGTCCTACTTTGTCTTTCCGTTGCCAGGTTACTCGCTGCGCAACTACGAAGCCTTTTTTTCCGACACGCTGTGGTTGCGCGCGACCTTCACCAGCATCCGCATTGCCTTGATGGCGGTTGCCATGGCAACTGCGCTAGGCGCCATGCTTGCCTTCGGTCTGTCGCGCGGCGCCATGCCAGGTCGTGGAACTATGATCGCGATTTTGCTGTCACCGATTATTATGCCGACCGTTATCGTGGCGGTCGCGACCTATTTCTTGCTGGCGCGGTGGGGTCTGCAGGGCACCGAGTTCGGCCTGGCACTTGGTCACGCGGTCCACGCGATCCCCTACGTGGTGGTGATTGTGGTTGCCAATCTGCGCGACCTTAACCCGAGCTACGAACGTGCGGCCCGCAGCCTTGGTGCCGGGCCTTGGGCCACCATGCGCACAATCGTCGCGCCGCTGGTCCTGCCGGCGCTCATCGTTGCTAGTTTCTTTGCGTTCCTGGCCTCGTTCGACGACGTTGTCTACGTGCTGTTCCTTGGCATCGGAAAGATCACGACCTTGCCGATGCGCATGTGGGAAGGAATCCGGCAGGACATCAGTCCCACCATTGCTGCCGTAGCCACGCTGCAGATGCTGCTTGCCACGATCGTGATCGTCGTCGGTACCCTGCTGAGACGGCAAAAAAAGACCTGACGGTCCTGACTGGGTCGGAAGGTCAAACGAGAACCAACGACGAATTCCCTAGGGAGCTGAAATGTTGATGAAAGCGACCGTGAACGGAACTGACGCGAAAACCGCAGGCATTACGCTGCATAACTTGCAGAAGCGTTACGGCAGTGCGATGGCCGTTGACGATGTCAGTCTTTCCGTATCGCCCGGAGAGTTCATCTCCTTGTTGGGGCCCAGCGGATCAGGAAAGACAACGACCCTGATGATGATCGCCGGCTTCGAGATGCCGGACAGCGGTCGGGTTCTGTTGGGCGACAAGGATATCACGCGTCTGCCGCCTCATCGTCGAGAACTTGGCGTGATATTCCAGAACTATGCACTCTTTCCGCACATGACAGTCGCGGAGAACGTTGCGTATCCGCTTCGGATGCGGCGTATGGCAAAGGCGGAGATCGAAACGAGGGTGCATCGCATCCTCGATCAGGTGCATCTCGGTGCCTTGGCCTCCCGCTACCCCGACCAAATGTCCGGCGGTCAGCAGCAGCGAGTGGCGATAGCGCGGGCACTGGTTTTCGATCCGCCCGTTCTTCTGCTCGACGAACCCTTGGGCGCGCTGGACAAGAAGCTGCGCGAGCATCTCAGGAACGAGATCAAGACGTTACACAAGGAGGTCGGCAAGACGATGATCTACGTCACGCACGACCAGGATGAGGCGCTTGCTATGTCCGACCGTGTCGCGGTGATGCACGAGGGCCGGATCCGCCAAGTCTCGGCGCCGAAGGACATTTATCGCAGGCCGGCCGATTTGTTCGTGGCGGGTTTCGTTGGTGAGGTCAATCTCATCCCGGTTAAGCTCAAGTCCGGCATCGTGCACGGTCCTGCGGGCGAAAGCCTCCCCTCTCCGCCGTGGCAGGATGCGGATAGGGATGCGACTCTGTGCGTGCGCCCGGAACATTTGCGTCTGGAAGCGAGCGCTGGTTCATCCGGCGGAATTCAGGGACGCATCAGCGGCATGACGTTCGTTGGCGATGCGACGGTCCTGGAATTCCGGAGCGAAACGGGATTGCAACTGCTATCGAAGGTGCTGAACGTATCGGACCATTCCATGGAGGTGGGCGATCCCTGCGTAGCCTCTTGGGTTGCGAACGACGCAACAATCCTGACAGATTAACTCGCCCGATTAGCCGCATCGAACTTTGGTCCTGGTTTGTAATCTGGCGCCCGCCTCGCAATCCAGACGCGTAAGCGCGGGGCTTTCGCAGCCGCCTCTTTTTTATCGCTCTGCCGCGATCTAACGATGTGCTTCGCGGCCCTGCGATGTAAGTAACACGAGGAACCTATCCAATGAACGGCGCTGAAAGTCTGGTTCGTACGCTCGTTGCCGGAGGCGTGGACACCTGCTTTGCAAATCCAGGCACCTCCGAGATGCACTTTGTAGCGGCCCTCGACCGCGTCGATGGTATGCGCTGCGTGCTCGTGCTCTTCGAGGGAATCGCTACTGGTGCTGCGGACGGTTATGCGCGTATGGCCGAAAAGCCGGCCGCCACTCTTTTACATCTTGGCCCAGGCTTGGCGAATGGCCTCGCCAATCTGCATAACGCCACCAAGGCGTCCAGCCCAATCGTCAATATCGTGGGAGATCACGCAACCTACCATCTCAACTATGATGCGCCGCTCACGTCAGATATTGAAGGTGCAGCGAAGCCGTTTTCTCGCTGGGTCCGCACCTCCCCTAATGCAACGCGTGTTGCGGCTGATGGCGCCGCGGCCATCGCGGCGGCGCGCACCCCACCCGGTCAGGTCGCAACCCTCATTCTTCCGGCCGATACCGCCTGGAATGAAGGCAGTGGCCCCGCTGCTGTGGCCGAAGCACCCAAAAGAGTACGGGTTTCGCAGGATCGCATCAAGGATGTTGCCAAGGCACTCCGTTCCGGCGAGCCTGCGATGATTCTGCTGGGGGGACTTGCGCTCCGGCAGCGCGGCCTTGATCTGGCAGGGCGCATATGTGCCAAGACAGGCGCGAAAATCATGGCGCAAACATTTGTTGGCCGTATTGAGCGTGGCGCTGGCCGCGTTCCGGTCGATCGCCTTCCGTACCCAGTCGACCAGGCACGTGCGACACTTGCGGGACTTAAGCATCTTGTCCTGGTGGGTAGCCGCATCCCGGTGGCCTTCTTTGCCTACCCCGACAAGCCAAGCTTGATGGCTTCTGAGGACACCGACTTTTTGACGCTTGCGCGTGCTGAAGAAGACGCATTGGATGCGCTCGAGAGACTTGCGGACGAATTGGATGCTCAATCAGTTCCGAGTCAGGCCGCGAAGCTGGTGCCGCCGTCGTTAGCCATTGGGGCAATTACCGGCGCCAGCCTCTCGCAGTCACTCGGCGCGTTGATTCCCGAAAACGCGATCGTGGTCGATGAATCGATCTCGACTGGCGGTGGCTTTTTCGCTGCAACCTGGAATTCGCAGCCACATACTTGGCTCCAGAACATGGGCGGATCGATTGGACTTGGCATGCCCATGGCCACGGGTGCTGCGATTGCCTGCCCGAATAGACCTGTGCTCAACCTACAGGCGGATGGCAGCGCGATGTACGCCATTCAATCACTGTGGACTCAGGTGCGTGAGGGCCTCAACATTACGACGGTGCTGTTTAATAACAGATCATACGCTTGCCTCAGAGATGAACTGGCCAAGGTGGGGGCGCAAAATGTCGGGCGCAAGGCTTTGGATATGCTCGATCTCAGCCGGCCTGACATCGATTTTACCGGATTGGCAAAAAGTATGGGTGTGGCGGCGGCCCGGGTGACCACGATGGATGACTTCAATATCGAGGTGGCGCGCGGACTTGCGACGCCCGGACCTTATTTGGTCGAAGTACTGATCACCTAAGCGGTCAGGTCCTTCGCCCTACGCCAACATCGGCTGGCGCTTAGGCCCATGTGCTATTGATTGAAGAATTTCGTCGAGGGTGAGAGGCCAATTTGATTGATCGCGAACAGCGAGTAGCTGTAGCGCGTCGATCTGGATGGGAAGGCCGCGGCAATCTGGATGGCGGGTCAGTGTCGCGACGGTGAGACGATTGCGGCCTAGAATATCGCGCGCAACAGTTTTGTTGAAGTCCCGACGATCCATCCTGATCGCCGCGCGACAGAGTAGCCGCGACAAAGCTTTCAGATCTACTCCTGGCAATAGATTCTGCCATGTAGAGAACGACACGGAGATTGTGGCCTGCGATGTTGCGGCGCGCCATCCCTGCACAAGTGTCTTGCCGATCGGGCTGCTCATTGCCTCAAGCGAGTGGGCTGCGAATGATCGCCCAGGCCTTTTGGTTTATGCTGGGGTGGCTTGCGTTGTTTTCTAGCCGTTCGCGTGTTCGAGCCGAGGCGACAATTTCCACTCCACCTGAGTCTCGTTGCAGTCGGGTCGGCGAGGAGCGGAGGAACCGGTGTACGCTGCAGGCTAGGTTGCCGTGTAGGCGCAAGACTTCGAGGATTCGAATCTCGAAAGCTTGCAATCTCAACCTCCGGCGGCACCGAACCTTGTTCAGCGCTTTGGGCTTGGCGGTTCAGCACTAATAGTGCCGGCAATCGATTTGACTTCCAAATAGTCTTCCAGGCCGAAGCGACCCCATTCGCGACCGTTACCCGATTGTTTGTACCCGCCAAACGGGGCCGCGCGGTCAAGTGATGCACCCTGCAGGTATATGTTGCCCGCGCGAATCAAGCGACCCACGCTGCGCGCGCGCTCGGTTGAGCTGGAGAATACGTAACCAGCGAGACCATAGGGGGTATCGTTGGCAATTCGAATTGCGTCGTGCTCATCCTTGGCGCCAATGATCGCAAGTACAGGCCCGAAGATCTCCTCACGCGCAATGGTCATCTCGCTAGTGACGTTCGCAAAAATTGTAGGTCGAATGTAAAACCCTTTTTCGATGCCTTCTGGCAGGCCAAGGCCGCCAGTGATCATCGTGGCTCCCTCGTCGATGCCTTTTTGGATTAGTCCTTGTATTTTGTCCCACTGGCCGTGGTTTACCACGGGACCCATATGTGTACCGGCGGCGCGGGGATGGCCGACCTTGTACCTGTCCGCCACGGTCTTCGCGATCTCTGCGACTTCCGCCATTCTGGACTCCGGCGCAATTAGCCGCGATGGCGCGTCGCAAGATTGGCCGGAGTTAAGAAAAATCGTCTCGACGCATCCGCGGACTGCCTTGTCGAAATCGGCATCATCAAGAATAATGTACGGAGACTTGCCTCCCAGCTCTTGGCTTACACGCTTGACAGTATGGGCCGCTCGGCTCGCAACATCAATTCCCGCTCGCGTCGATCCGGTGAACGAGATCATATCGATGTCTCGATGCTCGCTCATAGCAGCACCCACTTCAGGGCCTAATCGTTGATCAGATTGAATACCCCCTTCGGTACGCCAGCTTCATGCAGGATCTCCGCGAATATTAGAGCACAAGTGGGGGCGAATTCGGACGGCTTAAGAATCATAGTGCAACCGGTAGCGAGCGCTGGTGCTACCTTGCAAGCTATTTGGCTCATAGGCCAATTCCAAGGCGTGATCATTCCCACTACGCCGATAGGCTCGCGAAGCACAGCCGCACTGCCAATTCGCTCTTCGAAAGAGTAGTTCTTGAGCACGTCGAGCGTGGTCGCGAGATGGCCGATGGCGGAATTAGCCTGCATCTGCTCGGCCATCTCTAACGGAGCGCCGATCTCGTCGGAGATGGCGTCGCCGATTTCTTTCGCGCGGCCTTTATAGATATCGATGATGTTTGCGAGCAGGCTTAAGCGCAGCTCGCGCGTGGTCTGGGAAAAGTACTCGAACGCGCGCCTAGCCGCGATGACCGCCCTATCGACGTCTGCCTTTGAGCCAAGCGCTACCTCATACATCTCCTCTGCGGTTGCTGGATTGATCGTACGCATTGACTTCGGCGCGGCGGGATTGATCCAAGCCCCATCTATATAGAATTGCATTCGATTGACCATGTGATCCTCTCGACGTTGGTGTATTTGGGCGGAACCAGCCACGCTGAATAGCCATCTTGGTGCGGTGAGTGTTTAAGTTACCCTCCGCGCCCGGATGGCGGCTCTCCAAAAAGGCGGCCCGCTCCTTGTGGAACGGGCCATCCCAGGGAGGAAGACGCCCATGAGGGCGGTTTGAGCGTTCGATACACCTGGTGCCGTCATGTTCGTTGAGCGCGCGAGCCCGCGTTCACCTTCGCAGGCCTTGAATCATCTGCCGATGAACCTGGCGAGTGCGACATAGCACCATCTCCTTCCAATCGGCTCCAGCCGGATAGTAGTGCTGCTTCACGCGTTGGCGAATGTCACGCCCAAAGTCGGTTTGAATCTGAGCCTGCCCGTAGGCATAAAGCCAATGGTCAGCGCGCAACACTGCTCTGGCCGCCTCAGGAGGATAGGTTCCAAACTCTAGACAAACGTAGACGTGGCGATCACCCAGAAGCCGCTGCCAATAGTCGTCTTGCGTGCCATTCAGTACCAAGGCCGATGAGGTGCCGAGATCTGGTGAAGTGACTGAATGGCCGAATATGTCGCGCGCCCGCTGATATCCAGTCATGCCTGATGCCTGCTCGCATTGCAGCTCACCATAGCCATATGGTCCGAGGCCTGTGTGATAGTCTACGATCAAGACTAGCTGACGCGACGCGATACTGTAGTCCGACACGATCCGTTCGAGTGTTTGGCGAGCTACGCTGAGGCCGAAGCCGCCAAAGAACATTCCTGTCGGATGGCGATACTGACCGCTGGTCCGTGCCTTTCGGTAGGCGATTTCACCATAGGCTGCCCGGTACCTTTCAATCGCTGCTTCGGCCGCCGCAAAAACAGGCCCATCCAAGGCACTTGGTACCAGACTATCCGCGATTGCGTCGTATCCCTCGTTTCTAGGAAGGGGAGCCGTGAAATCGATGAAGTTCCTATTGAGATCGCAACCTTCTTGCGTAACACGCCGGTCCCATGCGAACCCGTATGGGTTGATGGCATGAATTAGCAACGTGGCTTCATCAGACTTCAGCTGTTCGTAACCACGCTCGGCCAACCAGTCGAGCTGCGCTGCGGATCCACAATATCCTTCGGCGCCGTGCGTAGCCGATATGAGAACCCCCACTTTCGAGGCGCCTCGATCACCAAACCAGGCAACATCCGTCGAGAGCTCTTCTCCACCGGGCCCATAAGCGGGGGATGGATAAACCCGTGCCTCACCGACGGCGGCTTTGCGGACGTAGTCCCGAAACTTATGACGAGCTTCGAAGTAATTCGACGCGAAATGCTTATTCGCTGCATTGAGAATGGCGTCGTCCATGAGCATTCCGATCATGATTCAAGACATAGCGATAGTCGATCATCTATACTTGTCGGACTCAGAGTTACTGAGCCGAACGCAACTGGTCTCGGGCAGATCAGCGCCAGATTTACCTGAAGCAGTTCGCAGTTTTTCGGCGTTTACGCCCGGCGATCCGGTGAATGAATGCACGAGCGGCTCCGACCCCGACCTTTCGTCTGGGGCAAGGGGAGGAGAATTGGCGCGAGGAGCAGCTCACTCCTAGAGCGTCGCTACCCAGAACCTTGCCCAAAACGAAAGCTGAAGCGTGATGGAGCCCATTTGGGTCTGATTTGGTACAATGCGTCGATCATTTTGCAGGATTCTGCCTCAACGGGCGGAGTTTTCGCAAGATCAGGGCCCCTATCGATGCAATATAGTCGCTGCGGATCTTTCTGCGTAAGGGGCACCCGTGGTGCCCCGCAATGGAAGCGGTGATCATTCAGACGGCGTATGACAAAATGGCGAGGGACCGACCCTCCTCACGTTGTCTCTCGTCCCGATTTCACCGACGGCACTTATGGTGCGGTGACGGCACTTATGGGGCGGTGACGAAGATTGGGGCACTTGCTCAAACGATTGCGTGAAAAGAACCGGGTGTATGCCTCTTGGGCAGGCTCCTGGATCAAGAAGGGAGAACGATGATGACTAAAGCGCTCTATGTGAAGAGCGAGGACGTGGTATTTGCGCAGATGCATATCGACACCGGTGGCTCCGCGAGTATTTGCCAATTGGTCGGTCCAGAAATCAGCAAGACAATCGATGCCGGCATCGCCACGTACGACGGCTGCTCGATCGAACGCAAGGTGAATTATGATGAGACCATCGTCGTGCTTGGTGGATTATTTCGGCTTCTCACCGGCGAAAACTATGGCCGTGTCATTGAAGCGAAGTTCGGCGATGTAATTTGGCTTACTAAAGGAACCCGCCTGAAGTACCAAGGGGACAAGGCCAAGGTATTTTATGCTCGTCACCCTGTTGATTGGCGGACTCGCAGCGAGGCGACCGAGGACGATAAGCCCCTGAACGACGTCTATCATTTCCGAAGCACGGACATGATCTATTCACAGATGCAAATCTATTCGGGCGGATATGCATCTACCTGCAGCCTCGTTACTCCAGAGATCAGTAAATCACTTGGTGCGACGATCGCGACGTTCAACGGTAGCTCGGTCGACTGGACAACGGAATATGACCAGATCTCGGTCGCGCTTGGTGGAGTGATGCGGATTCGCACAGGTGAGAACTATAGTCAGGCATTCGACGCGCGGTTGGGGGACGTGGTCTGGCTGCCGAAAGGCACTCCGCTGAAGTACGAAGGCGAAAGAGGGATCATGTTTTTCGTCCCGTACCCGGTTGACTGGCGTCTGCGAAGTCAGCCGGTTAGGCCGAAGCCGTGGCCTGCATCGGTTCGATAAGTCTATACGATGAGGCTCTGAGAGCTCAGTAGGGCTATGCTGAGCTCCCAATCCACCATGCCATCGCTGGGCTTGCGGTCATTCGTATGTTGGTGCCCAGCCTTGGCGAAGTACAGCGGAGCTATCGCGCATGTCGCAATCGTTACAAATCAATACCGGAACAGATGATCTACTGGCGGAGATCCGTGATCGCGTGGGTGTGATTACGCTCAACCGGCCGCAGGCGCGGAATGCGATCTCCCAAGGAATGAAAGTCGCCTGGAGCAAGCTGATCAAGCGATTTGCTGACGATCCACACGTTGGTGCGATCCTGATTACCGCCACAGGGACCGCTTTCTGTGCCGGAGGCGATGTCAAAGGCATGGGGCAGAGTTCGGCTACAGTTGAAGCAACATTCCAGCAGCGGGTGGCCGAATTGCGGGCTGACCAGCGAAAGCTAATCGGTGACCTGTTCGCCGTGAGAAAGCCAACCGTTGCGGCGCTTCCGGGCGCTGCTGCGGGTGCGGGCCTTGCGATTGCACTCGCCTGCGACATCCGCATTGCTTCGCAGTCGGCCATCTTGACCACCTCATATGCGAAGGTCGCATTGTCGGGCGATTGCGGTATAGCCTGGCTGCTGACGAAGCTCGTTGGGGTCTCCCGCGCGCGCGAACTGATGTTGCTGTCCGAGCGCATCGACTCGCGGCGGGCAGAAGCGCTGGGCCTCCTCAACCGCGTGGTGGCGGACGCGGAGTTACCCCAATCCGCGTTTGAGCTTGCGGCTTCACTCGCCCAGGGGCCTACATTCGCGTTTAGCTGTATCAAGGACAATCTGGATCACGCGGCGGCGTCCGACCTTTTCGGGTCGATGGACCATGAGGCCGAGAACCTGATAAAAACGGAATTGACGCTCGATCACAAAGATGGCGTGCGGGCCTTTGCGGAGAAGCGAAAACCCGTGTTTCAGGGACGTTGAAGGATCGATCTTACTTCTGAGCAGGCAATCTTTGGGAGGCAGCGATGATGGATCATCTGCTGCTCTCGCGGTGACGCACCCAGGAGCGATCCTTGCTGGCGCCGCCGCGCGAGGTGCCAGGGGATGTTCGAGACCTCTCGCGCAAGCCTGCGAGCTATGCTCTGTTCCACGAGGAGCGATGCTCAACCGGTAAGGTTTGCATCGCCAGGAGCGCGGCCGAGAGAACGCTTTTCGCCGCTTCAGAAAATTCGCGCGTCCGGTCATAGCCAACATCCTAGTTTAGATTGGGCTCTCAGCTAAGTTTAGCCTGATTACGACTGGGACCGAGACAGCCCAGCTTTATGGCGCAGAAAAACTTCGCAATTATCGATTATATTGCAGGTTTTCTGCTTCGTTCCGTCGGAATCGGGATTTTTGGATTCGGCGCCTGGTATATTGCCAACAATTAACGATCGGCGCGCGGTATCGCGCAACTAGGAAGCAACGATGGATCTGAATTTTACCGCTGACGAACTTGCCTTCCGCGACGAGGTTCGAGCATTCTGCCGCTCCGCAATCCCTGCGGATATCCGAGAGAAGCTGATTGCGGGCCGGCATCCTAGCAAGGATGATAAGGTGCGCTGGACGCGCATTCTGGCGCAGAAGGGGTGGGCCGTACCGCATTGGCCCGTCGAGTACGGCGGCAAGGGATGGACGCCAGTCCAGCAGTACATCTTCGGCGAGGAAGTGAGCCAGACGCCGGCGCCGGAGCCGGCGGGTAGCGGCATCAACTTGGTTGGGCCGGTTATCTATACTTTCGGCAACGAAGCGCAGAAGAAGTACTTCCTGCCGCGCATTGTAAACGTCGACGATTGGTGGTGCGAAGGCTTCTCCGAGCCGGGAGCCGGTTCCGATCTTGCGTCGCTCAAAACGCGGGCCGTGCGTAACGGCGACCACTACATCGTCAATGGCCAGAAAATCTGGACCTCCTTAGCGCAATACTCCAACTGGATCTTCTGCCTGGTTCGGACTGATCCTGACGCCAAGAAACAGCGGGGCATCTCCTTTCTCCTGATCGACCTGAAGTCGGCGGGCGTTACCGTGCGTCCGATCCAGTTGTTCGACGGTTATCCGGAGGTTTGTGAGGTTTTCTTTGACGACGTGCGGGTTCCTGTCGAGAACCTCGTCGGCGAGGAAAATCGCGGCTGGGATTACGCCAAGTTTGTTCTTGGCAACGGTCGTGTCACGATTGCTTGTGTTGGCCTTTCGAAGGAGCGTATCCGGCGCATCAAGGAACTTGCTTCACGCGCCCGCTTCGGGGGCGAGCGGCTCATCGACAGGGCCGATTTCCGCAAGAAGATTGCGGCCGTCGAGGTCCAGCTCAAGGCGCTCGAGATGACGCAGCTCCGCGTCGTGGCCAACCAATCGAAGCTCGAGAAGGGTACGCAGGACCCCGCAAGCTCGATCCTCAAGATCAAGGGTTCGGAGATCCAGCAGGCGACCGCTGAGCTTTTGATGGATGTGATCGGCCCTTACGCGCTGCCCTATCAATCAGAGGATGAGCTTCAGCGCGGGGAGACGGCGATCGGTCCCGATTGGGCTGGACCGATTGCGCCCGCTTATTTCAACGGACGCAAGGTGCCGATCTATAGCGGCTCGGATGAGATCCAGAAGAACATCATCGCCAAAGTCGTCCTCGGCCTCTGACGCTTCAGCAAAACACAAAGCTGCTGACCGCGCGGCGTTCTAACCGGTTTGAGGGGCGAAGATGTGGCCCCGTTTCAGGAGGGTTTTCTAGTGGATCTTGATCTTTCCGAGGAGCAGCGGCTCCTTAAGGATGGCGTCGAGCGCTTGATGCGTGAGCATTATAGCTTTGAAGACCGCCGGAAGTACCGGACGGAGAAGCTGGGATTCAGTGAAGCGATGTGGGCGCGTTATGCTGAGCTGGGGCTTCTCGGGCTGCCGTTTGCGGAGTCTCATGGCGGGCTCGGCGCCGGGGCGGTCGAAACCATGATCGTCATGGAAGCTTTCGGCAAGGCGCTCATCCTTGAGCCATATTTCGCAACCGTCGTACTCGCAGGCGGCATCCTGCGGCATGGGGCGAATGAAGCGCAAAATTCGAAGCTCGTCCCCGCCATTGCGGGAGGTCGGATGAAACTCGCCTTCGCGTACGCCGAACCTCAGTCGCGATATGACCTCTTCGATGTTGAAACCCAGGCCAAGAGGGACGGCGATGGTTGGGTGCTCAACGGGACCAAGGGTCTTGTCCTCCATGGCGATGCCGCGGACAAGATCATCGTGTCGGCGCGAACGGCGGGGTGCGCGCGAGAAAAGGACGGGATTGGCCTTTTCCTGGTTGACGCTAACGCGCCCGGCCTTATGCGTCGCGCCTATCCGACGCAAGACGGGCTGCGCGCGGCCGAGATCACGCTTCAGAATGTACGAATGGCGGCGGCTGACGTTATCGGCGACCCGGCAGGCGCTTTCCCGATTATCTCACGCGTTGCAGACGAAGCGATTGCGGCCTTGTGCGCCGAGGCCATCGGCTGCTTCGCTGAAATGCATGCCATCACCGTCAATTACTTGAAGACGCGCAAGCAGTTCGGCACGACCATCGGCTCCTTCCAGGTGCTTCAGCACCGCGCTGTCGATATGTTCGTTGAATTGGAGCAGTCGCGTTCCATGGCGACGTACGCCACCATGATGGCAGGAGAGAGCGATGTGACCGAGCGTGAGCGGGCGCTGTCGGCGGCAAAAGCGCAGATCGGCCAGTCGTCCAAAGCGCTCGGACGGCAGGCTATCCAGCTCCATGGTGGCATTGGTATGACGATGGAATACAGCATCGGGCACTACTTTAAGCATGTAACGATGATCGACGCGTCATTCGGCGATACCGACCACCATCTTCAGCGGCTCGCCTCGCTCGGGGGCCTCTTCGGCGAGCAAGCAATCCAACGATAGGACAAGGACCTCGTCCAAACGAGACGCCAGCGTTACCCAATACAAGAACCGACGGGTTAAACATGCAAGTTGATCGTGTGCTGCAACAAGACCGCCTTCAGCAGGGAACGGCGGGTAGGATCAGCCAGCTGTTTCGGCCGGAATCCGTTGCCATTGTGGGAGCTTCCCAGAAGGGAGGCTTCGCGACCGAAATCCTCACGAATATCAAGAAATGGGGTTTCTCAGGCGAAGTCGTTGCGGTGAACCCGCGTTACACGCAGATCGCGGGCGTGCCATGCTATCCGAGCTTGAAAGCCATCCCTCATCCCGTTGGCCTGGCCATGGTCGCCATTCCAAGCAAAGCCATTCCCGAAGTGCTCGAGGATTGCGAAGCCGCTGGTGTGCGAGCGATTCAGATCATCTCCAGCGGATTTGCCGAGCAAGCCGGGGACGGGGAAAGTAAGCAACGCTGGCTTATGGAGTGGGCCGCACGAACCGGCATCCCGGTGGTCGGTCCAAACTGCTTCGGCTTGATGAACGCGGCCAATCAGCTGATGGCGGTCCCGCTGGACTTTCATAGCATGAAGGCAGGCGGAATTAGTTCCATCCTGCAGAGCGGCACTCTGGTCTACAGCTTGATCGTGCCACTGCTGGCTCGCGGAATCGGCATCGGTCGCGTGGTCACTGTCGGCAATGAGGCATGTCTCGATGTCGCAGATTTCATTGACTATTTTGTCGACGAGGAGGAGACGCGCGTCATCACCTCCTACTGCGAGCAGATCAGGCGGCCGGTTGAATTCATCAAGGCCTGCGAGCGCGCGGCCGACAAGGGCAAGCCCATTGTGATGATCAAGGTTGGCCGCTCTGAAAAGGCCCGGCAAGCGGCATTGGCTCATACCGGCTCTCTCGTAGGTTCAGACGTGGCGATCGATGCCGTCCTGAAACGATTGGGTGTCGTCCGGGTCGATACCGTTGATGATCTAATCGAGACCGCGGTTGCGCTGTCTTCGACGAAGCGGCCGCGCGGCCGCCGCGTCGCGTTCGCATCTTTCTCTGGTACCGCCGCCGGCATTCTGTCCGACGTCGCCGATTCCTACGGCATAGAATTTCCGCCGCTGCCCGCACCGGCGAAGGCTCGGCTGGAGAGGGTCTTTCCCGAGTTCGGCAATGTCGGCAATCCGCTCGATCTCACCGCACAGGGCGGCTATGACACGCGCATCATCGATGAGTCGCTGAGCACACTTGCCACCTGTGACGCGTATGACATGGTCATCTGGGGCCGCGGCTTCCCTTCCTGCTTGGATATGGGATCAGCTCTCGGGAAAGCCTTAACGCGGGCTGCAGCGGCGGCACCAGAGGTTGTCTTCCCGATATTGAGCCTCCCCGGCGGCCATTTCTACAGCTCTCTCGATCCAAAGGATCCGATGATCGAGCCGAAGGCCGAATTCAACGGCATGCCGTTTTTGCAGGGTCTAGCTCCTGGGCTGAAGGCGCTCTCTGCTCTGATGGGCTATGCTGAGTTCCAACGCGGCCATAAACCCGGTGATCGCCTATCGGCCCAGTGGGGCCGGCGCACCGCTTGCTATTCTGAGGCATTGCGCATCATGCGCGAGGCGAAAGACGACGTTCTGACGGAGCGGGAGGGCAAGCGTCTCCTCGCGCTCTACGGAATTCCCGTCACGCGCGAAGCGCTCGCAACGCGGGCGGATGAGGCGGCGCGCATTGCACGGACACTTGATTTTCCGGTGGTGATGAAAGTCGAGTCGGCCGAGATCGTGCACAAGACCGACGTTGGCGGCGTCGTGTTGAATATTTCGTCAGCCGAGAAAGCAGCGGAGGCGTTCGAGCAAATCGTGGCTTCGGTCCGGTCGCACCGCCCTGAAGCGAAGATCGCCGGCGTTGTCGTGCAAGAAATGGCCAGATCTGGGCCGGAGATCATGCTGGGCGCTACTTTCGATCCGCAATTCGGGCCGGTCATCGCCTTCGGATTGGGCGGAATCTGGGTTGAGGCACTCAACGACGTGCAGGTGCTGCTGCCGCCTTTCGATACGGCCGACGTGCAATCGGCAATCGGGCGGCTACGCGGTGCGAGCGTTCTGCGTGGTGCGCGGGGCGGCGCCAAGGTAGACTTGGAGGGACTGGCCGACTGCATTGTCAAGTTCGGGACGCTCTGCGCCGATCTGGCCGACGAGATCGGCGAGATTGACATCAATCCCGTCATCCTTTCTGCCAGTGGGGCTGGGCTAGTCGCCGTTGATTGCCTCATCACAAAAAAGAAGCTTACAGGAGCTTGACGGGCGAGCCGGCGATTAGCTGCAAGGCTTGGCTCGACCAGCCAGATCGCTAAAGAAGGATATCGCCGCCTGCTCGAGGAGAGAGGCGGCGCAGAGTGATCGTTGTTAGCTAGAAGAGAGAATCATCCCAAGGAATGCTCGTTGCTTGGTTTCTCTCCGCAAATAATCGTAAGCAGTCGAAGCTCTATTAGTTCCGGCCAGGCCCTGGCGCGAGAAAGATCACAATGGCAATCAACTATGAGCAGCTGATGGCCATGAAGAGACTCTACCAAAAATACAGCTATAGCGATTGCGATGTGCTGCTTTACGCTCTTGCTATCGGCATGGGAGCTGATCCCCTGGATGAGAGGGAGCTCGCTTTCGTGAACGAGGCCACGGCGACGGCGCGGCCACTGAAGGTCGTTCCAACCTTTGCCTCAGTTGCAGCCGGCTTCGCTGAACCTGGTGAATTCAATCTAGACTCCATCGCGTTGGACGGCGAACGGGACATCACATTTCACGGCACGCTTCCGCCCGCCGCCCAGGTCACGGCCGATTCCTCCGTGATTGGGGTCTATGATAAAGGCAAGGACAAGGGGGCAGTCATCCGCTTCCAAACGGTGCTGAAGGGCAGCCATGGAGAACAGCTGGCTAGCCTGGTGAGTTCGTATTTTGCGCGTGGGGATGGCGGTTTTGGCGGTCCTACCGATGGTCAGCCCGCGCCACACCAAATGCCGCGCCGAGCGCCCGATCGGGTCGTCAACATCCCCACGCGCCCCGATCAAGGGCTGATCTACCGGCTGTGCGGTGATCGCCATCCGTTGCATTCCGATCCGGAGTCCGCCAAGCAATTTGGGTTTCCGAAGCCAATCCTTCACGGCATGTGCACCTACGGAATCACCTGCCGCGGCATTCTGCAGACCTATGCCGATTATGATCCCAGCGCCTTCAGGCGGCACGCGGCGCGTTTTTCATCACCGGTCTACCCCGGGGAGACCGTGACGCTGGAGATGTGGAAGGATGGCAACCTGATCTCGTTCGAAGCGAGCGTGAAGGAGCGCGGCGTCAAAGTTGTCAAGAACGGCATGACAATGCTTGGCTGACAAGCCTCGTAGCGGCGCGGGATGATTTCGCTAAACTTGCCCTTTATTCTGCAGAATTTCTTCGATCCTCGCCGATTTATGACTCCTTGCGCCGGTTAGGTGGCTACGCTCGTGGATAGTTATACGCCCAACACCTTAGTTTAGTTCTGCATAACGAGGGGGAGCGTCATGACCAAAGGGGAGTCCGGGGATCATTCCGTTCTGATGTCCCCAGTCAAGCACACAGCGCACGGTTTCTCATCTCCACGAGGACTCATCGTGAAGTTCTTGTGCCGATGGATCGTGCAGAGGAGA
>NZ_JBEPRY010000036.1:0-49086 GCF_040548605.1 Bradyrhizobium sp. JR4.1
GGACGGCTCCCTCTGTCTGGTTCGACTCAACATCACCAGTCTGGCACACCGATGCCGTTCGGGGGCCGTCCACCCCATCATTGCGAGCGCAGCGAAGCAATCCAGAGTGCCTCCGCGGAAAGATTCTGGATTGCTTCGCTGCGCTCGCAATGACGGAGTATGATGCAGCATCGCGACAAGCACATGCCGGCGCAATCGCCGAAATCATCTGTCCAGGAGGCCTCATGCTCACAGTCCATCATCTCGGCAAGTCGCAGTCGGAGCGTATCGTCTGGCTGTGCGAGGAGCTGGGGATTCCCTACGAGCTGAAGCGCTATACGCGCGATCCCGTCACCATGCTGGCTCCAGCCGAGTACAAGGCGCTGCATCCGATCGGGGCGGCGCCTGTGATCACCGACGGCGAGCTGGTGCTGGCGGAATCCGGCGCCGTCGTCGACTACATCGTTGCAAAATATGGCGACGGCCGACTCGTGCTCGGTCCCACTGACCCCGCCTTCGCGCAGTTTTTGTATTGGCTTCATTTCGCCAATGGCACCCTGCAACCCGGCATGGGGCGGATGATGATCCTGAGCCGGCTCGATCTCGCCAAGGACAATCCGACCCTGCTCGCGATGAAGGGGCGTCTCGATCGGGCCTACGATCTTCTCGACGCAAGGCTTCGCGGGGCCGAATACCTTGCGGGCAGCGCCTTCACGACCGCCGACATCATGACAGCTTTCTCGCTCACTACGATGCGCTACTTCCAGCCCTATGACCTCCAGCGATGTCCGAACGTGGTCAAATATCTCGGCCGCATCAGCGCGCGGGCGGGCTATCGCCGTGCGATGGAGAAGGGGGATCCGGGCATGGCGTTGCTCTTGAACTGAGCGGCGGCGCGCAATCGATCACGCGATCCTGTTCGTGGTGGCAGCGCGTTCCGACGCCAGCTGCTTCTGCAAGCGATCGATGTTCTGCAGCAACCGCTGGCTGGTCAGCACCAGGAAGTAATAGCCGAACTGCGGATCCTGGAAGTAGATCTCGAGCAACCGGTCATAGGTAATCGTCAGCACCTGCCCATCTTCGATGCATTCGATCGTTCCGGTGCGCCGGTTGCCCGGCGTGAGGAAGCCGAGCTCGCCCATCAGCGCGCCCGGCATGATCTCGATATTGATTTCCTTGACCAGGAACTTGCCGGTGACAGTGAGGAGCATTTCCTTGGCTGGATCGCCGAGTTTGAACAGCGTATCGCCGCGGCGATATTTGCGTTCGGTCATGAACGGCTTGAGCCATTCGATCGACATGTCGCCTTCGGCCGCATGGCGCGCCTTCTTGACGAGTTTGAGCATCTGCCGCAGGCGCAAGGCGTTGATCGGTAGCAGCAGGAGATAGAGCAGGAAGGTCGAGACGTTGGCGGAGAGCGCGCCGAACACGGCGAAGAGCGCGCAGCCGACCATGTTGGCGACGCGCAGCGGCACCATCGTTCGCATCAGGAGGGTGGCGACGAAGAAGCCGGCGCCGACCGCGGCGAACATATTGGCCAGCGTGATGTTCTGGACGAAGATCTCCAGCATCCGATTGAAGATCGAGTCATAGGTCACGTTGTTCGGATCGAGGCCCATCTGGACCAGGATCTTCGCGATCCTGAGATTATCCGTTGCCGCCTCGAGAATGCGATCGAGGATCGACGAAATGTCTGCGCTGCCGGACGGCATGGTACTATCCCCGTGTAAGGCCTTCAGTCACGGTCGTATTCTCGACACCTATAGCCGAAATCGAACGACGACCGCTTGAATGAAGCTTTGGGCCGCCGTGCCGCAAGAGGCAAATTTTAGCCTGATCGGGCGTTTCGGCAATTGCCTGTTTGGCGGTGCGTATGGCCGTGGCGCGCCCGCGATTCGGGTACCACCGGGTCCGAGCCTCGGCGTGGTGGACCTCGGCGTCCGGCCGGGCGGGGCGGGACCAGGCGTGCGTGGGGGCGATCCCCGCCTTAGGGCTTGGCGGGCGGCACGACCTGTTGCTCGACCAGGCCGAGATGCCCCGGCAGCGAACCGGCGCGCAGCAGCATGGCGACGCTGTTTGCTTCCTCCAGGGTGAAATTGCCGGAGATCTGGCCCGAGCCGCCGGTGATGGGCTCGCGGATCACGGGAGCGGAGATCACCTTGCCGTCGAGCACGATGGCGAAGGGCTTTGCGATATTCTCCTCGGTGATGTGGGCAAAGCGCCGCCTGCCGCGGCCGTTGAAGCGGAACGAGGCGATCGGCTCTTTCGTGGCGCTCGCAAACCCCGGGCCCGCATAGCTGATGTCGTCGCCGTCGAGCACGCTGTCCTTGGCGACCAGATAAAGGGTCTTGTCCTTGAAGCCGGGCAGGACTTCCGTGCCTGTCGGCGGCGTGCCGGATTGCGCCTGCTCCGCCGGCATCGAGAGGTCGATCAGGCGGAAGCCGACCTTGACCCTTCGGGCGAAGACCGCGGTGACGCGCTCGGGCTCCATCACACCGGGCAGGAAGATTCGGATGCGGTCGGAGCCATCGGGCTGGACGCTGGCGAGCTGGACGCCGGCCTCCTTCAGACGCTGCTCGATCATGGCGATGGCGTCTTCGACGAGTTCGTGCAACCGCGCGGCGGATGCCGCATTGGTCGGCGCGAGCCTGACCAGTCCGTCGCCGCCGTCGGTCACGGCGAGTGCATGCGACGGCAATCCTTCCGCTGCCGACGCGAGCTTGCGTGCGAGTTGCTCGCGGCCCTTGACGTCGGCAATCTTCAACTCGACGCCGCCGTCGCGGATCGCAAGACCGGAGAAGGCGATCTTGCCCTCGCGCAGGGTCTTGTAGACGTCGTCGCGCAAATCCGTGACGACGCTCTCGCGCAGGCCATCGGTGTCCACCTTGTAGACGATGCGAGACCCGCCGAGCTTCTCCATCTTGTCGCCGATGAAGGCCGAGATCTTGGCGCGCATCTTGTCGAGCTGGCCGTCCTCGGCGAGTGCCGCGCGGGGCAGGGCCATCACCGAAGTCAACATCCCCGTTGTGACGGCGAACGCGATGAACAGCCGGGTGGCGCAATCCCGCGGGGGCGTAGTCATGATCACCTCAAGTCTTGCGGCAGGGCGCTGGCAAGGGCGCTGCAATGTGAGTCCGATGCCAGTTCTTGGTCCCCGGATCGGGCGCGCAGGTTCAAAGGCCTGTGCCAGAGCCCATTGTCGCGGACGTTAGATCATGGACGAACGCCAAATCATCCATCATTCTGCCCATGCTCGGCCGGCCAATCGGTCGAGGCCCCGCCAGCCCCAAAAGTCAAAAGACAGGGCGCGGGGACATGCATCTGAGGGAGGACGGAATTCCATGGCGGGCATCCACGCGCTCGATCGGCTCATCGGCAGCGACTATCCGGACCTGGCGACGGACGCCGAAGTTCGGGCCTTCGAGCAGGTCGCTTACGCCGATCGCGTCGCGGCCGAGAGCACTTACGACGCCATCAGGCTCGGGGCGGCCCGCAACCCCGACGGACCGGCGATCCAGTTCCTGCAAAATGCCGATCCCGCCGACACGCCGGTCGTGGTCACGTACCGCGACTTCATCGCGCGCGTCACGCAGGCCGCCAACATGTTTCACGCGCTTGGCGTGGAGAAGAGCGACGTCGTCAGCTTCATGCTGCCGCTGCTGCCGGACGCCTTCGTAACGCTGTTCGGCGCGGAGGCCGCCGGTATCGCCAATCCCGTCAACCCCCTGCTGGAGCCGCACCAGATCGCGGAGATTCTGGAAGCGGCGAACACAAAAGTCCTGGTGGCGCTCGGGCCGATGCCGGGCACAGACATCTGGCAGAAAGTCGAGCAGATCAGGCCGCAACTCAAGCATCTCAAGGCGATCGTACAGGTGTTCGGTGGCGGTGACCCGGGGAAGGGAGTCTTTGCCTTCAGCGACCTGATCAAGCAGCAGCCTTCGGACCGCCTTATCAGCGGACGCAAGATTTTAGGCAGCGACATCGCCGCCTATTTCCACACCGGCGGCACCACCGGCACGCCAAAGCTGGTGCGGCACACGCATGTCAACCAAGTCTATCAGGCCTGGGCGCTCAATCTGCTGCTGAAGTCGAAGCCGGGCGCCAACATGCTGTTCGGCATGCCGCTGTTTCACGTCGGGGGCTCGTTGACGCAGGTGCTGACGACGCTGTCGGCCGGCGGCTCGCTGGTCGTGCTGTCGCCGAGCGGATGGCGCAATCCGAATGCGGTCAAGAACATCTGGCAACTGGTCGAGTGCTTCAAGCCGGAGGCGCTGTCGAGCGTCCCGACGGTGCTCGCCGCAACGCTCGCGGTGCCGCCTGGCAATACCGACATCTCCAGCCTGAAATATGCAGCTGGTGGCGGCTCGGCGATCCCGGTCGCGGTGGGGGCTGCGATCCAGGACAAGCTCAAGCTACCGGTCGTCGAGGTCTACGGCATGACCGAGACCTCGAGCGTGCACACGCTGGCCTATCGGTCGCGGCCGATCCGGCTCGGTTCGGTCGGCCTTCCCATGCCTTACGCGCGGGTCCGCATCGTCCAGCTCGATGCCGAGGGCAAGCTGATCCGCGACTGCGCGCCGGACGAGATCGGCGTCGTCATCATGGCCGGTCCAGGCGTGTTCGGCGGCTATCTCAACAACGAGCACAACAAGGGTGCCTTCGTCGATGAGGTCTGGGTCAATTCCGGCGATCTTGGCCGGCTCGATGCCGACGGCTATCTCTGGATCACCGGCCGCGCCAAGGATCTCGTGATCCGCGGCGGCCACAACATCGATCCGGCGCCGATCGAGGAGATCATGTTCCGCCATCCCGCCGTCGGCTTCGCCGCGGTGGTCGGCCAGCCCGACGCTATGCCGGCGAACTGCCGGTGGGCTACGTGCAGCTGAAGCCGGGCGCGACCGTCGAGCCGGGCGAACTCGAGACATGGGTGCGCGAGCGCACGCCGGAGCGCGCGGCTGTCCCGGTGCAGGTCATCCCGATCGATCCGATGCCTGTGACGGGCGTCGGCAAAGTGTTCAAGCCGCAGCTGCGCTGGGACGCAGCCCAGCGCGTGTTCACGAAGGTGCTGACACCGCTCACTGAGCGCGGCATCGACTGCAAGGTCAGGGTCGGCGCTCACGGCAGCCACGGTTCGATCGCCACCGTGACGCTGGCGGGGCTGCCGGCGGATCAGCGCGAGGCGGTTGCGAGCGAGGTGCACGCACTGCTTGCACCGTTCGTGATGCGCCACGAGGTGGTGCAAATGTGACGGATTCAACAGACGGCTTTGACGTCAGCTCGAAAGCAGGGCGACGCTTCGCCGCATTAGTCATACCCCCGATAGAGCCCCCTATGTGACAAATATCACATAGGAAGAATTGGCAATTGAGCGATGGTCCGAATAGTCTCGTGGAATTGCATCCGGGGGGACGCAAGTGATTCCGTTTCGGATATTTGCTTTGTTGATTTTGGCCATTGGCCTCGCCTGCGGACCGGCCCATGCGGACCGGCGGGTGGCGCTTGTCATCGGCAATTCCGCCTACAAGAGCGCGCCCAAGCTCGGCAACCCCGTCAACGATGCCACTCTGGTCGGCGGCATGTTCAAGAAGGCGGGATTTGATTCCGTCGACGTCAGGCTGGATCTCAGTGCGAGCGAGATGCGGCGCATGTTGCGTGAGTTCGCCGGCAGGACGCGCGATGCGGACATGGCGGTGATCTATTACGCCGGCCACGGCATCGAGCTGGAAGGCACCAACTATCTCATTCCGATCGACGCGACGCTGGAGACCGATGGCGACGTGCTCGACGAAACCATCCCGGTCGAGCGCGCGCTGTTCGCGGTCGAGCCGGCCAAGCAACTGCGCCTGATCATCCTGGACGCGTGCCGTGACAATCCGTTTTCCAAGACCATGAAGCGGACGCTGGCCTCGCGCGCGATCGGACGCGGGCTTGCCAAGGTCGAGCCGACCAGCCCGAACACCATGATTGCTTTCGCCGCGAAGGCCGGTTCGACCGCGTCTGACGGCGATTCCAAGAACAGCCCGTTCGCCGTCGCTTTGGTCGAGCACTTGCCGAAGCCGGGCCTCGATTTGCGCAAGGCGTTCGGCTTCGTGCGCGACGACGTGCTCAAGAGCACCGGCTACAAGCAGGAGCCCTATGTCTACGGCTCGCTCGGCGGCGACGATGTGCCGCTGGTCGCGACCAAGCCGGCAGCGACCGGTCCGCAGGCCAATCCGCAGGATTCTATTCGCAGGGATTACGAGCTCGCGCTGCAGCTTGCCACGCGCGACGGTTGGGAAGCATTTCTGGCGCAATATCCCGAGGGGTTCTATGCGAATCTCGCCAAGGGCCAATTGAACAAGATCGGCGCCGAGGAGACGCGCGCGTCGGCCGAGCAAAAAGCGAATGCGGCCGAGCAGCAGAAGGCAAGGCTCATTGCCGAACGTGCCCAGAAGGCCGAGCAGGACAAGGCGGCTGCGGCGGCCAAAGCCGCCGAAGAGGCGCGGACCGCGGCGGAGAAACAGAAGCAGATCGAGCAGGCGAGAGCGGACGCGGCCGAGCAGCAGCGCAAGCTGGCCGAAGCTGCCGCGGCAAAAGCACAGGCCGAGAAGCAGGCGGCGGAGAAGGCCAAGGCCGAGCTTGCCGCCAGGCAGGCCGCCGAGAAGGCGGAGCAGGCCGCAAAGCCTGTGGCCGATCGGCAGATGCCTGAGGCCGAGCAAAAAGTTGCAGCCCTTGCGCCAGCGCCGGCATCCACATTGTCGGCGGCCGATCTGACAAAATCCGTGCAGAGTGAATTGCGCCGCGTCGGCTGTCTGTCCGCCACCGCGGACGGCGACTGGAGCGCCGCCTCGCAGCGCTCGCTGATACTGTTCAACAAATATGCCGGCACCCAGTTCGACGCCAAGCTCGCCAGCGTCGACGCGCTCGATGCGCTGAAAGCGAAGCCAGGCCGGGTTTGTCCGCTGGTTTGCAATTTCGGCTCCAAGGCCGACGGCGACCAATGCGTGAAGATTACATGCCGCGCCGGCTATCGCGTCGGTGACGATAACGAGTGCGAGAAGATTCAGGAGAAGAAGCCAGCGCCTACCGCCCGCGACGAGCCGAGAAGGCGCGACCAAGACCGGAAGGACGCAGAATCTGCGGCACCGAAATCGCAAGCGTCCGGGCAGATGATCTGCAACAACGCAGGATGCAGGCCGATTGCTAAGGGATGTCGGCTCGCGTTGGTTCCCCATCCCAGCAACGCCAGCGTCAAGATCACCGGTGAGGTGTGTAACTGATGGCGATGCCTGCCCTCCGAGATTGCGCCCTCGGGCTCAAAGTTCTTGTTCTGATTGTTCTGGCGAGCTGCAGCCCGGCCCTCGCCGACAAGCGCGTTGCGCTCGTCATCGGCAATTCTGCCTACAAGAACGCGCCGCGGCTCGCGAACCCGGTGAACGACGCCGGGCTGGTCGGCGGCATGTTCAGGAATGCGGGCTTCGATACGGTCGAGATCAGGCTGGACCTCAATGCCAGCGAAATGCGGCGATCGCTACGCGAGTTCGCGGCCAGGACGCGCGATGCCGACATGGCGGTGATCTACTATGCGGGCCACGGCATCGAGCTGGACGGCAACAACTACCTCGTTCCAACCGATGCCATGCTGGAAACCGACGGCGACGTCCTCGACGAGACCGTCGCGCTGGATCGCGCGCTCTATGCGGTCGAACCGGCCAAACAACTCCGTCTCGTCATCCTCGATGCCTGTCGTGACAATCCTTTTGCCAAGACGATGAAGCGCACCCTGGCCTCGCGCGCGATTGGTGGCGGACTTGCCAAGGTCGAGCCAACCAGTCCGAACACGATGATCGCGTTTGCGGCCAAGGCGGGATCGACGGCGTCGGATGGCGACTCCCGCAATAGCCCGTTCGCGGTCGCGTTGACCGATCATCTGCCGAAGCCCGGGCTCGATTTGCGCAAGGCGTTCGGGTTTGTCCGTGACGACGTCTTGAAGAAAACCGGCAACAAGCAGGAGCCGTATGTCTATGGCTCTCTGGGTGGCAGCGATGTGCCGCTGGTGCCGGCAAGGCCGGCCGCCGCAGCCGGTCCGCAGGCAAATCCGCAGGATGGTGTGCGCAAAGACTACGAGCTTGCCCTTCAGGCCGGCCTGCGCGAGGCCTGGGAAGCATTCCTCCAGACCTATCCGGACGGCTTTTACGCCAACCTCGCCCGCGTGCAGTTGAAGAAGATTGCCGCCGAGGAGGATCGCACGGCGGCGACGGAGAAGGCGCGTCTGGCCGAACAGGAGAAGGCGAGGCTCGCGACCGAACGAGCCCAGAAGGCCGAGCAGGAGAAAGCGGCCGCTGCTGCGAAAGCCGCGGAAGAGGCGCGGATCGCGGCCGAGAAAGCCAAGCAGGTCGAGCAGGCCAAGGCGGAGGCGGCCGAACGAGATCGCAAGGCGGCGGAAGCTGCCGCGGCCAAGTCGCTCGCAGAGAAGCGGGCGATGGAGAAGGCAGCAGCTGAGGCGGCAGCGAAGCAGGCAGCGGACAAGCAGGCGGCTGATGCCGAAAGCAGGAAGGTCGCGGCGCTGTCGCCGCCGTCAAGCTCCCCGCCGTCCGGCGATCTCACGAAGTCTGTTCAGAACGAACTGCGCCGCGTCGGCTGTCTGTCGGCCGCCGCCGACGGCGACTGGAACGCCGCAACGCAGCGCTCGCTGACGCTGTTCAACAAATATGCTGGCACCCAGTTCGACGCGAAGCTTGCGAGTGTCGACGCGCTCGATGCGCTGAAGGCAAAGCCGGGACGGGTCTGCCCGCTCGTATGCAATTTCGGCTTCAAAGCCGACGGCGATCAATGCGCGAAGATCACCTGCCGGGCCGGCTATCATGTCGGCGACGACAATGAATGCGAGAAGGTACCGGAGAAGAAGCCGGTGGCGACGCGCGAGGATTCGAAGCGGCGGGACACGGATCGGAAAGAAGCGGAATCTGCTGCCCCAAAGTCGCAAGCCTCAGGACAGATAATTTGCACGAGTGCTGGATGCAGGCCGGTTGCGAAAGGGTGTCGCATTGTGCGAGATCCAAGGCCGGGTAGCGCGGGCATGTCACAAGCGGAAGTGTGCAATTAGTCGTGCATCGCTGAGCACTGCATCCTCGTCTCGAGCTCTTGCAAATTGCTCGAGTGCTTGGACCATCCGGCGCATTCAATGCGCGCCGGGAAGGTGAGCATGCACTGATGCCCTCGGCGCTCATCAGGGGCGTGAACTTCTCAGCTTGCATGCCTTGCCGCGAGCGAGCATCATCCTCCAAAAAGGGGTAAACCGATGCCACAACTCTCTCGCCGCAGCCACCTTCAGCAAATGTCGGCCGTGCTCGGATCCGCCGCGCTGCCTGGGTGGTCGAGGTCCGCATCGGCTTCGGAGGCAGACATTCCCCCCGAGGGCATCGGCAAGGGCATCAAGCACATCTCCTATAGCGACATCGGCGGACGCCCCGACAGTGTGCAGGTGATGTTCAACCGGCAGCACGTCTATGTCGGACACATGTTCAGCGACGGCGTGACGATCCTGGACGCATCCGATCCGCGTGCGCTGAAGCCGGTCAATTTCTTCACCGCAGGGCAATACACCCGCACCCATCATTTACAGGTGGCGGAAGATTTGCTGCTGCTTGCGAACGGCGCCAACATCGTCGCGATGCAGTCCTACGACAACATGCGCGGTTATTTCGAGAACACGCTGGTCGACAGCATCACCAAGGCCAAGAAATTCCGCTGCGGCCTCTCGATCCACGACATATCAAAACCGAACGAGATGCGCGAGATCGTGTTCCTTGAAATGCCCGGCTTCGGCATCAACCGTCTGTGGTGGCCGGGCGGCCGCTATGCCTATGTGTCGGCGCATCTCGACGGCTTCACCGACCACATCCTCTGCGTGGTCGATCTCAAGACCATCACCAAGCCTGAGATCGTCGCGAAATGGTGGCTGCCGGGCATGAACCGTGCGGCCGGCGAGCCGGCGACGCCGAAGGGCAAGCGCTTTGCGCTCCATCACATGATCACGGCGGGTGATCGCGGCTATGCTGCGTGGCGCGATGGCGGCTTCACCATTCATGACATCAGCGATCCCATGAATCCGAAGCTGCTGTCCCACATCAACTGGTCGCCGCCCTTCGCGGGCGGCACGCATACACCGCTGCCGCTGCCCAAGCGACAGCTTGCGATCGTCGCGGACGAAGCCAATGCTGATCAATGCGCCAAGGGCCTGTTCCATACATTCGTTCTTGACGTGCGCGCGCCTGGAAACCCGGTGCCGATCGCGACGCTGCCGACCCCGCGCGACCGCGACTTCTGCACGAACGGCACCTTCGGGCCGCATAATCTGCACGAGAACCGCCCGGGCTCGTTCCAGAGCGAGGAGACGATCTTCGCGACCTACAACAATGCCGGCGTCAGGGTGTTCGACGTCAGGGACGCCTTCGCACCGAAGGAGATCGCGTATTGGGTGCCGCCGACACCGAAAAAGCTCATCGACCCGCGCCCGAACGTCGCGCTCGCGGCCAAGACCTGTGATGCGTATGTCCGGCCGGACGGGCTGATGTTCGTCTCCGACTGGAACGCCGGCATGCACGTGCTGCAATATCAGGGATGAGCGTGCAGGTTGTAGGGTGGGCAAAAGCGCGAAGCGCCGTGCCCACCATTCGCAGAGGAGAAGGCTCTGGTGGGCACGCTTTCGCTTTGCCCACCCTACGAGACCTGCGCTAACCCGCGGGCATCCGCGTCTCCACCAGGCGCGCCCAATAGGATGCGCCGTGGCCGAGAATGTTGTCGTTGAAGACGTAGGCCGGGTGGTGGCACTCGTTGCCGTCGCCCATGCCGACCAGAATCATCGCGCCGGGGCGCGCTTCCAGCATGAAGGAAAAGTCTTCGGCGCCCATCATCGGAATGAACTTGTCGTTGACGCGCTCGGCACCCACGATGTCGCGGGCGACGTCGGCGGCAAGGCGGGCCTCGCGCGCATGGTTCATCGTCACCGGATACATGCGCGTGTATTTGGTCTCGGCCGAGCCGCCATAGGCGCGCGCGACGCTGTCGGCGACTTCGCCGATGCGGCGCTCGACCAGATCGCGCACCTCAGGGTCGAGCGTGCGCACGGTGCCGCCGAGCTCGGCGATCTCCGGAATAATGTTGAAGGCCGTGCCGGAGTGAAATTGCGTGATCGAGATGACGGCGGACTTCAGCGGATCGACATTGCGCGCGACGATCGATTGCAGCGCGTTGACGATCTGGGCGCCGATCAGCACGCTGTCGATGGACTTGTGCGGACCCGCGCCGGCGTGGCCGCCCTTGCCGTGGACCGTGATCTGGATGTTGTCGGAGGAGGCGAGCATCGCGCCGGGCGTGGTCGCGAAATGTCCTTCGGGCAGGCCCGGCATGTTGTGCATGCCGTAGACTTCCTGGATGTTCCAGCGTGTCATCAGCCCGTCCTCGACCATCGCCTTGCCACCGCCGCCGCCTTCTTCCGCGGGCTGGAAGATCACCACGGCCGTGCCGTCGAAGTTGCGCGTCTCGGCGAGATATTTGGCGGCGCCGAGCAGCATGGCGGTGTGGCCGTCATGGCCGCAGGCGTGCATCTTGCCGGGGACCTTGGAGGCATAGGGCACGCCCGACGTCTCCATGATCGGCAGCGCGTCCATGTCGGCGCGCAGGCCAATGGTCTTGCCGGAGGCGGATTTGCGGCCGCGGATCACGCCGACGACGCCGGTGCGGCCGATGCCCGCCACCACCTCGTCGCAACCGAACTCGCGCAAGCGATCGGCGACGATGCCGGCAGTGCGGTGGACGTCGTATTGCAGTTCCGGGTTCTCGTGGAAGTCATGGCGCCAGGCGGCCATTTCGTCGGAGAGGGCGGCAACGCGGTTGACGATGGGCATGAGGAAGGTCCGCCTTGATTTGTAGCCCGGATGAGCGAAGCGAAATCCGGGATCTTTGTGGGAGAAGTCCCGGGTGTCGCTGCGCTCACCCGGGCCACCAATGACGCTCAGCTCTCGCCGAACACGCGCTTGAAGATCGTGTCGACGTGCTTGAAGTGATAGCCGAGGTCGAACTGCTCCTCGATCTCGGCGTCGGTGAGATACTTCTTCACGTCAGCGTCCTTCTTCAGGAGCTGGAGGAAGTCGCCTTCGCCGCGCCAGACCGGCATGGCGTTGCGCTGCACGAGCTTGTAGGCGTCTTCGCGGCTTGCGCCCTTCTGGGTGAGCGCCAGCAGAACGCGCTGCGAATGCACGAGGCCGCCGAGGCGGTCGAGGTTCTTCTGCATGTTGGCGGGGTACACGAGCAGCTTGTCGATCAGGCCGGCGAGGCGCACCAGCGCGAAGTCGAGCGTCACGGTCGCGTCGGGGCCCATCATGCGCTCGGCAGAGGAGTGAGAGATGTCGCGCTCGTGCCAGAGCACGACGTTCTCCAGCGCCGGCGTCACATAGGCGCGCACCATGCGCGACAGCCCGGTGAGGTTTTCCGAGAGCACCGGATTGCGCTTGTGCGGCATCGCGGACGAACCCTTCTGCCCTTCGGAGAAGAACTCCTCGGCTTCGAGCACTTCGGTGCGTTGCATGTGGCGGATCTCCACCGCGAAACGCTCGACCGAGGACGCGATCACGCCGAGCGTCGAGAAATACATCGCGTGGCGGTCGCGGGGGATCACCTGCGTCGAGATCGGCTCGGGTACGAGGCCCATGGCCTTGGCAACATGCTGTTCGACGCGCGGGTCGATCTGGGCAAAAGTGCCGACCGCGCCGGAGATGGCGCAGGTCGCGACTTCCTTCCGCGCCGCGATCAGGCGCTCCCTGGCGCGAGAGAATTCCGCATAGGCATAGGCGAGCTTGAGGCCGAAGGTCACGGGTTCGGCGTGGATGCCGTGGCTGCGGCCGATGGTTGGCGTCATCTTGTGCTCGAGGGCGCGCTTCTTCAGCGCCGCCAGCACCTTGTCGAGGTCGGCGAGCAGCAGGTCGGCGGCGCGGGTGAGCTGGACGTTGAGGCAGGTGTCGAGCACGTCGGAAGAGGTCATGCCCTGATGCACGAAGCGCGCTTCGGGGCCGACGATCTCGGCGAGGTGGGTGAGGAAGGCGATGACGTCGTGCTTGGTCTCGCGCTCGATCTCGTCGATGCGGGCGACGTCGAAAGTGGCGTCCTTGGCCTTGGCCCAGACCGTCTTGGCGGCCTCCTTGGGAATCGTGCCGAGCTCGGCAAGGGCGTCCGCCGCATGCGCCTCGATCTCGAACCAGATCTTGAACCGGGTCTGCGGCTCCCAGATCGAGGCCATTTCCGGGCGAGTATAGCGGGGGATCATTGGACTGCTCCAGGAAGGTGGGCGGGCGACCCAAAGGGCGACACCGGCCAGAATGTTTTTTACGCCGTGATCTAGCAGAGCGGGGAGGGCGAAACAAACAGCGCCGGCAAGGTAGCAGGGGATGATTGGGCTGGGCGGGGTCATCCCCCGGCCGTGGCGGGCGACGGGCCAGCCCGGCGCCCCGGAGCTGCAAAAATTAACTGTCAATCACGAACCATTGACTGACAGATATTGAAATCTGTCAGCGAGACGTGTATATCCGTTCTCGGACGCTCCAATTGGGCGTCTGGCGGCATTCCGAGAGCCCGACGTCCCAAGCAAATGGGGGATTGAGGGCTGCAATTGAACAACGGGGACCGCCAATTGATTGGAGACTTACGACAATGACGACCGAAATCATCAATTTGACCGGGACGATTGGGCACTGGCTCAATTTACTGGTGGCGCGCCAAATCGCGGCGCAGGCTGCAAAACTGCCTCATTAGGGCGAGAGCTTTCCGAAACGACCGGCACGGGCGCTTCGGAAGCAGCTCCGTCGCCGGGTAACTGAGCCCTCAACGGGAACATGGTGCTGGCATGAACGAAGCCGTTATCTTGACGCCGGAGCGGATCCTCGAAGTCACCGAGGACGTACTGCGGCGCTACGGGCTCGCCAAAGCCACCGTGGTCGACGTGGCTCGTGCGCTCGATGTGAGCCACGGCAGCGTCTACCGCCATTTCCCGAGCAAGGCCTCACTGCGCGAGGCCGTCGCCAAACGCTGGCTGGACCGCATCGACGCGCCCTTACGCCAGCTTGCCGAAGAGCAGGGCCCGGCCCCTGACAGGCTCGACCGCTGGCTGCGCACCCTGTTCGCCGCCAAGCGTTCGCGCGTGCTCGACGACCCCGAGATGTTCGAGACCTATCTGACTCTGGCGCGCGAGGCCTGTGCAGCCGTCAAGTGTCACAAGGACACCATGATCGACCAGATCGCGGCGATCCTGACCGACGGCGTGAAGCAGGGCGTGTTCGAGGTGGGCGACGTCAAGGCCACCGCACGCGCCATCTTCGATGCGACCGTCCGCTTCCACCATCCGGCCCACGCCGACGAGTGGAAGGACGCCGATCTTTCGGCGCGTGTCGATGCGACGCTGGCGCTGGTATTGCGCGGGCTGAAGGCGGCGTGAGGTTGCGGAGCCAACGCGTATCGCAGCTTGGCGCTTGATCCGCTCCTGCTCATGCCTTTGGCAGGATGACGGGCTTGGCCTCGACGATTCTCTCGTGACCACCATCCCATCATCCTGCTTGGCTGTGAGCCGTCAGATGACGAAGTCCGTTGGATGCAGGGCCGCCGTGTGCACGCCGTCCAACGTGATCGTATCGTTGGCGGTGAGGTGGATCACGGCATCGCCGGCGCTATTGTCGCCGATGAGGCTGGAGACGGCTGCCCAGTCTGCGAAGCCGTAGTCATGCAGGTTGATCAGGTCATGTTCGGTGGTGGTGCTGCCGACAGCCTGGTTGCCTTGATTGAAGTCGTTGATGATGTCCTGGCCGGAGCCCGTGTTGAAGACGAACGTGTCGTTGTTGGGCCCGCCCCACAGGAGATCATTGCCGGCGCCACCGTTGAGGGTATCCGTGCCTCCGGTGATCGAGCCGGGTGAGGAAGGAGCGTAGCTCATCGCATCGCCCGCCAGGCGATCGGGGCTCGATCCGCCGGTGAGGATGTCGTTCCCGCCGTGAGCATTGCCCGACATTGTGGGAGCGTCGCCGGTCAACGTCGTGCTGAAAGCAGCTCGCTCGCCATCGACGATGGCGGTGAGGATATCGTTCCCGCCCTGAGCATTGTCGGACATGGACGTTCCCGAATCCCCCGACAGGCTTCCTCCTCCGAGCTGGGCGTCGCTGCTCGCCGCAAAGGTCAGGATGTCGTTTCCGCCGACCGCGTTGGTCATAGCGCCGGTGGCATCGCCGCTGAGTGCGTCGCCGCCGCCATTTATCCCATAGTCCGTCGCGCTCAGCGTATCATTTCCGCCGTGCGCATTGCCGCTCATGGCCCCACCAGCGTCCCCGCTGAGCGACCCGAACGATCTCCATCCGGTCGACGCCGTCAATGTGTCATTTCCGCCTCCCGCGTTGCCCGACATGTCGCCTTGGACATCGCCATAGAGATAAACATTGGTGTAGAGCGAGTTGTGGGCATCGACATTGAGGGTGTCGTTACCGCCCTGGGTGTTGTCCGCCATGGATTGGGAATCGCCAACGGCGACGGCACTATCCCAGCCGCCATCCACGCTCACCACGAGACTGTCGTTTCCTCCGTGAGAATTGCCATGCATGGCCGCCAGGTCTTCCCCAACGAGCGTCACGTTCGAGTTGAGACTCGATATGGCTGCCGTCAGCGCATCGTTGCCGCCCCAGTCATCGGTTGCCAACCCGGGATCTCCGAGCACGGTCATGGATTGACCGAAGTCCGGCAGGGTGACTGCGATAGTGTCGTTTGGCAGTTGGTGCATGTCGCTTCACTCCGATTTCATTTCAGTCGCGGGGCCTGAAAGCAGCGGAGCTCTTTGCGAGACGCGCTGTGGCCGCGCTTGACGTCGAATCTGCTCGGAGTTGATGGCGGAGATTTGCTTTGGGTTGGATTTCATTGCGACCAAAGGAACTTCGGCGCGGGGTGGCGGAACTCGGCGGACGCTAGAAATTCGTCAGCCCGCAAGCCGCTGCGAGCCGCACGAGCTGCGCATCCGTACGCGCGCCGGTCTTCGTCTTGATCAGATAGTGATAGTTCTGCACCGTCTTGACGCTCACGCTGGTATTGCGCGGGCTGAAGGCGTAGGCCAACTTCCTTCACGCGTTCCGAAGCCGTCACACCTGACGTGACCTGTCGCGGTTCTATCTCAGACCTTATGGGCAACGCCATTGCCGAGCGAGCGCGGATGATGGGTCTTTTTTCGCGCGCGTAGGGCGGCGTTGGCCGATGGCACGACCGACGGGCTTTCCGGATAGGTATTGACTTCGATTTCGACCACGTCCTTTGACCGCTTTCGAAGGCGGTAGAACGCAAGTTCCTGTTCGAGAATGGGGCAGTGGAATTGGATCGTCGCTGTGTCTGGCAGACGGCAGAGTTCATCGATGAGCTCGCCGACAGTGATGATCGGGGGATGATGGATGGCTTCGCGGATAGCCTTACTCATGGCGCAACTCCCTCACTCCGCTACTAACCACGGCGCGACGGCGTCAGTTCCAATTCTATCCGGCCACACGTGATCTAAAGGTGCGAGCCGCGCGCCAGCGCCCTAAAGCGCGGGTGCCAACCGCGAGCTGCGCAACCGCAATATGCCGAACGGGTCTTCGCGCCCCGCGAGTTTGCGATAGGTCGCAAGGTCGTCAAGCGTCGGACCTTCCCCGCGTCTGACATTCACGCCCGCAACCGTTGCAACCGGAATCGACGTGCCGAGGCCTGCGTAGAGATAGTTGTCGCCGAACGCCGTCTTGAGCGCGGCAAAAGTCGGCTCACCGGTGCAATGTCCCGGGGCTACGCTGTCGACCTTGAACCTGTCCTTCAGGGCGGTAACGACTTTCGCGATAGCTTCGTCAGGTGCGACGACCAGATGAAATCCTCCCGCGATGAGATGAATCCTGGGATTGATACCCGCCGCCGCTTCGACGATGCGCTCGATCCCGGGGTGCGAGCAACCGACCAGAAGGACCAAGCCGTCGGCCGTGTTGACGGCCAAGGACAGCTCCTTGAGTTCTCTCGTCCCCGGTGCGTCGGAAATCAGCGAGATAAGCGTGATACCGGGAGCGATCTCGGTGGTCTGATCGATCAGTTCGAAGTTCGCGTGGGCCCATGCCGTGCCGAACTTCATCGTCGCGGGCGGCTTGCCTGAATAGTACCGCATCTCCGGCGGCAAGGCCTCGTCTTTGCGGTAGAAGCTGGACGGCAAGGACGAGCCGTAGATGCCAAATCCCTCCTTTGGCGCGTAGATCTTGACGGTTGGATTGATGCTCAGGAGGTAGGACAAGCCCGCCATGTGATCGGAGTGGCGGTGCGAAAGAACGACAAAGTCGAGGTCCGAGAGATCAACTCCCTTGGCCTTCACGTTCGCCGCGAATATTTCGGGATCGTTACCCGTATCGAACAGGATGCGTTTTCCCGCGATTTCGACAAGGGCGGAGAAACCCCAGTCCTTTGTCATCGCGTCATTGGTGCCGAAGGCGTCATAGAGAATGGTGATCTGGTCTTTCGCCTCAGCTGCCGCGCTTTCCGTAAGCCCGGTCGCGAAAACGCTGGAGGCGATCAGTGCTGCAAGAAGGCTGTCCCTGATGTTCATGGAAGCGTCTCCTGTTGTCGTGCAAGACATACAACGGGAACGAGGGCGGCTTCGAGAGCCGTCCAAATTGGCTCCAGTCGAAAGATCGGAGCCGGACACACATCCACTGGCCGCTTGATGCTGGATGCCGTGCCTGTGGTGGAGCGTAGCACAATCTAAGAGAGACTTGGAGACCTTCGTTGGGGGTGGCCAGTCGGGGACCAGATATTCTGGTCGCAGCGAACGGCACGCCGTCACCCTCTAGATCTTCGTCAGTCCGCAATTCGCCGCCAATCGTACGAGCTGCGCATCCGTGCGCGCGCCGGTCTTGGTCTTGATCAGATAGTGATAGTTCTGCACCGTCTTGACGCTGAGATTGAGATTCGTTGCGATCTGTTCGGTCGTGGCGCCGCCGGCGAATTGGCGCAGAATCTCGATCTCGCGTTCTCCCAGTTGATCCAGCGCAGAGCCCGCCGACAGGCTGTCCTCGGCCAGGATGTGCGCGATGTCGTCGCTCATGGCGCGTTCGCCGCGCGCCACGCTGCGGATCGCGGACACGACCGCGGACGGCTCGCTACTTTTGGTGACGAAGCCGCTGGCGCCGGCACTGAAGGCTGCCTTCACCAGCACGGCCTCGTTGTGCATGGTGAAAACGAGGATCCGCGCCCGCGGGCTCCGCGCGCGGATGTTGCGGATGGCTTCCAGCCCGCTCGCGCCGGGCATGGAGATATCCAGCAAGACCACATCGGGATCGCGCGCCTTGAAGGCGCTGTAGGCATCCGCGGCGTTGTCGGCTTCCGCCACGACATGCAGATCGCCCTGGCTCTCCAGCACGCGCCGATAGCCCTGCCGCACGATCGGATGGTCGTCGACCAACAGCACGGAGATGCCTGTTGCCATAATCTCGTTCATCCCGGCCTCACGCGGCGAGCGGGATGGTGGCGGCGATGCTGAGTCCGCCTCGGGCGGGCAGGATCGAGAATGATCCGCCGGCCGCTGCGACGCGCTCGCGGATGCCCGTGAGGCCAAAGCCGGCCGACTGCTTGACGCGTGCTGCGTCGCCGCCGCCATCGTCATCGACACGGATCAGCAATGCATCGTCGTCGCCCGTGCGCCGCTCGACGTGCAGAGAAATCTCGCGTGCCGTGCCGTGGCGCAACGCGTTGGTCAGGCATTCCTGCGCGACGCGATAGGCGGTGGTCGCGGCCGGGCCGCTGATGTCGGTGAGGTCGCCCCTGAGATCGAGCTGAATCGTCGGCCGCACCGAGCTCTGCGAGCGCCAGCTATCCACCAAATTCACGAGGCTCGCCTCCAGTCCGAGCTCGGCGGGCAGGGGATTGCGCAGGCGCTTCAGCGCGTCGCGCAGCGAGGCCATCAGATGATGCGTGGCCTGCGAGATCATCCGCGCGTCCTGCACGATGTCGTTGCGCTTGTCTGCCTTCGTGCTCGCCGTCTCGATGGTGTTGGCGAAGGCGAGGATGGCCGAGAGATTTTGTCCGAACTCGTCGTGCAACTCGCGGGCGAGCGCGCGGCGTTCGTCGTCGCGGATCTCGATCAGGCGCCGCGTCAGCGCCGCGCGCTGTTCGGTCGCTTCCTCCAACCGGCCGCCGAGCTCGTCGACGGCGCTGCCGATCATCGCCAGCTCCATCGAGCGGAAGCGCGGCAGTTTCGTCCGATACTGACCGCGGGCCATGCGCTGCAAGGCGGTCACGATCGTGCGCGCCGGCGCCAGCGCATGCGCAATCGCGAGCGAAGCCAGGAGCGCGATCGCCGCCGCCATCAAAAGCGCCACGTCGATCACGTTGAGGATGTACTCCCAGGCGAGCGAGATGGCGGCCGCTTCATCCGGCGTCGCGACCACCGTTCCGGCGGTCGCCGCGCGGGGACTGACCGGCCGTATCACTTCGGCATGGCTGCCAAGGAAGGTCGGCACAATCGACGCGAACCAGCGCGGCGGCGCCTTGCCGAGCCCCTCACTCTGGCCGCAGAGCGACTTTTCGAATGCGATGGCAGGTTGGAATTCGACGCAGACGCCAGGGGAGATCAGCTTCATCGTCTCCAGCGTGCGCCACTCCGGAACCGGCAGAAGCTGCTCGCGTGTTCTGCTGCTACGCAACAAGAATTCGTGCCAATACAGGGCCTGAAGCGCCTGGGCGACCCGCTGCGCCGAGGCCGCGGTCGCCCGGTCGACGCTGCGATAGGCGTCGAACGTGGCCCAGATGGTCGCCGCACCAAGGCAGAGCACGACGATGAGAAACAGACGGGCGACAAGCTGAAGCACAAGGCGCATGCGATCACCCCAAAGTTTGCTAAGGTCAGCCTAACAACGCCGCCGCGCCTTGCCAATTGCGGGGATCGGCAGGATGGCAGCTCGGGCAAATTTCCCAAGCCGGATTGGGCATGGCTCTTTGGACCGGGCGCGGCGGCTTTGATCTAATGGGCGGTATTCACGGCCAGGAGCGGTGCAGCATGAGTTCGATGACGATTGGGCCGATCGCGGGGCCTGCTGCCGACCCATCCGAGCGCAGTGCGCTCCTGTTCTGGATGATCTTCACCGGGCTTTCGATCTTCGCCGTCGTGCTGCTGTGGCGGTTCGGCCTGATCCGCCTGATGCTGACCTCGGACCGGACCTACATTTCCAGCTTGATCGCGCTGCTCTATGTCGTCACTTGCGGTCACTGCTTCCTGCGTACGCGGGCCATTGCCCGTGAGGGCGCGGCAGCCCGGCGCTGCCGCGCGGTGCTCGCGGCGCTCGAGGGCGGCAGGGCGCTCGAGGCCGGCGGCGCAGCCGCGCTGCCACGCGGGCTGGTGCGGGACCACATCGAGAGTCTCGTGACCAAGGCCGCGGCGCAGGATTACCGCCCGGTGGACCAGACGCTATTGCTGCGCACGCTCGCCGACCGGCTGCGCGGCTCCAACGGCTTCGGCGCCTTTGTCTCGGACACGCTGATGAAGCTCGGCCTGCTCGGCACCATCGTCGGCTTCATCATCATGCTGGCGCCGATCGCGGGGCTGGATGCCGCTGACAAGGTCGCGATGCGATCCTCGATGGGGTTGATGAGCGACGGCATGGCGGTCGCGATGTACACGACGCTGGCGGGTCTCGTTGGCTCGATTCTGGTCCGCATCCAGTATTACATGCTGGATGCCGCGACCCAGCGGGTGTTCTCGGATGCGGTGGTGCTGACCGAGACCTATGTGACGCCGGTGCTGGAGCACAAGGGTTCTGGAATCAAGGGGGCTGGAATCGCGACATGATGGATGATTTCGGTCTCTATCCGCGCGAGGAGCCGTTCGATCCCTTGGGCGTGATGCTGTTCAAGGCGCTCCAGGTGATCGCTTTCCTGTTCTTCCTCGCGCTGCTCGCGGTCTCGCCGGACGCCAAGGACGGCAAGATCGATTCCAAGGCCGAGTTCATGATCACGCTGGACTGGCCGGACAGCCACCCCGACGATCTCGACCTGTTCGTGCAGGATCCCGCCGGCAACATCGCCTGGTATCGCCACCGCGAGGCCGGCTTCCTCACGCTCGATCGCGACGACCGGGGCGGAGCCAACGACTTCATCGTCGTCAACGGCAAGAAGATTGCCTCGCCGATTCGCGAGGAGATCGTCACGGTGCGCGGCATCATTGCCGGCGAATACACCGTCAATGTCTCACATTTCGTCGCGACGACCGGCGAACCCGTCACGGCCAATGTCAAGGTGCAAAAACTCAATCCGACGGCGCAGGTGATCTTCGATAACAAGTTCACGGTCGATCACACCGGCGACGAGAAGACCGCGGTGCGGTTCCGGCTCGATGCCGAAGGCAAGGTCGTCAATGTGGACCAGCGGCCGAAATCGCTGCTGGAGACGTTCCGCAGCGGCTGGCGCAACGGCGCCGATCTCGACCCGAACACCGGTGTGAGCAAGAACGCTGTGAGAGTGCGCCGTGACTAGCTTGCAGACGGTCATCCTCACGCTATCGATAGCCTACGCCGTCATCGGCGCGCTGCTGCTGGTCGTGCTCGTCTATGCGCGGCTGCACTGGTCGTTCAAGGCGGTCGCGGTGGTCGTGACCAGCGCCTTCTATGTCGTCAGCTTCACGGAAATGCGCGGGCTGCTCGGCTGGGCCAGCGCCGACCGGCTGCCGGTCTCCTTCAAGCTGCTGAAGGCCCGCATCGTCGAGCCGCATTCGCTCGAGGGCGATCCCGGCTCGATCTATCTCTGGGTCGAGCAGCTCGACGAGGACAATCGGCCGAGCGGCATCCCGCGCGCCTTTCGTGTGCCCTACAATGACACGCTGGCCGACAAGACGCACGCGGCGGAGAACGAGATCGCGCTGGGACATCCGCAAGGCGGCCGGGCCGCCGATTTCGGCGGCGGCGATGGCAGCCTCATCGACATGGTCCGGGAATATGTGACCCCCAAGACGATCTTGGAGACGAGCGGCGGCGATTCCTCGACCGGCGAATTCGCGGCACCCCCGGTCGGCGCGCAAGGCGCCGTGTTCACCCCGATTCCGCCGCCCCGGATGCCGCCGAAGGACGAGCAATAGGCTCTTCACCATCGCGACAGGGCAGCGCTGGCAAACCGCGCGCCGCTGGCGCATGTTCTTGACCTCCCTCAATTTGGCCTTATCGGCTCCCAATAAGGTTCGAGGGGTGGAGGGTGCGTGCTTCTCGCTGTCTTCTCGGATATTCACGGCAACCGGCAGGCGTTCGAGGCGTGCCTGAAGGTCGCGCGGGCGCGTGGCGCCGAGCGCTTTATCTTGCTTGGCGACTTCGTCGGCTATGGCGCCGATCCGGAATGGGTGGTGGATACCGCGATGGAGCTGGTTGCCCAGGGCGCCGTCGCCGTGCGCGGCAATCATGACCAGGCGGTGAATTCCTCCGCCGAGACCATGAATGCCGAGGCGCAAATCGCGATCGAATGGACGCGCGGCCGGCTCGACACCGCGCAGCGGCGGTTCCTGGCGGAATTGCCGATGCTGGTGGAGGACGGCGATCGTCTGTTCGTGCATTCGGAAGCCTCCAGCCCCCGAAGCTGGCACTATGTCCGATCGACCGCCGACGCCGCCAAAAGCCTGATCGCGACGCCGGCTCATGTCACCTTCTGCGGCCACATCCACCGCCCGGCGATCTATTCGATGTCGGTGACGGCGAAGATGTCGGGACTCGTGCCCAAGACCGACGTCTCCGTACCGCTGCTGCGCGGGCGGCAATGGCTTGCTGTGCTCGGCTCGGTCGGCCAGCCGCGCGATAGCGATCCATCCGCGGCTTTCGCGCTGTTCGACACGGTCTCGTGCCAGATCACCTATTGCCGCGCGCCCTACGACGTCGAGACGGCCGCGAACCGGATCCGTGAGAACGGCCTGCCGCATTGGCTCGCCGACCGGCTGTCGCAGGGGCGCTAGAGGCCGATGCCGAAACCCCTCGTCAAATCAGGCGCAGCGATCGACGGCTACACGATCGGCGAATGCGTCCATGCCGGCGGAATGGCGACGCTGTGGACCGTCACCCGTCCCGGCCTCGACGTGCCGCTGCTGATGAAAATTCCGCGGGTGTCGGAGGGCGAGGACCCTGCCGCGATCGTCTCCTTCGAGATGGAGATGATGATCCTGCCGCGGCTGGCCGGGCCGCACGTGCCCTCATGTTTCGGCACCGGCGATTTCGCCCACCAGGCCTATGTCGTGATCGAGCGCATCTCCGGGACCACGCTTTACAAGCGGTTGCCCGACCTGCCGCTGCCGTATGACGAGGCGCGGCAGCTCGTCGCCAGGATCGCGACGGGGCTCGCGGATTTGCACCGGCAGAACGTGATCCATCACGACATCAAGCCGAGCAGCATCATGTTCCGCGAGAGCGGCGAGGCGGTGCTGATCGACTATGGCCTGTCGCATCACAACCATCTGCCGGACCTGTTGCAGGAGGAATTCCGCCTTCCTTACGGCACCGCGCCCTATATGGCGCCGGAACGGCTGTCGGGGGTGCGCGACGATCCGCGCAGCGATCTGTTCTCGCTGGGCGTGCTGCTCTATTTCTTCACGACCGGCGAGCGGCCGTTCGGCGAGGGCGAGACGCTGCGTGCGATGCGGCGCCGGCTATGGCGCGATCCGCACCCGCCGCGCTCGCTTCGCGCCGACTATCCGCCCTGGCTCCAGGAGGTGGCGCTGCGGTGCCTCGAGATCGAGCCGGTGCGGCGCTATCCGACGGCGTCGCAGCTCGCCTTCGATCTGACCCATCCGGACCAAATCAGGCTCACGATGCGCTCGGAGCGAATGAAGCGCGATCCGCTCAGCGTCGCATGGCGCCGCCGGTTCAACCAGGGGGGCATGGCGCCCCGCGCGAAATCGGATGTCGCAGCCCAAATCGCATCGAGCCCGATCGTTGCGGTCGCGCTCGATACGGCGGAAGGCGAGCCGGAGTTGAACGAGGCTCTGCGCATGACGACGGAACGCATTCTCGCCACGCTGCCGTCGGCGCGGCTCGCATGTCTCAACGTGCTGAAGCTCAACCGCATCGCGATCGACAGGACGCTGGATGAGCAGGGCTCCAACAAGCATATCGACCGGTTGGTGGCGCTCAGGCACTGGGCCACTCCGCTCAAGCTGGATGAGAGCCGGCTGTCGGCTCACGTACTGGAAGCCGTCGATCCCGCGGCGGCCATCCTGGAGTTTTGCGAGGTCAACCACGTCGACCACGTCATCATCGGCGCGCGGCAGGGCTCGTTCCGGCGCACGCTGCTCGGCAGCGTCTCGGCCAAGGTGGCCTCGGAAGCGGCCTGCACCGTCACCGTGGTCCGGCCGCCGCGAATGGCTGCGGATGCGGGCGAGGAGGTCGGATAGGGCCGCGCTCTGGATCGTGGAGGTTCAGGCCGCGTGAGCGGTGTGGACGGAGCGCTTACGACGGATCGGCCAGGAGAATTGCGGGCCGGGCTCGCCGTGATCCGCGCTGCCGCCGAAGAACTGGATGATCTCGCGGCAGGGCTCGCAGTTGAACAGATTACGCGACGCGGATGCCTTGGTCATTTCCTTCAGGCAGTTCGGGCAATGCGGCTTCATGAGCTTGGTCCAGAAAAGAATTCATTGCCGGCGCGGTGACCGGAGCGGGTGATCCAGGCCCGTCTCGGGCCCGGTGTCGTCGCGCATCTCGCCTTCGGTGCGTTCGAGCCGACCGAAGAAAAAATCGAGGTCGGGATGCGGGCGCCGCGGGATGCGGCACCGGCGCTTCGGCTGACGCTTCACGAACTCGATCTGCATGGGGTCAGGCCCGATACCAGTCGCGACGAGCGATGCGGGTCGAGCGAGCCGAGACCTTCACCGGTCCGGCCGATGGACCAAACACAACAAACGCACAAAAACCAAGCCACAACGCCACGCCAGTCCAAACCAGGGTCGTCGTCATGATGTGCTCCCGCGAAAACAGGCAAGAATCACTAGCGGTGATTTGCGCGAATCAGGGAAGCCCGGAGGAGTACGGATCAAGGTTGCAAATTTAGGCATTGCGCGCCGCAGCACCCGTAGAAGCCGCACGTCTGCGGAGCCGAGCGGGCCCTCAGATCGCCTCGCCGCGTGCAGCCGCGGCGGCGTTGCGGATCGCGGCGATGTTGGTCTTGTAGGCGTCCTGCGTGCCGCCCCTGAACACGGACGTGCCGGCGACGAAGGCGTTGGCCCCGGCCGCGGCCAGGGGACCTGCGACGTCGGCGCCGACGCCGCCATCGACCTCGATGTCGATCGGGCGGCCCGCTGTCATTGCGCGGATGTCGCGGATCTTGCCGATCGCGGAGGGGATGAAGGCCTGGCCGCCGAAGCCGGGATTGACCGACATCACCAGCACGAGGTCGACCAGGTCCAGGACGTATTCGAGTGCGCTGATCGGCGTGCCCGGATTGAGCGAAACGCCGGCCTTCTTGCCGAGTGCGCGGATCGCCTGAAGCGAGCGGTGCAGATGAGGACCGGCCTCGGCATGCACGGTGATGTGGTCGCAGCCGGCTTTCGCGAAGGCCTCGAGATAGGGGTCGCAGGGCGAGATCATCAGATGCGCGTCGAAGATCTTCTTGGTGTGCGGACGCATCGCCTTGATGACGTCGGGGCCATACGAGATGTTGGGAACGAAGTGCCCGTCCATGACGTCGAGATGGATCCAGTCGGCTCCGGCGGCGTCCACGGCGCGCACCTCCTCGCCGAGCCTGGAGAAATCCGAAGCCAGGATCGAGGGCGCGATTGCCAGGGGGCGGGGAGCGAAGGCTTGGGTCATGGCGGTTTCCCGTGGCGGCCGTGAAAGATGGACTCGCCTAACATGGGCCTCTCAGCCGGGCAATGCAGGGGCGGCGTGCTTCCTGTGGGCGGAAATTTCTGCCGCGCCCGGCATGAATTGCCGGTGTTCCCGGCCGTGCAAAGTGCGGTGAAAGCGGATTTCATTGAGCTTTTTGCGCTGGCACGGCGCTTGCTGACTTCACCTGAACAGAACATTGGCCGCGGCATGCCGCATCGGTTGGAGTTGTGCAATGTTGTTCGCTCTTGGGGCCGTATCGAGCGCGCTCGACGCGATCCAGTCGCTGACAAATTCAAAATCGTCCACGTCGACGCAGAAGACGGGGTCCTCGCAAAAGCCTGCGACCAATCCGTTCGCGATCGACAGCGGCAGCAACAGCACGACCGGCGCGACCTCATCGGTCAATGCGGGCAAAACCCCGCAGATCTCGCCGGAGACGATGAACGCGCTGTTCGCCGCGCAGAGCCAATCCTCGGACAGTACGAGCAGCACTGCCGGCTCGACCTCGTCGAGTTCGACGTCCTCGTCCTCGACGCGCCGCGACGCCGCCCTGAAGGATCTGTTCTCGCAGATCGATGGCGATGGCGACGGCAAGATCACCAAATCGGAATTCGAGAATGCGCTCGGTGCCGGCGGCACCAACCTCGCGCAGGCCGACGACGTTTTCTCGAAGCTGGATTCGAACACGGACGGCAGCGTCAGCCTCGATGAGATGTCGAAGGCGCTGAAGAGCGGCCATCGCGGCCACCATCACGCGCAAGGTGCGGGCGATGCGTCCGGCAGCGGCTCGGATTCCTCCTCGCAGGCCAAGGGCGGCTCGACCTCGACCTCGACGACCGGCGCCGACGGATCGACCACCACCACCGTCACCTACGCCGACGGCTTCAAGATGTCGACGACGGTCCCGGGCGCCTCCAGCTCTCGTAATTCGGCGTACGATCTGTTCGCGCAGTTGATGCAGCGGCAGGGCGGGCAGGGACAAGGCGCCTCAGCGACTGCAGGTTCATCGATGTCGATGAGCGTGTAACCCTGCTCACGGCTAGCCCGCATATTCGTGAGTGATGTCACGGTAGACATACCGATCGCGGATCTCTTGATTGAAGAAGGTACCCTTTGAGCGCGCGGCCTTGAATGCGGCGGCGACCTCGGGCGGGACGTCCTCGTAGACATAGAGGCGTCCGCTGACGAAAGTCACTTTCAGTTCGCGCGTCGCGGGCGCATAGCGGAAAAACCGGATCACGGAAGACGGCATGGCGGTGCGCCTCGTTCCCTCGGGGTAACGCCGTTTCCGCCATTTCGTTTCTAGCCGAACCGATCCTTCCACGCCGGCAGTGCGCCGGCAAACGGCAGGGCCGTCGCATTATAGACGCCGCGAGCGATCGCGCGTGCGACCACGTTGGCGGCGACGGTTCCGAGCTCGGTGAGGCCAACCAGCGGCTCGATCGGCTTCTCGCCCGTTGCGGCGGCGAACAGCACGTCGCCATCGGTTGGAGCATGCACCGGATAAATCGCACGGGCGAACCCGGTATGCGCGATCATCGCAAGCCGCTTGGCCTGGGCCTTGGTCAGCATGGCATCGGTAACGACGAGGCCGATCGTGGTGTTCTCACGCGCGCTCGCGGCGGGTCCGCCCTTGATGCGCATCGCCAGCATGTCCGGCGTGAACGCGGACGGCAGACCGCGCCCGCCGAACTCGCCGTTCTCCTCGAACGGCGCAGCCCAGAACCAAGGCCCTTCGCCAACGGTTGTGCTGCCGACCGCGTTGACGACCATGATCGCTGCGACCTTGATACCATTGGCCAGGACCGCGGAGGCCGACCCCAGTCCGCCCTTGAAGATTGCGGTGGTGGCTCCAAGGCCGGCGCCGACGCTGCCCAGTGCGAAATCGTCGCTGGCTGCCAACGCTGCGGCGTAGCCGAGATCGCGATAGGGCGCGAAGCGTCCCCAAGCCTTGTTGCCACCGTTGAGCAGGTCGAAAACGATCGCGCCCGGCACGATCGGAATCACCGCTTCGCGAATCCGAAGGCCGCGGCCTTGTTCGGCGAGCCAGGCCTGGATGCCGCCGCCGGCGTCGATTCCAAAGGCGGAGCCGCCGGACAGCGCAATCGCGTCAACGCGATCGACGGTGCTGGCGAGGTCGAGCAACGCGTCTTCGCGCGTGCCGGGTCCGCCGCCGCGAACATCGATGGCCGCAACCGCGGGGGCGTCGAAGATGATTGCGGTCGTGCCAGTGGCGATTTTCGCATCCTCGGCATGGCCGACGCGGACGCCGGCGATATCGGTGAGAAGGTTTTTCAAGGCGGCTCCGAAGGCTGAAAGGTGCTCGCTTCAGCGATATCGCAGGGATGCCGCAGGCTCAACCCGCGAGCGCGGTCCGCAGCATCTTGGCGAGTTCGGACTTGCGGTAGGGCTTCGCCAGCAGCAGCACGCCGGAATCGAGCCGCCCGTGATGGACGATAGCGTTCTCGGTGTAGCCCGAGGTGAACAGCGTCTTCAAATCGGGGCGGCGGCGAGCCGCCTCGTCGGCGAGCTGGCGGCCGTTCATGTTGCCGGGCATGATGACGTCCGTGAACAGCAGGTCGATGTTCTTGTCGGCGTCGATGATGACGAGGGCCTCGGCCGCGTTGGCGGCTTCGAGGGCGGTATAGCCGAGGCTCTTGATCTGAGTCACGACATATTGCCGTACCAGCGCGTCGTCCTCGACGATCAGGATCTTTTCGCGGCCGCCGGTGACGGGTGCGTTCTGGAGCGCCTCGAAATCGGTCTCCTGCACGCCGCTCGAGCGCGGCAGGTAGATCTTCACGCTCGTGCCGTGGCCTTCCTCGCTGTAGATCTTGATGTGTCCGCCGGACTGCTTGACGAAGCCGAACACCATGCTGAGCCCGAGGCCGGTGCCCTTGCCGACCTCCTTCGTGGTGAAGAAGGGATCGAACACCCGGTCCATCAACTCCGGCGGGATTCCGGAGCCGGTATCGCTGACGGCGATCATGACGTAATTGCCGGCCACCACGTCGGGATTCATGCTGGCATAGCCGTCGTCGAGGAAGATGTTGCGGGTCTCCAGCACCAGCGTGCCGCCGTCGGGCATGGCATCGCGCGCGTTCAGCGCGAGATTGAGGATCGCGGTGGAAAGCTGGCCGGGGTCGATCAGTGCCGGCCACGCATCCTCGGTGAGCTGCGGCATGATGGTGATCTGCTCGCCGAGCGTGGGATGCAGCAGCTTTGCGGCCTCGAGCGTCAATGCGTTGACGTCGATTTCGCGCGGCTGGAGCGGCTGCTTGCGGGCGAAGGCGAGCAGATGCTTGGTCAGTTGCGCGCCGCGCTCGGCGGCGTCGTCGATCAGCTTGGTGATGGCGGCGAGTTCGGGACGGTCAGCGACGGCGTCCGCCAAAATGCCGATGGTGCCGGTGATGACGGTCAGCACATTGTTGAAGTCGTGCGCGACACCGCCGGTCAGTTGACCGATGGAATCCATCTTCTGGACGTGCCTGAACTGCGCCTCGGCTGCCTGCTTCTCGGTGAGGTCGCGGCCGATGAAGAAATGGCGCTTGACCGGCTCGGACCAGGTGCCCATCCAGTTCAGCGTGACCTCGTGACCGTCGTAATGGTAGTAGCGTGCCTCGAAGCTGCGCTTGACCGCGCCACGCCGCGCCGCGCGCATCTCGTCGCGCGTCTTCTGGAGGTCATCGGGATGAATGAACTCGGTGGCGCTGTGCCCGATCATGTCTTCCGGATTCAAGCCGAGAATGGTCTTCACGCTCGGGCTGACCTGGATGAAATTGCCAAAACCGTCGGTGACCAGGATCAGGTCCTGTGAGGTCTCGAAGATCCGCTCCCGCTCCTCGACCTCGCGGCGCAGTTTTTCTCGTGCCTGCTTCTCTTCCGTGATGTCGTGGGCGATCTTGGAGGCGCCGATGATCTCTCCGCTGGCTGTTTTGAGCGGAGAAACATTGAGGACGACATCGACGCGCCGGCCGTCCTTGCGGATGCGGACCGTCTCGTGCTGGGCGATCGTTTCGTTGCCGCCGACCCGGTTCAGGATACCCCTGACCTCGGCCTTGCGGTCCTCCGGCACGATGATGTCGATGGGCTGCCCGATGGCCTCCGCGGCGGCATAGCCGAACAGATGTTCGGCGGCCTTGTTCCAGCCCGTGATGACGCCGTCGAGCGTCTTCGTGATGATGGCATCATTGGCGGATTCGACGACGGCGCCGTACAGGGCAAGGCGCTTGCCGTAGTAGTCGCGATCCAATGCCGACTGCTGGCGCAGCCTGCCGACGAGGCCCAGCGTGTGCGCCTGGAGGCGGACATTTTCGATCAGGAGCACCGCAAGCACGAAGGTCGCCGCGCAAAGGCCGTAGACACGACCGGCGTAGAAGCCGAGATCGAAGCGCGCGACGTTGACGATCGCCGACAGCGCGATGTCGAACAGCCATGCGCACATCACCACCATGAGCCATACATCGATGACCGAATGCGGACGGCGGAACCACAGCGAGACCAGCGCGGCGAAGCTCAAGGACCAGACAAAGGACACCACGCCGATCATGATCTGCGTGTAACGGCCATCGCGCAGCAGGACCGGAAGCAGGTCGTGCTGGGCAGTGACGGCCCAGGTCAAGACGATCATGACCGCGACGACGCCGACCACGCTGGCGTAGATCGCCTTGCTTGCCGAGCCCGCGATCCTGGCGCCGCCCTCGGCCTCCTTCAGCCAGGCATAGGCCAGCACACAGAGTGGGAAGCCGCCGTGCCAGATCATGTAGAGCCAGACCGTGGTCTGCTGGTTGGCCCCCAGCAACCCGGTCGGCGAAAAGAGTCCGGGGAAGGTGAGGGCGTGGACCACGGCCGCGGCGGCGGTGAACAGATAGCCGGCCGCGAGCACGAGCAGCGCGCGGGTCCTGAGCACCGCAAACTGCGACAACAGCAGGACCGCCGTCACGATGTCCGCGACGACGAGAGCGGATTGATAGCTCGCGACGAAGGCTGGCACAGGCAGCAGCGGGATACCTGCGAAGGGCACGGCCATTGCGAACAGGATCGAGGAGACGCCCACGATCGTCAATGCTGCGGTGCGGTCTTTCGGGGTGGCCGGCAGCGTCGAAAGGAATGTGTTCCGATCGGTCGGCGCGGACACGTGCAGCTCTCGCAGATCGGTCTTGAGCATTTTTGCCAATCTCATTTGGCTTAATCAGTTTCCGTCCATGGTAGCGGGTTCTGGGCACGCATCATGACAAAACCCACCGCGACTCAACCGAAGGTTACAGCTTACTTAATTTTAGGGGGAACGCGCACGGGGGATCGGGTAAGATGCGCTTTACTGGACGGTGCTATAATGCTCTCCCGCTGCTACGGGTTCCAGGTTTGAATCAGCATTTTGATTTCACGATCCGGGAGTTGTTCCTATGCCCCGCGTTCTCATCATCGACGACCAGAAGGACGTCCGGGCGATGGTCGCGATCGTGCTGCGCGTCAACCGTTACGACGTCGTTGAGGCCGATAGCGGCGCAGCCGGGGTAAAAGCCTTCACCGAGGCCCGCTTCGATGCGGCAATCGTGGACATTTTCCTCGGCGATACCAGCGGCGTCGAGGTCATCGCGACCCTGCGCGAGCTTGCACCGACCCTCCCGGTCGTTGCCGTGTCGGGGATGACGGCGCTGGATTTCATGGAACAATCGCCTCACCTTGCCAACGTGGTCTGCCTGCAAAAGCCGTTTCGGCCGAACGATCTTCTTCAAGCGCTAAGGAAGGCCCAAGTCGCGGCGGACGGCGCGCTGCCCGCAGCCGTCTGATCCTGACGCAGGAAGAAACGCCCCGGGGCAAGCCGGGGCGCGATGATGATTTGATGAGGCCTTCAGGCCCCGGCAACCGTGCTTAGGTGCCGTTGCCGCTGATCGCGGCGTAGCCGCCCTTGGCGTCCCATTTGTAGACGACGTAGTCGAGCTGCTTGATGTCGCCCTTGGCGTCATACTCGATCGGCCCGATCACGGTGTCCCACTTGCCGGCCTTGATGGCCGCCATGACCTTCTTGGCATCTGTGGTGCCGGCCTTCTTGGCCGCCTGCGACCAGACCTGCATCGCCGCATAGGTGTAGAGCGTGTAGCCCTCGGGATCGATGTTCTTGGCCTTAAAGGCCTCGACGATCTTCTTCGCGGTCGGCTTGTTGCGCGGATCGGGGCCGAAGGTGAACAGCGTGCCTTCGCCGGCCGGGCCGGTGATGGAGGCGTATTCCTTGTCGGCGAGCGCGTCGCCGGCCATCAGCACGGTCTTGAGGCCCTGGTCGCGCATCTGGCGCAAGATTAGGCCGCTCTCCTGATGGTAGCCCCCGACATAGACGAGATCGATGTTGTCGCGCTTCAGTCGCGAGACGATCGCGTTGAAGTCCTTGTCGCCCTTATTGTAGGACTCGTACATCTTCTCGGTGACGCCCGCCTTGTTGAGCGCCTTCTTGGTCTCGTCCGCAAGACCCTTGCCGTAGGTGGTCTTGTCGTTGAGGATGGCGATGTTCTTGCCCTTGTAGTTCTTGGCGATGTACTGGGCGGCGACCAGGCCCTGCTGGTCGTCGCGGCCGCAGACGCGCGCCACGTTCCACAGGCCGCTATCGGTGAACTTCGGATTGGTGGAGGCGGGAGTAATCTGGAGCACGTTGCCGTCGGCATAGGCTTCCGACGCCGGGATCGACGACGACGAGCAATAATGCCCGGCCACGAAGGGGATTTTCGCGCCGGCGATCTTCTCGGCGATCGAGCGCGCCTGCTTCGGATCGCAGGCGTCGTCCTCGACGGACAGCGCGAGCTTCTTGCCATTGAGACCGCCGGCGGCGTTGATGTCGGCTACGGCCATCTCGGCGCCGTTCTTCATCTGGCGGCCGAAAGCGGACTCGCCGCCGGTCATCGGACCTGCGACTGCGACGGTGACATCCTGCGCGAATGCTGCGCTCGACAGCGCGATCGATGCGCCGAATGCCAGACCGATGAGCTTCAGTGATTTCATGAGATACCTCGAGGGTGGTCGCCTGTGGAAGTTACCGGGCATACCCGGTTCAAACCGGCGCCATTCTTGAATGAATTCGAGGAGAAGTCACCGGCAAAATACGGGCATGGGCAGAGATATCTCGCCACATTCGGCAGCACGGGTTCGCCTTGGGCGGCCTCAACCGTGCCGGCCGCCTTCCAGGTAGGCGGCGCGAATCTCGGGGCGCTGCAACAACTCGGCGCCGGTCCCGGCCAGCGTGATCAGGCCATTGACCATGACATAGCCGCGATGGGCGAGCTTGAGCGCATGGTTGGCGTTCTGCTCGACGATCAGCACGGTCAGGCCATCCTGCCGGTTCAGGGTGCGGATCGCATCGAAAATCTGGCGCGCGATCAGCGGCGCCAGACCGAGCGAGGGCTCGTCGAGCAGGAGCAGGCGAGGACGGCTCATCAAGGCGCGGCCGATGGCCAGCATCTGCTGCTCGCCGCCGGACAGGGTTCCGCCACGCTGGCCGTAGCGTTCCTTCAGCCGCGGAAACAGCGTGAACACGCGTTGTAGCGTCGCCTCGCGTTCCGCGTCGGTGCATTCGGTGGCGTCCGCCCCCATCTGGAGATTTTCCGCCACGCTCATGCGCGGGAAGATGCGGCGGCCTTCCGGCGATTGCGCGATGCGCAAATGCGCGATCTCGTGGGTGGGCACTTCGGTGATGTCACGGCCTTCGTACAGGATCTGGCCGGCGCGGGCGCGCGGCTTGCCGAAGATCGTCATCATTAGTGTCGATTTGCCGGCACCATTGGCGCCGATCAGCGCCACGATCTCGCCGGCATTGATATCGAGGTCGACGCCTTTCAGCGCCTCGATCTTGCCGTAGGAGGCGCGAAGGCCGTGGACCGCGAGCAGGGCAGTGGGCGATGTCACGACCCGCTCTCCATCACGGCCACCGCCTCTTCCTCATCGGTGCCGAGATAAGCGGCGATCACCTTTGGATCGTCGCGAACCTCGCGCGGGGAGCCTTCAGAGATCTTCACACCGTGGTCCATCACCACGATGTGGTCGGAGATCTCCATCACCACAGACATGTCGTGCTCGATCAGCAGGATCGAGGTGCCGAGCTCGTTGCGGATCGACAGCAGCAGTTCGCTCAGGGCGGCACTCTCGCGCGCATTGAGGCCGGCGGCGGGTTCGTCCAGGCACAAGAGCGCGGGTTCGGTGCACATCGCGCGTGCGATCTCGAGCCGTCGCTGGTCGCCATAGGCAAAATTACCGGCGGCATCGTCGGCGCGATCGAGCAAATTGACCCGCTTGAGCCAGTCGGTGGCGAGATCGATCGCGCGTTTCTCGGCGCCGCGGTAGACGGGCGCGCCAATGAGCCCGAGCAAGGTGAAGCCGGAGGCGCGCATCAGCGCGTTGTGCTGCGCCACCATCAGGTTTTCCAGCGCGGTCATGCCGGGAAACAGGCGGATATTCTGGAAGGTGCGGGCGACCTTGGCCTGCTTGGCGATGCGGAAATCGTTCAGCCGTTCCAGCGCGATCACCTTGCCGTCGTCATGGCTGAGGCGGATGGCGCCGCCGCTCGGCTTGTAGAACCCGGTGATGCAGTTGAAGACCGTCGTCTTACCGGCACCGTTGGGTCCGATCAGCGCGGTGATCTTGTTCCGCTCTGCAGCAAACGACAGGTCCTGGACTGCGACGATGCCGCCGAAGCGCATGGTGAGCCGGTCGACCTCGAGAATCTGGTCGCGGCTCATCCGTGCCCCTCCTTGACGAGGTCGGATGAGATCGCGTGGGCCTTGGTCAGGTACACGGTCGGCGCGCGATGGCCGATCAGGCCGCGCGGCCGCCAGATCATGATCAGCACCATGGCCATGCCGAACACCAGCATGCGGTAGCTCTCGAGGCTGCGGAACAGCTCGAAGCCCCCGATCATGGCGAGCGCGGAGAGCGCCACGCCAAGCTGCGAGCCCATGCCGCCGAGCACGACGATGGCGAGCACCAGCGCCGATTCCTGGAAGGTGAAGGATTCCGGGCTGATGAAGCCCTGGCGGGTCGCGAAGAACGCGCCGGCAAAGCCGCCGAACATCGCACCGGTCGCGAATGCCGTGAGCTTGGTGGTCGTGGTGTTGATGCCGAGCGCACGGCAGGCGACCTCGTCCTCGCGCAGGGCTTCCCAGGCGCGGCCGATCGGCAGGCGGCGCAGCCGGATCGTCACCCAGTTGGTGAGCAGCGCGAGCGCCAGGATCAGGTAGAACAGGAAGACGATGCGGTGGGTCGGCGAATATTCGATGCCGAGCCTGGCGGCGAGCCCGTTGTCGCTGTTGTCGAGGGGGATACCGAAGAAGGAGGGGCGGGGAATGCTGGAGACGCCGTTGGGCCCGCCTGTCAGATCCTGCCAATTGATGATGACGAGGCGGATGATCTCGCCGAAGGCGAGCGTCACGATGGCGAGATAGTCGCCGCGCAGGCGCAGCACGGGGAAGCCGAGCAGCACGCCCCAGAATGCGGCGAGGACGCCCGCTAGCGGCAGGCAGATCCAGAATGACCAGCCGAAATTGGTCGCGAGCAGCGCGTAAGAATAGGCGCCGACCGCATAGAAGGCGACGTAGCCGAGATCGAGCAGGCCGGCCAGCCCGACCACGACGTTCAGCCCCCAGCCAAGCATCACATAGGTGAGCACGAGGATGGCGAGATCGAGGATGTAGCGCTGGTCATAGAAGATCACGGGCACCAGCAGCGTGAAGATCAGGAGCGCCGGTGCGAGATAGCGGCCGAGGAACGACATTCCGCTCTGCACCGCCGGCGGCACCAGCTTCTCGGCGCCGCTCGGTCCGATCCATTGCTTGAGCAGCTCGAGCACGATCGAGCCGCCGAACACGGCGGCGACGAGGGAGGCGACCTCGCCGAAGCGCGTCCAATAGGTGAGCTGGCCGTCGGAACCGGCTTCGGTGCGGACGCCGACCATCAGCGAGAACAGCACCAGCGCGATCAGCGCGTTGACGCAGGCGGTCTTCAGGAGAGCGGGGATGCCCGATGCAGTTTTGGCCGTATTGATCGAGGGAGTTTTCACGCGCGACCGTCAGACTTTTTCGACTTCGGGGCGGCCGAGCAGGCCGGTCGGCATGAAGATCAGCACGACGATCAGGATCGAGAACGCGGCGACGTCCTTGTATTCGACCGAGAAATAGGCCGACCAGAACGTCTCGATCAGCCCGATCGCCAGCCCCCCGAGCATGGCGCCGGGCAGCGAGCCGATGCCGCCGAGCACGGCCGCGGTGAACGCCTTGATGCCGGCGACGAAGCCCATGAAGAAATCGACCAGGCCGTAATAGAGCAGGTACATCAGGCCGGCCACTGCGGCGAGCGCAGCGCCGATCACGAAGGTCATGGAGATGGTGCGGTCGACGTTGACGCCGAGCAGCGCCGCCATGGTCTGGTCCTGCTCGCAGGCGCGCATGTCGCGCCCGAGCCGGGTGCGCGACACCAGCCAGGTGAAGATCGCCAGCAGCACGATGGTGGTGATGACCACCACGATCTGGATGTTGGAGAGCTGGATGATGAAGCCATCGGCGCTCTCGTGCAGCGTGTAGCCGCCGGTGATCACTGGCGGCACTGGCTTCACCCGCGCGCCTTGCGCCACCTGCGAATAGTTGGTCAGCACGAACGACATGCCGATCGCCGACAGCATCGGCGCGAGGCGGAAGGAGTGGCGCAGCGGACGGTAGGCTATGCGCTCGATGGTCCAGCCATACAGGGCGGTGACCGCCATCGAGACCAGGATCACGATCAACAGGATCACCGGGACCGCGGTCAGGCCGGTCGAGACCAGGAGCAGGAAGGTGATCAGCGCGATGAAGCCGCCGATCATGAAGACATCGCCATGGGCGAAGTTGATCATGCCGACGATGCCGTAGACCATCGTGTAGCCGATCGCGATCAGCCCGTAGATCGAGCCGAGCACGAGGCCGTTGATGAGCTGCTGGGCGAAATAATCCATAGGCTGCCGTACCCAAATCTGACGCGGCTCAAAGGGAGCTCTTCGAGAGAGAGTGCTGGTTTCTTCTCGGGCCCCGGCAGCCCTTAAGCATTCTCGTTTTGTAACAGGAGGGAACTGGCGGCTGCAACCGGCCCCGCCTCCGCATCAAGGCTTTTACAGAGATCATTTGGCGCTCTGGTTCCCCCCGCAATGGGCGGAACCGGTTCCCCCGTGCCCCAATTGGAAGCCTGTGGGTGCCAGTTAAGGTAAACAAAGGGTTTAAATTGCCGCCACAGTCTGATGCGAGTTAGCTCCCGGCAAAGCCTTCCATCGAAGGCGCGGACCAAACGAAGCGGGAAGCGGCATGTTCGGAAACTGGCGGATCGGTTCGGTCAACGGCGCACTTCTGGCGGCCTATTTCATCCCGGCCTGGACCCTCGTCGCCTTCAACATCATGGTGGCGCCGGTGCACGGGCTCTATGAGCGGCCGAGCGTCGCAGTGGCGCTTTTCCTCAGCGACCATCTCCAGATGGCGGGGATGGACACGGTGCGCGCCGCCTGGCTGCTGGCACTGGGGCGACTGACGGTGGTGGCGTTCTTTGCGATCTACCTTGCGCTGCTCTGCATTCCCCGCATCCGCAAGAACGGGGGTAGCGACGAAGCGCTCGGCATTGCGCTTGCGATCGGCAGCCTGATCTCGTTTGCGAGCATGATCATGGCTTCGAAGGTCGGCGAGATGGCCGCGCTGCGGCTGCACGCCACCGAGCTCCTGCTCTTGCTCGGTGCCGCCGTCGTGGTGGTGATCGAACGGCCCGAGGCGGCGCCCAAGATCGTTCAGAAGACCGTAGAGGCCACTCCGCCGCTAGGTCTTGAGCAGGCCGAGCTCCTGCACAATCGCTGAGGCTTCCTTGACGGCGTGGTTCGCCGCCGGCACGCCGCAATAGATCGCCTGCTGCAGCAGGATTTCCTTGATGTCGTCGGGCGTGAAGCCGCCCTCGGCGAGGGCCGCGCGCACATGCAGGCGGAATTCGTCCCATTGGCCAAGCGCAACCATGGTGCCGATAACCAGCACGCGCCGCGTGCGCTCGTCGAAATGCGGCCGCGTCCAGATCTCGCCCCAGGCGTAGCGGGTGATCATGTCCTGGAAATCGGTGTTGAATGCATTGCGACCCGCGATCGACTTGTCGACCCAGGCATTGCCCAGCACTTTTCGGCGCACGTTCATGCCGGCATCGCGGCGTTTCTGGTCGTCCATTCTCTATCCTCCTCTCCGTCATCGCGAGGTAGCGAAGCAATCCAGTCTGTCACCGCGGAGGGATTTCTGGATTGCTTCGCTGCGCTCGCAATGACGGTTGTGACTAACGTTGCGTCAAAAAGCCCACCACCGCGTCGGTGAACGCGTGCGGCTGCTCGACATTGGAAATGTGGGCGGCGTCGATGATGGTCATGCTCGCGCCGGGAATGCTTGAGCGGATCAATTCACCCGCCGAAATCGGCGTCGCCATGTCGTGGCGGCCGGCGATCACCAGTGTCGGGCTCTTGATCTTCGGCAGCAGCGCGCGCTGGTCGAGCGTCGACAGCGCCTCGCAGCAGGCGAGATAGCCTTCGACCGGCGAGGCCAGCAGCATCGCCTTCATCCTGGCGGTGATGTCGGGCGCGCGCTCGCGGAAATCCTGGGTGAGCCAGCCGGCGATAACGGCATCGGCGACGGAAGCGATGCCGCCCTTCTTCACGGCGTCGATGCGCTCGAGCCATTTGGTTGGCTCGGCATAGTAGCAGGAGGTGTTGGCGAGGATGAGCTTGCCGAAGCGCTCCGGCGCGTTCGCGCCCAGCCATTGCCCGACCATGCCGCCCATCGACAGGCCGCACCAGTGCACTTTCTCGATATTGAGGTCGTCGAGGATGGCCAGCACGTCGCGGCCGAAGCGCTCCATCGTATAGGTGCCAGGCGGAACGTTGGACTTGCCGTGGCCGCGGCGGTCGTAGCGGATGACGCGGAATATCTGCGTCAGTGCCTTCATCTGCGGCTCCCACATCTGCAGCGTGCAGCCGAGCGAGTTTGACAGCATCAGCGTCGGCCCGCCGTCGCGGCCCTCGACGGAGACGTTGATCAGGCAACCGTCGGCATCGATCATGGGCATGCGGGCGTCTCCGTTTATTTGCGGTCAGGACTGTTTTATTCGCGTTCGAGGCTGTCGAGCAGGCGATCGATCAGGCCTTGGGAAGCGCCTTGATAGGCCATCGGCTCGAACAACGCCGCAATTTTTTCCGGCGAAAGATGCGCAGTGACCTGCGAATCGGCTGCGAGCACCTCGCGCAGATGCTTCTTCTCGGCGACCGCGCGCTTGCTCGCGGCTTCGACGAGATGATGCGCATCGCTCTTGCCGATCGTCTCGGCCAGCGCAAAGGTGACCGCTTCCGCCATGATCAGGCCGTGGGTCGCATCGAGATTGCTGCGCATGCGCGCCGCATCGACATCGAGTCCTTCCGCGATGTCGACTATGGCTGCGAGGGCACCGGAGGTGACCAGCATCAATTGCGGCAGCGTCGGCCATTCCGCGTGCCACGGGCCAGCGCTGCGCTCATGGTCCTGCACCTGGGCCGCGAAAATCGTCGCGGCGAGCTGCGGCGCCATGGTTGCGCAGCCGAGCGCACTTGCGGCCGCGACCGGGTTGCGCTTGTGCGGCATGGTCGAGGAGCCGCCGCGGCCTTCCCCTGCCGGCTCGAACGCCTCGGCAACGTCGGTCTGCATCAGCAGCGAGACGTCGCGCGCGATCTTGCCGCAGCTTCCGGCGAGAATCGCAAAGCTCGACGCGGCTTCCGCGATGCGGTCGCGATGGGTGTGCCAGGGCGCTTCGGGCAGCGGCAGGTTCAGCTCCTGCGCCAGCCGTTCGGAAACGACGAGCCCCTTGTCGCCAAGGGCTGCAAGCGTGCCGGCCGCGCCGCCGAATTGCAGTGCGAGGCCCTCGCGGGAGAGCCGCCTGAGGCGGCAGCGGGCGCGGGCGAGGCTTGCGGCATATTCGGCGGCCTTCAGGCCGAACGGCATCGGCAGGGCGTGCTGGAGCCAGGTTCGCGCCACCATTGCCGTGTTGCGGTGGGCCCGCGCCAGTGCGGCAAAGCCCTTGATGGCGCGGCTGAGATCGGCGTCCAATGCATCGATGCCGGCGCGAAGCGTGAGCATGGTCGCGGTGTCGATGACGTCCTGGCTGGTCGCGCCCCAATGCACGTAGCGGGCGGCCTCTGCGTCGGCCCTGCCGACATTGGCGGTCAGAATCTTGACCAGGGGGATCGCGAGATTGCCGGATCTAGTGGCGGCCTCGGCCAGCGCGGCCATGTCAAAGACATCGGCCTTGCACGCGGTTTCGATCGGGCCCACCGCGGACGCGGGAATCACACCCGTGGCCGCCTCGGCTCGGGCCAGTGCTGCCTCGAAATCGAGCATGTTCTGGAGGGTCGACCGGTCGTCGCAGACCGCGCGCATGGCCACGCTCGACAGCATCGGCGCGAGCAGGGGGGAGAGGGATGTGCTCATATTGTGCGGGACCTAACCACCATGGCCCGCCTGTGCCAATCCCAAACCGGCGGCGCAAGCTTTTTGCAGTTGCGAATATGCATTGCACGTGACCGAGGCCACCCTTTCTTTTGCCGCCTCCGTGCGGTACTTGAGCTGCCTTATAGTTTAGTTGCGCGATCCATCCCGGGAGGCACCCAATGGCCATGACGATGAACGGCGAAGTCCAGCTTGCGGCGCCGCGCGAGGCCGTGTGGGCCAAGCTCAACGATGCCGAGGTGCTAAAGGCCTGCATCCCCGGCTGCGAGGAGCTGGAGAAGACCGAGGATGGCGGCTTTCGTGCGACGGCGAAAATGAAGGTCGGCCCGGTGTCGGCGCGCTTCAAGGGCAAGGTCACGCTGTCCGATCTCGATCCGCCGAACGGCTACAAGATCTCCGGCGAAGGCGAGGGCGGGGTGGCTGGGTTCGCCAAGGGAGGCGCCGTGGTCAAGCTTGCGGAGAAGGACGGCGGTACGCTTTTGTCCTACGAGGTCGAGGCGCAGATCGGCGGCAAGTTGGCGCAGCTCGGCCAGCGCCTGATCAACGGCGCCGCCAAGAAACTGGCCGACGAATTTTTCGCGAACTTCGCCAAGGCGGTACAGGGCTGAGGGCCGATACCTCAAGCATTGCGCCTTCCGGCATATCGCGTTTTGTCATGGCGCCTTGCATTCCCGGTGATGTTGCCCCGGGGCATAATGGCCCATATGATGGGTCGGAATAATTATAAGAACCGCTTCGACGGGACCCGTCGGGGCGCTGATAGAGAGTGCTTATGGCAAAAATCTCCCTCATCGTGAACGGCAATCCTGTCACGGCCAACGTCGATCCCCGCACCCTGCTGGTGCAGTTCCTGCGCGAGAATCTGCGGCTCACCGGCACCCATGTCGGCTGCGACACCTCGCAGTGCGGCGCCTGCGTCGTGCATCTGGACGGCAAGGCCGTGAAGTCCTGCACCACGCTCGCCGTGATGGCCGATGGCCACGAGGTCAAGACGATCGAGGGGTTGGCCGCCGACGGCGCGCCGCTGCATCCGATGCAGGAGGCCTTCCGCGAACACCATGGACTGCAGTGCGGCTTCTGCACGCCCGGCATGATCATGACCGCGATCGACATCGTCCATCGCAAGGGCAACGAGCTCGACGACCACACCATCCGCGAGGAGCTGGAAGGCAATCTCTGCCGCTGCACCGGCTACCAGAACATCGTCACCTCGATCTCCGCCGGCGCCAAGGCGATGGCGAAATCCGATCTCGCGTAAACCGCGCGCGCACTCTGCGATCAGGACATTCAGATGTACGACTTCAAATACCATCGCCCCGGGACAGTTCGGCAGGCCGCCAACCTCCTGGTGAAGAACGAAGACGCCAAGGTGATCGCCGGCGGCCACACGCTGATTCCCGTCATGAAGCAGCGCCTCGCCAGCCCGCCGCATCTGGTCGACCTCTCCCATATCGATGGGCTCAACACGATCGAGATGAAGGGCCGCGCGCTCGTGATCGGTGCCACCGCCAGGCATGCCGAGGTCGCAACCTCGGCTATCGTCGGCGAGGCGATCCCGGCGCTCGCGAACCTTGCCGGCCAGATCGGCGATCCCGCCGTGCGCCACAAGGGCACGATCGGCGGCTCGCTCGCCAACAACGATCCGACTGCCGACTATCCGGCTGCCGTGTTGGCGCTGGGCGCCACCATCGTCACCAACAAGCGCCGCCTCAAGGCAGAGGAGTATTTCCAAGGCCTGTTCACGACGGCGCTCGAAGCCGACGAGATCATCACCAAGGTGATGTTCCCGCTGCCGAAGAAGGCGGCCTATATCAAGTTCCGCAACCAGGCCTCGCGTTACGCGCTGGTCGGCGTGTTCGTGGCGCGGCGTCCCTCCGACGTGCGGGTCGCGGTCACCGGCGCCGGCTCCGAAGGCGTGTTCCGTGTCACCGCGTTCGAGGAAGCCCTGAAAAAGCGTTTCGCCGCGAAAGCGCTTGACGGCATCGAGGTGCCGGCCGACGGCCTCAACAGCGACATCCATGGCAGCGCCGAATACCGCGCGCACCTCATCGGCGTGCTGACGCGGCGTGCCCTCGACGCCGCCAACGCCAAGGAGTGAGTGATCCTCACGCCTCGGCCCAAACTTGTCCCGGTGAGGGCGTAGCGAGACTGGCTTTTTCATGACCTCAGTGGCCAACACGTCCGGTGCCTTGCCGGCATCGGTCGATTCGATGCTCGAACTCCTGACGTCGCGCGGCTATCTCGCCGAGCGATCGCTGGCCACGGTGACCTATCTGTCGCTGCGCATGGGCCGGCCGCTGTTTCTGGAAGGCGAGGCCGGCGTCGGCAAGACCGAGATCGCAAAAGTGCTGTCGGCGGCACTGGGGCGGAAGCTGATCCGTCTGCAGTGTTACGAAGGCCTCGACGTCTCCTCGGCGGTCTACGAGTGGAATAGCGCCGCGCAGATGATCGCGATCCGGATGGCGGAAGCCGCCGGCGACACCGATCGCGATCAATTGTCGTCCGACATCTTCGCCGATCGCTACATGATCAAGCGACCGCTGCTCCAGGCGCTGGAGCCCGACGTCGCCGGGCCGCCGGTCCTTCTGATCGACGAGCTCGACCGCGCCGACGAGGCGTTCGAGGCGTATCTGCTCGAAATCCTCAGCGACTTCCAGGTGACGATTCCCGAATTCGGCACCGTGAAGGCGCCGAGCCCGCCGATTGTCATCATCACCTCCAACCGCACCCGCGAGATCCACGACGCGCTGAAGCGGCGCTGTCTCTATCACTGGGTCGATTATCCCGACGCGGATCGCGAGCTCGCGATCGTCAAGTCGCGCGTGCCGGGCATCTCCGCAAAATTGTCGCAGCAGGTCGTGCGCTTCGTCCAGGCACTACGCAATCAGGATTTCTACAAGTCGCCGGGCGTCGCCGAGACCATCGACTGGGCCACCGCACTGTCGGAGCTCGACGCCCGCTCGCTGACCCCGCAAGTGGTCGGCGACACGCTGGGCGCGCTGCTCAAATACCAGGACGACATCACGCGGATGCAGGGCGACACCTTGCAGAAGGTGCTGAAGGAAGCGACGAGCGACTAGCCGTCATTCCTGGTGCGACGAAGTCGCGAGCCCGGAATCCATTGTGCGGCGGGGATTATGGATAAATGGATTCCGGGTTCACGCTTCGCGTGCCCCGGAATGACGGCAGAGACAGCAGACCATGGCCATCAATCACCTGGCGCCTGAGCAAACCGAGCAATTCGCCGACAACGTCGTGGGCTTCGCCCGCGCGCTGCGTTCGGCCGGCATGCCGGTTGGGCCGGGTGCGGTCATCGATGCCATGAGCGCGCTTGAGGTGATCGACATCGGCAAACGCGCCGACGTCTTCACCACGCTTGAGGCGATTTTCGTCAAGCGCCACGAGCATGCGCTGATCTTCAAGCAAGCCTTCAACCTGTTCTTCCGCGCCTCGGAAGAGTGGAAGCACATGCTGGATTCGGTGCCGTTGCCGGAGCAGGCCAAGAAGAAGCCGCAGGCAGGCTCGCGTCGTGTGCAGGAGGCGATGTCGCAGCCGCGCATGACGGAGACGCCGCAGCACCAGGAGCAGGATTTGCGCCTGTCGGTCTCCGACAAGGAAATCCTTCAGAAAAAGGATTTTGCGCAGATGAGCGCGGCCGAGATCACCGAAGCGCTCCGCGCCGTCGAGCGAATGCGGTTGCCGCAGGCCGAGCTTCTGACGCGTCGGCACCGGCCCGATCCCCGCGGCCTGCGCCTCGATCTCCGCCGCACACTGCGCGCCTCGTTGCGCACCGGCGGCGACATCATCGACATCCATCGCCTCGGGCGGATCGAGAAACCGGCCCCGATCGTCGCGCTGCTCGACATCTCGGGTTCTATGAGCGAGTACACCCGCCTGTTCCTGCATTTCCTGCATGCCATAGGGGACGCGCGAAAACGTGTCTCGGTGTTCCTGTTCGGCACTCGCCTCACCAACGTGACCCGGGCGCTGCGTCAGCGCGACCCTGACGAGGCGCTGGCGAGCTGCTCGGCCTCCGTCGAGGACTGGGCCGGCGGCACGCGGATCTCGGCGTCCCTGCACAATTTCAACAAATTGTGGGCGCGGCGCGTGCTGAGCCAGGGCGCCATCGTGCTGCTGATCTCCGACGGGCTCGAGCGGGAGGCCGATTCCAAGCTGGCCTTCGAGATGGACCGGCTGCACCGCTCCTGCCGGCGGCTGATCTGGCTCAACCCGCTGCTGCGGTTCGGCGGCTTCGAGGCCAAGGCGCAGGGCATCAAAATGATGCTCCCGCACGTTGACGAATTCCGTCCGGTACATAATTTGAGCTCGATCCAGGAGCTGATCATCACGCTCTCCGGGCCGCTGCCGCCGCATCACCGCAGCCTGATCCGCTCCGCAGCCTGAGAGGTAGCCATGCTCGATCGCGACGAGGATATTCTGAAGGCGGCGGAGGACTGGCAGAAGGCCGGCCGTGGCGTCGCGCTCGCCACCGTGGTGGAGACCTGGGGCTCGGCACCGCGTCCGGCGGGCTCGAGCCTCGTCATCAATGACGAGGGCACGTTCCTGGGGTCCGTCTCCGGCGGCTGCGTCGAGGGCGCCGTGGTCACCGAGGCCATGGATGTGATCCAGAGCGGCAAGCCCAGGATGCTGGAGTTTGGCGTTGCCGACGAGACTGCCTGGAATGTCGGGCTGTCCTGCGGCGGCACCATCCGCGTCTTCGTCGAGAAGGTCGGCTAGCCGTGAAGCTCGCAATCCTGCACGAACTCAATGCCGAGCGCGCCGCGCGCCGGCCGGTGATCCTGGTGACCGACACCGAGAGCGGCGAGCAACGCCTGGTGAAGGCCGAGGACTTCAGTAAGGATCCCCTGCGCGCCGAGCTCGACAAGCAGCTTCGCATGGGCAAGAGCGCCAGTGTCGAAGCCGGCGGCAAGAAGCTCTTCCTCAACGTCTATGCCCCGACCGCCAAGCTCGTCATCGTCGGCGCCGTCCATATCAGCCAGGCCCTGGCACCGCTGGCGCGCTCGCTCGGCTACGACGTCACCGTGGTCGATCCGCGCACGGCCTTTGCGAGCCCCGAGCGCTTCCCCGACGTTCCACTGGTCGCGGAATGGCCCGACACGGCGCTGCCGCCGCTCAACGTCGATGCCTACACGGCCTTCGTCGCGGTGACGCACGATCCCAAGATCGACGACCCCGCGCTGCTGCACGCCTTCGAGCGCAACTGCTTCTATATCGGCGCACTCGGCTCGCGGAAGACGCATGCCAAGCGCGGCGACCGGCTGCGGGCGCAGGGCGCCAAGGAGGCTGACATCGCGCGCATCCGCGCGCCCATCGGGCTTGCGATCGGCGCGGTCTCGCCATCCGAGATCGCGGTGTCGATCATGGCCGAGATCACGGCGGTGCTTCGGCTGCCGCCCAAAGAAAAAGAAGAAGCCGCATGAAATTCGGCCCGGCGAGCCCCAGGGATGCGATCGGCGGGGTGACCGTCCACACCCTGCGCCAGGGACCGCTGGTGCTGAAGAAGGGCACGACGATCGGCCCTGCCGAGGTCGAGGCGCTGGAGCGCGCCGGCATCAAGGACGTCGTGGTGGTGCGGATGGAGGAGGGCGATGTCTCCGAGGACATCGCGGCTGCCAGCATCGCGCTCGCCGTCGGTGGCGACGGCATTCATGTCGAGCGGGCCTTCACCGGTCGTGCCAATCTGTTCGCCGCGCGCCCCGGCGTGCTGGTGATCGATCGCGCCGCGGTGGACCGCATCAACAATATCGACGAAGCCATTACCTTTGCCACGCTCTCGGCCTTCAAGCCGGTGGTCGAGGGCGAGATGGTCGGCACCGTCAAGATCATCCCGTTCGGCGTCGAAGGAAACTTGCGTGATGCCGCCGTGAAGGCCGCGGGTCGCGACGTTCTGAAGATCGCGCCTTACGTTATCAAGCGCGTCGGCGTGGTCTCGACGCTTCTGCCCGGCCTGTCCTCCAAGGTGATCGACAAGACGTTGCGCGTCACCGCCGAGCGGCTGGCGCCAGCCGGCGCCGGCATCATCGCCGAGCGGCGGGTCCCGCATGAGGAGCAGGCGCTTTCGGCTGCGATCAAGGAATTACTGGGACTTGGCGCCGAGCTCGTGATCGTGTTCGGGGCATCCGCGATCGCCGACCGCCGCGACGTGATCCCTGCGGCCGTGACCGGCATCGGCGGCGAGATCGAGCATTTCGGCATGCCGGTCGATCCCGGCAATCTGCTGCTGATTGCCCGGGCCGGCACCGTGCCAGTGCTGGGCGCGCCCGGCTGCGCGCGCTCGCCGGTCGAGAACGGGTTCGATTGGGTACTGATGCGGCTGCTGGCCGGCATCAAGGTGACGCGGTCCGAGCTGATGGGCATGGGCGTCGGTGGCCTGCTCATGGAGATCGTCACGCGCCCGCAGCCGCGCGCAAAACCGGAGATCGAGGGCAACAACCACGTCGCGGTCATCGTGCTCGCAGCGGGCCGTTCGACCCGGATGGGGGGGCCGAACAAGCTACTGGCCGAGCTCGACGGCAAGAAGCTGGTGCGGATTGCGACCGAGCAGGCGCTGGCCTCGAAAGCATCGGAGGTCATCGTCGTCACCGGCCATCAGACCGAGCTGATCGAGCAAGCCTTGAAAGGTCTGAAGGTGCGTATCGTCAAGAATCCGGATTTCGCCGGCGGCATCGCAAGCTCGGTCAAGGCGGGCATCGCGGCCGTTCCCGAAGCTTGCGACGGCGCTGTGGTCTGCCTCGGCGACATGCCGCTGATCGATGCCGGTCTGATCGACCGTCTCATCGACGCGTTCGCACCCGACCGCGGCAATCTCATCGTCGTGCCCGTCAGCGAGGGCCGCCGCGGCAATCCCGTGCTGTGGTCGCGCCGCTTCTTCAAGGAGTTGATGACGCTCGACGGCGATGTCGGCGCGCGTCACCTGATAGCGAAGCACACCGAGGCGGTCGCCGAAGTGCCGGTCGACGGCGAGAGCGCCTTTCTCGACATCGACACGCCGCAGGCATTGGAAGCGGCACGGCGGGGCTGACGCTGCCCTAGAGTGGGCAAAGGCGCACAGCGCCGATGTCCGCGGCTCGCCTACTTCTTGGTGTTCGATAGCTTCTCGACCCCGGCCTTCAGCTCGACACCGCTCTTCGTCAACAGGGTCTTGTCGCCGTTGTTGAACGTAAACGTGTCGGCGCCCGCGCTGATGCCGTTCCACGCGACGGCTTCTGCGAGGGACAGATACCACAATCCCTGGAATCCCGATGAATTGTTCAATTGCCCGGTCCAGACGGTGGTCGATCCGCAGCCAAGGAAGTTCACCGAGAAACTGATCGCGGTGCCTGTGTTGCCGTAGGCCAGCCAACCCGTTACGCCTTGCGGCTTGCCCTCGTCGCAGCTGTTTGCGGCGTTGTTGGTGTAGGTCCCCGTGATGGCGCCCGTGGTCGTGTTGACGTTGGTGATGGCCAGGGTCGAGCCATACTGGTTGGTCCAGGTCCAGTTCACCGACTGCGCATATGCGGGCAAGGGTCCGACGAGACAGGCCGACGCGAGCATTCCGAACAGCATTGCATTGATGTGGCGCATGGTCGCTTCCTCCGGCTCTCTGCTTGGAGCTTCACGACCTTAAATAACGCGATTGAAAAACACAACTATAAAGTGCATATTCATACCGCTATTCCGGCGCGGCTTTTCAACCACGCGTTCACCAAGTGGAAACGACCGAAGGTTAGAGTCGCCTTCACCTGCCTTGGGGGGAGGGGTTTTTCCATGGCTTCGAACGTCGTCGCGCGCCGTTGCGCGATGTTTTTCTTTGCGCTGTCCGTCTGCGTCGCGGGCGCTCGCCATATCACGGATGCGCACGCCGCCGGAGCATTTGCGGTCGGCAAGTGCGGCGCCTATGGCCAGGCCTTTGATTATGGCGCCGAGCACGATGCGCGTGCGGCGGCGCAGAAGCAGTGCAAGGGCGATTGCACGACCGTGACGATGAAGCGCGCCTGCGCCGCGATGTCGGTCGACCTTTCCAATCCCTGCGGCGCCTATGGCTATGCCGTCAAGCCGAAGATCTCGGCCACGCTCAATGCCGCCACGCGCGAATGCTACAAATACGGCGGCAAGGAATGCGTCATCCGCGCCTGGGCCTGCGACGCGAAGGGTTGATTCCTGTTGCCGTCATTCCGATGTTGCGTAGCATCGAGTCCGGAATGACAGTCGAGGAGTTGCATGCAGTTCGATACCAAGATCGCCGTCGTGATCCGCACCGATCTTCAGGCCTGGCAGAAGTTCAACGTCGCGGCCTTCCTTACCAGCGGCATTGCCGCGGCCTTTCCGGAATGCATCGGCGAGCCCTATGAGGACGCGTCGGGTACGAAATATCACGCGCTGATCGGACAGCCGATTCTGATCTATGGTGCCGACGGTTCCGCATTGACGCGCGCGCTCGATCGGGCGCTGACGCGCAGCGTCAAGCCGGCGGTCTATACCGAGGACATGTTCAAGACCACGCACGATGCTGCCAACCGCGAAGCGGTGAGGGCGGTGGCGCGGGCCGATCTCAACCTCGTCGGTCTCGCCGTGCGCGCCGAGCGCAAGGTGATCGACAAGATCGTCGATGGGCTGAAGTTTCATAGTTGAGGTGAGTCGGAAGATCACCGGCCGTGCGGCTTGCTCCACCTCTCCCGCTTGCGAGGGCTTTGCGTAAATCGCGAATCTGCGATTCTCTAAGAGACATCTGAAGAGGATCTGGGGATGGCATATCGGCAGGT
>NZ_JBEPRY010000037.1:0-48871 GCF_040548605.1 Bradyrhizobium sp. JR4.1
GACGCGCAGGCGCTGGCCATGTCGAAGGCGAGGCACCTCATCCAGCTCGGCACAAAGGTGACCGCAGGCCTCGGCGCCGGCTCGCAGCCGGAATTAGGACGCGCCGCAGCCGAAGAGGCGATCGATACGATCCGGGATCAATTGACTGGCGCACACATGGTGTTCGTGACGGCTGGCATGGGTGGCGGCACCGGCACCGGCGCTGCCCCCATCGTCGCCAGGATCGCGCGCGAGCTCGGCATTCTCACGATCGGCGTGGTCACCAAGCCATTCTACTTCGAGGGAAAGCGCCGCATGCGCTTTGCCGAAGCCGGCATCGAGGAGTTGCTGAAGACGGTCGACACCCTGCTGATCATCCCGAACCAGAACCTGTTCCGGGTGGCCAGCGAGAAGACCACGTTCGCCGATGCCTTTGCCCTTGCCGACCAGGTGCTTTATTCCGGCGTGGCCTGCATCAGCGACCTGATCGTCAAGGAAGGCCTAATCAATCTCGATTTTGCCGACGTCCTCTCCGTCATGAAGGAGAAGGGCAAGGCCATGATGGGACGGGGCGAGGCCTCCGGCGAGAAGCGCGTGCTTGCAGCTGCTGTGGCCGCGATTTCCAATCCATTGATCGAGAATCCCTCGATCAAGCGCGCCAGCGGCCTCATCATCTCCATCACCGGCGGCAAAGATCTCATGCTGTACGAAGTCGACGAAGCTGCGACCCGCATTCGCGACGAGGCCGACCCGGACGCCAACATCATCGTCGGCGCGTCGTTTGACGATAGCCTCGACGGTATCGTCCGCGTCTCAGTGGTGGCGACCGGAATCGATAATCTCGACCCGGAGTCTCGGGCGCAACCGGTGGAAACCGCCATCGCCCAGCTCGCGGGCAGGCTGCGCAACGACGGCCGCCGCATCGAGCGCAGTGCACCCCTTCCGCAAGCGGAAAGCCCGCCGCTCCGCTTCGAAGCGCAACAGCCCGTAGGGCAACCGGCAAGGGCGGCTCCGGAATATGCGCGCCACGTCGCCGACCGGCTGCTCGATCCTTACGGCCGCACAGCTGCGCCCAATACGCCCGATGAAGCTATTCTCGATATCCCGGCCTTCCTGCGCCGCGCCGCCAACTGAACGGTCGCAGGACGGGAGTTACGGTCGTCATGCCGGGGCGCGACGAAGTCGCGAGCCCGGGATCCATCAAGCCGCGGTCACTGTTGAGCGACAGAAAATATTGCGTCAGCTTCTGCGGCTTGAATCAAATCACTCGCGCGCTGAAAAGTGGCAGACAAAACCGCGCGCCCAGCAGCGTCGTCTTGCGCCTGTAGGCTTGGTCGATCGCGTTCGCCGCGCTCACGGGGTCGAGGCTCAGGTCAGCCTTGTCGAACGGGAGATGACACGGCAGGGGATCAGCCTTAAGGAGGCGGCCGCCCGAGCGGGCAAATCCGGGAGCACGCTGCGCAATTGGTGTGTGCAGCATGGGCTGGGTCGGCGTGTCGGAGGTGGCGTCTGGGTCGTCAGCAAGGTCGCGCTTGCGATGTTTCTTGATGGCGATCGGCGTGCCCTTCCGCTTACCTGGCCGAGGATCGTTCAAGCTCACTGGTGAAAATGTACTTTGAGCGGCTCGGTGTATCTTTGCCCGCGTTGGCCGCATAGGGACCGACGCGAGTGCCATCGCACAGATTCCTATTCAGATATCGCAGTCGCTTGAGTTCAAAGCCCTACGCAAACCACCAAACGCCCTTAGCCGACAGGGCTGAGTGTCGCCGACAGCCTTTGAACTCTCGGAAATGGTAGTTCGCTTGATTTCGGCTTCCTTTGACTTCGACTTAGGAATGACAGCGGTAACCTTCTTTAATCTGGGATGGTGCCGATGGTGGTCGATCACCTTGGGGGGTTCCGAAGAATCGATACCCATGCCTTCCACGGAGAAATGTGTTCCTCGACTAGCGATGGCTGAGCTGGAGTTTCGCTGCTCGCAGCAGCAATTTCTAGTCGATCAGCTTTCGCCAGCGCACCACGTGAATCGGAAATGCCTGCGGTCGTTTGGGCAGGGGGCCGGACGACCGCTACTGTACTTCGCGCGGGATTTCTGAGCTCCATCGACACAGAAATCCAACACCCAATAGGATGAGGAGACCCAACAACACCATTCTCAGCATGATGCTTCTCCACCTTGAAATAGTGCCGGTGAAAATTCATCGATCCAACATGAGGCAACGTGGCGGCGGATCGCCTATCGCGTACGGGGTGTTTGCCAACAGGGTTAACCGCCGGCCTGCTGACGCGCGTCAAATATGCCGGGTGAGCCACAGGGCGACTGGCCGGAGAACATCATTGTACCAAGGTGCAGGCCGGACGACGGCGAACGTGATCGCCTTCATCGGGCCAGAATCGCAGTCACAGACTGATGCCGGTTTCGATTCGTGGAGCAGGAACAGCAATGGAGCCCGCAAAACCCCGCAAATGGACTGAGGAAGAGACCAAGCTGCTGATCGAACTCGCGCAACGTAAGGAAAGAGTGCCAGCGATGGCGCGAGAAATTGGACGTCACATCGCATCAGTTAGGCGACGAGCTCGCGAATTGGGTTTGCCTCTGCTGCCCGACCGAGGTGAAAGGCAAGTTTAGTTCCCTAACCACTCGCCCCTTCGGGACGCTGGCGGCATCCGACATCCATGGTTATAGGCCTGCCGCGTTGATCGCCTGGCGGAACTACTCGGCCATCGGCGGGAGCGAGATCGAAGCAATGCACGAGCGGCTTCTGGCGGCGCGGGCGATGACGCGCAGACCGTGGAGAAGGAATACAAGGCGGCGCGCAAGCGATATCGCGCTGCCGTGCAGGCAGGCAAGGAGTGGGATAAGCGAGCCGGCCTAGAGGTGCTCACTCGGCAAAGGGGAGCAAAACTGCCCGCGAGAAATCCCACGGGCCTCGCGATGCTCGCGCCTTCTCGAATGTCCAGAGGACGGCCAACTGGCGACGAATTGTCGCCAAAAGAGCGATCTCGCCAGACTTGACAACTTGCTTATGATATCGCGGAGGTAGTTTATTCGCAGCTGTCCGCTTTTCCGGGAGAGCGAGAAGCGGACGCTGTGGCTCTGCCGGTTGACCAGGGTAAGCTTTACGCAATGAAAAATGACACCGCTCGAACGGACGCGGACGCCTTGACCGAGAGAAGCCTCGCTCAAACAAAGCCTCACGAAGGCCCGCCACGCACGGATGTCGGGACGATAACGCTCCATTGGGCGACCGCCCTCGCGTTCGTCGTCAGCCTCGTTACCGGCCTACGCATCGCAGCGGACGCGCTGCACGCCCCCTTCTCGAAATGGCTCGCTCCCGTCCTGCCGCAGGGCGAGATCCTCTCCTGGCATTTGCTCGCCGGACTCGCCGTCTTCTTCTGCGGGTCGGCCTACGTCGCCTACCTCGCGCGCAGCGGCCTCGTCGAGCGCAACAGCCCCAAGAAGACGCGGATTCTCGCGATGCGCGCTCCGGCTCGCCTCAAATGGGGAGCCGTCAACGTCATCCTGCACTGGTTCGTCTATGCGCTCGTGATCTTCCTCACGGCGACGGGCGTCATGATGTATCTCGGCTATGGCGGCTGGTGGGCTTATCTCCACTCGACCGCCGCCTTCGTCTCGCTCGTCTATATCTTCGCGCATGTCGCCGCGCATTATCTCTATGGCGGGTGGCTGCAGATTTTCCGCGTGTTTCGGCCCACCCCGCTCGCGATCACGAAGGCCGTGCGGCCGCGGCCTCTTCTCGTTGCCGCGGCAATCGGGGTGGCAATCGCGTGCGGCGTCGCCGGGCTCGACTGGGCGACGCGCGATACGCTCGTCATCGCGCGTGTGAGCGACGCGCCCAAGCTGGATGGCGCCATGGGCGATCCCGCCTGGTCGCGCGCGCGCCCGGTCTTCATCCGCGCCCAGCAGGGTGCCAATCTCAGCGGATCGGGCGAATCGCTCGTGGAGGTGCGCGCTCTGCACGACGGGCAGAAGATCTATTTCGCCTTCCGCTGGGAAGATCCCACCCGCTCCCTGCGCCGCATTCCGATCATCAAGAAAGAGGACGGCTGGCACGTCCTCGACGAGCGTGCGGGCCTGCAAGACGCCGTCGACTTCTACGAGGACAAACTGGCGATCATTTTCTCGGATAACCCATCGCTCGGCGGCGCAGGCGCGACGGATCTCGGCGCCAACCCGCTGCCCGGCAAACCGATGCCGATCAACGGCCGGGGCTTCCACTTCACGACGGATGGCAGCTACATAGACATGTGGCAGTGGAAGGCGTCGCGCGGGGGCATGCTCGGCCGTGTCGATAGCCAATATATCGGCCCGCCCTACGCCCCGACCCTGGACGAGCAAAATTATGATGCCCGCTACCAAGGCGGCTATTGGAACAAGCCAGGTCGCTCTCTTTATTCGTATAATTTCAAGTTCATCCACAGGGACGACAAGGGGCCCGTGACGGTTCTGCGGCTTCCCAAGGACTGGACGGCGCAGGTCGCAGCGCTCGGCAAATTCGATCTCAATCCCGACAGCAGCGACGACGAAAACGGCCGCTGGTACATGTTCGACCGGGAGAGCGAACCCTACGCTCCAGAGGCCGACGCGAGGATTCCCGTTGGCACGATCTTGCCTGGCGTGATTATTGCCGGCGACACCGAAGGAGAGCGGGCCAATGTCACCGGCGTTTCAAAATGGAGCAACGGACATTGGACGCTCGAGCTGACGCGCAACATGAAAAGCGATGGCAGATATGACAAGGCCTTCGTGCCAGCCCGCGATCTCTACATGTGGGTCGCTGTTTTCGACCATGCACAGACGCGGCATGCGACCCATAACCGCCCGGTGCTTGTCGTCACGGAGAAATAGCCACCTCACGGGCGGCCGCGAGCTCGACCGGAGGGCACCACGGCGTCACTGCGCTGAAGCATGGTTTCGCCCTCATCCTCGCATCGCATTCTGGCGCGGCGAGCAGCGGTCTGCTCGCGGAAATTCGCGGCGCCCGGAGGCCTCGCGATGACGAGGCATTGTCGGCTCGTCCTCAACGGCAAGCTCGTCGAAGCCCGCTCCGGCGAAAGCCTGATCGATGCGGCGCTCGGCGGCTCGATCCTGATTCCGCACGACTGCAGATCGGGACAATGCCAGAGCTGCCGGGTGACGGTAGTGTCGGGTTCGGTCGATGACGGCGGCTCGGGCCACGGCCGTACTGTGCTCGCCTGCCAGGCCGCGGTCGCTGGCGATGCAGAGATCGAATTCGAAGAATTGCCGCTGCCGATGAAGCGGGCGTGCGCCGTGACCGAGATCAACGAGCTCTCGCCAGAGATCGCCGAAGTCGTGCTGACGACCTCAGCGCCCCTCGAGTTTCGGCCGGGCCAATATGTGCGCGTCAAGTTTTCCGGCTATCCTGCGCGCGAGTTCAGCCCGACCTTCAGACTCGATGGTTCCTTCAAGCAAGCCGAACTCGTCTTCCACATCCGGCGCCAGCCTGACGGCACCGTGTCGGGGCAGTTCGGCAAGGCCATCAGGCCCGGCCATGCGGCGCATGTGCAAGGCCCGTTCGGACAAGCCTATCTGCGACAGGGCCAGGGGCCGCTCGTGCTGGTCGCCGGCGGAGCAGGCTGGGCCCCGATCTGGGCGCTGGCCCGCTCGGCGCGCTCGACCCAGCGCAACCGCGAGATGGTGGTCGTCGCCGGCAGCCGGGATGCCGATAACCTCTATATGCTTCCCTCGTTGCAGTGGCTGATCGACGACGGTGTCCGCGACGTCATTGCGACGACGGAGATCGGATCCACCCTGCCGATCAGGCCCGGGCGCCCGTCGCACTACCTCCCCTTGCTCGGGCTGGAGGATACGGTCTACGTCGCCGGCCCCGTTGGTCTCGTCGATACCGTGAAGAACAAGGCGCGCTCGGCCAATGCGCAATGCTACGCCGATCCCTTCCTGCCGAGCTCGCAAACCTCATCGCTGATGGACAAGGTCACCCGTCTATGGCGAAGCCGGGAGCAGCCTCATCGCCCCGATCTGTGAGCCGACGCGGAGCTCAGCAGCGCCGGCGGCTCACGGCTTGACGGGTAGACTACCGAGGCTGGTGATGAGGTCGGCCGCCTTCTGCGTATCGGCAAAGCGTAGAAAGGCCAAGGCGTCCGGATCCTGCAACGTCCTCAAATAGATCAGCGCCAGCACCACGCTCGAGGGATAGTCCGCGTCGGTCGGGTAGTGACCATCCACGCGAAGCACTGTGAGCCCTTGTTCCAACGGCCGCGAGAACGGGCCGAAGCCGATCGCGCCTTGAACATCGCGAACCGTCTCGATCGCTTCCTGTGTGGTGGTCGCCGTCTTCGATTTCTCGGTGATCTCGAGATCATGCCAGCCGGGCATGCTGGCCCGCAGTACGGTGAGAGTGCTGTCCTGGTCCTCGCGCCGCACGACGCGGATGCGCAAATCGGCGCCGCCCAGCTCCTTCCAATTCGCGAGGCGGCCCGAATAGATCGCAGCGAGCTGATCGCTTGTAACGGCACTCACCCCACAGGCGGGATGGACGATGAAAGCCGATGGCAGGCGGGCGATCGCCTTGTAGACGATGCCGGAAGCCGCTTCGGCGTCGGTCAGCCGGCGTGCGACGCGCCCCAAGATCGCCTTGCCGGACCCCACGGCCGCGATGCCTCCGCCAGAACCGATGCTCGGCGGGACCTCGATCCGTGCCGATCCTTCCTGCTGCATGAAGCTCATCGCGATGACGCGCAGGACATCGATGCCATCTCCAGTCCCGACGATGTCGAGCCTGGGTGTTTCGGCGCCAGCGGCATTCACCCCCGCAAGGCAGAGGCCCAGAATTGCCGCCGTTATCCTCGAAAATGCCATGGCAGACCCCTTCGAACCACGAGGTGCGCAATCTGGCAAAGAAACCTAAACCATCTGTTGTCGCAACGCCGTCCATTCGGAATCAACTGTGGCGGACAGAAGCGCAAAATTTGATGGTTTCGAAAAACCGATTGTTAATTACTCACCCACAAATAGCCGGTAAATAGACGATATTGAATGCTTCGCTCGCCTAATGTCGCCCTGGAACACGCTCAGGGGCCTCAGCGAGCGACATTGACCGGCCCCGCAAGTTCAGGGTGCTGGCGGTGGCGGCGATTGATACGGATTCGGAAAAGGCATCGAGGGCGCCACCCCGCTGGCGTCGTCGGGCTGTTGCGTCCGGAATTCCGAGCTTCCCCTCGTCTATCGCCATGCGCCTTGTTGCCGTCGTGCTCGCGACCGGCGTCCTCGGGCTCGGCCTCATCGGTGGCTCGACGGCGCTACGCCTGCAGCAGCAACTGAGGCACCAGGCTGCGGCACTGGGTGAACTCTCGGAAGACCAGCTCGCTCATCGCCTCGACGGCGAGGCGCAGTTGGCGCGAGCGCGAATCGAGGCGCTAGGCGCAGAAACCGCATCTCGCCTGCGTCAGATCGCTCAGCGCGCCGATGTCGCCAAGGCCGTCGCCTCGAACAACGATGTGACCATCCGCGAGCTGCTCAGCATCGTTGCTTCGACCTCCGGCTTCGAAAGGCTGATCGCCTTCGACGGAAGCGGTCGCGTGATCGGCGCCAACACGTCCCTCGACCTACTCGCGCTGAACCGGGCGTTCGAAGGTACCGCTCTCTCTATCAATCTCAACCCGATCCTCAAGGACAATAGCCGCTCGCATCCGCGGGGTGAGGAAGGCACTTATGAGCTCAAATTGGGTGAGTTGTCGGCGCTCGGCCTGCCGCAGCGCCAGACCATCGCGCACACCGCGATCGAGCCCGTGTTTGACGACTTCGGCGACCTCGTCGGCGCGCTTGCCGCGATCCGACCGCTCGGCCGCACGGAACGGACTCTCGAGAACTTCACTTCGCTGGCCAATGCCGGCGTGGTCATTATCACGGGTGACAGCGAGATCGTGTCTTCCGCGGGGCCTCAAGGGGTGAGATTCAGCGGCGCCAGGACGCGTTTGGCCGGGCTGCAGCGCTCGGATGACGGCAACTACGTCGCGCGCTGTGTCGATTACGAGGCGACGCTCAAGGTGTGCACGTTTGCGAGCGCATCGCTGGTGACGACGACACGCGATCAGATGTTCCAGATCGGCGCATCCCACACGCGTTCGCTGATGTGGCAGTTCCTGGCATCCGCGGCGCTGGCGCTCGGTGCCTTGGTCGTCGCGCTATTGGCCGCCGTGAGGCACCTCACGAAAGGACTTTCAGCGCTCGCCAAGACCGCCCAGGAAATCGCGGGTGGCAATCTCGACGTTCAATTCCGCGCAACGGGCCTCGGCGAGGTCCGCGGCCTTGGCCTCGCATTCGAGCAAATGCTGACGCATTTGCGGGCCAGCACGCGAAGAATTCGTCAGCTCGCTTTCTACGACACGGTGAGCCGCATTCCCAATCGGGAGAAGATGCGCATCGATGCGCCGGCGCTCATCGACGCGGAAGAGGGCGCAGCGCTGTTCTTCCTCGACCTGGATGGCTTCAAATCCATCAACGACACTTTCGGGCACAAGGCTGGCGACGAACTGCTCAGGATGGTGGCCGAGCGCTTGAGCAATTTGCTGACGTCCAAAGGCGCTGCCGGCAAATGTCTGCTCGCCCGGGTCGGGGGCGACGAGTTCGTCGCCATCATCGCTGGTATGAAGACGGTCGCAGCCGCGAGCCTCAGTGCCCGCGAGATGATCGAGACGCTGCAGGTTTCCTTCAAGCTCCAGAGCAACCATGCGACCATCGGCGTCAGCATCGGCATTGCGATCTGTCCTACCCACGGCACAACCTATGACGATCTCCTGATCCGTGCCGACCTTGCGATGTACGTCGCGAAGAGTTCGGGACGCAATACCTGCGCGTTCTTCACTCCGGATCTCGCAGAGATCGCGCGTGCGCGCCATGCGCTCGAAACCGACCTCGCTTTGGCGATCCGCAATGAAGAGCTCGTCGTCCATTACCAGCCCAAGGTGTCCTGCAGGGATGGACGCATCCTAGGGGTGGAGGCGCTGGCGCGCTGGCATCACCCGAAGGAGGGCGACATTCCTCCTGCGCGCTTCATCAAGATCGCGGAAGAGATCGGCCTCATCATGGAGATCGACCGCTTCGTGCTGAGGCGCGCGCTCGCCGAAATCGGGGGCTTGATCCGAGCCGGCTCGAATCTCGTGCTCGCCGTAAATGTCGCAGCGACGGAAATCGAAGACCCGCTGTTCATCAGGGATATCATCACGGCCGTTCGCGAGGCCGACTTCCCGCCGCCAAAGCTCGAGATCGAGATCACAGAGTCGGTCGCGATGCGCAATCCTGACGTCGTGCGCGAGAGAATAAGTCTGCTCAGGCAATTGGGCATACGGTTCGCAATGGACGATTTCGGAGCCGGCTATTCGAATCTTTCGACGATGGCGAGGCTCCCCTTCGACGCCGTGAAGCTCGATCGTACGCTCGTAACGGGTGTCGCCGACGACCGCGAAAAGCAGACGATCCTTCGTCTGGCGCTCGGACTTGCGGACGAATTGGGGTTCGAAACGGTCGTCGAAGGCGTTGAAACGGCCGAAGACCTTCAGTTCGCGGCCGAAAACGGCGCGACCATGGCGCAAGGTTATCTTTTTTCTCGGCCCTTACCGCTCGAAGAGTTCGCTGTCCTGCTCCAGCCGCGCCGTTTGGCTTCGGCGTTCGAAGTGGTACCCAGGCGAGACGGAGCGGAGCGGAAGACCATGATCCGCTGAGGCGTCCGACGATGCCGGCCCAAACGGCCCGCTCACGAGGTGCCGCGTTGCGTTCACGCGACCGGCTGGAGTAAAGTCCCCGCACGACGAACTTCCAAGTCGGTCGCGACAACCTCCGATCCGCCTACGAAGCCCGACATCGATCCGCGCTAGAGCGCTCAGCGCGATATTCAGCTAGCTTACGCAGGAGTTGCCGGCCGCGAGGTGATCGTCACCGTAACTGCCGCCTTGACGCATCGGCTTAGCGTAGTGTCTCCAACTGATAAGCTTTGCGCCCAAAGCTTATCAGTGCCGACAAAATTACCCCTGCAGCAACCCTGAGGTTGTCGGCAAAGCGCTGGACGCCTCGGCGCGTTCGGGACCAGGGGTGTCTTGTCAACCTTGCTGAAATCGCTCGTTTTTTTCGTTCCCGTCGCGGGCAATCTACGGTCCTAGCCACGATCAGTTTCGCAGCCTCTCGACCGTAGTTTTCCGCCATCTCGCGCAATGCGCCGGCCTCTCCGGGCACCCTGCTCTCCTCCGCCAAATCCAGGCAGATGCGCTCCATGCGCGCGAGATCGTTGATGTCGTGCTGATGTCGCCCCATGCCGGTGATCAGACTCCGGCCTGCACCAAGCCGTCAAGGGTTGCCACCCGGAAATTTCCCAATATCGATTTCGTCGAGCCAGCCGGATGATCTCGAAATGAAATCATCCAAGCCAAAGCAGTGGACCGAGAGCGAAAGAGGCTTGCCGCGATGGCACGTCGGCGCGCCGCGTCGGAAATTGCGGCAGTCCTCGGGCGGCATACCGGATCGGTGAAGCGGATGGCGCGAGAGATGGGATTGCTCCTAAAAAAAATAGAAGCGGCTCCTTTCCTCTACATGCTCAAGAGAAGCGGCACAGAGTTCGGTGCCGGCATCAAGTATGCCGTCGAACGCGGCTGGCTCGACCTGCACGAGAGCGGTACCTACGTGCGGCTGCTGACACCTGGCGATGATTTGCTCGGTCAATAGAGCAGCGTGAAGGACAACCACGCCGCGAGTGACGCGCAAAGACAAATCCCGAGATAAGGCAAAACAAGGCGCATCGGGCTTTCCCTCCGAAACGCAAATATGGATCATCATGTCATGCCTGGACGACGACTGCTAGGAATTTGGGTTGCACCGCGCTCCTTAGAAGCCCCCGCACGGGATGTTGCTTGAAGATTTGCTGGCTCGCCGCCCTGAGCTGGCGGAGCGGCCCCGGCCGACCCAAAAGCCCCCTGAAGCCGGGGCCGTCTCACGCGCCGTCCCGCAGATAGTCGGCCCCGTGCCTAGGAGATCCGCACCTGAATCCGCAGCACGAGGACCGAGCGTCGGCACTGCCGCCGACCGCCGGCCCATCGTGCATGCGCATCCGTGCGACGCGACAAGCTATATCGGGGGCGGCCTGACCAATGCCGGTTTGAACGACAGCGAGCCCGCTCTGCAGCGAACACCGGACGTATCGCCCCAGGGGGAGCCATTGTCGATGTAGAAGGTCTCCGGCAGGCCGTTGCGGCGAAAGGTATCGGTCAGATGTCCCCGCACGGCGGAACGCTGCTCGTTGACGCATGCCTTCAGACACACAGCATAGCGCGAGTGATCGTCGACCATGGTCAGTGGATGACAACGCCTCCCGCTGGCAAGGGGCATGTGGCCCTTGAACTCCATCTGCCACAGCTGATTGGGCGCGTCCTCTCAGTGAGCCGACTGCATCTGTCGTCATTGGATCCACAGCGAAGGTTGCGGCCGGTTGCCGCCGCTCATAGCGCAGGGCGTCACCTCTCCTGCGGAGTAGGGCGAAGGCGAGACCTTCGGTGCAGCCTTCCTGGCGGGCTACACGGGACGAAATTCGCCTCAAAGCCGCTCTGATGTTGGCTGCCATATCACAATAAATCGGGCTGCTGAGACGGGCCGATGAGCATCTAGAATTTCTCTGCTCGATCTTTTGCCTCTTCATCCGTCGGCAAAAAAGAATCCGCCGGCAGAAAGGCGCAACTGAGGGGCACCTTCCTTATATCTCTCTCTCAATGCTTAGCTACGAGGAGTCTTGTCTTCTCGGCTGAGCAGGCCAAGCCGTCGCTCCAGCTCTTGCTTCTTGGCCACGAGCCTCACGGCAAGAATGTCATTAACGACTGTGTGGAGTTGCCACAGCTCTTCAACCGACATGCTCTCAAACGGCTTCCGTTCCATGAATCCCCCGACTCACGTGTTCCCATAGCCTGGGCTTACAAGCGGGAGCCGGCAACTCTTTGTCGGTTGAGCGCAGAAGGTTATCTACCGTGACGGCGAGTGTGCGATTTTTCGGAAGCTCGCCGGCTCGACCTTAACCGGTAGCGTCGCAACTCAGCTTGCATTAATCGGTGTCGCAACACGCCCAATTCTGCAATCTGATGTTCTAGAAAGGCGACACGTTGATGCAAGGCGATAGCGGCATAGGGGATACGATCAGAAATACTCATCACGACCTCAAAATAATAAGACCGCAAAAACATCTCGACAATCTGAGCATTACACCAGACGATCGGCACAATTGCAAGGCGAAGCCCTTTCGCGCCATTGCACACAGCCGGCAGAGACGTGAGCCACGGGTTGACGCTTTGAAGGAACAGAAAGGCGCGCGGATATTTAATTCGCGCTAGCTCGCCCAAGCTGGCGGAGCGGCCCCGGCGTACCCAAACTCCCTCAAGCCGGGGCCCTCACTCCGATGGCGCGTGGAGACGCCGCGTCGCAGCTCAGCAGGTGGCGCACGAGCCATCAGGAAACGGTAGCAGAGGCCATTCGCCCGCGGTGTCATTTGCGGCCTCGGGCTCGGCGTCGATTGGCCCTCTTGCCGAAGGACGCCACGCAGGAGGCGCGCCCGGCTCGCGATCATAGGGGTGCTGGTCGGAAGGCCCTGTGCTGCTGAAGTGCATAGACTCTATCGAGGGCATCGTGCACCCCGCGCTCTTAATATTTCACAATTAAATAGTTAATGCATATATTAAATATTTGACTTCTTCAATCACGAAATGGTTGAATAGGTTTGTCCTACCGGCGCCCGTGAGCGCTTTTTGAGGCCAGCGACCATGTCCTTGGCATTCCCGCACTGGCTGATGATCGCAGGGGCCCTGCTGCTGGGCGCCGGCTATATTGGTGTCCTCGTCAGCGGAAAGAAAGCGAACAGAGTTGATCGACCTCCAGGCGAGCCGATCGATCTGCCGGCTTTGCCGCTCCTCAACTCTCATGACCCGCAGTAGCTCACGCGCGTTCCCCCAAGAGCGAGGGTTAGCAATGGCTGTCAGAATTGAATGGGGTCCGCTTGAGGCGATAACGAACGTCCGCAACGAAGCGTGCAAGGCCCGAGACTTCATCATCCACTCCCATGATGGACACGTGCAGGGGCAGATTGTCGTGCCTGACGACGCCGATCAGTTCGTCATGGGGGCATGTGAAATCCGGCTTCTCGAACTGCTAAAGGACGCCATCAAGGAACTGGAGCGGTGAAAGCGCCGAAGATCGCAGGACCAAAGCGTGTACTCAATTTCGATACACGTGATCAACGCGCCCGGCCCGCCGGCGCGAACCGGCGGGCCCTGTCCCAGCCACGCCTACAGTCTCAGATTACCTGCGGACTGCTTGCCCCGATCGCTCACGATCTCGTAGCTCACCTTTGCACCTTCTGCCAAACCACTGAAGCCAGCCTTCTCCACTGCTGATATGTGGACAAAGACGTCCTTCCCGCCGTCGTCGGGCTGAATGAAGCCATAGCCTTTGGTCGCGTTGAACCACTTCACAATACCTGTTGCCACGCGCGTCTCTCCTGAAAAATGACCGTGGCAACATGACAGAAGCTGATAAAAACGAAAAGCCCGCCAACTTAGGACTTAGTTTAAAAATGACCGCTTATACTGGGACAGGCGTCAGGTTGCCCACATGAGGAAGGCAGCCAACGTGAACCGGCGCCTCCCGTGAATTTCCAACGATGGACCAGCAGGGAACGAACACCTCAATAGGGAGCTTGAGAATCTTGCCGGCTCCCCGCGGAGCTGGCGGAGCGGCTCCGGCCACCCAAAAGTCCCCCTTGAAGCCGGGGCAATCTCACTGCTGGGCGCGTACACAGTCGGGACGAACTCGTCGGCTTGGAAATGGCCGTCAGTGTGAACCGGCGAATTTTGTTGCAATCAAATGCGACGCGCTAACGCACTGAGCGCAGATAATGGTCTTGTCGGTTGGCGCGGTTCATCTCAGCGAAGGCCTTCCCCAACTCTTCCGCCGTATGCTTCGCCTTGAAATTCTCCCATGCGACCATGAATCGCCCCTTCGCTTCATCGAGCGAGCCAGCTTCCCCGAACGGCGGACCGGGAAGCGTCACGATGCACGTCCACAACCAGAACCCCGGGGAGCGTTCGTTGGCGTAGCGGATGCGCCCGACTAGCTGCCGGTCCTCGTGAACCGTGTAATCATCCAGGCCGATCATCCGCAGTGTCAGAGGCATTGTGGCTTGCCGCAGGGTAGAAACGAAAATAAAGCGCGGCGGATTACATTGTGCCAATTAAACCTCGCCTGACCTGCGCGGCGAGGAACCCGTGTCCTCACGGCGCCGTTGCTGTCTCGCTAGCTCGCCCAAGCTGGCGGTGCGGCCCCGGCGTACCTCAAGAGCCAACCCTGAAGCCGGGGCCGTCTCTCCGCCATCGGTCTTTTCGGAGCATATGTTGTTGCGCGGCGCACAACGCAGGTCCTGCCGCCGTAACTCCAGCTTGCGTCACGACCGCGTGCACGAAACCGTTTCGAGCCTCACACGGAAGGACGCTGAAACAACGCCCTCCAAAACTGAACGGCATTGACCTCCTCTCGAGGAGGGTAATATGCGGAAACTATTTTCGGTGCGGCCTTACTGCCGATCGCATTCGTGGGGTGTTCAACGATTATCTCGGCGGCCCTTTCTGCAGCCCGGGATGGCAAGGCCGCAACATTCTCCGAACGCTTTGCACCCGCGCTGAAGTCCGCCTCGAGCGGCTAAATGCACTCACAGCCCTTGTGAACCTGATCTGGCGACGGCTTGCTTACATGAAACTGGCGGGCATGCGGCCCAAGCTCGTGAGCAATGACGAAAAGGCTGGTGTGACCGGCGGGTCATTTTTCCACTTCCACAACATAAAAACCCGCCGACCGTACGACGGGCGGCGAGCTGACTGAGACGATCATGCGCGATCGCGTGCCGCTTCTCATCTACTTTCAGTTTCTCGCGTCAGTTAAATCATCACGAGAACAATAAAAATTGCGATTTCAACCAGTAACACCGCTGCTGTCATAAGACGAGAAACAAGTCAGCCATGCGTAGCATGATCCGCCTCAGCATCGGCCAAGAAACGGCCCCTCACATCTCATGGCGTAAGCAGGGGCGGGATGCGGGAGCCGTTTCTCGGTAGCCAGACGCGTTCGTCCGGCGCCAGGCACCCTCAAATTAATTCTATTTTAAATATTTTTCAACATTTAATTTGTTTCCCGATTATTTATTTTTTTAATAATGACCGAACGCTTTGAAATCGCCAGCGTGCCTTGGAGCGAGCGCATCCGCCGTTCCCCATCCTTTGCTACCTCGCAAGAGAGCAGGACGTATCTGCGGACAAACGCGTGCGGCTGCTATCGCGCACGGCACGGATTGGACCGAGCGTTACCCATGGATTGCCGCGGCCGCTCTGAAGAACATCTGACACATGAAAAACCCGCCGGCTCCGGTAGCCGACGGGTTCTCAATGCCCATGCGTACCGCGGTACTCGTCACCAGTCCGCGATGATCGATCGTACCGCGCTACTCGTTGACGCCGGGTTACCGCCTCCCCTTTCGGCGATGCGTCCTCAGCCGCTGCCGGTCGCGCTTCTTCATTCGCTGCCGGCGCTTCATGGCTCGATCGGCTTTTCGTTGTGCCAAGCGGCATAGTAGTCGGCCATGAGCGCCTTCAGCATTCGTCCCGTGTTGCACACCGCAAAGACGAGCTTGCCGTAACCGCTGGCGTGCTTGCAAATCAGTTGCGCGGCGATCTGGGCCATGCTCTCGCAGTCGGAAATCCGTCCTTCCAAATCACGGAACGCCAGCGAGTGGAGTTTCGATATGCTCTTCGGAATACCCGGCGGCAGGCAGCTGGGCTCCGGGGAATTGGACAACCTCGCTCATTGCTGCACCCCCGCCAGGGCCTTGCTGCGGTCGCCATGCTTTCGAAGAGTGGCAAACTCCCTCGAAAGGTCGGCATTGTTGTCGGTTACAGTCGCAGTCTCCCTGCCGAAAACGTCCAGCTCGGTGATCGTAGCTCGCAAGAGTTGAAAGGACTGATGACTGCCAAGCGATTACGCCTGACACTGTTCCCAGCCGACGCATCATCCGCGCGCCGCACCGGCGTGGGTTGCGAAGTGGCTGGCGCACTGGCTGCGTTCACTCGTGCATAAGGGCCGGCGTCAAAAGCCGCAGATGGCCGCCGCTGTGATCTTCATGGGTTGGAACGCCCAGAGCGCGCAAGAGGTTAGATACATTGCGCACCATCGCGGCGGCGCTGACCGGGGCGCTGAATTGGAGGCGGCACATGAAAATCATGGACGAAGACGGCGAAGTCATCGCCATAGCATCGGATGATCATACTTTAATCGGCGGCCACCACCGCCTCGCGGTGGCGGCCAGCCTCGGTAAAAAACTGTTCTGGCGAGATACCGGCGAACCAGTGAAGCTTGATCACTTCTTCAAGCATTATGTAAGTTCTCTTCGACATACAGCCTGATCCGCCCGACGAGCGTTGTTCGGTACATTGCAACTACGCCAATTGAGGCGGGGCAGCTTTCATTTTCACACCCCATCGCTCTCCAGCGTTCCGGCCTCCAGCTTCGCCCAATGCTGGCATTGAACCAACATCGCTCCAGGTATTCGCGGTCGCAGGCCGATAAGAAAAATGCGTTATTGTCACACCATGCTGCGCGTCTTGGCGGTTTTTTCGATGACCCGTAGGTTGGCACCGTAGGTAGGCGGTAGCGCACTCACTATCGAGCCAGAATTAGAACGAAGCTTCAATGCGATAGTCGTTTGAATGTGGAGGAGTGGACGACCTGCCGTCCAGCGCCCAAAGCTTTCCGACAAATTATCAAACTCGGCTCGAGACAATGAGCGAGGCCGAGTCCACCGCTCTAGCCGTTCGCGAGGTCTACAGCGCTTATTACAGCGAGATGGGACGCGTAGGCGCGGCTCCGGAACCAAAGGCTCGAACGCCTACGACAGAGGGCAAACTCGTGCGGTCCCAGAGACCGCTTGGACCTCAACCCGGTCAATCGGCTGCGCGCCATACGACGAGGCCAATGACCCGAAAATCTCTCCCGGCACTGCTAATTTTCGGAAGCATGGTGGCACTGGTTGTCGCATTCGGATTTCTAGCGCAGTAAGCCCGGCCGCGGATTCTGTGCAACGTCCGCTTTTCCCCCGATAGATCCGACCAGGGGAGATCGTGCACTTCGCATTTGGGCCAACTGGCCACACCGCGGGCGCACCCTCGAAGACTTGGATCTCCTTAACTTGGTCGGTCAATAGACCTGACACAACTAAAGCGCGCGTATTGCCGAATTTTCCCGGCTGTTGCAGCCTAGGCACACCGCCTGCTGATTGAATCAGCTAGCTTAAGACTGGAATGCCGGACAGCAAAAGAACCGGCGTCGTTTGGGCTGAAACGTGGATGGAGCAAAAAGAATGAAGAAGATTTGGTTGAGTGGCATGGCTTTGCTGGCCGTGAGCATGGCGGCACCCGCATCAGCGGCTGATCTGGCGGCTAAGCCTTACGTCAAGGCCCCGCCCCCGGTGGTCGCGCCGATCTATGATTGGACCGGTTTCTACATCGGCGCCAACGGCGGTTGGGGGCAAAGCCACGGTTGTGTGGATTTCGTGACGCCCGCAGGGACAGTCGCAGGTGGTTGCGCGGATCGCTCCGGCGGCCTCGCTGGCGGACAGATCGGGTACCGCTGGCAAACCAATCAATTTGTGCTCGGTTTGGAAGCGCAAGGAGATTGGGCCGAAATCAAGAACACGCGCGTCAGTCTGATCGACCCGCTGATTTCGACAACCGGTAAGATTGACGCCATCGGGCTCTTCACGGCGCAGCTCGGCTGGGCGTGGAATGCCTCGCTGTTTTACGTGAAGGGCGGCGGCGCCGTGACGCGCAATCGGTTCGATATATTCAACAACGTCACCGGGGTCGGCCTGGCATCGGCTGGCCACACGCGCTGGGGCGGCGCCCTCGGCGTGGGCTGGGAGTACGGCTTCACGCCCAACTGGTCGTTCGGTATCGAATACGACCATCTCTGGATGGGGCGTGATAATGCCGGCTTCGCAGGCGTAGTCACTCCCGGAGGGTTTGTCCTCACCGGCAGCGGCGTCAGCCAAGATGTGGATATGGTCACGCTTCGGTTGAACTACCGCTTCGGTGGATACGGCGCACCGGTCGCGGCCAGATACTGATCCCCCCATCTTCGCAAACCAAAGCCCCGGCACGCCGGGGCTTTTTTGTGGTTATGATTTTCTTGGCCTTTGCTACCTTGCGGTGTTTAAGTTGGAAGAGCACGTTCATCGCGGCCACATTCGTTAAGCAAGCAATCCGAGCCGCTGAGCTATCGTGACCAGCTCTGCCAGAGACCGCACTTTCATCTTCTCCGTCACTCATGACGATGTGCCTTGATTGTCCGCTCCGTCGCTCCCAATTCAGACGCGATCTGCTTGTTGAGTCTTCCGCGCACGACAAGCTCGAATACCTGCCGTTCACGCGCAGTCAGTGTCGCAAGCAGCGCCTGCATCTGTTGCAGCCCGCGTCGCGCGTTAAGCATAATTGCGTGGCGGGCCACTGCCTGTTCAATGGCGCCGAGCAACTGCTCCGGTGTAACCGGCTTGGTGAGGAAGTCATCGCCACCCGCTTTTATGGCCCGCACGGTGGTGGGAATATCTTCGTAGCCAGTGAGGAAGACGATTGGTAGCGCGAAGTTAAGTGCCTTCAATTGCTGTTGCAGCTCTGGACCGCGATTTCTGGCAGGGCGGTTCAACTCGCCAAAATCGGCGACAGGAAAAATTAACCGTCTTATGGCCGACACGGCCATCACGGCGAACCGGAGCAGACGATCCAGCGGATCCGGTCGCCGGCACCTCCCTGGACGTGCTCCCGCACCATGATCGTGCGGCGAACGACAGGTGTGTGCTGAATTACACTTGTGCCGAGCTTCAAGTTGCGCCGCAAGATGCCGAGGAGATCACACCGGACCGTATGGGCAACGCCGACGCAGCACGCGGCAGGTTCCAAGTACCGCCTCAATCTCGGTACCGGCAGAACTCGTCGCCGTTTTCATATTCAATGCAGGTCTTGACGCGAGCATGAGGCCGCACTTCGTTATAGTAGCGGCCTTCGCTGCGGTCCGCTGACCCATATCTAGAACCGCGGTCCATATCGTCATCGTTGCGACGCCAGCTTCGGCCGGTGGTTCGATGATCCTCATCTTGCTCCATCATACGGCCCATCTGTCGCTGACGCATACGGTCCATATCCATTCGATCCTCGCTACGCTGCCGCCGGGCCGTCCAATCTCGGTTGACCCGTGTGTCCTCGGCGCTCTGACGGTCTGAGTCGCGCGCTTGATCTGATTGCTGCGGTGTCCGCTCTGGCTGGACGGGAGCCGTTTGCGTTTGGCCTTGGCCTGACTGTGGTGATGGTCGCTCCGGCCGGACTTGGGCCGGGACTTCGTTGGGATCTGGTGCTGTTTGCTGAGCAGAGGCAGCCAGGGGCACCAAACCAAAGACCAGGAGCAGGATGGAAGCCATATCTGATCGGCGCATGATCTCACCTCGCGGGTTTGCTCTCTAACCTCGTCTACGTGTTTTTGTTCTTATGAAAACAGCGCCATTTTGAAATGTCAGTATCGTTGCCATTGGCAGGTTCTCTGCAAGGCGCGAGCGGCTCGGCCGCTCGCGCCACCGAAGCGGCAGCTCCAGCTAGGCAGCACGCTTCATGCGTTCGACGGTCTGACTTATATGGTTTCCGGCGTCGTCAGCCACCTTGAGGGACATGTCGGCAATCCGACGGCTAGTATCTAAGGCGCTACTGATCGTGTCGCGCACTAGATCGGTGTGCACGACTGCGAGATCGTGAGGAGTTCGGCAGCGCCAGAGTTCATTCATGCGGTCCATGCTCAGTTCCATCTGCTGTCGCACGAAATCGAAGTACTCGCGTGAGACACCATTCACGCCTTTTGCGACAGCTGTGGCAGAGTACATGATGGCTTCGGCGTTGCGGGCGGAGCGTTCCGTTGCCCGCTGCGCTTCGTCACCTGTCACACCGAGTGTTCGGCCAAGCTGGTCAGTGGAGCGACCCAACAGCGCCGTGGCCATGTCGACGCCAAGACGCCAAGTGTTTTTCAGCATCTCGGCATTTTGTTGCAGCAAATGGCTGCTAGCTTGAGCCACCTCCTCGCCGGCCTCAGCCGCGGCTAATCCGATCCGTCTGGTTTGCTCAGTGCTCCTTTCGCCAGCGCGTCGGATTGTCTCTTCAGCATTTTGAGTAGGCTTTTCCTCCGGGCGTGCATTGGCCATTTTTGTTGCTCCATCGATGTTATTGTTGGTGAGATCGGGTCCTGTGCGTGTCCGTCACAAGTGCGATCCTAGGCAAGCAAACGTGCTCGCTTTTTGCCCGTTCCGGGGCGAGGCAACTTTAATCATGCTCCGGGATCACGCGCAGGAACGAGCGCTTCAACTTCCAATTATTTTGTGAATTGGCTTCATAGGTCCGGCACCGCTCGGCTTCACGATGTTGCCGAACCCGCGTCATCAAGGCTCAGTCATGACTACTGCGGAAACCGTATTGCTCATCGCGGCTTCGCTGTTCGTACTTCTCGCCATCGGTACCGTCGGCTTCTCCAAACCGGCGGAGTGGAAGAATCCGCCAGTCGGCAAGTTCCTCGAATGCGCGGGTGTGCGTCTCCACTATATCGAGCGGGGTGATCCTGCGGCTCCTTGCGTCGTGCTGTTCCATGGCAACAGATCCATGATCCAGGATTTCACGACTAACGGGCTTGTCGACCTTCTTGCGCAAGGCAATCATGTGGTCTGCTTCGACCGTCCAGGCTTCGGGCATAGTCAACGGCCGCGGCTCCGAGTCTGGACCGCAGCAGCTCAAGCGGCTTTGCTGGCGAAGGCGCTAAATCAACTCGGGGTTCGCGATCCTGTGGTGCTGGGCCATTCCTGAGGCGCTCTTGTCGCGATCGCTCTCAGCCTGCGAAAGGATTGTCCCATCCGGGGCACTTGTGCTTGCGTCCGGGTACTACTTCCCGACCGTGCGATGGGACGTATGGCTGATGTCGGGTTCGGCCGTACCGGTGTTGGGCGACTTGGTGAGTTACACTGTCGCACCGATCATTTCGTGGGCCATCTTGCCCGAGACCATTCGCAAAATTTTCGCGCCCCGTTCTGTCCCGCAAACGTCTAAGAATGAATTTCCAGCTTCTCTAACGCTCATGCCCAAACAACTGAGAGCGGCTGCGGAGGAAAGTGCACTCCTCGTTCCAACTGCAGTGCAATTCCAAGCTTGCTATTCACGCATCGGCTGCCAATACGCATATTCCACGGAACAGAGGACCACGTGATAGAACCCACACCGGCGCGAAATCTACATCAGGCGCTGCATCGCTCCCTGCTTCATCTGGTTTCGAATGCTGGACATATGGTGACGTATGCAGATCCTGCCGTCCTTGCCCAAGCCGTCAATTCGGTAGCAAATTCCTCTTAAGTTGGACCGCGGCGTCAGACGCTTCCGCTGATCGTCCGTTCGAGGTCCACATCCAGCTTTTTCTGCGGCGCTCTACAGATCGGCTAGGGGCGGACTAGGGGAACGACCCGGTCCGCGCGAGGTGCAAACCTGCCGCAGCTCTCAAGAACAACTCCTCCTGGAGCTCAACCGCACGTACAACGGTTCCGCACGACTGCACTCCCTTTCGCTTTTGCGCGACGTCAGACCGCCATCGGATTACGGTAGCGGTCCCTTTGGGTCGGACTGGCATGGTGCGATACAAAATTTTCGTGGTGGAAAGCAATCGCGATCGGGTGTCCGAGGTCACCTACTACGTCGCCCTGCACTTCGTGGCCGCCGACGACGGCATTGCCGCCGGCGAGGCGGTCGAATACGTCAACCCGAACGCCGCCTATGAAAGCTGAGGCGCTTTCGCGGAAGCTCGGCATTGTCGGCGCGGTTGGCCTTCAGCCGCAGCGGAGATCTGGCGACGCGCAACTTCGGAGACGCAACCGTGATCAGCAATTTTGGCGACGTGCCGGATGACCTGGGCGGTAGAGCCGATTGTTCAGCTTTTCAAGTCGAATTCGGTGCGCAGCCGGTCTGCGATCGTTTCGATCATCTCGGACCGCCCCGCGTCCCGCTGTCCGTCCGTTATGATCGCGACCTTCCAAGTATCCTGACAGGGGACGACCGAGATGGTGATATCCGTGGGCAACTCGCAGATGTCTTCCATCTCCAGCTTGATCGCCGCTTCGAGTTCTTCGCGCGTTTTTGCCGGTTTTTTCAAGCTGGTTCTTTCACCGCTCGGAACGGGACCACCGCCTTTGGCTATCCGCGCGAGCGCATGCTTTTGAGCAGCGGGCCTTTGAGCCCTTGGTTATCCACTACAGGCGCCGTTCTCAAACGGCGGGCGGTGGTCCACCGAGTCAAAGATATTGTCGCGTTATCGTTCCCTCCGCTTTGCGCCTTCGAAAACGGGTCAGTTGGGCTGCCTCGACCGGGAAAGTCCGCGTTGCCGGAACGATGTCATACGCGGCGCGTCATCCAACCGGTGAGCAGCCTGGCCGGAGCAGCGAATGCCGAGAGCCCTCAAACGCCGCTTGGACGACGTCATGGCGGACCTATGTCTCGGTATAACGTGACCGACCTGTAGCTCTGTTGGACCGGGAGTCGGCATCGCCTTCACGTGACCCGTGGAGACTGCTGTTACGAAAAACTCGCCACCACATCGTCCGCAACCGATATTAGCGGAAACCAACACAGATGACGAACAACACCATCTCAGTGAACGGCGCTCTGCCAGATCTCACCTGACGCAACCTCATCGATGAGGGAACCGGCGGCAGCGCCGCGGCTTGCCCGTCGCGATAACCACCATGTCCCCGTACCGCAGCGCCGGCGATGACGTCCGCCGCTCCGCTTTCTGAGGAGACCCACTTTTGCCGATCAAGATGAAGGTCAGTGACGTCGTCTTCGGCGAACCGTGATTGTTGTGCAAAGGGGCAGCCGATGAACTGAATCTGATTGCCGACACGATCAGAGGCCCGTCAGTTCACGCTGGCGCGCCTCCTGCACACGGCTGTGATGCGCATTGTGTGAGCTAGTTCACAAGCGGCAAGTATCACCGAGCGTAGCGTGTGCGCTTCCACTGGAGGGAAGCGCAATGAAGTGGAAACTGACAACCTATCGAATGCTCGCGCTGACCGTCGTTGTCTTGATGGCGGCTGGTACTACTATGGCCATCGGTACTCCTCGTGGAGTCTATGAACCGATGTTGGGAACCGATTGGCAATGCACCCGGACCATGCTGCTCGTGACCACCTGTGCTCACTCAAGCAGTAGATCGGAATAAACTCCGGATGCTTGCAGGCGCACGCAGGGCGACGCTCATACCTATTTAGAAGGGGGACTGAGCGTGTTTGCAGACCACAGAACGGTCCAGGTAGTCTTCAGCCTCAGCTCTCTCGGGTCCCTCAGGGCTCTTTGACAGCCCTCCTTAATCAGGTTGTCACTGGTGGTGCGGCGGTACGGCAGAGACATTAAAGCATTATAGGAAGAGAGCCCGCGGCGATGGCGCCTGGCTGTCACGGCGGCTGCATTAATCAAGACAGTTTTGCTGACCGATTCTTCAAAGCCGAGCGACTAAATACCAGTAGCTTTCCACGAGAACTCCAAATTTCGTGAATTAGATGGCTCGATTTTTATTGGGGGACATTGCGATGGCAAACGTATCGTTTTCCGTGAAGCTTTTCGTGGCTTTTTGCTTTTTATGCAGCGAAGGCGCATCAAGACCACAACCACGATGGCGAACATCGCTTACTGAACCTGTTTGGATCTATGAAAGACATTCCCGCTAATTTGCTTCAGCTATGGGCAGACCGCGCTTGAACTGCTCGGTCCCGAACTCGTTGGCACCACTCTTGGCACGCGCGCCCAGCAGATCGTAGATGGCACCGCAAAATATGACCATGCAAGCGACTTTCTCCACGCGCTCCTCAGAGACATGGAGCGAAGGAAGCACTGACGATTGGTGGCCTGTCGGCAAACCAATGACGTGAGGAGGCCAATCGCTCCGCACCGGTCTCGATCCACCAGCGGATAGCCGCGCCGATGGCGTGAACCGCAGGGCCTCTCGCTCAGGCCGGATCTGCGAATCCTCCTAGATGCGATGCGCCTTCGCAGGCTTGGACAGGGCATTGAATCGCGGCTCTGTGATCTACCTCCAATTGCAACTTTTTCCCAAAGGGTGCAGTATTGGGTTTTCATCCGGCCCGCATTTTAGGAATCCAATGGGTGTCAAATTTGTACTGGCGAAGCTCCTCGAAGCGGAGCTTAACGCACGAGGCGTGAGATCCATACCGTCATCAGACTGCGTCGACATCGTGCATCGTTTATTGGAACAGCTCACCGAAATAGAGCTTACCTTGGCCGCGCGCGAGGTAGATGAACAGTCTCGACGCTAGGCTCTTGATCGGAGCGCATCTTCATAAGGTCGCGCGATCAGCGCTTATGCGGTTTTTTTGCGGAAAGGACATTGATTAATGACTAAGCCAAATTGCGTAATAGTTCGGGCCTATGGACGACAGTTGGATCAGCTCCGCTCAGAGGCGTCCCGGATATCAAAAGGAAGGAAGATCGACTGGTGGGTAGAACGTGCGGACGCCGGCACCCAATTCTGTTTCGAGGACACCGACACAACGAAAGCGTTCGCTTCTATCTGCGAGAGCTTGGCGATCGCCTGCCGCGACGTCTAACTCGCGTCGCTCGGGGTCTCGGATCAACCACCGCGGCTCCCGCGCATCGTTCTGCCAAAGTCCGGCCAACGGAGAGTCCGAACGCTTTTCAATGGGCATGAAAACTACTAGTCTTCCGCGGCAGTGAAATTCGATCGGAGCATAACCACACAAGACTCAACGGAGGATGCGATGGCGAAGAGAGCAATAACGCTCGGCGGTGGTGGACCGGCGGCAGGGCTGCACATCGGGGTTCTGGAAGCTCTCGCCGCACACAACATAACGTTCGACGTCTGGGCACTGTCCTGCATCGGCGCATGGGTCGGGATCGTCTACAACCAATGGGACGATCATGAAGACAAAGTCGAAAAGACTCACCAATTCTTCAGGAATGGCGTCTTTCGGGACGACGAAAGCTACAAGCGCTTTCCCATAAACACAGTCTTCGGTCCGGATTGGCGCAGCAACATAAAGGCGCTGAACAACTTCGTCGGCGATTCCGACAACTATAAGGACTTCCTATGGGATCCATACCGGATGATGGACGTCTTCCAGGATTCGATGGAGATTTTGTTCAATCAGCTGCCTGACAGAGACAGAAAAAAGAAGTTCACAAGATTGGATGAAGGGGATTTCAATAGATGGATTCTCAATCAAGCGATGGCAACCAATCCCTTCATCCGTTATTTGACCTCCTTAATGTACCTTTCCGACGTCAACGGCCTGTCAAGGATCAACTATCCGGATAGCGAGTTCATGAAGGGCATAGATTTCGAACAGCTGAAAAAGCCTGGAAAACCAGCAATTTTCCATAACGCTTGGAACCTTGATCAGCAGAAGCTCGCATTATTTTCCAATCGTCCTATGAAAAGGGCGAGCGAAAAGTTTATGTTTGAGGGCCCTATCGACGCAAGCACCTTGTGTGCGTGTTCGGCTCTTCCCTTCGTCGAAGGTACCGTAGAGATTGGCGGAGTGACCTACTGCGAAGGGGCGCTTGTCGATACTGTCAACTTCGAAAGCATGCTGGAGGAGCACCCAGACGTGGAAGAGATATGGGTGAGCCGGATCGTGGATTCAAAGCAAATCCGCAAGCCGGAGAACCTTCATGACGCGCTGGCAAATCTTTGCCAATTATTCGCCTCGACAGTTGGCGAGGATGACGTCAAGCTTTTCAAATACCACATCCGATGTGACAAAACGTCGAAACAGGAGGAGGTACGGCGCAAGAAAATCAAGATCATAGAGATTCACGTTCCGGGTCACATCAATTTCAAATGGAATCACAGCAATCTCGATAATGGACGCAAGCTGGGAAAGGCCGCTGCAGAGCAGGCGATCGAGGCATTCGGAAGGCATCAGGCGCTCCCTGCGCACAACGGGCCGCATTTCATCAACGAGAAGCCAGAGGGGCCGGCTTGGCAAAGCGTGTGTGAATATCACAAGGAGCTGAAGCGAGCCGCTGCATAAAGGCTCGAGCAGGATATGGACAGGCGGAAGTCTTCCGAACGGAACTCCTCAACCTCGAAATAATGATTTGAGGCCAATCATCCGGGCCAGACGCAACGACCGGGCGTTTTGCGATAGTCACCGCAGCTTGTCGAGCAGCGCCTTCGCCTGCTTCATATCTCTCGTGTCGAAGCCCTCGGTAAAGGATTCATAGATCGGGGCAAGTAAATCGAGCGCCTGCTCGCGTTTTTGCTGATCGATGCACAGCGCCGCAAGATCTGTCGCGGCCCGAAGCTCAAGGGCCTTGGCGCGTTGGCCTCTTGCCATCGCCAATGCCTGTTCGAGCAGTGACTGTGCCACAGCCTCGGCATCTGGCCCACCGCGGCCTATTAGCACCCGTGCCTTGAGTCGGTACAATTCGGCTTCCAAAATTCGTTCGCTGTTGCGGGTACTTATAGCGAGGCCCGACTCGATCAACTCCAGCGCGGGCTCGTAGTCGCGATCAATCAACAGGCGCTGACACAAAAGTACCAAGAGTGCGGTGATGGCCAACTGATAACCTGCGTGACGGTACTCGTCCAACGCAGCACGGATTTCCCCAAGCGCGTTGGGTGAGCGATCGAGCGATGCCATGCATATGCCGCGAACGGCGCGGGCCAAACGCCACTGGCGGAATCCATGCTCCTCCGACAGGGCGATACAGCGCTCGGCATAACTCTGCGCTATCAGGAACTCGCCGCGGAGAGCTTGGAGAATGCACGCATAATAAAATGCGTATGCTTGCGAATGCGGATGGCTAATGGCATCGGCGCGCTGAATTGCAGCGTTCATTCGCATGGTGGCCGTATCATCGCGGCCAAGCAGCCAGAGTGGCCACGACATCAGCGCAAGGTCGGCCACGCCGGCATCCTGGCCGGCCACACGCGCTGCCCGTCTATCCTCCTCGCTGCTCGCCTCGAAGGCTTCGAAAGCCCGTTCGATCGCTTCCTGGGCTCCGGTGATCTGTCCCATGAACAGGCGGATCATCGCCTGCCCGCGCATCGCATTGAGCAAGGCTGGCCGATCGCCGCGCGTTTGGGAGAGATGAAGTAAAGCGGCGATCGTTTCCTGGGCCAGCGGCAGTTCACCGCGAATGACGCTCGCAGTGGTTAGCCAGAACATGACCTGAAGTTGCTCGGGAGGATCTCGCAGGCGCTCGCATAGCTCTCGCGCGCGAGCAAAGGTAGCCATCGCATTGTTGGAGGCTGGCCCTTGGGTAGCGATCAGGCAAGGCCCCAGAGCGAACTGGAGGTCAAGTTCAAGCCTGTCATTTCGTGCGTCATCGGGCCGATGGCTCGTGGCCTCGATCCCTCGTTGCAAGTGCGCAATAGCCTCAAGATTGGCGGAGCGCATGGCTGCCTTCTTGCCGGCTTGCAGCCAGTATGCCTCCGCTTTTTCGAACAGTCCGGCCTCAGTGAGATGGTGCGCGAGCGTTTCGGGCTGAGCATCCACAATTTCCGGGAACCGTTGCTCGAAGGCCTCCGCGATCGTGGCATGCAGCGCTGCGCGTCGGCTCCTCAGGAGCCCTGAATAGGCAGCGTCCCGCACAAGTGCATGCTTGAAGGTATACACCGCCTGCGGTAACTCGCCGCGGCAGAAGATCAACTCCGATCGGACCAACTGGGCAAGAGCCTCCTCCAGTCTCTCTCTTGGCAACCCGGCCACCGTGCTCAGCAGTTCGTACGAAAACTCGCGACCCACCACGGCGCCGACCTGAGCTACCTCCCTTATCGGGGCCAATCGATCGAGTCTGGCCATCAGCGATGCCTGTAACGTGGTCGGAATCGCCATCGCTGGCAGAGGGCGGCTTAGGGTGTAATGATCGTCCCGCTCTTGCAAGAACCCGGTTTCGAGCACGGTCTTGGTCAGTTCCTCTACGAAGAGTGGTACGCCATCAGTACGGGCGAGTATCTGATCCAAGACCTCCTTCGGGAGCGCCTTGCCGGCGGTGACCCGCTCGATCAGCGCCGCTCCGTTGCGACGGTTAAGTCGCGTCAAAGAGAGCGTCGTAACATGCGCATGACCAGGCCAGGGCGGCGTGAATTCCGGTCTCGCGGTGATGAGCAGCAGCACCCGAAGCCGTGGTACTTGTTCCAAGGTCATCGTCAGGAGCTCGAGAGAAGTCGGGTCCGCCCAATGGACATCCTCAACAATGACGAACACTGGTTGCAGTGCTGCCAGGCTTTTCAGCTGAGCCAATAGCGCCGCTAATGTCATTTCTTTGCTCTTTTGCGGGCTCAGCTCCTGCAGCCGGTAACGCTCACCGAGTGGCAAGGACAAGAGATTGGCCAGAGGCACTACGCGATCTGCGTCAGCTCCGGATCGACCGAGCAGGACCTCAAGCTTGGCGAATTTAGCCGTCGGCGAATCACTCCGCTCGAACCGGCCGGCTCGTTCGAGTTGCCGGATAAACGGGTACAACGCACTATTAGTATGATGCGCCGAGCAGAATTGGCGCACCGTGATGTGCTCCTCTCCTTGCAGCCGCTCGTCGAGCGCCAAGGCGATATGCGATTTACCGATGCCCGCCTCTCCGGTAAGCATTACTGCGCAACCCTCGCCGCTCATGGCGCGCTGCCAGCGACGCAACAGCAACTCGATCTCCTCCTCACGTCCAATTGGCTGCGTCAACTGAGTTTTGTGCTGGGCCTCGAAGCGGCTGTCGATGCCGGTAGTGCCCAGCACCTGCCATGCTTGTGTTGGCTCCGCCCAACCTTTCAGGATGACGGGGCCAAGATTCCGGAATTCAAAATGTCCTTCGGTTAGCCGGTGAGTACTCTCGCAGATCAGGACGGCGCCCGAATCGGCGAGCGTCTGCAAGCGCGCAGCTAAATTTGGTGTTTCGCCAATAACCGCCTGCTCTTTCGCCGCGCCTTCTCCCGTCAAATCGCCTACGACCACCATCCCGGTAGCAATCCCGACGCGGACCCGAAGTTGCGTGGACGGGAATGTCTGGAGGTTGGCCACGGCATCGACCAGCGCCAGCCCGGCGCGCGCCGCTTGCTCGGCATCATCCTCGTGGGCATGTGGATAACCGAAATAGGCGAGCACTCCGTCGCCCATGTATCGCGCGATAATACCCTCATTCCGAGCGATCACCTCCGCAATGCAGCTGTGGTAGGCGCCAATAACCCCTCGCAAATCTTCGGGATCAAGACGGGCCGAGAGCGCCGACGAGCCGACCAGATCACAAAACATAACCGTGAGTTGACGCCGCTCGGCTCCGTCCCGCACCGCCTTGCCGCCCGCTTGAGGCGTGCGCGCAATGTCGCCCTTGAGCTCCGTGATAGCACGCAACATCTTGCGGCGATGGCCGAGCAGGACACCGAGGTCCTTCAGGTCCTGCTCGGTGAGATCCCCAACAACTGATAGGTCAATGGCGTTCTCGCCAAAGCGCTGAGCGTACTCTCCCAAACCGATCGATGATAGCCATTCTGCAATACCGGACATGGCACACCTATTGGCTGTTTATAATTAGCATAGCACGTCAAGAACGTAAGCGTAGGCACATCTGAGACGAAGGCATGAAGCCCGGATCTTCCCGCAACGCAAACCGGCACTCCTCCTGGCTAAGGCTCGGCGCGGTCAAGCACGGTCTGAAGGTCTATGGTGGCGTTCGCCTTGATGCCGATCACCTTCCGCTCTTCCACGTCTGAGCCGCCAGAACCGGAAGCCGTAGCGCCGGAGATGCAGGCATTTGAAGGCACTGGCCATCGAAATCGATGACGCCCCGGGATCAATGGCGAGCGTCGTCGTTCCCCGAAATGCGATGCTTGCCAAAAATAAGGCAGTGCTTGCGGCGGCTCATCTGTTCGCCGTGAGGAACGATTGCATCAGCCCCGCTTTAGCCGTCCGCACCTTCAAGAGTTTGATCTGGGATTTGCGATACCCGGCCGTCAATCGAAGGACCGGTCAATACGTATCCTTCTCGTTGTGCCCACGGTTTCCGAACCACGTCTCGAGCCTGTCTCACCACGATGAGATCAAGGACGCCAAGGCTTGAGATGACCCACTACTGTGGAGGCGCTGTTCTCTTACCGGAGGGCAGCTTAACTCCCGACCTCGCACCCTGATAGCCCGCCATCTTGGTCGTTTGATGTTTTGACGATACGAGAGGAAGAGCAAGTCCAGGTTGAGCAATGCGCCAGCATCAGCTTAGTTTTAATCGGTCGAACCGCTCCCTCCAGCGTGTTTTGTTGGAGCAGGACGGCTTCACGCTCGTCGAAATGCTCGTCGTGATTACCATCATAGGTCTCGTCGTGGGTCTGGTGGGCCCGCGTGTGCTCAACCATCTGTCGGAATCGAAAACCAAAGCGGCCAGGATTCAGATCGAGGGCTTTGCGCAGGCGCTCGACCTGTACTATCTCGACAATGGCTCATATCCGGCGACGGGTGTTGGATTGGCCGTGCTCGTGCAGAAGCCAAACAACGTCGAACGCTGGAACGGGCCTTACTTGAAAGGCAGCGTGGTTCCGAACGATCCTTGGGGCAAACCATATGAGTATGCATCTCCGGGGACGCATGGGCTAGCCTACGACCTGGCGTCCTTTGGAGCCGACGGTCGCGAAGGAGGCACCGAGCAGGCAGCCGATATCGCTAACTGGCAGAAATAGTGAGCGCCGCACCGTGGCCGCGAGCGCGTCCTCTGCGTCCAGGACGACATCGTCCGCGTTACGCGTCCTTGCGAACTTCATCCGGCCGGGATAGTCCCCGAGCCGACTAGCCGAGCGAGTTGATGATTTCCCGATAGGCGGCTTCGGGAAACGCCTTCAACGTGCGCGTCCGAACGTTTCCCTGCATCCCCAGCTGCAGGCTGAAACGCGCCGCGACAGCATCGTCCGGGGCTTCCAGGATCACGACCATGTCATAGTCACCCATGGTCAGGAAGAAGGATTTGATCTCGCCGCTCATATCCTTGAGAGCCTTCTTCGCAGCGTCCAGACGGCGTGGCGAGTCCTTCGCCTTCTGGATGCCTTGCTCGGTCCAATTTGCAAGCATGACATAGGTGGTCATTGCCGTCCTCCTTCTGGCACGAAAGTAATGGTAGCTACGCCGTTGGGGCGAAAAACAAGACCCGGAGCAGATGCGTGTAGTCGGATTCGAACACCATGATCGTCACGAAGACCAGCACCAGCACCGGCGGCAGCAGGATCGCGTAGGCCAAAGCCAGCCGCTCCCAGGCCATGTGCATGAAGACCGCAACGATCAGGCCAGCCTTCAACACCATGAACAGCAGGATCAGCGACCATCGCAGATGGCCGTGGAGGCCAAAATAGTCGACGAGATAGGAGCAGGTGCTGAGAACGAACAACCATCCCCAGACCACGAGGTAAAGCTTGATCGGATGCTGCTGGCCCTTTGTGTGCGTGGCTCCTGATGCAGATGCGTCATCCATGTGAGCTTGCAGCGCGTGTTGCTTTGCTTCCAGATGTACCGCGACGTTTGTCATGCTGCGACCTCACCAGAGATAAAAAAGTGCAAAGATGAACACCCACACGAGATCGACGAAGTGCCAGTAGAGGCCGGTGATCTCGACGATCTCGTAATGCCCTTTTCTGCTCGTAAAGAAACCGCGCCTCTCGACATCGAAGTCTCCCCGTAAAACCTTTCGCGCAATGGCGATCAGGAAAATCACGCCGATCGTCACATGGGTGCCGTGGAAGCCGGTGATCATGAAGAAGCTCGAACCAAACTGCGCCGCACCCCAGGGATTGCCCCAGGGCCGGACGCCTTCCACGATCAGCTTGGTCCATTCAAAGGCTTGCATTCCGACGAACGTTGCGCCGAATGCTGCTGTGGCCAACATCAAGGCCGCCGTCTTCACGCGGTCGCGGCGATAACCGAAGTTGACGGCCATCGCCATCGTCCCACTGCTGCTGATCAGGATGAAGGTCATGATCGCAATCAGGATGAGCGGGATTTTCTTTTCCGCGATCGTGAGGGCGAAGACCTCGCTGGGATTGGGCCACGGCACGGTCGTGGACATTCGCGCCGTCATGTACGACAACAGGAAACAACTGAAGATGAAGGTGTCGCTGAGGAGGAAGATCCACATCATGGCCTTCCCCCAGGAAACGTTCTTGAAGGCGCGCTGATCCGAGGACCAATCGGCGGCGATGCCTCGCCAACCTGCAGGCCGCGCCGGCGGTTCTACGTTGTTTATCAGCGCCGTTTCTGCCATCTGGTCCTTGCCTCCCTAGTTCAGCAACTGGCGACAGATGTCGACGAAATTGTCTGTCCAACCTGTCAGCAGGCCGACCAGGACCAGCCAGACCAACAGCAGGAAGTGCCAGTAGATAGTGCAGAGTTCCACGCTCAGACGAATTTGGCTCGCCTCGGCGCCACGCAATACCTTGGCAGTCGTTCTACCGAGCGCCACCAGACCGCCCATCAGATGCAGCCCGTGCACAGCGGTGATCAGGTAGAAGAACGAATTGGCTGGATTGGACGCCAGGAAGTATCCGGCGCCACTCAGCTGGCGCCACGCCAGCAGTTGCCCGACAAGGAATGTAATGGCGGACGCTCCACCCGCGCACAGGCCGATGCTTATGCCGTCGATGTCGTCGCGGCGCGCGGCCATATACGCCCATTGCAGTGCCACACTGCTCAAGACCAGGACGCCGGTGTTGAACCACAACAGCGCTGGCACCGGCAGCGTCCGCCAGTCCACCATGTTCATGCGCATCGAGTAGGCGCTGATGAAGAGTGCGAATAGCGAGCCGACGACCGCGAGAAATACGCCCAATCCGAGCTTCGCCGCCGGCAGGGACGAGGTACTCTCCTCGCGAAGATCGACCATCACGCCTTCCTCCAGCCATGGCTTGGCTGCCAGCCGCTGTTGCGAGAGCCACCATCCCGCAATTGCGGCTATTCCAGCCATGAACAGGATGATGGCGCTCATGTGTGGGGCCCTTGCGCCGACAATCCTGCCGGCGGTTCATTTTGCGGCACGAAATCCAAGGCGGCGCCGGGGACGCTGTAATCGTAGGCCCAGCGATGGACGATCGGGAGCTCCTTGCCCCAGTTGCCATGCCCCGGCGGGGTCTCTGGCGTTTGCCATTCCAGCGACGCGGCGCCCCAGGGATTGCCGCCGGCCTCTTTTCCTTTGAACAGGCTCCAGATCAGATTGAACAGGAACACGAGCTGGGCGAAGCCGACGATCAGGGCCGCGACGCTCATGAACGCATTGAGGTCATGGGCGGATGCCGGAACGAATGCCGTTTCGCCGATGTCGTGATAGCGGCGGGGCATACCCAAAAGGCCCAGATAGTGCATGGGGAAGAAAATCGCATAGGCGCCGAGGAACGAGACCCAGAAGTGGAATCGTCCAAGCGCCTCATTGAGCATTCGTCCGGTGACTTTCGGGTACCAATGATAGATTCCGCCGAACACCGCCATGATCGGCGCAATACCCATCACCATGTGAAAATGAGCGACAACGAACATCGTGTCGGACAACGGAACGTCTACGACCACGTTGCCGAGAAACAGGCCAGTGAGGCCGCCGTTTACGAAGGTGATGATGAACGCCAGCGCGAACAGCATCGGGATGGTGAGATGAATGTCGCCGCGCCAAAGGGTCAGCACCCAATTGTAAACCTTGATCGCAGTCGGGATGGCGATGATGAGCGTCGTGGTGGCGAAGAAGAACCCGAAATACGGGTGCATGCCGCTCACATACATGTGGTGCGCCCACACGACGAAGCTGAGGGCGCCGATCGCGACGATCGCCCAGACCATCATGCGATAGCCGAAGATGTTCTTCCGGGCATGGACGCTGATCAGATCGGAAATGATGCCGAAGGCCGGCAAGGCGACGATGTAGACCTCGGGATGACCGAAGAACCAGAACAGATGCTGGAACAGGATCGGGCTGCCACCCCCGTATTTCGTCAGCGTGCCCATCTCGACTAGCGTCGGCATGAAGAAGCTGGTTCCCAGCAGGCGGTCGAGCAGCAACATCACCGAAGCGACGAACAGCGCCGGGAAGGCCAGCAGCGCCATGACGGTGGCCGTGAAGATGCCCCACACCGTCAAGGGTAAACGCATCAACGTCATGCCGCGAGTGCGCGCCTGCAGCACGGTCACCACGTAATTCAGCCCGCCCATGGTGAAGCCGATGATGAACAGGATCAGGGAGGCCAGCATGAGAACGATGCCCCAATCCTGCCCGGGAGTACCGGAGAGAATCGCCTGCGGCGGGTACAGCGTCCAGCCGGCGCCGGTGGGCCCGCCGGGTACGAAAAAGGTCGAGGCCAGCACCACGACCGCGAGCAGGTAGACCCAGTAGCTCAGCATGTTCACATAGGGGAACACCATGTCCCGGGCGCCGACCATCAGCGGGATAAGGTAGTTGCCGAAGCCGCCAAGGAACAGCGCGGTGAGCAGATAGATCACCATGATCATGCCGTGCATGGTGATAAACTGGAGATATTGGTTCGGATCGATGAACGAAAACGTGCCGGGGAATCCGAGTTGCAGCCGCATCAGCCATGACAGCACCAGCGCAACCATCCCAATGGACATCGCCGTGATCGAGTACTGGATGGCGATGACCTTGGCGTCCTGCGAAAAGACGTACCTCGTCCACCAGCTTCTCGGATGATAGAGCTCGACCTCGCCCACTTCGGCGGGCGGGACGCCTGCGACTGTGTCAAACGGGACATCGACCATCGGAATCCCCTCCTTGGTCTCTCTCTTCAACGAAGAGTTCGCCCTCTGCTATGCGGCGCTCCTCGCCGATGTTTTCATTTGCTCTCTCTCGTGTAAGCCGTTTTCGCGACATCCCGCTGCCCGGAAAGCTCGGCGAACGTCCGCTGCTTGTCCAGCCACGCGTGATAGTCTTTCTCTTCCTCTACGACGACCTTGCTCCGCATCTGCGCGTGCGCGGCACCGCAGAGTTCCGCGCAGAGAACCTCGAATGTTCCGGTGCGCGTGGGCGTGAACCAGTAATATGTGACCGAGCCCGGTATCATATCCATCTTCGCCCGAAACTCGGGCACATAGAAATCATGCAGGACGTCAATCGAGCGGAGCAACACCTTCACCGGTTTCCCGAGCGGCAGGTGCAAGTCGTCATTTTGAATGACGACATCGTCTTGGCCGGCGGGATCGTCGGGATTCAACCCCATGGGATTTTCGGCACTGACATTGCGGGCATCGGAAGTCCCGAGCCGGCCGTCCTTTCCGGGAAGCCGATAGCTCCATTGCCATTGCTGTCCCATGACCTCGACCTCGGTCGCATTGGCCGGCACTGTGACGAACTGGTGCCAGACGACCAGGCCGGGTGCCAGCATGGCTGCGACGCCAATTGCAGTACCGACGCTGAGCCACCATTCGAGCTTCTTGTTTTCAGGATTGTAGGCTGCGCGCCTTCCCTCCGTGTGTCGAAAGCGGAAGACGCAATAGGCCATGAACGCGACGACCGCGAAGAAAACCGCCCCGGTTATCCAGAATGTCAGGGTGATCGTGTCGTCGATGTAGCGCCAGTTTGAGGCGAGCGGGGTCCACCACCACGGGCTGAAAATGTGAAACAGCACCGAGGCGATTGCGACCAACAGCAGTATGATTGCTACAGCCATCCCTCATGCATCCTTGCCGCTAAAGGCTGCGGATACGAACCAGAGGGCGGAGCTCACGTCTGCTGCGATGGCGGAATCACATCCGCCGCCGTCATGCCTCTTGCCTCGCCCATTCAACCGGTCGCGACGCCGAGTGCACGTTACGACCGCACAAGTCTCAACGGAGCTGGGGGCGTTGGATTCAACATGGTACGCGTCGAGCCGGGCGTCAATAGTGGAGTGTGTCGCACCGCGAGCGTCTCCGGCATCATTTCAAGCCGGCGGTAGAGGCCGGCAGCGATCGCTTGGTGACGCAACGCAACAAAACGAACTGTGCAGATGCACAATTCACCCAGCCGCAAGCGCTGTCTTGTTTCTTCCACCCATCGCGCTAAGCTGGGTGCACCGGTCGCGACAGGTGTCGTCCGGCAAAGCTCCTTCTCGTTGAATCTGGTTTGCCGGGCTCAATCGCGATTTTCGCGCATGAGGCGAATGTGCGCGACTTGAAGGCGCGCCATTTCCCCTGCGATCAGAAGCAAGGAGACCGGCGCCATGACCACCGTATTCGCAAGACCCAGACTGCAAGTGTTTGGCGTCTCCACCCCGTTTGTCGTACGCAAGATCAGCCTTTCCGATTTGGGCAACGCGTTGCGACTGGGCTGGGAAGACTTCAACGCCATCCCAACTCACGCCATCGTCCTTTGCGTGATTTATCCCGTCCTCGGAATTGTCCTATTTAGACTTGTCATCGGCTATTCGGTGCTGCCGCTGCTGTTTCCGCTGGCTGCGGGCTTTACGCTGATCGGTCCCTTTGCCGCGCTCGGCCTGTACGAGCTCAGCCGCCGCCGCGAGCGCGGAGAGGAAGCAGCGGCTTGGGATGCCATGCAGGTGCTGCGCGCACCGTCTTTCGGCGCCATGCTCGAACTCGGCATCCTCCTGCTGGTTCTGTTCGGGGTGTGGATCGGCGCCGCGAACGCGATCTACGTTGCAACCTTTGGCCACGCCCCGGCTGCAAGCATCCCTGACTTCGCAACGCGTGTTTTGACGACGCCGGAAGGATGGTCGCTTATCATCGTCGGCTGTGGCGTCGGCTTCCTGTTCGCCGTCGTGGCCCTGTGCGTCAGTGTCGTGTCGTTTCCGCTGATGCTCGACCGGCATGCGACTGCGATCGACGCAATCCGGACGTCGCTGCGGGCCGTGAGGGAAAATCCAATTGAGATGGCGGTATGGGGTCTGGTTGTTGCGACACTGCTGGCGATCGGTTCGCTACCGTTCTTCGTCGGTCTCGCCGTCGTTCTGCCGGTGCTCGGTCATGCCACCTGGCATCTTTATCGGAAGGTCATCGAGCCTGACCCGAACCCGCCGGAAGAACAGCCGCGCCCGCCGATTGGTCACCGCTATGCGGCGGATTTCCCGGCCTCACTCTTCCCGTGGAGCCGCGAACGCTAGCCGGAGGCAGCAACGAACGGTCGCACCATCACTGTGTTCGGCGGAACCGGCTTTCTCGGCAGCCGCATCGCTCGCCATCTGTGCAGTCATAAATTTCCCGTCCGGATCGCGTCACGGCATCCGGACGTGCAACTTCAATCCGTAGCGGCCAACATTCATGACGAGCGATCCGTCGCGAATGCGTTGGTCGGCGCCTACGGCGCCGTGAACGCGGTCAGCCTTTATCGCGAGCGCGGAGGGGAGACATTTCACTCTGTTCACGTCGAGGCGGCCCAACTTGTAGCAGCCCAGGCCCGCCGGGCGGGAGTCGAACGGCTTGTTCACGTTTCGGGGATCGGGGCCGACGCCGCCTCGCCATCCCTCTACATCAGAAAGCGCGGTGAAGGTGAACGGGCGGTCCGCGCGGAATTCGCCGATGCGTTTATCGTCCGCCCGGCTGTGATGTTCGGACCGGATGACGCATTTCTCGGCACCGTCCTCAAGCTCCTTCGTCGGCTTCCGATCTATCCGATGTTCGGCCGTGGCCGCACCAGATTGCAACCGGCCCATGTCGAAGATGTTGCGGAGGCGGTTGTCCGAATCATCGAGCGAGCCGAGCCCCACCCGACGGTCTTTGAGTTCGGCGGCCCGAACCGCTATTCCTACGAGCAACTGCTCAGAGCGATCGCGCAACAGGCTGGCCTCTCGCCACGCCTGATTCCAATCCCGTTTGCCGTTTGGCACGCGCTGGCCTGGGCCTCCGAGATACTTCCTGGCCTGCCCCTTACGCGTAACCAAGTGGAGCTGATGCGGATCGACTCGGTGTCATCACCGGAGATGTCTGGATTTGCCGAGCTTGGCATCTCGCCACATTCGATCGAGGAAATCCTTCAGGGGATGCTATCGAACCGAAGATGAGAGAAGCGTCCCAGCTAATCCAGCTTTAACGGCGCGTGGCGAGCGTCTGCACGGGCGCATTCGCGCTCGCGGCAGCTGGGCTGTTGGACCATGAGCCGGCGCCAGTTCAACCGCGCATTCCGGGCGCGGACCGGCGCCACACCCGCGCGCATGGTTGAACGCCTCCGCGCCGATCTGGCGCGAGGCCACATAGAGACGACTGCAGAACCGGTCGAACGCGTCGCGGAGGCGGTCGACTTCGGTGATGGGAAACATGAGACGGGCACGTGTTTGGGAAAATGGCGCGCCACCCAGAACAAAACTGCGAACTCTTATGCGATTGAAATCACAACATGATTTCGAGCAGAGCCCAAGCGCTGCATCGCGTTCGTCATTCCGGCGCCGAAGGAGCCGCGGCGCTAATGGCCCGTGGAGTGCCGGCTCATGTCCTCCAGAAGCTCGCGCATCGCGTCGAACTGCGTGCCAAAGCCTTTCCAGTCGCCGGACTTCAATCGTTCAACGGCCTGATTGTAGCGATCGAGCGCCTCCCGGGCCTGACTTGCCGACGGGCGTGTGACAAGCATTTCCTCCTTCGAGCTCGACAACGGCCGCGTCGCGCCAGGCTCGATGAACAGCGCTGACAAGGCCTCGTCGAGCGTCTCCTTCATCACCACACGTTCGCCGTAGGCTGCGATCACGCGTTTCAGCTCAGGCAGGTGTCCTTGCTGTGCCCGCAGATAGAGCGGTGATACGTAAAGGATCGAGTTCTCGATCGGAATCGCAAGCAAATTGGCACCGCGGATCACCCGCGAGCCCATCTGATTCCACAGCGTGAGCTGTTGCGAGATCTCCGTATTCTGATTGATCCGCGCCTCGATCTGGAACGGTCCGTAGACGAGCTTCTCCTTGGGGAATTCGTAGACAATCAATTTGCCATAGTCGGGCGCGTCGCAGCGCGCGGCGAGCCACGCGATCATGTTGTCGCGGCGGCTCGGTACCATGGGAAGCATGAGGAAGAATTCGGCCTGCGGTTCGCCGGGCAAGCGCATGATGATGTAATAGGGGGTCATCGTCGAGATGCCGTCGCCGCCCGGCTGGCGCGGGAATTGCCAGAGATCCTCGCGGTTGTAGAAAACGTCGGCCGCCTCCATGTGGTAGGCTTGGTACAGTCGGGCCTGAATAATGAACAGGTCTTCCGGATAGCGAACGTGCCTCCGTAAGTCCGGCGGCATCGTCGTGAACGGCTTGAACAAGTTCGGAAAGATGCGCTGGTAGGTCGCTGCAATCGGGTCGCCTGAATCAATAAGGTAGAAGTCGACAGTCCCATTATAAGCATCAATGACAACCTTCACCGAATTGCGAATGTAATTGAGATCGAGCCCCTGTGCGGGCTCTGCATACGGGAAATAGGCGTTCGTCGTGTAGGCGTCCTGCATCCAGAACATGCGCCCACTGCTGACGACCAGATAAGGATCATGATCGAGCCTGAGGAACGGCGCGATCGTGCTCACCCGCTCCTTGATATTGCGCCGGATCATGATCCGGCTGTCGATCGTAATGTAGCCTGAGAGAAGCAGGTTCGGATCGTTGAAATAGTAAGCAAACAGCATTCGCGTGGCCATTGCCCCGATCGAGATGCCACCGGCGCCGCCATAGGCCGCATAGGCGTTCTCTTTCCCCTTCGGATAATCGAACTCCGGGATGCTGCTCTTGACGACGACGTAGTCGTCGGTCTGCTCGCCGAAGTAGATGCGCGGCTCGTCGATCCTGGGGCCGACGTCTGCGACAGGAGGAATATTCCGCAGATAGAAGATCGGCAGTCCTTCGGCGCTCTTGCGTGTGACCGGACTCATCACCGCGCCATTGCCGTGGGTGAACAGCACGTGGCGATTGACCCAAGTCTGGGCGTTAGGCGGCAGCAGGGAGGACCGCAGTTCGCGGGCGGAGAGCATCACGCTCTGGTAGGAGCCATCGAGCCAGTAACGATCGACGTCGAGGTCATGGAATTTGTAGTAGGTGCGGATTTCCTGCAGTTGCGCGTAGGTATCCGACAGCGGCAGCCAGTCCCACAGCCTGATATTTTCAATTGTCGCCTTGTTGGCTTCGAGCGCCTCGGGGGTAAGCTTCTGCTCGGCGGTAAACGGCCTGGCTGCGATCTGATCGAGATTGTATGCCTGCCGGGTGAGCGCGATGTTGTGTTCAATGTAGGGCTTCTCCAGCTCCAACTCGCTTGGTTTGACGAAGAACTGCCGGAACAGCCCAGGGACGACGCCGGACAGCACGAACGTACCGGCGCTGACGAGCACAATCGCCACGGCCGGAAGCCGGTAGGTGCGAACCCGGATGTTCGCCCAGGCGGTAAGCGCCGCGATGATCGAAAGTCCGATCATTAGCCACAACGCCGGCAGCCCCACATGCACGTCGGTGTAACTTGCGCCGACGACGACCCTATTGTCGCCGTAGAGCAGCAGATAGCGGTCGAGAACACAGGACCAGGCTTTTACCGCGAAGAGAAAACCAAGCAGAGCGGAACCATGAGCGATCGCTGTCGGCGATATTGATCGACGGTAAACGTCGTATTCGATGTCGCCGTGCACCCAGTAGATCGCCGCGGCGAAAAGCCCGCTCAGAACGAGCGCGAGCATCATCCAGTTCTTGATGAGGATATAGGCGGGCAGTGAGAAGAGGTAGAAGCCGATGTCCTTGTTGTAGAGCGGATCGTCTGCGCCGTAGGGCACCTGATAGACAAATCGCAGGAAGACGCCCCAGTTGCCGGCCTGGGCTGCCGCAACAAGAAGAGCGAGCAAAGCCGCAACGCCTGTGATCAACCAGGGCCACGACAATCGATCGCGCGCAAGCGCAAGCAGATCCGGCGGCGCGTTCCCCGCGGCGCTCCACGCCGGAGCGGCGACGAACTGCGTCGGCCGCTGTCGGGCAGAGCGTAGCGCGAGCCATCCGTTCAGCCAGAGGATGACGGTGGTTCCGATCCAGACTGCAAGAAAGACGACGGCTTCGGCGCCGATTGTGGTCCAAAAGACCTGGAGATAACCGATCGAGGCAAACCACAGCCAGTCGACCAGGAGGTCGCTCGCGAGCGCAAGCAGAACGAGGCAAATCCCAATGACGACGGCCGCAACAATCAACCCGACCATGGCACTTTGCCTCGGTATCTTGCCTCCGGGTCCGGTAATCCCGATCGTCATGGTTTCATTATAGCGGAAATGAGAGACGCCCGCCCGCCCGATTCGGGATTAGCGCCTCGAGCGAGGACAGGGCTGCCAGAACCTGCATCGCCGCCATCGCGGCAGCGCAAATGGGCGAGGTCGGCTGAAGCAGCCGGCGCTGCCAGTCGGTCGTCAGGCAACATGGCGCTCTCGAAGCGGCGCCGCACCGCATCATATCGGAATAGCGCAACTTGGCGCGCCACCCTGTATAAAATTGCGAACCCGTATATAATTGCGGACGGAAGACCCGTGTTGGGTCTATAGGCAGCCGCCCATCCTATGGCGAGAGTCTGCCGGGGGTGGATGGTTTGCATTCTGCATCGGAGGTGATGTCATGGCGATTGCTCCCACGCTCCAGAAATACCTGGCCGCTGAAAACATCCAATACGAGCTGATCCCGCACGAACTCAGCATGACGTCCACGCGAACGGCTGAGACCTGCCATATCTCGGGCGACCGCCTCGCCAAAGGCATCGTGTTGCGGCGCAACGGCGAATACATGCTGGCCATCTTGCCCGCATCGCATCACCTTCGCCTGTCGGACCTGAGGACAAGTCTCGGCGACAATGTCCACATTGCCGATGCAACCGAGATCAATCGGCTGTTCAGTGACTGTGCACACGGTGCCGTTCCTGCCGTCGGCAAATGCTACGGGTTGGATATCATCGTCGACGACAGCATCGAGGCACAGCAGGACATCTATATGGAAGCCGGCGATCATGAGACGCTGCTTCATATGGGTCACGCGCAGTTTGCGCGCCTGACGAGCAACGCACCGCACGGGCGTTTTAGCGCGCACGACTGAGGAATCTGCGCACCGCCCAATGCCTTTGCAATCCTGGGCGGGAACGCGGCTCGCGACGTCGCCGTTAAATCGTTGGGAAGGGTGACGGCGACAGCGTCGGCGTTTGTCTGCCGGATCGCCAAGGAGTGATGCTTTCTCCTGCGACCCCGCACCCGATCGGTTGTACAGTTCAGAAAATGGGGGCGCTGCTGCATTGCATCAACGCACCTGAAACCCAGGAACGGAGACTCGCCATGAAGGTCAAAGACGTGATGCACAAGGGTGTCGACTGGGTCAGCCCTGACACCCCTATCACCGAACTTGCCAAATTAATGCGGGCGCACGACATCGGCTGCATTCCGGTTGGCGAGGACGACAAGCTGGTCGGGATGGTGACCGACCGCGACATCGTCTGCAAAGGGCTCGCAAGCCACAACTTCGATGCCGGCCGCGCGACAGCGCGCGATGTGATGACCGAAGGCATCCATTGCTGCAGGGAGGACGATGACCTCGCGAAGGCGATGCATCATATGGAGAAGCTGCAGGTCCGCAGGCTGCCGGTGATCAACAAGAGCAAGCGGATGGTCGGCATCATCAGTCTGGGTGACGTCAGCCATTCCGCGTCCGGTGATGTGCTGACCGACACCGTCAGGAGTGTTGCGGCGCATCACTGAAGTAGGGCCAGGGCTCCTCTCGCGATCGCCGCTCGGTCCGACGTTGAGCTGAGCCCGAGCCATCCGTTTAACAAGGACCCATCGCGCGGCCCGAAAGCGGCGGCCCGACGTGCTCTACTTTGCGTCGGTGTGACCGCAAAATGATAATGATGCGGACACGGCGCGGCAAATGGAGGACACGATGGCGTGGCGTGACGACAAGGCCCGCGCAACCCTGATCCGCGACGCAGCAGGCAGCGTGCCGCCGGGAAAGAGCCCCCGGGCCTTTGCCGGGCCTCTGTTCGGCTACAGCAATATCGAGGATCTCGACAATTACGATGCCGCCTCGCTTGCCCTCCTGGCGGAGCACGCCTGGGAGCATGTACAGCGGCGCACGTCGGGCTGCGCCGATATCCGCGTGGTCAATCCGACGTTGCCGAACGGGCGCGAGATTTCCGTGCTCGAGATTCTCAACGACAACATGCCTTTCCTGTACGACTCCACGATGGCGGAGCTCGCCGAGCAGGGTATCGAAGTCACACTCGTCGCCCACCCGATCATCGCCGTGGAGCGCGATGCTGAGGGCAAGCTGCTGCGCTTCTACGGTGAAGCACTGCCAGAGGGAGCAAGGGGCGCACGCGAAAGCCTGATTCACCTCCATATCACCCGCCTGGACGCCGACGCCGATCGCCAGAAGCTGATCGACGGACTCGCCAGGGCGTTGAACAACGTCCGCGCCTGCGTCACCGACTGGCGCGCCATGCGTGACCGCGTCGAGGAAGCGATCAAGACGTTCTCTTCCAATCCGCCGCCGCTGCCGATCGACGAGGTCGCCGAAGCCAACCAGTTCCTGCAATGGCTCTGCGCGGACAATTTCACTTTCCTCGGCGTGCGCGAATATCGCTTCTCGCCCGACAGCGATGCGTCGGACGACATCACGACCGGCGAAGGCCTCGGCATCCTCCGCGATCCGGATACGAAGGTCCTGCGACGCGGCAACGAAATGGTGGTGATGACATCGGAAATTCGCGAGTTCATGCACGAGCCGACGCTGCTGATCGTCATCAAGGCCAATGTCTCAAGCCTCGTCCATCGCCGCATCCGGATGGATTATGTCGGCATCAAGCTCTACGCACCCGACGGCCGGCTCGAGGGCGAATTGCGCGTCGTCGGCCTGTTTACCTCAGGGGCTTATACCCGCTCGGTGCGGCAGATCCCTTATGTGCGCCACAAGGTTTCGCGGGTGCTGCAGCGCGCCGGCTTCGACCCGAACGGCCATTCGGGCAAGGCGCTCATGCATATCCTCGAAGATTATCCGCGTGACGAGCTGTTCCAGATCGACGTCGACTCGCTCTACAATTTCGTCATCGAGGTCCTGATCCTCTACGAGCGCCCACGCGTCCGGGCGCTAGCGCGCGTTGACAAGTTCGATCGCTTCGTCTCCATCCTCACCTTCATTCCGCGCGACAAATACGACACCGACGTCCGCACGCGCGTCGGAGCCTTCCTGTCGCAGGTCTACAAGGGGACCCTGTCGGCTTCCTACGTATCGTTCCCTGAAGGCGCGCTTGCGCGCGTCCACTTCATCATCGGGCGCTATGAAGGAAAGACGCCCGTCGTCGAGCGCGCCACGCTCGAAGCCGGGATCAGCGCCATTGCCGCGACCTGGGCCGACAAGCTGAAAGCCGCGCTCACCGCGTCGACCGACGGCATGCGGGCGCGCATGCTCGCCAACCGCTATGCCCAATCCTTTAGCGGCGGCTATACCGAGGTTTTCACAGCGGAGAAGGCCATCGCCGATATCGCGACCATCGAAAGGCTGACCCCAGCCCGCCCGGTGACGATTTCGGTGCACCGCGACAAGGGCGAGGACGATCCCAGGCGCTTCGGGCTGAAGGTGTTCTCGGACGCCGCACCGCTATCGCTATCCTATCGCGTACCGGTGATCGAAAATCACGGCCTGCGCGTGGTCAACGAACGCACTTATCAGATCGTGCCCGGTAACAGGCCCGAGCCGGTCTGGCTGCACGACATGACGATCGAGACCAGCGACGGCGAGCCGATCGAGATCAGCCCGGACTTCAGCCATCGCCTGGAAGCCTCGATCATGGCGGTGGTCGCCGATCGCGCCGAATCCGACGGATACAACGCCCTGATACTGCGCACGCCCCTCGGCTGGCGGGAAGTCTCGACCATCCGGGCATTGTCGCGCTATTTGCACCAGATCCGCGCCCCCTTCACCCAGGACTATATGTGGGAGACCTTGCGCAAGAACGCCGGGATCACAGCCAACCTCGTCGCGCTGTTCCAGTCCCGCTGCGATCCGCGCCTTGACCTTACCGATCGCGAGCGTTCGGCGCGCGAGACAACTCTCCTTGCCGAGATCGAGGAGCAGCTCAAATCCGTCGCCTCGCTCGACGAAGACCGCATCCTGCGCCGTTTCACCAATCTGGTGCAGTCGACCATCCGCACCAATCTGTGGCAGATCGGCAAGGATGGTCATCCGAGTCCGGTAATCTCCTTCAAGTTCGACGCGCGGCGGATCGACGATTTGCCGGCGCCGCGACCTCTCTACGAGATCTTCGTCTATTCGCCTCGTGTCGAAGGCATTCACCTGCGCTTCGGCAAGGTTGCGCGCGGTGGCTTGCGCTGGTCCGATCGGCCGCAGGATTTCCGCACCGAGATCCTCGGCCTGGTCAAGGCCCAGCAGGTCAAGAACGCCGTAATCGTGCCGGTCGGCGCCAAGGGCGGCTTCGTGCCCAAGCGCCTGCCGCCGCCTTCCAATCGCGACGCCTGGCTCGCGGAGGGCACCGAAGCCTATCGCATCTTCGTTCGCTCGCTGCTCGAACTCACCGACAATCTCGACGGCGACATCATCGTGCCGCCCGGTTCGACAGTGCGGCATGACGGCGACGACCCCTATCTGGTCGTCGCCGCCGACAAGGGCACCGCGACCTTCTCCGACATCGCCAATGCGATTTCGGCCGAAAAGAACCATTGGCTCGGCGATGCCTTCGCCTCCGGCGGCAGCCAGGGCTACGACCACAAGAAGATGGGGATCACAGCGCGCGGCGCTTGGGAAGCGGTCAAGCGCCACTTCCGCGAGCTCGGCACCGATATTCAGACCATGCCTTTCACCGTGGTCGGCGTCGGCGACATGTCCGGCGATGTCTTCGGCAATGGCATGCTGCTCTCGCCGGCGACAAAGCTCGTGGCGGCTTTCGATCACCGCGACATCTTCATCGATCCCTCCCCCGATCCGACGATCAGCTTCGCCGAACGCAAGCGCCTGTTCGACCTGACGCGATCAAGCTGGCAGGACTACAACAAGTCGCTGATCTCGCAAGGCGGCGGCGTGTTCTCGCGCACGCTCAAGGCGGTCCCGCTCGCACCGGAAGTGCGGAGCCTGCTCGATCTCGACAAGCCGCAGGCTACGCCGTTCGAGGTGATGACCGCGATCCTGAAAGCGCGCGCCGACCTTATATGGTTTGGCGGCATCGGCACCTATATCCGCGCATCGGGAGAGAGCGACGATCAGGCCGGTGACCGCGCCAACGATCCGATCCGCATCGCGGGCGCCGATGTTCGCGCCCGGGTGATCGGCGAAGGCGCCAATCTCGGCGTCACCCAGCGCGGCCGCATCGAAGCGGCGCAGAAGGGCGTCAAGCTCAACACCGACGCCATCGACAACTCGGCCGGTGTGAACACGTCCGACCTCGAGGTCAATATCAAGATCGCGCTGGCGCGCCCCGAACGCGAGGGACGCCTCAGCCCCGCCGACCGCAACAGCCTGCTAGCTACGATGACCGACGAGGTCGGCACGCTGGTGCTGCGCAACAACTACCTGCAGACGCTGGCGCTCTCGCTCGCCGAGCGCAAAGGCGTGGCCGAGACCGGCTTCCTCACCCGCCTGATGCAGTCGCTCGAGCAGCGCGGTTTGCTGAGCCGCTCCGTCGAGTTCTTGCCGGACGACGCAGCGCTCACCGAGCGAACGCGGCGCGGCCAAGCCCTGACACGGCCGGAGCTTGCCGTATTGCTCGCCTACTCCAAGCTGACGCTCTACGAGGACCTGCTCCTCACCAGCGTGCCGGACGATCCTTATCTCGCCCGCAGACTGACCCTTTACTTCCCGCGCGAGATTCCCGACAAGTTCCCGAGCGCGGTCGAGCTCCATCGTCTCCGACGCGAGATCATCGCAACCAGTCTCGTCAATGCCGTGATCAACCGCGCGGGCCCGGCCTGCATCGTGCGCCTGACCGACGAGACCGACGCCGATATCTCGACCATCGTCATGGCGCAGGTGGCGGTGGACGCGATCTACGAGCTCAGGCGGCTCAATGACGAGATCGACGCGCTCGACACACGTATCGACGGGCAGTTGCAGCTCAGCCTCTACGCGGCGATCCAGGACCTCCTGCTCTCCCGCATGGTCTGGTACGTGCGCAATGTTGATTTCAAGGACGGGCTGGAGGCCGTTGTCGCGCGCTTCGGCCAAGCTATCCGCCAGATCGTCGCCGGGCTCGACACCACCCTGCCGACGGACTTGCAGCCCGCACGTGCCAAGCGTCGGCAGGACCTGACCGATGCCGGCGTCCCGGCCGGGCTCGCCTGCGAACTCGCCGATCTCGACGCCCTGGTCTCGGCACCGGATATCGTGACCGTGGCGGAGCGCACCGGCCGCAGCATCAGCGATGCCGCCGCGACGTTCTTTGCCGCCGAGGCGAATTTCCGGCTCGACCGGATCGTTGCCGCCGCGCGCAGCGTGCTGGCAAACGATTATTTCGAACGTATGGCCATCGATCGCGCCGTTGAGCAGATCGCTGGCGCCGAAAGACGACTGGCAGCGCATATGCTGGCAACCGGCCAGTCCGGCCAGCAGGCCGTCGAGACCTGGCTCGCGGCTCACCCCGAAGCGACGCGCATCCGCCGCTCGGTCGAGGAAATTGCCGCCACCGGACTGACGCTCGCCAAGCTGACTGTGGCCGCGAACTTGCTGGGGGATCTGGTCAAAGCCTGAGGGCGTGCGAGGCAGGGATGTGAAACTTGGCCGGCGAACGGAGGACTCCCATGATCCACGCGACTTGCCATACCGCCGATAATCTCCGCTGCATCGAGTTCGATGCCACAACTTGGTTCAACGAGGCTGACGCTCCGAGCATTATCGATTTGGCCCAACGAGGATGGGTCAGCACGGCGATTGGAGATTCCCTTGAGCGCCGACGAGGATACGAACGCTTGCACGAGCCATTGATTATGCAGCAAAGCGACTGCAACCGGAATCGCTGGAGGACCCAACCTGGGAAACCTTCGAATGCGTCGTCGATGGACCTGACGCCGTGGCCTGGCTCGAGAAGAACCGGCCCGAAATTGTGGCGAGGATCCGCTAAGCCACGGGAAGCGCCGCAATGGCGATGATCGATCGGCGACGTCGTTAGCGAAACGGCAATGGCGCTCCCTAGCTAGAGCAACCGGCCAAGCGTGCTACGCAGCATCCAGTAGTCGTGGCTTAACCCACCCACAGGGCCTGGCATAGCCCCGCGCCCCGCATGCGCCGATGCACGCTCGGGAACCTTATGCTCGAATCGGGCCGCTGTTAGATTCAATCTGCTGTCGCAGCGATCTCAATCTGTTCTCTTAGGACGAAATACCTTGATCCACCGCATGGTATTACTATCCACCACAAGCATGGAGTAAGAACCCAACGCATGCCGCAAAAAATATTTTAGCGCGTCACAGCCTCCCGTTTGACGGTGCCAAATCGGTGCCACGCGGTTTCGGTTTTAGGAGGAAAGCGTGCTTGCGGGCCAATCGCTTAAGAGTGGTCGGCGCACCAGGGCTCGAACCTGGGACCCGAAGAGGCGTATGATTTATCTGTAAGATCAATGGCCATTCCGACAAAAGACTCGTTGAACGTGCATTAAATCCACAATTGGATTTCCATTTGTCGGAATGTCCCGGTACCAAATACGCGCAGCACGCGACAGGACGAGGCGTCGGGGGTTCGAGTCAGGAGACCGCTACCGCTTTTCCTCTGTCCAGACCGGAGACATAGGTAACAGGTCGTACCTAAGACATGGGTGACAACCTCGTGCCGAACGGGTTGTCGAGGGGTTTCAAAGTCGTTTAC
>NZ_JBEPRY010000038.1:0-46567 GCF_040548605.1 Bradyrhizobium sp. JR4.1
CGCTTTCCACGGCATCTACACCTCCCGCAGAACAAAAGCGGAAAGTGTAACCCATGTGTCCGGTACGAACTGTCACCTATGTCTCGGGTCGCTCAACAGGCGATCCTACGCGACGCACTCCATAACGTCTTGTGAAGCGCAGGAGCTCTGCGTGCGTGGACGATCACTATCCCGCGTTGGCCTTCAACCCCGCAGCCTGGATGCCCGCCACGGCACACGCCTCGTCATTGTCCGAGGTGTCGCCGGAGACGCCGACGGCGCCGAGCAGCGTCGTGCCGTCCATGATCAGCACGCCGCCGGGGACCGGCACCAGCGCGCCCTTGGCCATGGTGTTCATGGCGTCGATGAAATAGGCCTGCTCCTGCGCGCGCTGGAAGAGAGCGCGCGAGCCCATGCCCAATGCGAGCGCGCCATAGGCCTTGCCGTGCGCGATCTCGGCGCGCATCAGGCTGGTGCCGTCCTGCGCCGCGGCGATCTTGAGCACCCCGCGTGCGTCGAGGATGGTGACGACGAGCGGCTTCAGCTTCAACTCGGTGGATTTCGCGAAGGCGGCGTCGAGGATCTTGCGGGCGGTGTCGAGGGTGAGGTCAGCCACGATTGGTTTCCTTTGCAATGGGAGGGGTTGTGGATTGGGTCTTCGCACGATCGAGGCTCATCGCGAGCACGCGCGCGACGTGAAGCGCCTCGCGCTGGGCGCCGTCGTGGATCTGGTGCCGGCAGGAGGTGCCGTCGGCAACGATCAGCGTCGCCTGATCCGCGCGCCGCACGGCGGGCAATAGCGACAGCTCGGCCATCTCCATCGAGGCATCGTAGGTGTCCGCGCCATAACCGAAGGCGCCGGCCATGCCGCAGCAGCTTGACTCGATGGTCTCGACCTCAAGGCGAGGGATGAGGCGCAGCACCTGCTCGACCGGCTTGAAGGCGCCGAAGGACTTTTGATGGCAATGGCCGTGCACCAGGGCTTTGTCGGCAAGGGGGCCGAGCGGCAGTTTCAGCCGGCCGGCCTCGGCCTCGCGCACCAGGAATTCCTCGAAGGTCAGCGCGTGGGCGCCAACCGCCTTGGCGTCATCGTCCTTGCGCAGCGAGGCGAGCTCGTCGCGCAAGGTCAAAAGGCAGCTTGGCTCAAGCCCGACGATCGGGACGCCGCGCCCGGCAAAGGGCGCGAATGCGGCGACGAGACGATCGAGTTCGGCTCTGGCTTCGTCGACGAGGCCAGCTGACAGGAACGTGCGGCCGCAGCACAGCGGACGGCTGCCGCTCGCGGGCTTCGGCAGATGCACGCGATAGCCGCCGGCTGCGAGCACGCGCAACGCGGCGTCGAGATTTTCGCGCTCATAGATGCGGTTGAAGGTATCGGCGAACAGCACGACCTCGCGGCCAGTCTCCGGCCCGACCGCTTCGGCAGGCGGCGCGAACACGTCGCTGCGGAAGGCGGGCAGCGCCCGCCGCGCGCTGATGCCGGCAAAGCGCTCGAACAGCTTTCGCAGCAGCGGGCTGCGGTTGCGCAAATTTGCCAGCGCCGCGAAGCGTGAGGCGAGGCCCGCATAGCGCGGGAGATAGGCGACGAGCCGGTCGCGCAAGGTCAGACCGTGCGAGGCCGCGCGTGCGGCCAGCACCTCGATCTTCATCTTGGCCATGTCGACGCCGGTCGGACATTCGTGGCGGCAGGCCTTGCAGGACACGCACAGCTTCAACGTCTCCATCATCTCGTCGGAGGAGAGTGCGCCCGCGCCAAGCTGGCCGGAGATTGCGAGGCGCAGCGTGTTGGCGCGGCCTCGCGTCACGTCCTTCTCGTTGCGCGTCGTCCGGTAGGACGGACACATCACGCCGCCCTCGAGCTTGCGGCAGGCGCCGTTGTTGTTGCACATCTCGACCGCGCCTTGGAAACCGCCGCCGGCCCCGGGATAAGCGGACCAGTCGAGTTTTGTCTTGAGCTCAGCGACGCGATAGTCCGGTTTGAAGCGAAACAGCGAGCGGTCGTCCATCCTGGGAGCGTCGACGATCTTGCCGGGATTGAGCACGCCATCGGGATCGAAGCGTTGCTTCACCTCGCGGAAGTCGGCGACGAGGCGCTCGCCGAACATGGTTGCGTGGAATTCGGAGCGCACCAGGCCATCTCCGTGCTCGCCGGAATGCGAGCCCTTGTACTCGCGCACCAGTTCGAAGGCTTCCTCGGCGATGGCCCGCATCGCCTTGACGTCCTTCTCCAGCTTCAAATTCAGCACGGGCCGCACATGCAGGCAGCCTTCGGAGGCGTGAGCATACATGGTGCCGCTGGTGCCGTGCTTGGCAAACACCTCGCCCAGCCGCGCGGTGTAGTCGGCGAGATGCGGCAGCGGCACGGCGCAGTCCTCGACGAAGGAGACGGGCTTTCCTTCCTGCTTCATCGACATCATGACGTTGAGGCCGGCGGCGCGGAAATCGGCGATCCCGCTCTGGAGTGCGGGCTCTGTGATTTCCACCACGCCGCCCCATTTGCGCTTGTCGTTATTCCAGTTGAAGCCGAGATCGCCCATCAGCTCGCCGAGCTGCTTCAGGCGCACGAAATTGTCCGCCTGGTCCTCCTCGGCGAACTCGACCACCAGCACCGCATCCGGATCACCCTTGATCGCGGCGGAGATGATGGGCCGGAACATCGCGATGTCACGGCCGAGCGCGAGCATGGTGCGGTCAACCAGCTCGACCGCGATCGGCTTCAGCTTGACCAGATGCTGAGCCGCATCCATCGCCTCGTAGAAGCTGCCGAAATGGCAGACGCCGAGGGCCTTGTTGCGGATCACGGGCCAGAGCTTCAGCTCGACCTTGGTGGTGAACGCCAGCGTGCCTTCGGAACCCACCAGCAGATGCGCCATGTTGTTGCGGGCGTTGCGCGGCACCAGCGCATCGAGATTGTAGCCGCCGACACGGCGCTGCACTTTTGGAAAGCGCGCGGCGATCTCCCCGGCCTCGCGGGCGCCGAGATCGAGCATGTCGCGGAATAGGGCACGGGCGCTGCCGTTCGCATCGAGATCGGAGAGATCGCGCGACACCTCGCCGTATTGGCTCAGCGTGCCGTCGGCAAGCGCGGCTTCCATCGACAGCGTGTTGTCGCGCATGGTGCCGTAGCGCAGGCTGCGCCCGCCGCAGGAATTGTTGCCCGCCATGCCGCCGATGGTGGCGCGCGAGGCCGTGGAGACGTCGACCGGAAACCAGAGGCCATGCTTTTTCAGCTGGCGGTTGAGGTCGTCGAGCACGATGCCGGGCTCGACAACGCAGGTGCGCCCTTCGACGTCGAGCGACAGGATCCGGTTCAGGTGCTTCGAGAGATCGACCACGAGACCGTCATTGACGGTCTGGCCGCATTGCGAGGTGCCGCCGCCGCGCGGGGTCACCTTCAATCCCTCGTCGCGCGCGATCGCCAGCGCCCGCAAGGCCTCGTCCATGGTGCGCGGCACCACTACGCCAGTGGGCACGATCTGGTAGAAGGAAGCGTCCGTGGCGTAGCGGCCCCGGCTGAAAGCGTCGAACAGGACGTCGCCGGTCACTTCCCGGGCCAGACGGGCCGCGATGCCGTCCTTTTTGGCCGATTCCTGTGATTTCCCGGGCACTTCCGCCGCCATGGTCCGCTCTTGCCTGTTCGCCGCCCCCGTCTTGCCTTCGGTCACGGCCCTTGGCAAGGCGAGCCCTGCTTCTTGTGCATTGACGGACCCCGCCGGGCGAGGGACAAGCCCGGCGAATAGTGATATTCGAGCGGCTTGCGCACCCCTTGAGGCCAAAGGGCTCGAAGTCAAGTTGAGCTCAAAGCCAAGACAGACGCAAAAGACAGACTCAAAGACCGGGAAGGACGCCGATGACCGTGCACACTGGAAGGCATTTTCTCCAGATTCCAGGACCGACCAACGTGCCCGACCGGGTGCTGCGGGCCATGGACATGCCGACGCTGGATCACCGCGGTCCGGAGTTCGCAGAGCTCGGTTTCGCCGTCCTCGCCGGCATGCAGCGGGTGTTCCGCACCAAGCAGCCCGTGATCATCTTCCCCTCGTCCGGCACCGGCGCCTGGGAAGCTGCGATGGTCAACGTGCTCGCCCCCGGCGACAAGGTGTTGATGTGCGAGACCGGCCAGTTCGCTGTGCTGTGGCGCGGCATCGCCGACAAGTTCAAGCTCGACGTCGACTTCATCCCGAGCGACTGGCGCCATGGTGCCGATCTCGCCGAGATCGAGAAGCGCCTTGCCGCCGACAAGCAGCACACGATCAAGGCGGTCTGCGTCGTCCACAATGAGACCTCGACCGGCTGCGTGACGCCGCCGCTGGAGGTGCGCAAGCTGCTCGACCGGGTCAAGCATCCGGCGCTGTTGATGGTCGACACCATCTCCGGCCTCGGCTCGATGGAGTACGAGCACGATGCCTGGGGCATCGACGTCTCGGTCGCTGGCTCACAGAAGGGCCTGATGCTGCCGCCGGGCCTCGGCTTCAACGCCGTCTCGGAGAAGGCGCTCGCGGTGGCCAAGGCCAACCCCGGCATGCGCTCCTATTGGGATTGGCAGGAGGTCATCGGCTTCAACAAGCTCGGCACCTTCCCCTATACGCCGGCCACCAATTTGCTCTACGGCCTACGCGAGGCGATCAAGATGCTGGAAGAGGAGGGGCTCGAGAACGTCTGGACCCGCCACAAGCGCCACAGCGCGGCGACGCGCGCCGCGATCAAGGTCTGGGGCCTGGAGACGCAGTGCGCCGATCCTGCCGCGCATTCGCCGGCGCTGACCGGCGTGCGCGTGCCTGATGGCCATGACGCCGATGCCTTCCGCAAGGTGGTGCTGGAAAACTTCGACATGTCGCTCGGCACTGGCCTGAACAAGGTCAAGGGCAAGGTGTTCCGCATCGGCCATATCGGCCATTTCAACGACCTGATGCTGATGGGGACGCTCGCCGGCGTCGAGATGGGCCTCGATCTTGCAAAGATCCCGCACCGGAGCGGCGGCGTGTTGGCGGCCATGGACGTCCTGAAGGGACGCGACGCGGTGCCGATGACCAAAGCTCAGGTGGCCTGAAGGCCCAGGTTGCCTGAGCCAACTTCGAGAAAAGAGAGCGCGCGATGAACGCACCGACGACCGCCAACGAAGACCTGCTCTACTCCGTCACGGACGGCATCGCGCGGATCACCTTCAACCGCCCGCAGGCGCGCAACGCACTGACCTTCGCCATGTACGAGCGCATGGCGGAGATCTGCCAGGAGATCAACACCGACCGCTCGATCAAGGCGCTGATCCTGACCGGCACTGGCGACAAGGCGTTTGCCTCCGGCACCGACATTTCTCAATTCCGTGCGTTCAAAACCGCGCAGGACGCACTCGACTATGAAGCGAGGATCGACCGCGTGCTCGGCACGCTGGAGCAGTGCCGCGTGCCCGTGATCGCGGCGATCGCGGGGGCATGCACCGGTGGCGGCGCCGGAATTGCGGCCTGCTGCGACCTCCGCATCGGGACTGAAGCGACGCGCATCGGCTTTCCGATCGCGCGCACGCTCGGCAACTGCCTGTCGATGTCGAACATCAGCCGCGTCGTCTCGCTGGTCGGCCCCGCCCGCACCAAGGATCTGATCTTCAAGGCGCGCCTCGTCGAGGCGCCGGAAGCTCTGGCGCTCGGCTTCCTCAACGAGATCGTCCCTGATGTCGAGACGCTGCAGCGCCGCGCCGACGAAACCGCCAGGCTCGTGGCGAGCCACGCCCCGCTGACGCTTGAAGCGACCAAGGAGGCAGTGCGCCGCATCCGCCGCACGCTCTCGCGCGAAGCAGGCGAGGATCTGATCCTTAAGGCCTATATGAGCGAAGATTTCCGCGAGGGAATGGACGCCTTCCTCAACAAGCGCACGCCGAACTGGAAGGGCAAGTAGCGCGCGTCCTCTGCCGATTGCGCCGTGCAACTATTCAATTCAAGTGGTTCCGCCTGTCGGAATCACAATTGCCCGCTTCTCCCTTTATGCGAAGCCGGCATGCCGTTCTTGTTCGTCGACCAGCTGGACGTCCAGGTGCCGCAGACCACGTCGCTGAGTGATGTGGCAACCGGCCGCGTCAGGGTGATCTTGGGCGTCTCCGGCCAATGGCAGGCGGGAAGTAGGGGGCCTCGTCAACTCACGACGTCGGCTCACCAAGCGTATTTGAACACGCCCTTGCCGGCATAGCTGGTGACGTTGCCGGAGAACTCGCCGTCGAAGGTGCCGGCGATCGAGAAGCCGCTCAGCCATTTCATCTCGGCGCTGGCGCTGACCAGCGCGGAGTCGGAGTCGACCCGGGCGCCGTTCACGACGAAGCTGGTGCCCGGCAGGGTCTGGAATAGCGCGGTGACGGCGCGGCCCGGATTGTAATCGTGCGCCCAGGCGGCGCGACCGCGCAGCGTTAGCACGCCGTTCTGCATCGCGTACGATTTGTCGGTGCGCAGGCCGAGCTCGGAGCGGGTGTCGGTCAGCGATTGCGAGGCATAGTTCAACGCGAACAGCCCGCCGCCATTGAGGCTGACTTCGGAGTAGTTGGGCAGGTTGACGTTCGTCACCTGTGCCGCCGCATAGGGGGTGAGGCCGATCATCGGCGTCGCGAAGCGGTAGCCGCCTTCGAAGCGGGCCGAGAAGGTGTCGGCCTTGAAGCGGCCCTGCAGCTGGTCGAAGCCGCCGGGCGCCACGGCGCGGTTGGTGGTGACGTCGTGCCAGCCATAGGCGAGCGCGGCGGAGATATAGGCCGGTCCGAAATTGTGCCGGCCGTAGACGCCGGCCTGGAACAGGTCTGCTGAGCCCGAACCCATCGCATTGGCGAGCGAGTAGCTCAGTCCACCGCCGCCGAGCGCGAAGCCCACCAGCGTGTCCACCGAAACCCTGTAGTCGGCACCGGCCGCGCCGCCCCAGGCCCGTGCGGTCAGGTCTTGCGAGCCGACCGGCGCATTGCCGCCGACTTGTGCCGAGCCGCCATAGCCGGCAGTCCAGAGGCTCCAGCGGCTGGCCGGCTGCGAGACGAGCAGCGGTGCCTTGGTCGCCATCGCATAAGCCTCGCGCTCGCGCGCGTTGGCCGGGCGCATGGACGCATAGGCGGCCGCGTCGTCGCTCGCGGCGAATTGCGCCACGCTGCCCGCCTTGGCGAAACCGCCCGAGCGGCCGATGACGGTCGGGTCGAGCATCAGATTGAGAAATTGCCCGTCGGCATTGATCGCGGACTGGATAATGCCGGTGCCGAGTTCGCCCGAGGCCGTGGTCAGTCCGGCCGGCGTCAGCGCAGCGAAGGCTGCCGGAATGCCGCCGGTCGAGTTGAAGAAGCTGGTCAGCGTGTTCGCAACGTTTTGCTGGTTGACGGTGAGGCCGCCCCCGCTCGGCGCGAAGTTGACGCCGATGTTGAGGAACACATTGTTGGTGCCGTAGCTCAGCGACGCGTTGATCGTCGGTATGTTGGAGAGGACGGCTGGGTTGAAGGCGGTGCCGCCAAAACCGCCGGTCGCGGACAGGATCGTGTACTGCTTCTTGATCGTGCCCGAGGCGAACATCGCGCTCACCGTCGCGTTGCCGAGCGTGGCCGCGCCGTTGACATTGGCGAGGCTGGCATTGCCGGAGGAGATCTGCACGAGATAGGTCGAGGCCGCCGTGAAGCTGAGGGGGCCGTTGATCGTTAGCGGTGCGAACGAGTTCGTGCTGCTGCCGGGCGCGAGCGTGCCGCCATTGATCGCGACGTTGCCGACGACGCCCTGGCCAGGCAGCGTACCGCCGCCGGCGAGTGTGCCGCCGGCATTGACGGTGATCGGGCTCAGGATCGAGCCGTCCACGACGAGTTTGCCGCCGTTGATCGTGGTGGCGCCGGTATAGGTGTTGGCGCCGGACAGTGCCTGCGTGCCACCGGTCAGCGTGAGGCCGCCACCCGCGCCGCCGTCGTCGATGACGCCCGCAAAATTGCCAATGCCGTTGGTGATCGTCAGTGTGTTGGCCCCGATGTTGACGTTACCGGAGCCCGCCAGCGACTTGATCGAGGTTCCCGTGCTCAGGGCCGAGATGTCGAAGATGCCGTTGGCGATGACATTGCTCGAGGTCGCGATGCTGCCATCGCTGCCGCCGAAATTGATGAGATCGAGCTCGCCGCCGCTCGCGATGGTCGTGGTGCCGGTATAGGTGTTGGTGCCGTAGAGCTGCTGGGTGGCGCCGTTGGCGATCACGACGTTGCCACCGGTGCCGCCCGCAATGCCGCCATCCTGAATGACGCCGCCGAAGAAGCTGCCACTGGTGATTGTCAGTGTCTTCGATCCAAGTGCGACGATGCCGCCAGCGGTCAAGGAGAACAGAGCGTTCACCGACGTGCCGGAGGTTGTTTGCGAGATGTCGAACGTGCCGCCTGCGCCTGGCGTGAACGTGACGCTCGCCGAGTTCGCGATCGATCCGCCGCCTTTCAGCGCCAACGTCGCGCCGGCATCGATCTGTGTGGCATTGGCGTAAGTGTTCACACCGGAGAGGGTCTGCGCTCCGCCAGCGACGTCAAATCCACCGGTGGTGCCCTGGATCACGCCCGCGAACTCGGTCGAGCCGTTGGTGATGAACAGCCCGTTGCCGCCCATGTTGACGACGCCGCTCGAGCTGCCGGCGAGTGTCGTGATCGCGGCGGATGACGGGGTCACTGCCGAGATATCGAACGTCGCGTTCACCGTGACGATGCTGGAGCTCGCGATGCTGCCGAAGCCGGAGATCGCAAGCGTCCCCGCCGAGATCGTCGTCGCGCCGGTGTAGCTGTTGAGGCCGGTCAGCGTCATCGTGCCGGTGCCGACCTTGGTCAGTCCGCCGCCGATGCCGGAGATCGCGCCGTCGACCTGGGTCGAGGTGTTGAGGCTGCCTGTGGTGAGGGTCTTGGCGCCAAGCACGTAATTGCCGGCGCCTTCGATCGAGCCCGCGGTCATCCCGCCGCTGGTCAGGCCGGAAATATCGACCGTGCCACCGGCATTGTTAACGAAACGCGCGCTGCCGCCCGTGCTGGAGCCGTCGAAGTTCACCGTTCCGTCGTTGGTGATGGTCGAAGTGGCGGCGGTCGTGGTGTTGTGGAAGTTCAGCGTCGCCGAAGTGAGGTTGTTGATCGTGGCGCTGCCGGCCGAAGCGCTGGTGAAGAAATCGATCTGGCCGCCGGCGTCGTTCGTGATGATGACGGCTCCAGCCCCGACGCCGCCGCGCGCGGTACTGCTGTTCTGGAACACCAGACTGTTGCCGGAGGTGACTTCGAAATTCTGCGTCGTCCCGGAATTGTTGACAATGCCTGCCGCGTTGACGGTGAACGGCTTGCCAATCGTGATGGAGTAGGCCTGGGCGATGCTCGTGAACTGGACCGTGCCAATGACAACGACACCGTTATTGTTGTCGACCGCTGTGCTTCCGGTGTTGGTGAACGTTGCGGTCCCGTCCGGCACGACCGGGTTGGATGACCAGTTCGTGCCATTCGTCCAGTCGCTGCTGCCGCCGGCCCAGGTGCCGTCGACGGCTCGCGCGGCGACCACGCCGAGCGCAGTGGTCGCCAGCAGGGTCGCCAAGGAGTGGCGCACGACGGATCGCAGCCCGTATCCGATCCGCCCACCTGCCATCGGTTCGGCCATCTAATCTTCTCAAATCAGCAATGAAATTATCGCGAGCATGCAACCCGGGCACGTACTGATGCCCCTATACCCTGCGACATGATCTCATGGCGCCGCAACAGCCTGCAATGAACGGCTATCCATTCGCGCCGGGTTCTGGCCTGTTCCGCTTTGCATTTTCAGCCATCGTGGCCATTAGGCAACATATCCATGTCGCTCGCCATGCGCTCACGCGGGGGAAGCTGCCGGTGAAGCGGTGCGCCATATCCGCCGCCCGCGGTCGCGCGCGAGGATGGCGAGGACCTGATCCTCGAGGCCCCTATAAGCGAAGATTTCCGCGTGGGAATGGACGCCTTCCTCAACTAGCGCACGCTGAACTGGAAGGGCAAGTAGCGAATCTCCGGCTTGGCTTCATCAGTCGAAAGTCAGTGACAGCGGATGCCTGTGTGCTTGAACTCGCCCGCATTAGTCCGCACAATGCATCGATAAATTCCTGGCAAACAAAGCCAACAATCCAGGGGACGAAACTCGTGCGAATCCTAATGAAAGCTGTTGGCGTCGCAGCAGTGCTATCGTTGAGCGCGCCGGCCTTGGCTGGGTGGGAGCCGACCAAACCGGTCGAGATCGTGGTGGCGGCAGGCGCGGGCGGCGCCTCCGACCAGATGGCGCGGATGATGCAGGCCGCCATCCAGAAGAACAGTCTGATGAAGCAGCCGATCGTGGTCTCGCTCAAGGGCGGAGCTTCCGGCGCCGAAGCGCTGATGTACATGAAATCCAGTGAGGGCGACCCCAACAAGGTGCTGATCGCCTATTCGCTGATCTACATGCTGCCGCTGTCGGCAAAGATCCCGTTCAACTGGCGTGAGCTGACCCCGGTTTCGGTGATCGCGCTTGACCAGTTCGTGCTGTGGGACAACAGCGCGGGTCCCAAGACGGTGAAGGAGTTCGTCGCCGCGGCGAAGGCGGCGAGCGCGCCGTTCAAGATGGGCGGCACCGGCTCGAAGCGCGAGGATCACGTGCTGACCGTGTTCCTCGAGCAGAAGACCGGCGCGAGATTCTCCTATTTGCCCTACAAGTCCGGCGGCGAGGCCGCGACCCAACTCGTCGGCAACCACACCGAATCCAACGTCAACAATCCATCCGAAAATCTCGAAGTCTGGCGCGCGGGCCAGGTGCGTCCGCTCTGCGTGTTCGACAAGGAGCGAATCTCCTACACCAGCAAAGTGACGGAGACGCAGTCCTGGGCCGACATCCCGACCTGCAAGGAGGAGGGCGTCGATGTGCAGTATCTGATGCTGCGTGCGATGTTCCTGCCCGGCAAGGTCACCGCTGAGCAGCAGGCGTTCTATGTCGAGCTGTTCCACAAGGTGACACAGACCGCGGAATACAAGGACTACATGGAAAAACAGGCGCTGAAGCCGATCTTCCTCACCGGCAAGGACATGGTGCAATTCCTCGAGGAGGACGATGCAGTCAACAAGTCGCTGATGACGGAAGCCGGGTTCGTCGCGAAGTAGCTTTGGCTTCTCCCTCTCCCCGCTTGCGGGAGCGCGACGAGCTTCGCTCGCGCTGGGAGGGTTGGGTGAGGGCTCTCTCCGCGAGCCAACTCTCGCCGTCCCCGTTGAGACTCCCCCTCACCCCAACCCTCTCTCCGCAAGCGGGGAGAGCGGGAACGCAGTTTGCACCTGATGGCTCATGCCCCAAACCGATCTTGAAATTGTCGTCGACGATCCGACCGCGCCCGAAGACGACTCGCCTTCCGTCGTCTCCTCCGGCACGATCGAGATATTCGTCTGTCTCCTGTTGCTCGCGCTGGCCGCCACGCTCGGCTACGACAATTGGCGCACCGGCGCCTCCTGGGATTCGACCGGGCCGGAGCCCGGCTATTTCCCGTTCTACCTCTCCGTCATTCTCGGTGGTGCCAGCCTCTACGGCCTGATCGTGGCGCTGGTCGCGCACCGCGCGGCACCCGAAACCTTCGTCACGCGCGCGCAAGCCCGCCGCGTGATGGCGGTGTTCCTGCCGACGCTGCTGTTCTGCCTGACGACGCAGTTTCTCGGCCTCTATGTCGCGAGCTTCCTGCTGATCGCCAGCTTCATGCGTCTCGTCGGCAAGATCGCGCTGTGGAAGTCGCTGCTCACCGCTGTCGTATTCACGGCGATCATGTTCGTCACCTTCGACATCGCCTTCGACGTTATCATGCCGAAAGGGCCGCTCGAAGCGGCCTTCGGCTACTAGGCGGGCCCGCGATGGAAGCTTTCGGTCTCTTGCTTCATGGCTTCGCCGTCCTGCTGACGTGGAAGACGCTCGTGCTGATGATGGTCGGGCTGGTGCTCGGCATCTTCGTCGGCGTGCTGCCGGGCCTTGGCGGCCCCAACGGCGTTGCGATCCTGCTGCCGCTCACCTTCACGATGGATCCGACCTCGGCGATCGTGATGCTGTCCTGCATCTACTGGGGCGCGCTGTTCGGCGGCGCGATCACCTCGATCCTGTTCAACATCCCGGGCGAGGCCTGGTCGGTCGCGACCACTTTCGACGGCTATCCGATGGCGCAGCAGGGCAGGGCGGCGGAGGCGCTGACGGCGGCGTTCACGTCCTCCTTCATCGGCTCGCTGGTCGCGGTGCTCATGATCACCTTCCTCGCCCCGATGATCTCGTCCTTTGCGCTGAAGTTCGGCCCGCCCGAGTTCTTCGCGGTATATTTGCTGACCTTCTGCTCCTTCGTCGGTCTCGGGCGCGAGGCCAAGCACAAGACTGTCATCTCGATGTCGCTGGGGCTGTTGCTCGCCGGCATCGGCATGGACACGGTGTCGGGCAATCTGCGCATGACCTTCGGCTCGTCCGAACTTTTACGCGGCATCAACTTCCTCGTCGCCGTCATCGGCCTGTTCGGCATCAGCGAGATCCTGCTGACGATGGAGGAGCGCCTCGCGCTGCGCGGACACGCGGCGAGCATTTCGCTGCGCGTCGTGCTGAGCGTTTGGAAGGACCTGCCGAAATACTGGGTGACGCTGCTGCGCTCCTCCTTCATCGGCTGCTGGCTTGGCATTACCCCGGGCGGCGCGATCGCAGCCTCTTTCATGGGCTACAATCTGGCCAAGCGTTTCTCCAAGGATCCCGAGAGCTTCGGCAAGGGCCGCATCGAGGGCGTGTTCGCGCCGGAGACGGCGGCGCATGCCTCCGGCACCGCGGCGCTGCTGCCGATGCTGGCGCTCGGCATTCCCGGCTCCGGAACCGCCGCGATCCTGCTCGGCGGGTTGATGGTGTGGGGGCTCAATCCGGGACCGTTGCTGTTCGTCGAGCACAAAGACTTCGTCTGGGGCCTGATCGCCTCGATGTATCTCGGCAATGTCGTCGGCCTCGTGCTGGTGCTGACGACGGTGCCGATCTTCGCCTCGATCCTGCGCGTGCCGTTCGCCGCGGTGGCGCCGATGATCGTGGTGTCATGCGCGATCGGCGCCTATGCGATCCAGAACGCGATGTTCGACATCTGGCTGATGCTCGGCTTCGGCGTCGTTGGCTACGTCTTCAAGAAGATCGGCATTCCGCTCGCGCCGTTCACGCTGGCGCTCGTGCTCGGCAACCGCGCCGAGGACGCCTTCCGTCTGTCGATGATCGGCGCCGGCGGCGATCTCAAGGTGTTCTGGTCGAACGGACTGGTCGGCTCGATCACGACGTTGGCGATCGTGCTCCTGTTTTGGCCTGTGATCGACGGTTTGCTCGCCCGTGTCGGATTGACGCGGACGCCACGCCCGCGTCGCTCCAATTGAGTAAATCTTCAGTCAGCAGATGGCCTTAATTTTCAATTCTGAACGCGAGAGTTCCCGCGCTGCAAGATCATTCGCCAGTGTGAGATCGGCCTACACCCTCTAATCTGACTGCTTCGAGCCGAGAACAGAAATCGTAGTCAGTTGTTCGCTCTAGGCTTTCGGCAATGATTTCCGCCAGATTTAATGTGCCAATACCGCGGTCGGACGAAACCAGTGCTCCGGTACGGCGGGAGCTTCAGACAAAGATAAGTAGGCACACTATTGTGTTCTCCATTGCGCAAATACTTCGCCGCAAGTGATAGAGTGGAATTCTCCGGCTTGCGAGCCACGGCGGGCCGAATTGAACGAGCGTAAACAGAGCGGCACGTCAGACAGGCCACATGGCCATAGGAAAATGAGAAGTCGACATGCCAATTCCTCACCGTAGCTTTGAAAGCGGACCGGCTTAGGTCGCCCCACCCAACGCTTTCGCTCGGCGCGCAGCTTATATAGGATAAAAACATCGCAGGAGGAGTCTCCACGAACGCACGGGTAGTTTCCCATGACTAAGAACGAGAAGAAATTCGCGGCTCATGCTTTGGCGGTCTTGGTCAGCCTTTTTGTTTCGTCATGCGTGAGCTCCCAGCAGACTTCCTCAGACAGGGCAGTTCGGACCAGCGCCCCGTGGGCTCGCGACCTCAATGAGCCACCGCCCGCCCGAGAGCCGGTGGTGCGCCCTTCTTCAGCTGATCTAGGGGCTTCGGGCGAAAAAGCTCCACGATAGCCCGCAGGTCGCCGGACCGACCCATTCAGTCTGCCATCCCTCTCGGCCTTGCATGAAGCTCACACAACCCTCGCGGCCTTGAGAGCGACGATTTCTTCTCGAGAAAAACCGAACTCGGTGAGAACCTCGTCGGTCTGCTCGCCGAATTCCGGCGGCCGCGCCACCATCCTGCTCGGCGTGCGCGACAGCGTCACGGGCTGGCCGACCAGACGGATATCGCGACCCTCGTCATTCGGCACCTCCTGCGCGATGCCGAGATGCTTGACCTGCTCGTCTTCGAACATCTGGTCGATGGCGTAGATCGGCCCGCAGGGCACGCCGGCCTCGTTGAGTTCACGGACCCAGGTCTCGGTGGACTTCGTCAAGGTACGCTTCTCGATCTCGGCATTGAGCGCGTCGCGATTCTTGGAGCGGGCCGGCGCGGTCAGATAGTCGGGATGGCTGTAGAGTTCCGGCGCGCCGATCGCCTGCGCGCAGCGCTCCCAGATCCGGCCGCCCGTAGTGGCGATGTTGATGTAGCCGTCCAAGGTCTTGAACACGCCGGTCGGAATGCTGGTCGGGTGGTTGTTGCCGGCCTGCTTTGCCACTTCCTTCTCCATCAGCCAGCGTGCGGCCTGGAAGTCGAGCATGAAGATCTGGGCCTGCAGCAGCGAGGTCTGCACCCACTGGCCCTTGCCCGAGACCTCGCGCTCCAGCAGTGCGGTGAGGATGCCCATGGCGCAGAATAGACCGGCGGTGAGGTCGGCGACCGGAATGCCGACCCGCATCGGCCCTTCGCCCGGCGCGCCGGTGATCGACATCAACCCGCCCATGCCTTGCGCGATCTGATCGAAGCCCGGACGCTTGTGGTAGGGCCCGTCCTGGCCGAAGCCGGAGATACTGCCGTAGACGATGCGCGGATTGATCCTGGCGAGGCCCTCATAATCGATTCCGAGCTTCTTCTTCACGTCCGGGCGGAAATTCTCCACGACAACGTCGGCCTTGGCGGCGAGGCGCTTGAACACGGCGAGCCCGCGCTCGTCCTTGAGGTTCAGCGTCATCGCCCGCTTGTTGCGATGCAAGTTCTGGAAGTCGGAGCCCCGCCGCGGTCCGCCCGGCTGCTCGCCGCCGGCATCCTCGGTGAGCGCGTCGATCTTGATCACGTTGGCGCCCCAGTCCGCGAGCTGCCGCACGCAGGTGGGCCCGGACCGGACGCGGGTCAGATCGAGCACGGTGAAGCGTGACAGGGCTTCCGAGGCATGCGGAAAGGGCATCTTGATGGGCTCCGGGACTGATTGCGGGCCTACCATAGTGCCGAAAGACCGTGCAGCAAGACATCACGCGGCAGGTCAGGGCCGCGCCGATGCCGCCTGTCGAATGCAATGCCTGAGGGGCGCCCGCGAAGGATCAGCGCGCCAGCTGTTTCAGCTCGGCGCGTGCCCACTCGGCCAGCGGGTCATCACCGTGGCGCGCAATGAACAGCTCGAACGCCTCCCGCGTTCCCAAGCGACGGGCCGATTCGTACTCCTCCGCGACCGCAGCGGAGGGGTCGCGGGCCAATGGAACGGAGGGGGCACGCCCCGCTGTGCCGCCTTCCTTGCCACTCTCATCCGCATTGGCTTTTCCGACCATGACAGGCAGTCCTCCGAAAGGCAGATGGCCCGGCCCGGCCAGCGCCATCAGGGCGCCGAACAGACCGGCCGAGAGGGAACGTCGTTTCATGATTTCACTCGCAACACGGCAGCCAGCCGGAACCGGCATCCTTGTCCTGGCCCGTATGAATACGGGATTTGATGGCTAACACGGCGTTATGGAAGGAGTCCGGACCGGCTCGCCAAAATTAAACCAAACGTTTAACTCTCAAGCTAGAATCACCTGTCGCGCCCCGAATCGAACGGGGTTAGCTGCTTCGGAGATTTCCTTGGCCACCGCCGTCAACGTCAGTGCAACCAACAACGCCGAAATCGACGGCCTGCTGTCGGGCTACAAATGGTCCGGCACGATCACCTACAGCTTTCCGGACGCTGCAAGCGACTACGCCAGTCCCTACAGCGGCGGCAGCAGTGAGCCGACGACGTCGGGTTTTGCCTCGGCGCCGAGTCAGATGCAGACGGCGATCAATTACGCGATCGGACTGATCCTCGGCTACACCAACGCCAACATCCAGTACGCCGGGACGAACGGCGCCGACATCATGGTCGCGCAGTCGCCGGCCGCCAATCCGACATCCTACGCCTATTACCCCGGCAATTACGCGTCCGGCGGCGACGTGTGGTTCGGAACTGCCTACAATTATTCGCAGGCGGCGCTCGGCAATTACTATTTCACGACTGCGTTGCACGAGCTCGGACACGCCTTTGGCCTCAAGCACAGTCAGGAGGCAGGCGGCCCCGCCAATGTCGCGGTGCCGAGCGCGCATGACGACAGCGAATACACCGTCATGAGCTATCGCAGCTATGTCGGTGCTTCCACCACGAGCGGCTACACCAACGAAGCCTATGGGTATCCGCAGACCTATATGGCCAACGATATTCTCGCCCTGCAGACGATGTACGGCGCGAACTACACCACCCAGGGCGGGACCACCGTCTATACGTGGAGCCCGACCACCGGGCAGGAGTTCATCAACGGCGCTGGCCAGCCGGCCGACAATGGCGGTGTCGGTGGGCCGGCCAATCGCATCGACGAGACGATCTGGGATGGTGGCGGCGTCGATACCTACGACCTGTCGAACTACACGACGAACTTGAGCATCAACCTTAATCCAGGTGCGTCGTCTCTGTTCTCGTCGGTTCAGCTCGCCAATCTCGGCAACGGCCATTACGCGTCGGGCAACGTCTACAATGCCTATCTCTACAACAACGACGCGCGTTCCTACATCGACAACGCCATCGGCGGCTCCGGCAACGACACGATCGTCGGAAACGCCATCGCCAACGTTCTGAACGGCGGGTCTGGCAACGACACAGTCACCGGAGGCGGTGGCAGCGACACCATCATCGGCGGCGCCGGCACCGACACGGCGGTGTATTCCGGCAATCGGGCGAGCTACGGCATCTCTTACAATTCGGCGACGCAGACATTTACGCTGATTGACCAGCGCTCGGGTTCGCCTGACGGCACCGATACCTTGTCCGGCGTGGAGAATTTCCAATTTGCCGACGGTACCGTCTCAAACACTACGCTCATAAGCCAACTTGCACCCGTCGTCATCGAGACGTTCGGAATGACCAAACTGGTGCAGCAGGGAGGCAATTACTTTCTCGACCCGGTCGCCGGTGGAAGCGGTCCGGAGCTCAAATATGCGGGCTTGATCGTAATCGCCGGACAATTCGGCAGCGCTTGGGCACCGATCGGTACAGAAGCGATCGGCGCCGGCTATGACGTGGTCTGGAAGGACTCTGCCACCAATCAGTACTCGGTGTGGACCACGGACAGCAACGGCACTTACGTCTCCGACATCGGTCTCGTCGCGGCAAACAACGCTGCCCTCGAACAGCTTGAGACGATCTTCCATCAGGACCTCAATGGCGACGGAACGATCGGGCCCATCACTGCGAATATCGAGACACTCGGCCTCACCAGCTTGGTCCGAGTTGGAGGCAATTACTTTCTCGACCCGGTCGCCGACGGAAGCGGTCCGGAGCTCAAATATGCTGGCTTGATTGTAAGCGCCGGACAATTCGGCAGCGCTTGGGCACCGATTGGTACAGAAGTGATCGGCGCCGGCTATGACGTGGTCTGGAAGGACTCTGCCACCAATCAGTACTCGGTGTGGACCACGGACAGCAACGGCACTTACGTCTCCGACATCGGTCTCGTCGCGGCAAACAACGCTGCCCTCGAACAGCTTGAGACGATCTTCCATCAGGACCTCAATGGCGACGGAACGATCGGGCCCATCACTGCGAATATCGAGACACTCGGCCGCACCAGCTTGGTCCGAGTTGGAGGCAATTACTTTCTCGACCCGGTCGCCGGCGGAAGCGGTCCGGAACTCAAATATGCTGGCTTGATTGTAAGCGCCGGACAATTCGGCAGCGCTTGGGCACCGATTGGTACAGAAGCGATCGGCGCCGGCTATGACGTGGTCTGGAAGGACTCTGCCACCAATCAGTACTCGGTGTGGACCACGGACAGCAACGGCACTTACGTCTCCGACATCGGTCTCGTCGCGGCAAACAGCGCTGCCCTCGAACAGCTTGAGACGATCTTCCATCAGGACCTCAACGGCGATGGTACGTTCGGCCTTGTCGGCACGACGATCGAAGCACTTGGTACGACCAGCCTGGTACAAGTTGGGAGCAACTATTATCTTGAACCGGTTGGGAGCAATAGCGGATCGGTGCTGAAGTTTGGTGGGGCGGCGCTTACTGCTGGCCAGTTTGGCAGCTACTGGACCATCCTCGGTGCAGAGGCTGTCAGCGGCGGCTACGATGTAGCCTGGAAGAATTCAGCCAGCGGTCTCTACAACATCTGGAGCAGCGACAGCAGCGGCAACTATGTTACAGATCTCCTCTCAAGCGCGCCGCCAAACAGCGGATCGCTGGAGTCATTCGAGACGATCTTCCATCAGGACCTCAACGGCGATGGTACGATCGGCTCTACTTCTGCCTCTAGCGCCGTGGCCGCACCTAATGGTGCACCCGTTGGGCCTCCTCAATGGCTGGATCAGCATTTCCGGAATGACTTCCATTTTGTTGACGCCCCGAACGCTGGAGCGCTCGCCGCTACTCAGCCCAGCCAAAGCGCCAGCTTGCCATTCATTCATATTGCGCACGATAGTTTCGTGTTCACGCCGACTCTCGATCAAAGCAGCCTCTATCTCGCAGACTCAAAGCATGCACGTCAATTCGATAAGGGGGCCGATTTTGGCCCCGTATTGACAACCATTCACGGTGATACGTTAGGAGAAGCTGTCATAGACACTCCCGGTGATGCCGCCATCCTCCAGCACTTTGTAATTGCGCAGTTATTGGCGCATCAAGGCAACTTTCATTTGGTATAGGTGACGACTCGTCACTGCTTAAGGGCAACCGCCTCCGTAGGAAGCAGAACCACTTAGGTCAATCCGGTGACTGGGAGCTGGAGAGGGCGACGCTCACGCTCAAGGCGGCTCACGACCACTGGGTTGTGACTGCCCAGTGAAAGCGGAGAGATTGCGGGAGGCGCTGGATCGTTAAACTCTACGGTTGTGACTAGCGTAGGTTAGGACTTTCTCCCGTCTTTATTGGAGCCCCTCTGCCGATCACTTCACCAGGTCCCGCCTCCGCCGCTAGGTCGGAAAGAGGCGCTGTTGGATCGCGATCGTTGGTGCCAGCCGAAATGGCCCACTCTCCGGAAGTAATCGCCCGGCTGAATTGCGCCGCATGCGGTAAAGTACGGACAGATACCGCCGTTCTGGTTTTGCGATTGCTCGGAATGCGGGCCACACATCCAGAAGCTGAGAGGCAGGCCTGAAGTCAGATGTTGAATTGGGCGCCCATACAGATAGACGGTATGCTTCCGGTGAGGCTTTCAATTACCCACAGATTCTCCTCCGACCATGACACCTAGCGCTATGTCGGTGAGACGTGACAGCCCGCGCCACATGACGGTATTGCCGGGTGGCGGATCGCTGGCGCGGGCGAGATAACCGCCGAGCCGGGCGACCTTGATCAGATAGTGCGACAGCGTTTTCCGTCTTGCTTTTGGTCTGTCGTTCACGAGACGATCGAGCACGCCGATTTCAGTCGCGGTCAACGCGAGGGTTGGCGGCGCGTCTGGAGCCGAACGGTTGAGCATCGTCATCCAAAAGACCCGCCAACTCAGGATGCAAAGGAGCGAGATCAGATTGGTCAGACGCTGGGCGGTCCTGAGCTTTGATTCCTCAGCTTTGCAGCCTGATTTGAGGATCTTGTGGAACACCTCGATCTTCCATCTCAAAGCATACCATTCGAGCTTCTCAATGGCGTCGGTGCGGGAGCTAACAGGCAGATTTGTGATCAGCTTCCACTCGATTTTCTTTCCATTCTTCGGCGTCCCGCGCTCTTCGGCATGGATCACCGTCAAGGTCAGCGCGGGATAGCGCTTCTGCTTTCCGATCGGCGGCAGGACGCGAAGCTTGCGATATCGGATCACGAGAATGGCCTCGTCGGGATCGCCGTTGTTGTTTCTAACGTTGATGCGATGCAGTCCTTTGACGGCAACCTCGTCCATTTCGTCGGCGATCGTGTGATTTCCATCCCCGGCCAAACGGTCAACGCAAGTCCTAATCACGAATGCGTTCCAGCTTCCCGGGCCGCGCAGAACAGCTCATAGATGTCGCTCTCGCGATCACCGACATGGATGCATCGTCCCGGATCGCCCAGCAGCTCTGTGGATTGACGGACATTGTCCAGCCACCGAATGCTCTCCTTCTTCTCGATCGGAACGCGCGTCGGATTGATCTTCTTCTTAAGCGCGGCAGTCCCCTTGAATTTCTTCCGGGTCCAGAATTTGACCGCCGTCAGTCCAAGCGGCAGCCCTTCGGTTGTCACCGCCAGGCTCGAGTGCATCAGGATGCCGCAAACCGTGTGCGACCTCAGGCGGCCCGCCTTGTCGCGCCCGCTGTTTATGCTCTTGGAGCACCAGGACTGTACCGCCATAGCCGAGTAGCGGCCTAAGCACGTGGTCCCAAAATCGGGGTGCATTTTACCCCCGCGTTCGCAGTGAAGCGCTTCTTGTCCAAGGCACACCGGATTAAGTCGGCAAGTACGTTGATGCCATCGTGCCGCGACGACCTAGGTACGGATCGAACGCGGGAGATCCTTGAAGCACACCTCAAGTCGCTCTCAATTGTGCAAATCGGTCATGGGAGGCGCCATCGAGGCACGCCGCATTGCCGAGGGGCGACATCGCGGCTTTTGCTACAGACGGCGCGCGAATCATTCGGTGTGGGCGCACATAAGAAGATTTGAATCTGGGCCAGCAGATGACCATTTTCCCATAAGGTGCGTTATGTGCGTTGCGTCTGATCAGCGGGCATTGATACCGCCTGCAACGTGCAGCCCGATCAAAAATGGAGTTCCGGACGCGGACGCGTGGCGCTAATTTCCTTCCGTACCCGCTATCTGAGCTCGCGCCAGGCTGCTAACACTCCCGGCGCCACCCGATCAGGATTAAACGACCGGGGGCGACGTCAGGCGGTAGACCCATGTAGTACGTCCTGATCGCGTTGTTCGATGAAGGCCGCCGCGCCGCCGCAGTGAGTTGATGGGGATGCAGAGTTTCGTTGTAGGCGCCACCGGGATCGTCGGAAGCTATATCGTTGAACATCTGGTCAAGTCCGGCGAAACGCCGCTGGCGTTGTCCCGGGTGAACCACCGCAGCTGCGGTGTAGTGTGGCTCCAGGGTGATCTCGCCACGCCCGAGACCTTGAAGCCGCCTTCGTTCGAGACCTTGTATTGCACCGCGGAGGTTGGTCGGTTGGCGGATGCGCTGCCGCATATTTATACGCCGGCGCTGAGACGTGTTGTCGCCTTTACCTCCACCAGCATCGTCACAAAGATAGAATCCGAAGTCGCAGCAGAGCGCGAGCTGCTGCGGCGGCTCGCGGAGGGGGAGGGGCGACTGATCGCCACATGCGAGCGCTACAACGTCGGCTGGACCATCTTGCGCCCGACCATCATCTATGCAGAGGGCCGCGACGGCAACATCTCGCGGCTGGCCCGGCTCATTCGGCGGTTCGGGATGCTACCTTTGATGGGCGACGGCGCCGGGCTGCGGCAGCCCGTGCACGCGGAAGACCTGGCGATCGGCGCCATTGCCGCGGCAGCAAGCGACGCGGCAATCGGCAAAACCTATGCGCTGCCGGGCGGTGAGACGATCAGCTATCGTGAGATGGTCGGTCGGATTTTCGACGCGCTCAACAAGCCGCGCCGGATCATATCAGCGCCGCCATTTGTCTGGCGGCTGGCATTTGCCCTAGCAAAGCCGTTGCTTCCGAATGCAAATCCCGCGATGGGCGCCCGGATGGCGAAGGACATGGTGTTCGATCCCGCGCCGGCGGTCCGTGATTTTGGCTGGAATCCGCGAGGTTTTCATCCGCGATTTGAAAAATGAAATGGATAGTTTAAGAGATGATCGAGTCTATCTCCAGCGTCGTCGCAGCGACGGCTGCGAGAGGCTCAATCAGGAATCATCCCAGTTGCCGTTAGCAAGCCCTAAAGTCGTCATTCTGCTCGCGACCAGAAACGGCGCCGCATTTATTCAGGAGCAGATCGACTCCTATAAGGCGCAGACCTATCACAACTGGGATTTGCTGGTGTCCGACGACGGCTCCACGGATAATACGATTCAGATCATCGAGGAGTTTGCCAAGCAGGTTCCCCAGCGGGTGGTGGTGCGGCGAGGGCCGCAGATGGGTTTCTGGCAGAATTTCGCGTCGCTGGTCCGATCTGACGATATCGAGGGCGACCTGTTCGCCTACAGCGACCAGGACGACGTCTGGTTTCCGGAGAAACTTGCGAAGGCGGTGAGCTGGTTCGAAGCGCGTCCGAGCGATCGTCCAGCTCTGTATTTTACGCGAACCGAGTTGATGGAAGAGAGCGGCGCGCCGCTTGGCTTCTCACCTCTCTTCTTACGCGAGCCAACTTTTCAGAATGCCCTGGTGCAGAACATCGGCGGCGGCAACACGATGGTGTTCAATCGCGCGGCGCGGCTGGCGCTTCGGGCCACCCCGAGTGAGGTTGCTCTGGTATCGCACGATTGGTGGACGTACCAGGTCGTGACGGGGATCGGCGGCGTTGCGCATTACGATCCCTGGCCCAGCCTAAGATACAGACAACATGTGGAAAATCTTGTCGGAGCTAACATCGGTCTGCGGGCTCGGCTTGTTCGATCGTTCGCATTCCTGGGCGGAAGATTCGCAATGTGGAATGAGGTAAACCTGAACGTGCTAGGCAGCATGCGAAGCCTGCTGACGCCGTACAACGCACTCGTCCTCGCCCGCTACACCCAAGCGCGTTTGGCAGCGTCGCCCAAGCGGCTATGGCTCCTTTGGAAATCTGGCGTTTACCGGCAAAGCTTCCTCGAGAATCTCGCGCTTTTTGTAGGGGCGCTGTTTGGTCGCCTGTGAGGCCGCTTCACGCCCTCTCGAAGTTGCCTCGTTGCGCCTCTGCATACATTTCGAGGATCTCCTCGAGCGACCCTGCCGCTCTGATAGTGCCCTGATCCATCCAAAGCGCCTAGTTGCGGAACTAGCGATAGGTCTCGACACTGTGGTAGGCAGCATCAGAATCCACCTTCGCGACGAATTGTCAATGCGATCTGTCGTGGTCAGCCATAAACCACTCGTCCGTTAATAGAAGGCAAGCTGGCGCCACCGCGAAGGCCAAACGAATCCGAACCCTCAAGGTGTTCGGCTGCCGATTTCGCTGTGGAATGACTCATCGAGCCTCTGGGTCAGCTCAAGCAGGACTGATCGCGATCAACCTATGTTTGTCGCCGTATGTGTTGTGACAATCTCTCCCGCCTTTTTATTTCGTACAATCCCAAAGATTGCTAACTCCAAATAATTGAAGCTCAATACGCCCCAAATGTTCGCTGCAATTATGCACAAACTTGCGAATAAAATCTGCGCGACTAAGCCGTGTTGTTGGGTCGAGAAAAGCCGCGTCAAAAGTGCAAGCAACAGAAAGTGGCTGAGGTAAGTGGAGTACGAAGCATCGCCCAGTTTGATCGCCCACCGAGGGGGCGCCCCCCAACCAGTGCTTTCAAGCGAAATCGCTCCATATACCACCAAAATGTAGGGTGAGCCGATGAGCAACATCCGCAACCATTGCTGACTGGGATCAAGTAATCCACACAAGGTTTGTCCAACGGCGACAAGAGCTGCGCCGGTTACGAGTATTGCCAATCCATGACGCCGTACATTCGCTAAAGCGATGAATCCGCCAGCAATGAATTCAATCGTGGAGGCGTGCGTCACGATCTGCAACACAGGATTCGTGGATGTTGTAAATAGCTGAGCGACGACGATCAGTACGGCCCAGCCTGTGAGAAACCGCACCATAGAGAGTCCCAGCGCGAGTGCGAGCGCCACCACTGCGTAGAAATAGACCTCATGGACCAGCGACCATCCCACCGGTAAAAGTGGGGTCGTTGCAGGCAGAAGAAAAATCGAATTGAGAAAGGCGGGGGCGGGATCGGGCCAGCCTCTTGCCATATAAAACGCAATCATCAGCGCCAAATAAACCCAATAAATCGGGTAAATCCTAACAATTCTCAAAAAAAGAAACTGCTGCCAATTCTCACGCTGCGCAACAGTCGTAATCACGAACCCGCTAATAACGAAGAAGCAATGCACGCCCCCGATGCCCAGATTTGCAATGGCGGACTCGATTGCTCGGTACGGCGGGTCGATCCTCGCATTAAGGCCTACGAAATGGAATACGACCACCATGTTGGCGGCTAAAGCGCGCAGTGCTTGGATGGATTGGAATTTTCGCATGCTGCCGGAGTCTAGTGGCGCAACCAGACTGCGTAAAGACTTTCGCCCAGGCACCAGCGTGGCATCGCTTACGTCGTGCTTTGGCTCAAAAGTTTTAGAAAAGCCATTTTAGCTCGTTCTCCCATATCTTGTGAGCCAGTGACAGAGAAATGTCTGCTATCTGTATAGCGACACTCCATTGCTCCGTGATCGGGCAATGCTCATCGGTCCTCGACCGTTACGGCAGGATCAGGCAGGCCGCTTAGTCGCTGTGGCTGATCTGGAAGTCCGGTGTCTTGCGGCAAAGCTTCATCGGCAATCTGGAGCTTCTCGTGGGGTATTGTTCAGCCGCCTGTAACGGACGCTCACGCCAGTTCGACGCGGTCTCTTTGCGTCTCCGCGTACATTTCGAGGATCTCCTCGAGGGAACCTGCCGCTTTGATAATGCCCCGATCCATCCAGAGGGCCTTGTTGCAAAACTGGCGGCAGGTCTCGGCACTATGGGAAGCGAGCACCAGGATGCTCGCCTTCGCGACGAAATTGTCGATGCGATGCCTGGCTTTGGTGATGAATCGGTCGTCGCCAGCCATGATCCACTCGTCCATCAATAGGATTTCGGGGGCAAAGCTGGTCGCCACCGCAAAGGTCAATCGCGTCATCATACCCGAGGAATAGGTGCGCACCGGGATGTCCAGATATTCGCCAAGCTCCGTGAAGTCCGAAATGTCCTGCATTTTGCTGGCGATTTCGTCGGACGTCATGCCGAGGATTAGGCCGCGCATGCGGACATTCTCATAGCCGCTGATGTCCGGATCAATGCCAAGACCGATGTCAAGCATAGGAGAGATCGTCCCGCGAGTGCGGACCGTGCCGACGACCGGCTCATAGATGCCAGCCATCACGCGCAGCAAGGTAGTTTTGCCGGCGCCGTTTGATCCGATCAGTGCGACCCTATCGCCAGCTGCGATATGCGTTGAGACGTTTCGCAGCGCTTCGACGACGATGCGCTGGTTAGCGTCGGTTGCCAAATGGCCACCGGAGCTACGGAATAGCAGGCTCTTCTTCAACGACCGCGACCCACCATGATAGATGGGAAACGACACGCTGACATTTTCCATCGTCAGTTCTGACCGATTATTGTCGGTGTTCATCATCGTCAGATCCAGTAGGCGATACGCGGGCGAAAGCGCGTGAAGACCAAACCGGCAAGCCCAAGATTGACGGCCGTGATCAACAGCACGGCAACGTAGTTCTTGAGGTTGGGGACATTTCCCAACAACGGCGTCCGCACGATCTCGATCAGATGGAAAAACGGATTGATGTCGGCGATATAGGCCCGGCGATGGAGCAATTCCGGCTTCCACATGATGGGCGTAACAAAAAATATTAGCTGCACGATGGAGTTGATGAGTGGTGGGATGTCGCGGAATCGGGCGGACAAAATGCCGATATAGACCGTTGCCAGCGTGCCGTTCAACACAAGGAGGATCAGTCCGGGAATCGCCAGTAAGGCCGTGGCACCGGGCCAGATCCCAAAATAGACAAGGACCCCAAAATAGATCACGAAGTTATGGGCGAAGACGATAATCTTGCTCCAGCTCGACCGATAAACATAGATCGAGTAGGGCAGCCGGACCTGCTTGATATAGGACTCGGCCGTCGTGAAGATCATGCCGCCTTCGCTGAGGAAGGTCGCGAGCAGATTCCAGACCAGCAGACCCGTGCAGAGAAAGGGCAGGAAATCGCGAATCGGGGTGTTGAACAGTTCAGCGTATAGGAATCCCAGCGCCACCACCATGATTGCCATGCTGGCTGTCAGCCAGAACGGTCCCAGCAACGAGCGGCGATAGCGCTGAAGGATGTCGTTCCATCCCATCCGGCCCCACAGACGCCAGGCGGCGAAACCGTCCCGAATGTCGGCAATGGCCATTTCGGAGGACTTTTGTCCGGCGCCCCAAGTAACGGTCTCGGTGGGACGTCTTTCGCCGGTTCGTGTTTCGACAGTCGCTAACATTGATCGATTTCAACTTTGTGTTGGCTGCAGGCAAGTCTCGGATCATTGTCCGGAAAGCGAAAACGTCTTGAGTATTATGATACCTTCAAGGTATTAGCACGTTGACGCCAGGAATGCTTTAGGTTCCAGAGAGGATGCCTTAAGCCATAGAACGTCAGACGCGTCCAGCGGGCAGACGCTTGAAGAATTATAGATCATCCGAAAGTGGCTATGAAGATTGAACGGCTCGAGATTGCGGACATTCTGCTGGTGAGCCCAGCGAGGCATAACGATCCGCGGGGATTTTTCTCGGAGACGTTTCGTGCGGATGCGCTACTTGCGAGCGGCGTCGAAGCGGCGTTCGTGCAGGACAATCACGTGGTATCGACGCAGAAAGGCGTGCTGCGCGGCTTGCATTATCAGCTTCCGCCCCACGCGCAGGGCAAGCTGGTGCGGTGCTCGCGCGGAGCAATTCTCGACGTTGGCGTTGACATCAGGGTAGGCTCGCCGACCTTTGGCCGCCACGTCGCCGTCGAGCTGTCGGCGGCGAACTGGCGTCAATTGTGGGTGCCGCCCGGCTTAGCTCATGGCTACGTCACACTGACCGACGATTGCGAGGTCATCTACAAAGTGACCGATTACTACGCGCCGGAATGCGATCGTGGTATCGCATGGGACGACCCTGATCTAGCCATCGATTGGCGGATTTCGGCGGGTGACGTGGTCTTATCGGACAAGGACCGGAGGCAACCGCGGTTGAAAGACGTCCCTCCGGGTTTTCAATTCGGGGGGTGAGGAGGTCGCGCAATGCGGGTGATCGTGACTGGAGGAGCCGGGTTTATCGGATCGGCGGTATGTCGTCATTTCATCGCCGATCTCGGCCATAACGTCGTCGTGGTTGATAAATTGACGTATGCCGGCAACATGGCGTCGCTGGCGCTGGTTGCGTCCAGTCCGCAGTTTGCGTTCGAAAAGCACGATATCTGCGACGGCGCCGCGATGGCTGCGATCTTCGAGAAATACCAGCCGGACGCACTGGTTCATCTTGCCGCTGAGAGCCACGTCGATCGTTCGATATCCGGCTCCGACCTGTTCTTAAAAACCAATGTCGTCGGTACCTTCACGCTGCTCGAGACGACTCGCCGCTACACTGCGTCGGCGAGGAAAAAGGCGGATGATTTTCGTTTCGTCCACGTCTCGACGGACGAGGTTTATGGGTCGTTGGGAGAGGCCGGCTTGTTCACCGAAACCACGGCCTACGATCCCAGTTCTCCCTATTCGGCCACCAAGGCTGCTTCCGACCATCTGGCGAAAGCCTGGCACCGAACCTACGATGTGCCTGTCATCGTTTCCAATTGTTCCAACAATTACGGGCCGTATCATTTTCCTGAAAAGTTGATTCCGCTGGTTATCCTCAACGCACTGGATCGCAAGTCGCTTCCGGTCTATGGCGACGGCTCCAACGTTCGCGATTGGCTGTTTGTCGAAGACCACGCCCGGGCGCTTGGCGTCATTCTCGCAAAAGGCAGACCCGGCGAAACCTACAACATCGGCGGACGCAATGAGCGGACCAACATCGAAGTGGTCCAGCAGATCTGTTCGTGGATGGATCGCCTACGCCCGAACGACGCCTCGCATCATGAGCTGATTTCGTTCGTTGCCGACCGCCCGGGGCACGACCAGCGTTACGCGATTGATGCCAGCAAGCTCGAAACCGAGCTGGGATGGCGAGCCCGGGAAACCTTCGAAACCGGAATCGAAAAAACAGTGCAGTGGTATCTCGCGCGCGAAGATTGGTGGCGGCCGTTACGGAACAATGTCTACGGCGGCGAACGTCTCGGTCTCGTGGGGGCGTGAATCCACAAATGCGAATCTATGTGATTGGCGCCGAGGGCCAGGTCGCGCGGTCGCTCCGGGAGGCTGCGGCCGCCGACAAGGAGATTGAGTTCGGCTTTGGCCGACGACCGGACGTCGATCTGCTGAACACAGTCTCGGTCGAGCGAGCCATTGCCGCATTTCGTCCCGACGTGGTGGTCAATCCCGCGGCCTACACGGCGGTGGATAAGGCTGAGTCGGAACCCGATCTCGCTTTTGCGCTCAATCGCGATGGCGCAGGCCTTGTAGCGGCGGCGGCCGCGGATCATGGCATTCCGGTCATCCATCTATCGACCGACTACGTCTTTGACGGGATGAAGACCGGCGCCTATGTCGAGCGCGATCCGGTCAACCCGCAAAGCGTCTATGGCCGCTCCAAGTTGGCGGGCGAGCTAGCTGTCGCCGCGGCGAACCCAAGGCACGTTATCTTGCGTACGTCATGGGTCTACGCGCCGTTTGGAGGTAATTTCGTGCGCACGATTCTTCGCCTAGCATCGGAACGCGACCGGCTGCGGGTAGTGAACGACCAGGTAGGTTGCCCCACATATGCGCCGGATATGGCCGACGTGATCCACGCCATCGCCAGGCGGGTGGCGAAGGGCTGGCAGCCGCATTATGCGGGCGTCACGCATCTTGCCGGGCCCGACCCGATGACTTGGTACGCTTTCGCGAAACAGATCATCGATGCCGCCGCCCGCCGGGAAGGGCGGTCCGTATTGCTTGACCCGATCTCGACTTCCGATTATCCGACAGCTGCGGTGCGACCAGCAAACTCGCAGCTTTCGAGCGCGAAACTGGCGGCGGTGTTCGATGTTAGGCTGCCTCCGCTAGAGCAGTCCCTGACGGATTGCCTTGATCGTCTTTTTGGGATTGGAACGGGAGGTCTGCGTTGAAGGGCATTATCCTTGCCGGCGGAAGCGGTACGCGCCTCTATCCCATGACGCTCGTGACCTCGAAGCAGTTGCTGCCCGTCTACGACAAGCCGATGATCTACTATCCGTTGACCACGCTGATGCTGGCCGGCATCCGCGACATCCTGATCATTTCGACGCCGCAGGACTTGCCGTTGTTCGAGGCGCTGTTGGAAGACGGCAATCAGTGGGGGCTGTCGCTGTCTTACGCGGTGCAGCCTAAACCCGAAGGTCTGGCGCAGGCATTCGTGATCGGCGCCGATTTCATCGGCGGCGACGCCTCAGCGCTTATTCTCGGCGACAACATCTTCTTTGGCCATGGCCTGCCGAATTTGCTCGCCAGCGCCACGTCGCGGACCACCGGCGCCACGGTGTTTGCCTATCACGTCGCCGATCCGGAACGCTACGGCGTGGTCGCCTTCGACAATCGGGGCAATGCGACCTCGATCGAGGAAAAGCCACTACAGCCGAAGTCGAACTTCGCCGTTACTGGACTCTATTTCTATGATAATCGCGTTGTCGATATTGCGGCTAACATCAAGCCGTCAGCACGCGGCGAACTCGAGATCACCGATGTGAACCGGACCTATCTCGAGTGGGGAGAGCTTGCGGTTGAACTGATGGGGCGCGGCTTTGCCTGGCTGGACACGGGTACGCCGGACAGCCTCTTGGAGGCAGCCGATTTCGTCGCTACGCTTGAGCGTCGGCAAGGATTTCGGATCGCCTGTCCCGAAGAGGTGGCGTTCGGCCAAGGATACATCGATCGTGATCAGCTGGCACGCCTGGGCGCGGCGCTGGGGAAGAGCGCCTATGCGCGGTATATCAGCGACCTCGCCGAGTCCGGTGAGCCTGGGTCTGTCCAATCATCGCCGCAGGTCATCTAGATGCTTCGGTGATCAAGCAACAAGGACTACAACGTCGTGCCAGGCCGAGCTTCAACCTTCGCCAGCGATCTCGCTGTTGTTTATCTGGCACGCTATGCCGAAGGAAAAGGACCGGTCACAAATTTCATCGAATCCTTCGAGCGTCATCCTCCCGGGATTGCGCATGATTGCGTGGTAGTCCGAAAAGGCTTCCCGCCGGGAGGAGCCACCGTCGACAAAGTCTTGAAGCGTGCATTCCCTCATTCCATTTCAGTATCGGATGACGGCTTCGACATTAACGCCTATGCCAACGCTGCAGTGCAGCTTCCGCACACACATGTGGTCTTCCTCAACACGTTCTCGGAAATCACGTCTGACAACTGGCTTCGCAAACTGCATGCGGCGTTTGCAGACCCGGCGGTCGGAATCGCCGGGGCCACCGGTTCCTATGAAAGCCTTCTCAGCAGCATGAAGCACGTCCAAAAGGGATGGTGGCTGTTTCAGAATGAGGGGATTCCAAAGCCGGCCGGCCTCCGACAGTTGTTCCGAGCAATCAGAACGCGGCTGCCGAAGCGGTTGGCGACTAGAGTGGTGGCCACCGCGATTTCCCATTTTGCCGTGCGCTCGACACGCCACGACCGCACACTGGACGACAAGTTTGAAGCGTATTGGGCCAGCGAGATCGGGCCCGACGGTGCGCTGGCGCGCCTGAACGACATCGCGCCTTTTCCGAATCCGCACATCAGAACGAATGCTTTTATGATCGAACGACAGGTCTTTCTCGATGTACTGCCCGAATCGATCGAAACCAAGAACGATTCGTACCTTTTCGAGAGCGGGCCGGACGGGCTGACGCAGCGAATTCTTCAGCGCGGCCTAAAAAGCGTGGTGGTGGGTGCGGATGGACGCGTTTACGGGATGGAAGAATGGGCCGAAAGCGGCACATTTCGCCTTGGAGGCCAGCGCAATCTTCTCGTCAAGGACAACCAGACTCGGGCCTTCCAAAACATGAATGCGGCCGGGCAGCGTGCTTTCACGAGGATGACTTGGGGCAACGACCAAGGTACCATCTCCCGGTAGGTTATGAGCAGGGCAATGCACCGGAATCCGATCGCCGCGGGAGGGGTGAGGAGGAGAATTGCCAACTGCGGAGCGCGGTTAGATTGTGCTGCGTGGCATAGGTTGGTACATAGGCCAGCGAAGGGTGGGCCTCGGGGACGAGAACGGGGGCACTTTCAACGGTTGAACCGAGATTCACAGTTCCTGGTGAAGAAGAATGCGCATTGTCGAGAAAATTTGCTGTGTCCCATTGCTGGATCCCACCGGCTTTTCCGCCCAGGATGTGACTGCGGTAGGATCGGCGTGCGTGGGTGGCATCCCAGGAAACGCGTGGCTTGAAAGGGCATCGCGGCTCTGTAGCTGCTGGTCAGATTTGCTTACCGAAGAAGCAGGGGCTCTGCCATCTGAAGCTGCAGCGGTTCTTGGTTGATGCAGGAGTTTTCGATTTCTCCGCTGAAAATGCTGGTGGACTTGTGGCGCAACCGCGGCCTGATACGCGCTCTGGTGCACCGGGAAGTGGTCGGACGCTATCGCGGATCCGTGCTCGGACTGTTCTGGTCATTCTTCAATCCGATTCTGATGCTAATCATCTACACACTAGTCTTCAGCGTGGTTTTCAAGATGCGCTGGAATGTCGGGAGTGACTCGAAGACTGAGTTTGCGATGGTGCTGTTTCCCGGCCTGATCGTATTCACGCTTTTCTCGGAATGCTTGAACCGCGCGCCCAGCCTGATCCTGAGCAACGTGAACTACGTCAAGAAGGTGGTTTTTCCGCTAGAGATACTTCCTTCGGTTGCGCTGGGTTCGGCGATCTTTCATGGCGCGGTGAGCATGTGCGTTTGGTTTATTGCATATCTGTTCTTGTTTGGAATGCCGCACCTCACCGTCGTGCTGATCCCCCTGGTTTTGCTGCCGCTGCTGCTTTTCATTTTGGGGGTAAGCTGGTTCCTGGCCTCACTCGGTGTCTATTTGCGCGACGTCGCGCAGTTCATGGGCATGATCACCACGATCCTGATGTTCCTGTCGCCGATCTTTTATCCTGTGAATGCATTTCCGGAGAAATATCGCAGCCTGCTGTTCCTAAATCCGATAACGCCCGCGATCGAGCAGGCGCGGGATGTGTTGTTCTGGGGGAAGGTGCCGGACCCGTCGGCATACCTGATCTATCTTTTGGGCGGCGCCTTGGTCGCATGGTGTGGTTTTGCCTGGTTTCAGAAGACTCGCCGGGGGTTCGCCGATGTTCTCTAGGGAAACTGCGATCGAGGTGGTGAACCTCAGTAAGTGCTACCAGATCTACAACAAACCGCACGATCGCTTGAAGCAGTCCTTACTTCCGCGGCTGCGCGCGCTGATGGGTAAGGTGCCGCAGCAGTATTTTCGTGAGTTCTGGGCGCTGAGAGACGTTTCCCTTGAGGTTAAGAAGGGCGAAACCGTCGGTATCATCGGTCGCAACGGCAGCGGAAAATCGACCCTGCTGCAGATGATCTGCGGAACCCTCAATCCAAGTAGAGGTGCGATCAAGATCAACGGCCGCGTGGCTGCGCTACTTGAGCTCGGAGCTGGCTTCAACCCAGAGTTCACTGGTCGCGAGAATGTCTATATGGCTGCTAAGCTCTATGGGCTGACCGAGGCTCAGATCGCCAGCCGTTTCGAACGGATCGCTGCATTTGCCGATATTGGCGATTTCATTGAACAGCCGGTGAAGACCTACTCGAGCGGCATGTATGTCCGGCTGGCCTTTGCGGTGATTGCTCATGTCGACGCCGACATTCTGGTGGTTGACGAAGCACTCGCGGTCGGGGATGCGGTATTCATGCAGAAATGCATGCGCTTCATCCGCGAGTTTCAAAAGCATGGCACTCTACTCTTTGTAAGCCACGATACCGCTGCAGTGCAGAACTTGTGTGAATCCGCGATCTGGCTGTCCCATGGCCAAGTCCGGATGACCGGTACTTCCAGGGAGGTCTCCGAAAGCTACCTCCAGTTCACGCTACAGGAGGTCTACGGCGAAGAAGCCAAGTTGATCTCGGTCACCTCGGACCAGCCGGCGGGCGGGACGGCGTCTGAAGTATTGACAGTGAGTCCTCGCGCGGCACCTGTTGTGGATTATGGCGCCGTCGCCAGCGTACGCGACAATACCGCCGTTGCTACCGGTTGGAAGACTGGCCACGCCGAAATCCAGTCCGTTTCTTTAACTAAATTGTCAGCCGGTCCGCACGGGATTTACCAGGGCGGCGAGCGCGTTCGCATGACCGTTCGCGCCAAGGCGCACGGTCCGCTCGAGAAGCCGGCCGTGGGGTTTCTGCTTCGCGATCGATTGGGACAGGATCTGTTTGGAGAGAATACTTTTCCATTCACTGATCGGACGCCGATCCGCATCAAGTCGGGCACGACATTCGAAGGCGTGTTCGAGTTCCGTCTACCGATGCTTCCGGACGGGCAGTATGCTGTCATGGCTTCGGTCGCAGACGGCGATCGCTACGACAACATCCAGCATCATTGGATGCATGACGCGCTGATCGTCAACGTCACTTCAAGTAAAATTCGTTACGGGCTCGTGGGGGTTCCATTCGAGCGCGTGGAGTTGAAGATTACGGATGATTAAACGTACGCTCCGCGAGCTCTACGCCAGCCACACGGGAAAGATGTCCGACAAATGGTCGCTCTATCTCGATGAGTATGACCGCCTGTTCGCGTCGATGCGAGATGGTCCGGTCCGGCTGCTTGAGATCGGTGTTCAGAACGGCGGTTCGCTCGAGATCTGGCCACAATTCTTTCCGAAGGCGCATGCGATCATCGGGTGTGACATCAATCCGGATTGCGAGCGGCTGACGTATGATGATCCGCGCATTGGCGTCATCGTAGGCAATGCAAATGATTTACAGACCCAGCAGCGTATCCTACAGCGAGTAGGACAGTTCGACATTGTGATCGATGATGGGTCTCATCTGTCGAGTGACATCGTCAAGACTTTTGCGTTGTATTTTCCTCATCTGGCAAATGGCGGTATCTTCATCGCCGAGGATCTGCATTGCAGTTACTGGGGTCAGTTCGAAGGCGGCCTTTACTATCCCTATTCCTCGATCGCGTTTTTCAAACGCCTTGCGGATGTCATCAACCATGAGCATTGGGGAGTGCCCAAGGCCCGCGGCGAAATTCTGCGCGGCGTCTTCGACAAATACGGATGCGCGTTTGACGAGGAAACCCTAGCGCTCATCCATTCGGTCGAATTCACCAATTCGATTTGCGTGGTGAGGAAAGCGTCCGCTGCAAACAATGGCCTTGGTTTGCGTGTTATTTCAGGTACCCTTGACGTGGTTCTCCCAGCCAAAAAGGAATGGAATGGCACTCCGTATGAGCTGGATCCGTATTTCGACGAAAGCAAGAATATTTGGACCAACCGATCCGCCGCGCCCGAGGAGATGCTCATCGAGACGGAGCGCGAGCTTCGGACGTCAATCGAAACGATCGAAGACCTGAAGCAGAAAAACGAACAGCTTATTCGCGAGCTCGATCAGATTCGCAGTTCCACGAGTTGGCAACTGAGTGCGATGCCGCGGCTTTTCGCGGATCGAATGCGAGGTCTGGTGTCCGACGTGCCGCGGATCGGGACTCTGCGTCCGATACTCGGCGCAGGCGTGAAGTCGCTCCGACACGCGTTTTCCAAGAATAGTTCGACAACCGGCCGGCGTCTTCGTCGATTTGTCTTACGACACGGCTTCGTTTTTTATCAAAAACACATGAGGCACACTCAGTTGGGCCGCGTCGTTGCGCAGTATGTGCGTGACCACGGGCTAATCAGTTCGTTCGACTTGCATTCGAGTTTGCTCCCCCAAGGGAGCTTGGAGGCCGCTGCGACCGAATCTACGCATCGATCGGACGTCGAGGTACTTTCTCAAGTGCCAGGCTACCACCTAAGCCCTCCGCTAAATTTCGAGGTAGTCGACGATCTAGCTATTCGGCCTGCTGTTAATGTGCTGCTGCCGAGTCTGCGCCTGAAGAGCATGTCGGGCGGTCCCAATACAGCGCTACTGCTCGCATCCATGTTGGCAGAGCGCGGCGAGCCTATCCGATTGGTCGCCTGCGATACGTCGCTAGAGGGCGAAGAGGACGCGCTATTTCCCTACATGGAGCGGCTATTGGGCCGGCCCCTCGCCAGGGGCCGCATTGAGATCGTCGATGGATTCGATCGCACCAGACCGATCCAGATTGGTATCCACGATGTATTTCTCGCCACAGCCTGGTGGACCGCCCAGATTGCGAAATACGCCGTCGCCGATACTTCCATCAAGACGTTCATTTACTTGATTCAGGATTTCGAGCCGATCCTGCACGAGGGCTCTACGTTTCAGGCCCGTGCGCACGAAACGTACGGACTGCCGCATGTCCCAGTGATCAATACCAGACTTCTGCTCGACCATTTGGTCCGGGAAGGTGCAGGACGGTATGGAGACCCGGCATTTGCGGCCGATGCGCTATGGTTCAACCCAGCCCTGGATCGCACCCATTACTTTCCCGCCGCTTCTCAATCAAAGAAGAAAGTACTGCTGTTTTACGCTCGCCCCAGCTTCGCCCGGCGCAATCTGTTCGAAATTGGTCTTGTCGCGCTGCGGCGCGCCGTCGCATCCGGCGTGATCGACCGAGATAATTGGGAAGTCTGGGCGATGGGCGAGAAGATTCCGCCGATTGCGCTCGGCGAAGGTGTGATGCTCAATCCGCTGCCGTGGATGAGCTTTGACGACTATGCCGCACGCGTGCGTTCCGCCGATCTCATGCTGTCGTTGATGCTGTCACCGCATCCAAGCTATCCGCCGTTGGAAATGGCTGCTTCAGGCAAGCTGGTCGTCACCAACAGCTACTCGGTAAAGACGGCAGAGCGTATGCGGGCGTTCTCACCAAACATTATCGTTGCTGAGCCCAACGCCGAAAGCGTTGGACGGGCTATCGAGAACGCGGTGAGCCGGATTAACTGCGGCCTACCGAGTTACGACCCCTCTGGCGCTATCGCGTTACCAGGGGACTGGGATCAAAGCCTCAATGGGATCGTCTCGAAATTAGTTGCGCGCCTGGAAAGGATGCGTGAGCCTGCGCCGGAATCAGCACATTCGCTGGCGCAGGGCTTGCCATCCGTGGCGAAGAGCGACTATGAAGCCTATCGTAAGACGAGCCTCGCCCGTCGTCGTCAAGATGGAATGTACCACCAGACACCCGGCCTGCTTTCCTTCGTCACTACGGCCTACAATACCGATCCTCGGTTCCTCGAAGAACTTAGCAACAGCGTTTTTCGTCAAGACGGCGGAATGCATTTCGAATGGTTAGTTCTCGACAACGGCTCCACGGAGGAGGGGACCCGCCGCGCCCTTGCAAGGCTCGCACGCCATCCGGGCGTGCGGCTTGAGCGCGTTGAGGGCAATCGAGGCATTATCGGCGGAATGCGGTACTGCCTCGAGCGGGCCTCGGGCCGTTATATTCTGCCGCTCGATTCCGACGATCTAATCGAGCCCGATTGCGTCCACGTGCTCACTCGTTTCATCGAAGATAACAACTATCCTGCGTTGCTCTTTACCGACGAAGACAAGTTGGACTCGGGGCGGTTTCATACGCCGTATTTTAAGCCGGACTGGGATCCCGTGCTGTTCCTGCACTCCTGCTACATTGCGCATCTTTGCGCCATTGATCGCGAGTTGGCGGTGCAGTTTGGCTTATACAGCGACGGCTCTGCCGAAGGCTGCCACGACTGGGACAGCTTTATCCGTTTCATGCTCGCCGGCAAACAGGCGAAGCATGTTCCAGAAGTACTTTATAGTTGGCGTATGCATACCGCATCGACGTCCGGAAATATCGAATCGAAATCCTACATCACTGAGTCCCATCAGAGGACGCTGCAGAGATTTCTTGATCGCTCCGGGGCGACAAATATCGAACTCGTGAACAGCCCGCTCTTCCAGTACAATGTGGACTGGTGGTTTCGGCGAAAACGATCGCATGCGCAATCGATTCAGACGATTTTAATTGGTGCAGCGGATGTTCCGTCCGACGCGGGAGCAAACCCGATGGCCATCGTGCTGGAGCGCGGAAATGTTGCCGACCTCGCCGATGTGATCGAGCGAATCGACAGCGATCTCGTTCACCTGCAATGGCACGGCATTTTACCAATCGACGACGAGTGGCGGTGGGACGCGATGGCGCTGCTCGAATTGTTCGCCGATGCGGTGATGGTCGGCGGCATGCTGCACAACGACTCCATAATTGTGGATGGTCCGCGCGTGTTTGGCTACGGCGATGGCTGCGATTGTCCGGACCAGGGTCGCGCGCTGACCGATCCTGGCTATGGTGCGCGGATGTGGAAGCCGCATACGGCTTCGGCTGTCTCGACAGCACATTGCGTCGTCCGGACGTCGTTCCTGAAGCGGTGCTTGGATGAACTGCGGCGCGAAGCTGTCGCGATCGAAATGCTCGGTGCTTGGCTGGGCGCGTTGGCGGCAGAGGCAGGCAATCGGGTTGTCTATTCGCCCTTCATGCGCGCACGTGTCGACAGGAGCTTTACCACGGTTGTGTCCCGTAGCGCGACGGCGCGTTGGTTGTCGCGGTTCTGGTCAATGATCCCGGACCAGCGGGTCTATTCTCCAAGGCTAAGCCTTGAGCGGGAACTCCCCTACCGGGAAGTCACCGAAGGCAATCTCCAGCATCTGGCGCGCCTGCAGGCTCGGCTTATCGACTACTCCGACTGGCTGGACATGCATATTGCGCTGCGGCGGTCGCGCTACCAGCTCTCGGCTCAGACAGTCTCGGTTTCGCTCATTACGACGGTTTATGAAGGGACAAAAATCGACCTGCTCGACGCGCTGGCGGCGTCAGTTATGGCGCAAACTTTAAAGCCAGTGGAGTGGGTCATCGTCGCACACGGACCAATCGCGCCCGCCGCACTTGCCCACATCGTACGCGAGGGGGCCGATCATTGGCGCGCAACGATCGTCGTTGCGCCGGCGCCGTTAGGCATCATGGGTGCTATGCGTCGCGCGCTACATGAGGCGCAGGGCGACTACATCGTGCCGGTGGATGCGGATGACTTGCTCACCGTAGATGCCGTTCAGATTCTGGCGAGTACGATCGCGCGATTGGACCGGCCGGATATGATCTTTTCCGATGAAGACGCGCTTGTCGAAGGCAAGCCGGTGTCGCCCTATCTTCGTGCTAAGTTTGATCCGGTGCTCAATCTCGAGAGTTCGTACATCTGGCACTTGTGCGCCATTGATCGGCAGCGCGCGTTATCGCTCGGCCTCTACACTGATTCCGGCGCCACATGGTGTCACGATTGGGACAGTGTCATGCGGATCTCCGATGCGAATGGTCGGATCGAGCACGTTCCCGAGGTGCTTTATCACTGGCGGCAACATGCCGCTTCGACTACCCACAAGCCTGAGGGCGACGATCGCTCGATAGAGGCAGTGAAGCATGTTCTTGAACGTCAGATCGCCAAGTTGGCCGCGCCCGACCGGTTCTGGGTTGCCGAATGGCCGGAGTATCGCGGCGCGCGCGAACTGTATATCGCGCGCAAGACCGATTCCCTGCCTCAACTGATCTGGGCGGGCGACACAGCGCTGGCTAAGACTGCCGATTCTGATGCTATTTTGGTGTTCGCCGCCAACGGGGTCATGCTAGAGTCGCAACACATTGCTGTGGAGGTGGCCCGTCTGCTCGAGTTGCATCCCATGATCGGCGCCGTGGGAGGCATCGTTGTCGATCCAGACGATTTCGTGGTGGACGGATGCTGCATGGTCAATCGGGCTGGTTCGCTGGAATCGCCGTGGTTGGGCCGGAGCGCGGCCTGGTCAGGCCCTTATGCCTTGGCCCTGAAGCCTCAGACGGTGACGACAACTGGCAATTCGCTTGCGTTTTTTCGGGTCGCCGCGCTGAAACGCATCGGTCTTTGGCCGCTGGAAATAAACGAAAATTCGCCAGTCCGCGACATATGCCTTCTGCTTGCAAAGGATGGATGGAGCACCGCGTTCTCGCCGCTTGTGCGGGCGCGGAGCGGGGGCGCGGTCCAATGCGACGCAGGCAGTGCTCGATCGCTGCCTAATATGCGGCGCGAGAGCGAGGCGCTGGTCAGGTACGGAATTGGCCTCAGTCATATGAACTAATGTGTTTGAGTCGGTCAAAACGTGGAGACTGCTCATGTCGTCGGGGGTTGCCGCTGTGGTCCAGCCGCAAATTGCCGTCATCTACCTTGCGAGGTTCGCAGAGGGCGTCGCGCCAGTTCGCAATTTCATCGATTCTTATAGGCACCACTCGATCGGCGCCGACCATGACCTGGTGATCGTTTGGAAGGGCTTTCCTAATGACGATCCGTCCGGTTCTCCACAAGAAGCCATTTGTAGTCAGGTTGAGCATCGATCGATCAAAATGACCGATGAGGGTTTCGACATCACAGCTTACAAGCTGGCCGCCGAAACGTTGCCCCATGAGTATGTCTGCTTCCTGAATACTTTTTCCGAGATCGAATCCGACGGTTGGTTGGGCAAGCTCCATATTCACGCATCGCGAGACGATGTAGGCATCGTCGGCGCAACCGGATCTCTCGAAAGTGTCCGCGAGAGCATGAAGGGCATGTCAAAAGCGGTGTGGCTTTGCAGCCAAGGAATCCCCTACGATCCGCTAATTGCCGCGCAGTGGGGCCACGAGATAGCAAAGCATGCGCCGAACTGGTTGGCGCAGCAGCCGCCATCGCTCTATACACGCGCACGACGATTTGCCAAGCGATTTCTGACGCAAAAATTAGTTGCGCCAAAATCATCGAGGCGCAAAGAGATTGAAGATGGATTCGAGGTGGTTTGGGCAGAGTATGGCGCTAAATACGCCGGATTTCCCTCGTTTCCTAACCCTCACATTCGCAGCAACGCTTTCATGTTGCGGCGCCCGCTATTTCTGGATGCGCTTCCCCCGACCCTTGTGACCAAGGAAGATTGCTTTGAGTTCGAGAGTGGTCATACGAGCATGACGAATAGCATTGTGCGGCGAGGTCTATACGCTGTTGTCGTCGGCGCTGATGGTAAGGCGTACCGCTCCTCTGAGTGGTCGGGCAGCAAGACTTTCCGATCTGGCGGACAAGAGAATATTCTCGTATCGGATAATCAAACGCGCGGTTTCGAGGCGATGTCGCTAGCGCGCCGGAAGTTGTACGAGCAGTGGACGTGGCACGGAGTAGAGAACCCACGTAATTTAGTTCTGTGACAGTGCGAAATCACTTGGAAACATTGGCTGATGACCGGAGGATCGAGGCCTCGGGTGTCGCCGACGGCACGCTATTCTCTGCTCCCAACGGTCTGTGTGGTGCTGAACCCGGCGGAACCGATTTGCTAATAGTGAACCTCATCGGCGATCATGCGCATCAGTCCCTTGACCGAAAGCCCGAGGCTGGTGCGGAACTTCTTGGGAGCTGCGAGTATTTCGGGTTCACGACGGCATTCAAGTGCGCTCTAGGCTGCCTTACAAGAGTGGCCTCGTCCGGCCAAACCGAGCCGCCGCTACCCGAAAGCCTCTGTTGGAGCGAGAACGCGGGAGATCTGCTTGATTTCCGCCGGACGTGTCGGTATGGGGTTTTGGGCTTTTCCTGATAAAAGCGGGCCTAGGTCGATGAAACCGGACACGCCGCTCCGCGGGGGCGAGGCCCGAATCGGTGATTCTGTTGTTCCTGAGCTGAGTGAGAGACAAGATGAAAGTGATCATTCTCGCCGGTGGTTTGGGCACCCGTATCAGCGAAGAGTCCCACCTCAAGCCGAAGCCAATGATTGAGATCGGAGGCAAGCCGATCCTCTGGCACATCATGAAGATGTACTCACATTACGGGATCGATGATTTCGTGATCTGTCTTGGCTACAAGGGCTACGTCATCAAGGAATACTTTTCCAATTACTTCCTGCACATGTCTGATGTCACGTTTAATATGCGCGAGAACAGCATGGAGATTCATCAGAAATTCGCCGAGCCATGGCGAGTGACCTTGGTTGATACCGGCGAGCTTACCATGACAGGCGGTCGCCTGAGGCGCGTCGCGCCATATATTGGTAACGAAGCATTCTGCTTCACCTACGGCGATGGTGTGGCGGACATTGATATTTCGGCGCTCCTCGCCAAGCATCGCGAGGCCGGGCGGCTGGCGACGGTGACCGCGATCCAGCCTCCCGGCCGCTACGGCGCGCTGCATATCGAGAATCAGTCAGTCCACCATTTCCAGGAAAAGCCGGCTGGCGACGGCGCTTGGATCAATGGCGGGTTCTTCGTGCTCGAACCCAGTGTACTGTCCTATCTCGACGGCGACGAAACGGTATGGGAGCAACAACCACTGCAGCGTCTGGCCGCAGAGGGCCAGTTGTCCGCCTTTCGGCACACCGGTTTCTGGCAGGCGATGGACACGCTTCGCGACAAAACTCATCTCGAAGAACTGTGGTCTTCTGGGAAGGCCCCCTGGAAGAGTTGGTGATAATGTTCGGCGATATCTACAAGGGCCGCCATGTGCTGGTGACCGGACACACCGGCTTTAAGGGAAGCTGGCTGGCACTATGGCTCAAGGCGCTGGGCGCGAAGGTGACGGGAATAGCGCTTCCGCCGGAGACCGATCCCCACCATTTCGGCCTGCTGAATCTAGACATCGAGTCCCACTTCATCGATATTCGCGACGAAAAATTGCTGCGCGAACGGGTCCGAATGACAGATCCGGATGTTGTGTTTCACATGGCCGCCCAACCACTGGTGCGGCGCTCCTATCGCACTCCGGTGGAGACCTGGGCCGTCAACGTGATGGGCACTGCTAACGTGCTCGACGCATGCCGCGAGGCTGACCGCCTTGCTGCGATCGTCGTCGTAACGACCGACAAGTGCTACGAAAACAACGAGTGGGTCTGGGGCTATCGCGAGACGGACCGGCTGGGAGGACACGATCCCTACAGTGCGTCCAAAGCCGGCAGCGAGCTTGTTGCAGCAAGTTACCGGAATTCATTCTTCAACGCGCCCGACGCCCCACTGCTGGCCACGGCGCGCGCCGGTAATGTGATCGGCGGCGGCGACTGGTCCGAAGATCGTTTGATTCCGGATCTGGTGCGCTCGATCCGGCACGGCAGGCCGGTGGAGATCAGATCACCGACGGCGACGCGACCCTGGCAGCATGTTCTCGAATGCCTCTCGGGTTATCTCATGCTCGGACAAAAATTGATCGAACGCGATCCCACCTTTGCCGAGGCCTGGAATTTCGGGCCCGATCGGGAAGGCAACCGCCAGGTTCGGCAGGTCCTCGACGCGATCAAGCGGCAATGGCCGGCTGCGGAATGGTACGACGCCGGTCAGATCCAGGCCCACGAAGCGCATCTGCTTCAGGTCGATAGCGACAAGGCCCGTCAGCGCATGCACTGGCAGCCGGTATGGACTTTCGACGAAGGAGTAACAGCCACCGCTGAGTGGTATCGGGTCTGGCTCGAACGAAGCGACGTTATCAGCCGTGAGCAACTCGATCGCTATGTTGCGCGCGCCAGTGCCCGCGAGTTGGCGTGGGCCGAGGGTTCGGCTTCATGAAGCTCGAGCAGACCGGCATCGAGGGTGTCTGGGTTGCGGAGAGCGCGGCCCACCAAGATCCGCGTGGGGCGTTCTCCCGTCTGTTCTGCTCGCGCGAGCAACAAGGCATCATCGGATCACGGTCGATCGTTCAGATCAATCATTCGATCACCCGTCGCGTCGGCGCGCTCAGGGGACTGCACTATCAAAATGCGCCACATGCTGAAATGAAGATCGTCCGCTGCCTCCGCGGTCGCGTGTTCGACGTGGCCGTCGATTTGCGCAAGGGATCGGCGACGTTCCGGAAATGGACGTCACTGGAACTCTCGCCGGACAATCGACGCGCCTTGGTCATCCCCGAAGGATGTGCGCATGGCTTCCAGGTGCTAGAGCCGGATTCCGAACTGCTCTATCTGCATACCGAGTTCTATGCCTCCAAAGCAGAAGGCGCTATCCGTTTTGATGATCCGATGATTGGCGTGGATTGGCCGTTGGGGCCGACCGAACTGTCCGACAGGGACCTCCAACATCGGCTTCTTGACACGAATTTCGAAGGAATCGTCGTATGAAATGCCGTCATTGCCATCACGAGCTCGAACACGTTTTTCTCGATCTTGGTCACGCGCCGCCGTCGAACGCCTATCTGTCGGCTAGTCAACTGCGCGCGCCGGAAATGACGTTTCCGCTGCGGCTCTATGTTTGCGACAATTGCTGGCTAGTCCAGACCGAGGACTATGCGGCGGCCGACGAATTGTTTTCGCGCGATTATGCGTATTTTTCCTCAACCTCCCGCAGCTGGCTGCAGCACGCGGCGCGTTACGTGCAGAAGATCACTGAAATCCTGAAGCTGAACCGTGACAGTTTCGTGATCGAGGTTGCCTCCAATGATGGCTACCTGCTGAAGAACTTCGTTGCGGCGGACATCCCATGCCTAGGGGTTGAGCCGACCAGCAGTACCGCCGACGCTGCAGAAAAAATCGGCGTGCCGGTGCTGCGCAAGTTCTTCGGAGAGGCGACCGCGACGGAGCTGGCGGAAGGGGGCAAGCGCGCCGACCTGATCTGCGGTAATAACGTCTACGCGCACGTGCCTGACATCAATGACTTCACGGACGGCCTTCGGATCGCGCTGAAGCAGGGGGGCACCATCAACCTCGAGTTCCCGCATCTGATGAACCTGATCAGGCTCAATCAATTCGATACGGTCTATCATGAGCATTTTTCTTATCTCTCGCTGACCGCCGTCGTCCACATATTTGCAAGGTCAGGACTGCGCATTTTCGATCTCCAAGAACTGCCGACGCACGGCGGAAGCCTGCGCATCTACGGATGCCACGAAAGCGATCCGCGAAAAAACCAGCCTGTTGTGATGGATATGCTGGAAAAAGAGAAGGCATATGGCTTGCGTGACCTGGCCATCTACAAAGGATTTCAGCGTAAGGCGGACAAGGTCAAGGATGACTTCCTTGAATTTCTGATTACCCAAAAGCGCGCAGGCAAATCGGTGGCTGCGTATGGTGCCGCGGCGAAGGGCAATACGCTGATGAACTATGCGGGGGTCAAACATGATCTCGTGAGTTTCGTGTGCGATGCCGCGGCCTCCAAGCAGGGCAGCTATATGCCGGGCAATCACCTCGCGATCCTGCCGCCGTCCCAGCTTGCGAAGGTCAGGCCCGATTGGGTGGTCATCTTCCCCTGGAACATCGCCGACGAGGTCGTGCAGCAGCAGCAGCAGCTTCTGGCATCAGGCAGCAAGTTCGTCATAGCCGTTCCGGAACTCAAGGTTATTCCGTGAAGGTCCTGGTGACAGGCGCGACGGGGTTTGTCGGGCGGCACGTTGTTAGCACGCTGCTTGGCCGAGGTCATTCTGTTGTCGCTGTCGCCCGCAGCCGCGAGAAGGCCCGATCGCTGCCGTGGTTCACGCAGCTGGAATTTATATCCTGCGATCTTCACCAGGACTTCCGGCCGGCGCTTTCGGGTGGATCTCAGCCGGATGCGCTGATCCATCTGGCCTGGCCCGGTCTGCCGAACTATCGCGACTTCTTTCACCTCGGCCGCAATCTTCCTGCTGACCTATCGTTTCTGGAAGCAGCCGTGGATGCGGGTGTCTCGCAAATCATGGTGGCGGGGACCTGCCTTGAATATGGCATGGAGTATGGGCCGCTGACCGAACAAGGCGCTACGGCGCCGATCACGGCCTATGGTTTTGCCAAGGACGCCTTGCGGAAATCCCTGGAGTTCTTGCGGGAGCAAAAGCCGTTCACCCTGCAGTGGATGCGGCTGTTTTATATGTATGGCGAGGGGCAAAACCCAAAGAGCCTGTTGGCGCAGCTCGATCGCGCAATTGACGAAGACGCTCCATTTTTCAACATGTCGGCGGGCGATCAGCTGCGCGACTATCTGCCGGTCAACGATGTTGCCGCGAATTTCGCTTTGGCTCTTGAGAATCCACTAGCCTGCAATGGGGTCATCAACTGCTGCAGCGGCGCGCCGATATCAGTATTGGATCTTGTGTCGCAACGCCGACGCTCACGATCAAGCGAGATTGAACTGCGTCGCGGTCATTTCCCCTATCCCGATTATGAACCGTTGGCCTTCTGGGGCGTGCCATCCAAGATTAACGCGCTGAAGCCGTCGGCACTGTGAAGTTGGCTACAGATTGGTTGCACCGTTGAGGTTTCAAATCAAAGCAGACGGTTGCTCCGGGCATCCAATTACCGTTGCAGTATGAGTCGATACTCTCTCTTCTCATCCTTCGTGCCCTGTGGACGCGTTTTCCATTGGTTGCCAAAGCTTGCAACCGCCACATGGGGCTTCGTGTCCTAACGAGTTGCCTGTCTGCAGTTCTTGTCGTTTTGTGTAGCCACAGCTTCAAACGAGCCACTCCGATCTACACGACGGCTTCCGGCTATGCAGATGCATACACCGCGCATGGAGAAATAACTCAGTTGGTGGTTGGAATGAGCAATCGTGCGACAAGAGTGCGCGATACCTTTAAAAAAATCATTCTATCGGTAGTCCCCCTGTCCGACGGCTGCTCCAAAGCCCCGATGATTTGAAGGCCACTTTGGATGACTTGCAGGCCAATGTGGGTAACTTGCAAGCGCGTTTGGCAGAAGCGGAGCGCGAAATCCTTTATGCTGGTTACGCCATCGTCCCGCCAAGCATTCTCCAGCTACTGTCGCGGTGTCCGATCCATCAAGCGAGGATGTCAGAGCGGAATTCATCTCGCGCGTCATTGGCTCGTACCAAGCCGCCGTGCGAACATCGGCCGATAAACCTTCGATGTGGACTGGGCGGCAGGTCGTGATTAAGCGCAACGAGCACGATATCTTGATGGATGGCGATATTGCAGCTGTCGGCGAGATGCTGCGCAATCCAGCGCGATCCCGCCTATTCTATGGTTTCGACGAGTTAATGTTGCCACTAGAAGGCAGAGTTGACCCGGCATCCGTACTCGTCAACACGCCGGAATGGCTCTATGATAATCTGCGGCGGCTCGCCGATGCCGTGGGCGCGATTCGTCTCGCGAATTCCGAGAATTGGATTCATCAACCCGATGTCGACCCCGGCGGGATGGAAACTATCGTCGAAAAGCTCGATCAGCGGTTCGGCGTTCGATTGATATTCCCAGATCCCTCTGCCGGTGAGCTAGGGCTGCCGACCTCGCGCGGCATCATTTAGCTAACGGACCATTCAAGCGATCTATCGTAAGCGCGAATTTCCCTGCACCTTTTGCTTTTGAGTGCTCTGATGCATGAGGTGTCCACCAAAATAGGTGGACACCTTGTGATGGCAGACGA
>NZ_JBEPRY010000039.1:0-45654 GCF_040548605.1 Bradyrhizobium sp. JR4.1
TAGAGACGACCGCGGAAAGAACCATGAACCCGGCAGCGGATCATTTTTGTCTATCGGGGTTGACACCGTGCCCGCGATTAAAGAACGGACGACTATTTGACTTTGCAAGGTGAGCAATGCCGCGTTCCGAATGATCAGCTCCGACCTAACGCGGCACGGATCGCAGGCATCACGACACTCCCAACTTCACTACGTGGCCTGCCGCGATGATACGAAAGCTTGACTGCCGCGAGTTCAGCATTCGGATCGACATAAATGACTTGCCCTCCATAGCCGTGCGCCAAAAAGGCGCCGCGGCGAGCATTGTCGATCCACCAAAAGTTGTGGTAGCCCACCTGCCCGCATTCCTCATAATTTCCAAAGCGCCAACCTCTGCCGTGCCGAGTTTCCTCTATCCAGTTGCGCGGAATAATCTGGCGCCCTGCAAAAGCACCGCCGTCGACCAATAATTGGGCGAACCGTGCTAAGTCACGCATCGTCGCGCACAATCCACTCGCGGAAGTTCCGAAGCCGCTTTCGTCAACGACGATATAGGCGTCACGTTCAGCGCCCATTGGCGCCCAGATCTCGTCGCTGATCAAATCGGCGAGCGACGTTCCGGATGCCCGCTGCAATGTGAAAGCCACTACGTCCGTTTCGATATCGCGGTACTTGAAGGCGGCGCCGTGTGGCCGCTCTAATTTGTCAAGGGACAGGATCGCCTCCCAATAGGTCCGCGGCCACCCCGGCTTCTGCTGATGGTGCCAGACCGAATTCCATAGGGGCGTAGCATCAAAAGCGACACCACTTGCCATGTCGAGAAGCTGCTGCACCGTTGCTCCTTTGTAGGCGGTCGCCTGAAGCTCCGGCAGATAGTATGTAACCGGTCGCTGAACATCAATCAAACCTTTGTCTGCAAGGATGCCGGCGAGCGTTCCTGTGAACGATTTCGTCACCGACATCACAAGATGCTGTGTATGAGGGGTGAAGTGATTGAAATAGCGCTCAAAGACAATCTGTCCCCTATGTAGGACCAAGAAGCCGTCTGTGGCACTTCGCGTAAGGAAGTCGTCGACGGAAACTTTGCCGTCTTCAAGATTGATCATCACCTGTCCAAGAGGCTGAACTGACTCTGGCAGCGGCCGCACCGGGCCTGGTCCCCGCCATATCGGCGCCGTTGGCATCATTTCGCTAGTGTGGAGGTAAGTCCAGCTGCTCCAAGGTTCGTTAATCCAATCCTCTCGTGGAATTAATGGTGCGCCGGGATTGCGCGGACGGCGCGACGTGGCCGGATCTGGCAATTCGCTGCGGCCGGTGGCAGGCGTCATGTTCTTCATAATCTCCGTCTCCTTGTAGTCCGCGCTCCATGCCAGTTCGGGAGGTGCGCTTTCTCGGTGTCGGCCAATGGATCGCCCGCGCGATCCCGATGGCAGACCTGTGCGCTCTCCATAGTGATCGCACGCGATGGATTGTTCCACGCCCTTAAGACAGCCGGTGTTCGGCACCACTGCCGGCTGATCCTTGTTGTGCGCGTCGCGACGCTGCCGAAACAGGCTAGCCTTGGTGCGCTCGATGCAACGGTCGAATGCGATGGCCGCGGGGGTATCCGGTCGACTGCGATTCGCCCGCGTCGGCGCGCCTCTTCCGCATGGCCTTGCTGGACAAAAGTTCGGATGCATCTCGCCGGTAGGCAAATTCACGAGATTTGGTTCGGTGGCGAAAGGTCTCACATGCGACAGGGACGGTCAGGTGTTGCGGATGCCGCGCAGCCGTTCCGAGCGTCGGCGCAGCAGTTCGATCATAGCCAGCATGGCGATGGAGAACACCATGAGCACAGTGGCAGCGGCAATAATGGTCGGACTCAAATACTCGCGGACGCCCGCGAACATGACCTTCGGCAGGGTACGCTGCTCGGGGCCAGCGACGAAAAGGGCGACCACTACCTCGTCAAACGAGGTGAGGAACGCCAAGAGCGCACCGGAGATCATGCCCGGAAATATCAGCGGCAGAGTGATCTTGAAGAAAACCGTGATCGGCGGCGCGCCGAGCCCAGCAGCCGCGCGAGTGAGTGAGTGGTCGAACCCCATGAGAGTTGCTGTCACTGTGATCACCACGAACGGAGTCGCCAGCGTGGTGTGGGCTAGGATCAATCCAATGTAGCTATTGAGCAGCCCGACATCGGCATAGAAGAAATACACGGCCACCGCGGTGATTACGACCGGGACGATCATGGGCGAGATCAATAAGCTCGTGACCGCCGCGCGCCAAGGGAAGTTCGGGCGGCTGAGTCCAAGCGCGGCAAGCGTGCCCAGAATGGTCGAGAGCAGCGTGACCGATATGGCGATGAAGACCGAGTTGTGCAGCCCGGCCTGCCAACGTTCAGCTAGGAAGAACTCCTGGTACCAGCGCAGCGTGAACCCTTGCATCGGATATGCGAAGAAGGGGATAGAATTGAAGGAGAGTGGAAGTACCGTCAGGATTGGCCCGATCAGAAACAGCAGCACCATCCCGCAGATCAGCCGATGCAGATAGTGCCAGCCCTTTTCGATCGGAGAAGCATAGGGGAAAGCGGCCATGATTCTCACTCCATCTTGAGCCGGTCGACACCGACCAGCTTATTGAACACATAGTAGAGCAGCAGAGTCGCGGTGAGCAGGATGGCGCCAAGGGCAGACGCCATACCCCAGTTGAGCTCCTCGTTCGTGTATCGGGCGATGAAGTAGCTGATCATCTGGTCGGACGGCCCGCCAACCAGCGCAGGCGTGAGGTAGTAGCCCAGACAAAGGATGAAGGTTAGGAGGCAGCCGGCGGCGATCCCAGGCATCGTCTGAGGAAAATAAACCTTCCAAAATGCGTAGAATGGGCCGGCACCAAGCGAGCGGGCAGCGCGGACATAGTTGGGCGAGATCGTTTTCATCACGCTGTAGATTGGCAGCAACGTGAGCGGCAGTTGAATATGCGTCATGGCTACTACCGTGCCGATCCGATTGAAAATGAGCTCAGCGGGTTGCGATATGATATGCAACGTCATTAGCACATCGTTGACTACCCCGTTGGACTGAAGCAGCACAACCCAGGCCGTGGTGCGCACCAGCAGGGAGGTCCAGAACGGCAGCACCACAAGCATCATCAGCAAATTGCTGATTCTAGATGGCAACGTCGCCAGGAGATAGGCTAATGGGAAGCCCAGCAACAACGTGACGGCCGTCACGCCGATGCTGATGCCGAACGTGCGCAGGAATACGTCACGGAAGATCGCGTTATCCGTCGGCAAGGCGACGATCTGGCTGTCGGGGCCATATTGATAATCGACCGAACGCAGCAGATAAGAGGCCGTGTAGGACGAGCCTTCGCGCTTCAGCACGGTCCAAACCTCGTGCTGAGCCCAGAACGGATTGATTTCGATCAGCGCCGCTTTGTAGGGGCCGGAGGAAAGCGTGCTCGCCTCTCGAGCGCTCGACGCTACTTGGCTGGCTGCGCCCGGCAGTTCGAAGTTAATCCGCTTTCCGATAGTGCCCGCCGTTTTTTGCGCCCAGGCGTGCTTGAGATCTGCAGCGAGAGCGGCATAGGCGCCCTCGCTGGGGAGATCCTTACCGTCCCAAGCGCTGAGCGCTGCCGCGGTTTGCGGCATCAGCCTCAACAGCGTATTGTCATGAACCGCGTCGAACATCATCCGGGCGATCGGAAAGATGAAGGTGATCAAGGTAAACAGCAGGAGCGGCACCGCGAGGGTGAATGCCCTCAGCTTGCGCCGAGCCTCGACCCGCTGCAGTTTGATTCGCAACGGAATATGGACTTCGTCGCTGCCGGCGACTTGGACGGCCATCGTCACCATCGACTCCTCTATTGCCTCTCTCAGAATGTCCGTTCGAACTGGCAAGGAGAACTGAAGTCCGCCTCGCCGCTCCTTGCTATTACTGAGCTACCCAGGCCGTAAACCGCTGGTTCAGTTCATCAGTTTTGTCGCCCCAGAAAGAGTAGTCAAACTCCAAACTGTTAGTCATATGGTCGGGCGCGGTGGTAAGGTTGGGCCTGACCGCCGGATCGACGAGGACCATTCCATCCTTGTTAGCGGGACCATTGTTTCCGTAGCGCGTCATGTCAGCCTGCGGTTTGGGCGAACCGCCGAAGGCGAGGAATTTATAGGCCTCGTCCAGATGCGGAGCCCCCTTGGGAATCACCCAGAAGTCCAAGCTCAACATCTGGGCGTCCCACATAATCTCCAAAGGTAGGCGAGATTCCTTCACGGCGTTCTCGATGCTACCAGACCACGCGGTGGACATGACGACCTGGCCGTTCCCCAGCAACTGCGCGGGCTGCGAACCGGCCGTCCACCAGATGACATCCTTTTTGATAGTGTCGAGCTTCTTGAAAGCACGATCGACGCCTGCTGGCGTAGCGAGAACCTTGTAGACATCCTTGATGAGCACGCCATCGGCGACTAGTGCCCATTCCAGATTGGAACCAGGCCCCTTTCGCATTGCGCGCTTCCCTGGGAATTTTTGTAAGTCGAAGAAGTCGGCAATGGTCTTCGGGCCATTCTTTAGCTTAGTTCTGTCATAGGCGACGACTGTGGAAGATGCATGATGCGGCACCCCGCATTCGAGCGTCTTGTCGTCCCCCAAGAATTTCGTCCGGTCAAGGCCCAGCCTATTCCAGTTGAGCGTCTCGACGAGTCCGTGAGAGCAAAGCTCCCCGATGCCGACACCCACGTCGAGCACATCCCAGTTGACGGTGTTGGTCTGGACCATGGCGCGGACTTTCGAGACCTCGCCGTTCCACTGGTCCTCGGTGATTTTGATACCGGTCGCCTTTGTAAAGGGCTCGAAAAAAGACTTACGCAGTTGCACGTCCTGGTAGCTCCCCCCCCAGGAGATGATCGTTAGTTGCTCGCTCGCGAAAGCAGGCCTTGCCGGCAACAACGCGCTCGCCGCGAAGCCTGCCGCGGCCAAGGCACCGGTAACCATCAATATTTTCCTCATCGTCTGCTTCCCCTGTTAGGCGCCCCCCAGAATGGGGACGGCTTTGCCGAACACCTGACCATCGCCCTCGCGGCGAAGCCTCGAACCATCTTCATGACGCGTCGAACGCCCGACAATCCTCCGTTTTCCAACCGATGGTGATCGCCGCACCGGGCTCGAGCTGCACCACACCATCCGAATTCGGCAGCTTGATCACAAAGTCGTTTTGGTCACAGACCGAGATCCGCGCACGCACGTGGTCGCCGAGATAGATCACCTCCGCAATCTGCGCGCCGAAGACATTGGGCAAAGAGCCCGGTGCAGGGCTCAGCTTCACTCGTTCAGGACGCAACGACAGCACGGCCGACCGACCGACTCCCTCGACATTGACAGCCGTCGCTCGCACGTTGCCCGCGCCTGGAACTTCCACTTCGCACATGGCGCCGTTCATTGCGACGACCTTGCCTTCCAGTCGGTTGTTTTCGCCGATGAATTGGGCCACGAAAGCGTTCTGCGGCCGTTCGTACAGTTCGCTGGGCGCGGCGAGCTGCTGAATGGCCCCATCATTAAACACCGCTATGCGGTCGGACATGGTCAGCGCCTCGCTCTGGTCATGCGTCACATAACCCAGAGTGACGCCGAGATCCTGGTGGATATGCTTGATCTCAAGCTGCATCTGCTCGCGCAGCTGCTTATCCAGCGCACCGAGCGGCTCGTCCATCAGAACGAGCTTGGGATCGAAGACGAGCGCGCGCGCAAGCGCGACACGTTGCTGCTGCCCCCCGGACAGCTGGCTTGGCCGGCGCTTACCGTGCGCACCAAGCTGAACCATATCGAGCGCGCGCTTGATTTTGCTCTCAACGTCGGCCCTGCCGAGCCTGCGGACCTTGAGCGGGAAGGCGAGATTCTCCTCCACGGTCATGTGAGGGAAAAGCGCGTAGTTTTGGAACACCATGCCGATGTCGCGCTTATGCGGAGGCATGTTGTCGATCGAGCGCCCTCCAAGAAGGATAGAGCCCTGGGTGGGCATCTCGAAGCCTGCAAGCATCATGAGAGTCGTCGTCTTGCCGGAGCCGGAGGGCCCTAGCAAAGTCAAGAACTCACCTCTCGCGATGTCCAAATTCAGATTCTTAACGACCAGTGTTTCGCCGTCGTAAGTTTTCTGGATGTCGGAAAACTTCACAAAAGCATTGTTCGCGTCCGGCATTTCCCCTCTCCCAGCTCCCGGCGACTGTTTCGCTAATGTGCCGCCAGTGACTGCCAGACCACGATTACTATTGAAGGCTTGCATGCTGCCGAGCGCGCGGTGGAGACCGGAGGGGCAGGCCTGCATGAGACGTCTACGATTAATCAAATGGAGCATTCCTTCCCTACTCGCACTTAGACCTGCGACCTTAGGGTCGCCAGAAGATTTGTATTTTCACCGAAATATTACTGAGTCGCGAAGGCTGAATTTCATTGATATCGCCCCTCAAACAGCAGAAATCCTGCAGTGATCCGGCACAGCGCGATGATTTGTGTTCATCTACAACCGTGGCCTTGGGGCAATGAAGCCAGCGACGCATGGACGATCTCATATGAGTGCTCGTGCGATCGCTTGAGGTGGCGATTGCGTCTTTTCCGCCGCAAAGGGCTCGAGCATCAAGAATGCCGAAGACGTCCGGCCCCGAAGGTCTCATGTCGCAGCCATGTATTTCGAGCGGTACGGCGAAAGTTGCCGTTCGCGCAATTCGAGAATCGGGTCAGACCTGCGTGGCTGTCAATCATATGATTTCTCGGGGCCCCGCCTCTTCGACTTGGAACGAGGCCGTCCAATGTGAAGACGGTGCGTCGTCTTGGATCGCGTTACGCGCCGCGTCGCGAAGCTCTTGTCGCCGCGGATCTGCTCAACTTGGCCAATTGACGGGGGTTGCGGTCGTCGCCGGATTGGAGAAAAGACCCGTGCACCGAATGTGAGACTTGGTCCTCGCGAACGGTCTACTGGGTTGCGGCGAGCGCTTGAGCTACGAACTGTGCACCCAACACGTAGCCCATTTCAGGCCCAGACCGCGGCCGCGGAATCGGTCTATCTGGATGCGTTCGACCTCAACAGTGTCGAGCACCTCCTTCAATGATACGGCGCCGTTACTTTGCAAGGAATTCTAGCTTTGTAGGCCGGAATTAGGAAAGGCTAAGAAATAACCCAATGCAATCACTCGACCGCCGCAGCTTATTCCGAAACGGCATCCCGACGATTTACCACCTCATCGCCACGGCTCCTCTCTCGCTGTTTTCCATCTCTTAGATCGTGGTCGGGGCGGCCAGCAAAGCGAAAATCCTTCCCGCCGTTCCTTATTGGCCGAGTTAGACGTAAGGTACCGGTGTCGAATTTCTTGACCGATATGATCGATAAACCTCGTGCGATTACCGAGTCGATAGTCCTGCGGCCGCAGTCGGGCATGAGTCGAACTCAAGCCCGGCGATGATTGAGCACCTACCGACGCCACACGGGGCGATGAGATCGATTGGTCATACAGGTGGTCTCGACCACTCAATCGGAATAGACACAAAAGCGACCTTCGATGCTTTCACGAGCCTTTGTTGGGTTACGGCGAGTATTGTCAAAAGGCCCGTGTGCCCGCGCCTACCACGTTTTCATCGAGATCGAATTGCCTGCACCGGTCCGCGCCGCTAAGAACAATGCAACCAATTCCGGCGATAACATACTAAGCAGTTGCGCCAAGATCGATCGGGAGGCAAACGCCATTGATCGCGGAAGCGCCAGGACTTGCAAGGAAACTAATTGTTGCCGCGACCTCCCGAACGTCGACGAAGCGATCACCTGGTTGCCACGCGCGGAATTGTGCGATGACCTCGTCGGTGCTGATGCCTCGGCGTGTTGCTTGAGCCTCTACCTGGTCACGCATAATCCCGGTTTCCATCCAGCCCGGCGCAACTGCGTTGACAGTCAGACCATGCGCAGCGCCCTCCCGCGCGGCAACACGCACCAGTCCGAGAACGCCGTGCTTAGCGGCGGTGTAAGCGACCTTCCCGGCCGCTCCGCTGTAGCTCGACACGGATGCTGTGACCACGACGCGGCCGCCGGGGGATCTCGTCAAAGCCTGCCATGCAGCTTTGAGTGCGAAGAAGGGTCCATCCAGCATCACTGACCGGAGCCGATTCCAATCTGCGTCGGGAAACTCATGGAGTGGGGCAACGAACTGACATCCTGCATTCAATACGAGAATGTCAAGGCGTCCAGCGGTTTTAACGACATGGGACACCATCTGCCGATTGCCTTCCGCGGTTGAGAGGTCCACGCGCAAGACATCCTCTCCGGCGATATCGACACCGTGCACGTCAGCGCCGCGCTCCCGAAGATCGTTAACGATGGCCCTTCCAAGCCCGCCCGCTGCTCCAGTTACAAGCGCAACTCGCCCCTCAAGCGACCAGCTAGGTTCGTACGACTGCTTTTGGTAATGCAGTGGCGACGCATTTTTGTTCACATGGCTCATGGAAATCTACTTCTTTCTAAGATTAAGTGCGCTCGTGCTCAGCGCATCCGGATGCTTGCGCCCGCACGGTCCGGTCGTGGCAGGCTCGCATGCAGCCGCGCCAGTTCTAGCAACCGCTCGCGCATTGGCCCCTGCACCGGTGCGCTGCGTCTGCTTTTAGCGTCGACGTGAATCAGCATCTGCTCGCCCACCGCAGCCGGCTTGTCGCCACCCTCGCGCTTCATTACGTGGAAGAGATGCAGCCGCTTGTCGTCGGCGCCGAGAACCTGCGTAAACACCTCAACCCGGTCGCCGGCGTGAAGTTCACCCAGATGGGACAGGTGCGTCTCGACAGTGTAGTAAGTTCCCCCGTCCTCCAGGGCTTCGCCATTCGCCCGGATGTAGCGCCCCACCGTGCCGGTGGCGTCGCTGCAGAGCTGGAGATAAGTGCTCTCAGCGGCGTGTCCGTTGCCGTCTATCCAACTAGACGGGATCTCTCGCAACGTCCGCAACGGGCCGGAATCATGCATGGACTCAGGAGCGCGAGCGCGAAGCCCCTGTTCCCAGCGCGCGAGCGTCTCGCCTGGTCCGTAGCCCTGTGAGCGCATCCCGTGCAGCAGTGCCACAAGCAAGTCGTCCCGCTTATGTTCGAGGGGCACGGGCAGCGGGTCGGCCTCTGCTTGCGCGTTTGCCTGCTCGACCACTTTGTCAAGGAAGGCGGCGTCCATTTCGGGCTTTTCGGTGAGCCACGACCATGGCAACTTAAATGCCCATTGCTCCATAGACTGGCGCATACCGGTCCCGCCGCCAGCCATGCGGTTGGAACCGATGCCGGCTCGGATCAGCGCCCACGAGAAGCGGACCGCATCGTCAATGTCCTGCAAAGTCGCAAGATTGTCGTGCACCAGCCACAGCGCCTCGCGCGAGATCGCGTCCTGCAGCCGGTTCGCGATAAATCCGTCCACTTCTTTGCGTACCACGAGCGGGTGCATCCCAATCGCCCGGTAGATGGCCGCTGCCTGCTCCAACGCCTCGGGTGCGGTGCGCTCACCGGCGCACAGTTCAACAAGAGGCAGCATGTACACAGGATGGAATGGGTGCGCGACGAGCAGGCACTCGGGACGGTCCATTTTCGCCTGCAGCAGAGACGGCCTGAGCCCCGAGGTCGAGGAACAGATTAGGGTCCCAGGCGCTGTCGACCGGCTAGCGGCCGCGAGCAGCTGCTGCTTAAGTTCCAGGCGCTCCGGCACGGATTCCTGCACGAGCCCCACGCCACGCACCGCGTCCGCCACCGACTCGACCACCGTCAGCGCGCCCTCCGGCGGCAGCGTGACAAGCGTCAATTGTCGATATGCCCGCCGCGCGTTGGCCAGCACCTTCTGCACATGCTCGACGGCATTTGACGCCGGGTCGTATAGCCGCACGTCAACCCCATTAAGAATGAAGCGCGCCGCCCACCCGCCGCCGATGACACCGCCCCCGAGGAGCCCGACTTGCCTGGGAAACTTCTGGACGGGCTCCATTTTCCCGATCATCCTCTTTGATCTCTCAGGCATGAAATTTGAGCTTGAGCTTCTCGCGCATCTCATCCGGACTCAGGACCCGCACCCCCATCCGCTCGAGAATCTCTACTGCGCGCCGTACGAGCTCGGCGTTGGTCGCCAGCCTTCCACGAGAGAGATACAGATTGTCCTCCAACCCCACCCGCACGTTAGCGCCGGCCAAAGGCGACAACGCAGCATACGGGAGCTGCATCGGCCCGATTGAGAAGGCTGAATAAATGGCCTGCTTCGGGAGCAGGTGCACCATTGCCATCAGCGTGGTCAAATCGGTCGGCGCGCCGTTACCCGTACCCATACAGAACTGGTACAACGGGATACCGTCAATCAGCCCATCTTTCACGAGATCGTTCGCCAACACCACATGACCGGTATCGAACACCTCAAGTTCAGGCTTCACTCCGATCTCTTTGCAACGCGCAGCCATCGCGCGCAGCATACCCACGGTGTTGATCATGACGCCCTCCACGTGGCCCTTGCCGCTCTTCGAGCCACAATCCAGCGTGCAGATCTCGGGGCGGAGCTCCTCGATGTGTACCAGCCGCTCACTCGCGGTTGCCATCCACGTTCCCGATGCCAGCGGCAGCGGAGCTTCCGGACCACCCAGCACGATGCCGCAGCCCTCACCCGTGGTCAGATTGAGGACCGGATTTACATCCGACCGCCGAATGCGCTGCACCACATCCCGCCACAGCGCCGGGTCCAGCGACCCCTCCTGAGTCTTGAGATCACGCACGTGGAGGTGCACTGCTGCCGCTCCTGCACGCGTAGCCTCAATCGCTGATTCAGCGATCTGCTCTGGAGTCACCGGCACGTTCTTCTGCCTCGGCGCGTCCCCTCCGCCTGTAATCGCACACGTGATGAACACCTCGGAAATCATTCCACCGTCTCCTGTCACTGAAAGCCTGAACCGGCCTCAAGCGGGACGGATCAGTGATAAGTTCGCTTCTCGAATAAGTAGCGGCCGGAGGGCTCTGCATTTAAGCAATATCGCAGGTCGCCACGCAGTAATGCTGCGCTTGGCTGCCCCGAAGCGAAGTTTTTACCTTCTCAACTTTCACCTGAGAGCGGCCGTCGGAAAATCTAGCAGGCCGTTGAAAAAGGCGGTCGCCGCCGAGGGGCGATCGTGATTCATTGGCTCCGACGAGATCCGGAGATGGTACGTGCGCGGCGGCGACAATCGGCCAAGCGAGCTGTCCCGCTACGTTGATCTGGAGGCGCGGGTGCGGCGCGATCATCCGCTACGAGCGATCCGGACGATTGTGAATGAGGCACTGTCGGCGCTGGAGCGCGAGTTGGCCGCGGTCTATTCGCCAAATGGGCGGCCGTCGATCCCGCCGGAGAAGCTGCTAAGGGCGATGCGGTCGCAGGCATTTTATTCGATCCGCTCGGAGCGGCTTTGATGGAGGGACTGGAGTACGACCTGCTGTTCCGTTGGTCCGTCGGAATTGGCGTTAACGACGCCGCTTGGTATCATTCGGTGTTCTCGAAGAACCGCAATCGGCTGCTGGAAGGCGACGTCGCGGCGAAGTTCCTGGCGGTGCTGCTGGCGCAACCCAAGGCGAGAAAGCTTCTGTCGAGCGATCATTTCTCGGTCGATGGCACGCTGATCGAGGCCTGGGCCCCGATCAGAGTGTCAAGCCGAAGGACGGCTCCGGCGAGCCGCCGGCGTCAGGCGGCGGGCGCAATACCGATGCGGACAACCATGGCCAGAAAGCCTCGAGCGACACCCATGCTTTGACCACCGATCCGGACGCCAGGCTTTACCGCAAGGGCGAAGGCAAGGAGACGAAGCTGTGCTCCATCGAGCACAGACTGATGGAGAACCACCACGGCGTGCTGGTCGAGGCCTGCCTGACGCAGGCCGACGGGCATGCCGAGCGGGTGACCGCGCTGCACATGATCGAGCCTCGCGCCGATCGACCGATAGCGATCACGCTTGGCGCCGACAAAGCCTACGATGCAGAAGACTTCGTGAACGAGCTGCGCTCGATGAACGTGAGGTCACATGTTGCACAGACTACCAGCGGCTGCAGCTCTGCGAGCGACGGGCGAACGGCGCGGCACGGCGGTTATGCCGTCAGCCAGCGCATCCGCAAGCCGATCGAGGAGGCATTCGGCTGAATCAAGACGGTCGCCGGGCAAGAGAAGACCAGGTACCGTGGCCGTGATCGCGTCGCGTGGGCGTTTGCTTCCGCTGCCGCCGCCTACAACCTGGTGCGATCGCCTAAGCTGATCGCGGAGGCCGGCTGATGGCCAGAGTGCCCAGCTTCGCCAAGACTTTTGCCGGCCGCTGGCGCATCGTCGAAATGGACAACTGGGACACCGCCTTCCTCGATCTTGTCAAAGAGGTGCATCTCACCTTCCAGGGCAAGTCGATGGCGAAATCGCCTTTGGGGCTCTCAAGGGCCTCCTGGACGTGCGCTATGGCACTCGCGGCGGATCGGTCTCCGCCGAGTTCTCATGGGAAGGGCACGACGAGAATGATACGACCTGTGATCACGGATGGGCTATGATCGGCACCGCGGGCAGGCTCGTCCCTTACTTCTACATCCACATTGGCGACGATTCAGCCTTCGTTTGCGAACGCGGCTGAGCTCTTCAACAGCCTGCTAGGCCGAGAAGAAGTTGTCTCTGCCTGAATTGCGAACCGACGTAAAAGGTCAACAATCCGATCCGCGGTCCGTCCGAGGTTCTGACCTTCCATCGAAGGAGAAGACGATGCTGCCGGCCTTGCGGTCGCCGCAATGGTCGGCACATTGCAAGGCACGGAACTGACTGGACTTTCCGGCAGTAGGTGGGAGCCCGGTAAGAGGCGCGTGTCTCCATTCTCCTCCGTGAAGTCCGTTAGCAACCAGATCACGGTGCATCGGAATGTTCTCCGTCAGCGCGCCACGCTGGTCTTCCAACAGCTTTTTGAGTGGGCCGGGCCGGCATCTTCGCGTGCCCAGCCGAGAACTTTTTCGGCTACGGCCTGCTCGATAATGAGCTGGCGAACTTACGCAACTTCAATCGGCGAAAGACGTCTGGAATGATGCAATAGCCATCCCGAGCGTACTTCTCTTTGCGGCCGAGAGACTGAGTTATACAGGAGGTACTTCAGGCTATTGCTGCGACGAGCCGTTGCGGAAGATCGGGAGACCGCCAAGGAAGCCTTCGACTCATTCTGATGCAGCATCGGGTCAGGCGCATTGTGCGTCCGCGGTACGGCTGCTTGGGATGCCGCCAGGGTGTGCTGCAGGCGCCCACGCCGGCCCAGGCGATCGACGTTTGGATGGTGACGGAAGTCTTGTGCGGCGGAGCGCCTTAGATTATCTAGCCCGTCTTATTCGCCAGTCCTGAGAGGCTGGCGAGCGTGGTGTAAAGCGCTGATGTGGCGTAGGGTTCGGTTGCGAAGCCAACCCCATCACCTTCAGCCGCGAACGCCACGCCCGCCATGACCGATGATACGATTCTGCCATTCTCGTTTCCAGCCGTTCACGCCAAGGAAGTCACAGCTGCCTTCGATGGTGGGCGCCTGACCTCGAACGGGGGCGTGATGCTTCTGGGATGGCCGAGCGGCGTCTCGGTTTGGCCGACAATTTGGCCGGGTGTTCCCGGATCGGCGCGATCCGACGCGGGTCGTGCACAGCCTTGTCGATATGTTCCGCGCTCGCATGTTCGCGATCTGCTGCGGCTACGAGGACGCCGACGACCTCGATCATCTGCGGTCCGATCCGGCGTTCAAGCTCGCCTGCGGTCGCCTGCCGGACACCGGCCGGGATTTGTGTTCCCAACCGACGCTGTCGCGGCTGGAGAATTCGCCGCGACTGCGCGACGTGATCCGCCTGACCTACACCTTGGTCGACGCATGGATGGATAGCTATCCGTGCGAGCCTGCATCCATCACCCTGGACATCGACGACACCTGCGATGTCGTCCACGGCCATCAGCAGCTCTCGCTGTTCAACGCTCATTATGACGAACGCTGCTTCCTGCCGATCCACGTCTACGACACGGAGACGAGCCGGCCCGTGGCGGTCGTGCTGCGGCCCGGCAAGACGCCGGGCGGCGTCGAGGTGCGTGCCCATCTTCGACGCCTGGTACGGCACATCCGCACGCGATGGCACAAGACGCGAATTACGTTCCGTGGCGACGGGCACTATGCTCGGCCGGAGGCGATGAATTGGTGCGAGAACAACGGCATCGACTACATCTTCGGTCTGTCCGGTACCAAGCCTCTCGCCAGAAAAGTCGACGAGGTTGCTGACGACATCCGCACGCGACGCGCCATCGAGAACCTGCCTGTTCTGCGCGGCTATACCGAGACGCGCCAAAAGGCAAAGTCCTGGGATCGCGAACGGCGCACCGTCGCCCGTATAGAGGCGACGATGCTCGGTCTCGACATCCGCTTCGTCGTCACCAGCCTCGATGTCGGCTCGGCCGAGTGGATCTACGACAGCCTGTATTGCACGCGCGGCCAAGCTGAGAATCTGATCAAGCTGCATAAGACGCAGCTTGCCTCCGATCGCACCAGTTGCCGTTCGGCGCTCGCCAACCAGGTCCGTCTCGTGCTCCATACGGCCGCTTATTGGCTGATGCTGACCGTGCGCGACGCCATTCCCAAAGTCCGGGAATTGGCCACAGCCGAGTTCGCGACGCTGCGTCTTCGTCTCCTGAAAATCGCCGCCCGGGTCGTCGAGACCACGAGCCGCATTCGCCTTGCGTTCGCCGCGGCATGTCCCGAAGCCGACCTGATCCGCTGCTTGCCAGGCGCGCTGCTGCCGCTCGGTCCTTGACCGGCGGGGCGTGCGCCCCGTTCGCCCAACCCATCCCTCAAGCGCGTTGCAAAGTACGGGTCGTCAGGCGGTGAAAAGCCGAAGGCAGTCCTGTGCGCCTCGTCAGAGGAGATGTGCGGCCGCATCAATCCGACCAAAAACCGCACTCTCACGAACAAGAGGGGCTAGCTGCTGTGGACAAGCTTCCCGCGTCGCCTGGACATAGCTCGCCATCACAGCGAATTGGTCCATCGCTAGCTTCCCGATTCTCGCAAGACACTCTGTCGAAGGTCATGAATACCGAGAGTTTCGGTGTATCAGGGTTGAACCTTCGTGAACACATACCGCCCGTAATGTAGGAAAGCGTGTGCCTGATCCGTACTCGGCGTCAAGGCCAAGCCCACTACGCAGACCCTGCTGAGCACCGCGCTGACGGAATTGCGTAAGCTGGCGTCAACTCTGCCGAAGACGGCGCATGCGATAGATTTCGGGTGCCTAGGGTTCAGACTCAATTGATCCAATAGGCGACGACGGCGGCGAGGTGGACGGTAGCAAAGAAATTTCTGGCAAGTTTGTCGTAGCGAGTAGCGACACGCCCGAAATCCTTGAGTCGGCAGAAACAGCGCTCGATCACATTGCGCTCTTTATAGGCGCGTTTGCTGAAGCTGTGGAGGGTCACCCTGTTGGACTTGTTTGGAATGACGGGTTTCGCGCCGCGATTGACGATTTCGGCGCGAAAGCCGTCGCCATCGTAGCCTTTGTCCCCAATGAGGGAAGACATGGGCGGCGCGAGTTTCAAAAGGGCCGGCCCTTCGGCAATATCTGCGTCTTGTCCCGGAGTGAGATGAAATGCGCAAGGTTTGCAATCAGGGTCGCTCAGCGCGTGGATTTTCGTGCTCCGCCCGCCGCGTGAGCGGCCGATCGCCTGTTCATGCTCCCCCCTTTTCCGCCGCTCGCCGAGCGATGCGCTTTGATCGAGGTGGAGTCGATCGACAAAGTCACGCCGTCCTTGCCGCAGCGGGCGAGCGCTTCAAAGATCGCCTGCCAATACCCGCGCTTAGCCCAGCGATTGAACCGATTGTAGATTGTCGTGTAAGGGCCATAGTCGGGCGGGCAATCGCGCCAGCGTGCGCCGCACTGGAGTATGTGAATGATACCGCTGATGATGCGTCGATCGTCATCGCGCGCCGGGCCCGTCTGGTTCGTTGGCAGGTGCGGCTCGATCTGAGCCCACTGCTTGTCGTTGGGCCAGAACAGTCCTTTGCGCATCGAAGTCCCCCACGCCGAATCAACTCGGTACGAGGGAATCAGAACCTCCTAATTAGGTACAGACCCTAGTCCTTCATCGAGGCCGAACCTGATTACCGCGATACACGCTCGTTCGGAGAGATGTCGCGATCGCTGTTGAACTACGTCGGGCCGAGACATTGCCGGAATGAATGTTACGCGGCCCTGACGGGCTTGATCGTCATGCGATCGTGTGAGCTTGAAGGGCCGCACGAAGAACCGATAATTGCTTCTGCGACTTCAATGGACATGATGGCGGCACGGTCGGCGCGACGCTGGCTGACGATGAAACTCCGGAACGTGGCTCTGAAGGCTGGTCTCCCCGTGCCTACGGCAAGGCTGGCCCGGGGCCGAGACTATTGGATCAAGGAAATCCGCGAACGGGAAGCTGGTTAGTCACACGCGTCGAGCAGGCCTACTTAGCCGAGAACATGATGGGCACCATTCGCCTATCGACGCGGAACTCTGTTCAGACAGGCGAGCACCCGGCACGGCATGGCCGGATCTCGGAGCGGGGCAACCGTGACGCCCGTAAGATGCTGGTTGAGGCGGCGTGAATGGTGTTGAGAAGACCTTACTGTCCTGCGTCAACCAGGCGGTCTTCGTCGCTCGAGCGCGGACAGATCGGTAGCCATGAAGTCGGCCAGCCGCGCCGCCGACAGCGCGACGAACCTCCGCGAGGCCACCGACTTCGAAACCCCCGATCCGGGCGTCACCCAGCGCGGCCGAACCGGCGCGTCGACACATCGATCAGCATCAGTTTCATCGCCCAGCGATCGAGCCCGTCCTCCTGCGCCGCCGTTTCCCAGCTCGGCATCATGACCTCGCGGCGTCCACGTCCCGGACCCGCGGGCGCTCGACGTCGATCTTGCCGCCGTGGAAACCGATCCGTCCCCTTGTTCGGCCCCAACGGTGCGCCCGCCGCGCCGCATCGCGACCGTGGCGCGGCCCCAGGCTGCCGTCACATCCGCCTCCATCATCGCGCCGAGCGCCTCGCTTCCTGCCGCAAGGCAGAACCGACCGAAGCTCGCTCGCACTTCCGCAAACGATTCGTCCCAGCCCCGCTCGCCGGCCAACCAGCCGGTGTGATATCTCTTGACATAGCGTTCCAAGGTGGGCAGCGTCGACCTCTTCAGAAATCGAACAGAACCCGGGGGACATCGCCTCGTCCGATCGCGGAAGGTGGAGAATACGCTCGTGCGTGACGCTCGCTCGATCTGCTCAGGATGAGCGTTTGTGAAGCTGACAGCAAGGCCCGCGTCCTCAGTTGCTCTTGCTTCGATCGGCACTGCAGTATTGCCTGTACTCCTCTATTTGCACAACGCAGCCGCGGAGTTACGAACGGTTCAAGTATCAGATCGGCGCCGCGGCTCGGCTTTGCGGCCCACCGGCCGATGGAGCTGGAGGTCGAGAGTCTGACCGGGGCGACTTATGGCGAGCGACGGTAGCGAGAAGCTTACCGGCGATCGAGCGCGTATGTCGACGAGAAGCTAACCGCCACAAAGCAGAGAATCTACGGGCCATAAGCGTGCCGTCTTCGGGGTGATAAACGCGAGCTCAAGCGCCGCTCAGCCATCGAACCCGACATCAGCCTACTCAAAGGCCGCGAGATGAACCAGGTGCTCATGTCCGCAAACTGACCGAACAGCCGCTTCAGCGCCAGCGTTTCTCCTCACCATCATAGGTGTTTGATAACGGATCGCTGATGGCTGTCAGTTCACGTTTGAGGACTTTATTGCTGGCGACGGTTCTAGGAAGCATCGGAGTGAAGGCGATATAACGTGGCACCTTGAACACGGCCAGGCGCGCACAAGCATGCTCGAGAATTCGCTCCACCTGCAGGTCGGCTGGCGTGAGCCCCTCTTTCAGTTCAACATAAATTTTGACTTCCTCTCCACGTTTATCATCAGGAACAGGTACCGCGGCTACATCCGAGATCTCGGGAATCTCACGGATGATGGCCTCTATCTCGCGCGCCGAGATATTGTCGCCAAAGCGACGAATTATGTCCTTCTTCCGTCCAACGAACCAATACAAGCCCAATTCGTTGCGGCGCATCAGATCACCCGTCTTGAACCATTCGCCGTCGAAGCAACCTGCATTCGCCTTCGCTCTATTCCAATAACCCTTGAAGATCCCGCGCCCCTTCACCCACAGCTCGCCGACTTCACCCATCGACGTGAGGCCGCCGTCATCGTTGACCAAGCGCAGTTCCCGAAACGGGGCGCGAAACCCGAGCGAACCGGCGCCATTCATCTCTTGGATCTCGCGAGGCATTTGCGTGCCGTTTCCGATTTCCGTCATTCCCCAGGTATAGTTGGCGCGCACACCAAACTGCCCGGTAAATCGGCGTACCGTTTCAGCACTCCAGCCGTCGTATTGCCAAACATGCTTCAGACATCTTGGTACGTCATAGGCGTCTTCTGCTATCAGCCTCGGCAAGGCACACGAATCGATGCTGTACTTCTTCACCCAATTCATTAATTGTGAAGAGTCCAGTTGCTGAGCCACGTATAGCGTGCCGCCCTGTCCATACGAGTTCATAAGAGAAAATGGCAGAAGGGCATAGGCGGACGATGCCCAACTCAGATACTTCTTATACGGAATCATGTAGGCAGCTACGTAACAGTACACGGCCCAATAATCGTGCGTTAACATACATCCCTTCGGAAAGCCCGTCGTCCCCGAGGTGTATTGGATCGTCAGCAGGTCCTCGGGGCGGACGTCTTCATTCACGGGCGATTCGTCGATACCGTCGAGAAGTTGTTGGAGACCCACAGCTATTCCGTCCGAAGGCTGTCCGACAATAATTATTCGCTCTTTAGCAAGTTCTTGCGGCCAAGGATCCATTGCGCAGAACACGGGCGATGCAGATACGTCGACAATGGCGAACTTGGCCTGGGTATCGCTGATAATGTATTCGACCTCTCTCGGCGTGTAGTTTATGTCGATCGGGACCATCACCGCACCGAGCTTTGCAAGCGCGAACCACAGGGTCGGCATTTCGATGCGATTGGGCAGCATCAACCCGACGCGATCGCCCTTTCGCACTCCGAACGCGCGCAGCGCATGTGCATAGCAGTTGGACCTGCGGTGCATCTCAGAGTACGTCGCGCGCTCGCTGCGCTGGAAGATGTCGATCGCGATTGTGGACCCATGCGTGCGCGCGCGCGTCGAAACAAGCTGGCCTAGTGTTGTGGATTGATACGCCGCCTCCAGGGCCTCATCCTTGCGCAAGGCACTCGTTATGAGGTCATGCAATTGGTTTAATGTCGGGTTGGTAGCGGTCATCGGAACAAACCTCGGGTTCAAGCTACAATAGACGAAACTCGGCTAACCGGCGCAATCATTTGATTTGACAGCCTCTTTAGCTTGCTTATGGACAGCGCACGGCGCGGTCGACGGCGAACTCGAAGCCCAGCAACGTGCAATTGTTCACCCGCATTCGATTTTGAATGCTATCGCGACGAGCTGCGTCGTTGGATGTGCGGCGAGTTAGCACTGATCATGCATTATTAAGAATCATCGGAACACTACCTGTTCTGGCGAGAAGTACCGCGCTTGCGTTTGGTCGCGGGCTCAGTGGGTGAAATCAGCATCACGTAACCTCCGGCGGCCGGCTGGCGAGCGTGCCAATTGGCCTTGACGTAAGCCCGGGCGGATATCCAGGCCCTAGAACGATCACTATGGACGGCGACAACCTGATCGGGCGGGAGTGTGGCGAACTGATCTCGACGGAAATCCTCTATCAGTCGACAGACTCGACTCGCGTATTTCCGAGCGAGTTCCAGACGATGTGGCCAAAATGTTCAACCAGGGAAAGTAGTGGCTTGAGGGTCACAAGCCGAAAGACCAGAAACGCAAGCGTTTCCGTAGCCAGCATAGAAGCGCTGCTGTGAGGCGTACATTGTTCCAGAACGATTCGGTCGGCATTGTTTGGAAGGCAATCTTAGATCTAACGCAGCGTGATCTGGCTGCCCGTGCGCCTCTTTAGTCATTGCGCCACCGATGCAAACTGGTACGGTGACAAGGCGGGGATAACCGTCCCGGAGCGCTTCATCAACGTTACAGCTTCGAACCGGATCAACATTAAGTCGAGCAGATCGCAGGGCATTATGCACAATCAGGCCGCCGCGAAACCTACATCGGCGCTTGGCATACGCATTCGGCTGGAAAATCGGCGGTCTGAGCGGGACTGATCGCATACTGCTCCTGTCATTATCGCAACACCCGCAGCAAGATCGTGTTTCACGACAAAGCATCACGGATCTTCTCGAGCTTGCTGCTCTCGAAGGCAACAATACAGTTGCACAATCTCGCATAGTCGAACAAACGCGCCGGGTATCTCTCCAACATGTGACAAAGCTGGATTTGGAGCACCTACAGGTGCGCCAGATGCTGAGCCGCCCTGGTTTGAGGATCTTCAGGTCTATATGCGGGAGCAGCTTGCCAAGCTCTCCCGTGGACATGATCTGGCCAAGGCCTTCAACTACATCCTGAAGCGCTGGGCGAGCTTCACGCTGTTCCCTGGAGGCGGACGCGTGCGCCTCTCCAACAATGCCGCCGAGCGGGGAACAGCCAGGATTTCCGCCCAAGAGCTATGCACCTGAGCCGCGGCGGGCGCGGAGCAGTGCAGGATAATCGTCACCGACAACGTCGATCGCCTCGTTCACCACGCCACCATCGTCGAGATGAACGTCGAAAGCTATCGCAGGCGCACCGCGCTCGAGCGGAAGCGTGGTCCAGGGCGACCATCCTCGCACGCGACACCAAAAACACTCGCTGATTGACGCTCCGCGACAATCAGAGCGAACAAAACTCTTGCGCGCGACAATCATGCGGCAATCATCACCTCGCCGCGACACAGACTCGCCATCCTGATTGTCGCGCGCTTCCCATCCAGATTGATGGTGTGGAACGGCCCCGTAACCGACAGCATCAAAGTGCTAAAACGTGGTCGTTGCTGGCAACGCCACAAGGTAGGGAGCCGTTCCGTGAATCAGATTAGCACCATCGGCCTGGATTTGGCCAAGAACGTTTTTCAAATACACGGCGCCGACGCCGAGGGCGCGCGGATCTTAAATCGAAAACTGCGTCGGGCCGAAGTGCTGCGCTTTTTCGAAAAGCTTCCGCCGTGTCTGGTCGGCTTGGAGGCGTGCGGCAGTGCCCATTATTGGGCGCGCGAGATTGCGGCGCTCGGTCACGACGTGCGCTTGATCCCGCCGGTCTACGTAAAGCCGTTTGTGAAACGGGCAAGACGGACGCTGCCGACGCCGAGGCGATCAGCGAAGCTGTGACCCGCAAGACCATGCGTTTCGTTCCGATCAAATCGGCCGATCAGCAGGCGGCGGCCATGGTTCTGAAGACGCGCGCTCTTTTATTCCGCCAGCAAACTCAGGCGATCAACGCGCTTCGCGGGCATTTGTCGGAGTTGGGCATTATAGCCGCCATCGGCACGGCGAAAGTAGCAGAGTTGATCGAGATCGTGCGTGACGATGAGGACGTTTGCCTGCCAAAAGCCGCCCGCTTGGCTTTGGCCGAAATCGCCGATCAGATCGAGGCATTGACGGGCCAGATCGATAAGCTCGAACGAGGGATCGTCGGCGAGGTGAAGCGTGACGAGGACATGCGGCGGCTGATCACAATTCCGGGCGTTGGAGCGATCACGGCGGCTTCCGTCAAGGCGCTGGTCCCGGATCCCGAAGGATTCAAATCCGGCCGTCACTTCGCCGCCTGGCTGGGACTGACGCCAAAGCCTCATTCTAGCGGCGGCAAGGAACGGCTCGGCGGCATATCGAAAATGGGCAATCCGACGCTCCGCTCGCTGCTTGTTTGTGGCGCGACGTCGATCCTGCGACGCGTGAAGGGCAACGAGAAAGCGCCGCAGTGGCTAATCGCGCTTTTGGCGCGACGGCCTTTCAAGGTAGTCGCGGTCGCGCTTGCCAACAAGATCGCGAGGATCATCTGGGCGCTCCTCACCAAGGGCGGGAGCTATCGAAATACTGGCGCAGCAAGCGGCGCAGCACGTGCCTGAGCCGAACGACGACCAGAACAGACTGCCCGGCGCGTAGCCGGACAGAGGCGAGGTGCATAATAGACGATGACCCCACGGGACGAAATCCCGAGGCGAGAGAGGCCGGCGCGACAATGCGCTTAAAGCGCGTCAGATTGATCAGCCCCTCGCGTCGCGAATTTCATCGAGGCCAGCGGTCCACGACCGCGCTGAAAGGCCGGACATATGAACGCACCGGTCCCGGAGGACGAAATGTCTTAAAAAGCACTTGCCCGCGGGGCCGTTCCACATATGTCGCGCTATAGGTCACTTGACCTTCTCGTCCCTCAACGACATCATCAAATCGACCCATGCGATTGACGCCAAGGGTGGCCGGCTTCCGATTGGAATACCTGGCCGGCTTCAAATTGGAATGCATGGTCGGCTTCGTCGGTACCCGCAGTATGCCGCTCTTGATTGGTTTTACCTGGGATCGGGGCGTCGATGCCGCGCCGCTCGAGCGCACCGTAGACTTTAGCATGGCATACGTCCAGAATGACCCCGACCTTGTCACGACGGCCGTGTGCTGCTTGTAAGCGCGCTCCAGCCGCCGGTTTCGGGCATGGTGGCCTTCGGTGGTGCAAATCTTCTTGTACTTGCCGCTCTGCGGTCCCTTTTTCTTGAGTTTGTCTTCATCCTCGCTTTGCTTCTCGCTCGGCACATCGATCACATGCTGCTCTGTGAGCCTGTCCCAACTCACGTTGGCGCGGATCAGCGACGCGTCTATGTGAACCACTTCGGCTGTTGCGATGTTGGCATTCAGGCAGGCCTCGACCGCGCGTTTGAAGATCCTACAGAATCGTTCTTCGCCCAGTGCTGGGGGATGCGCGAGGCTGGAATGGTGCGGTAGGTGCTCGTGGAGGCCACAACCAGCAAACCAGGAAATGGCGATGTTGACCTGAGCCTCACGTATCAGCTTGCGATCGTGTACGATGCCGGTCAGCAGACCCGCGAGCTTCAGCCGTACCGCGCCTTCCGGATCGATGCCTGGCCGACCGTCGTTCGCGCAGTAGCAGTCGGAGACCTCCTCCCTTAGCCAGAACAGGTCGAGCACACGATCGACCGCACCAGCACATGCTCATCCGGGACGAGCTGTTTGAGCGAGCCAGTGATGAAGAGCTCTAACTGATCCCGCTCCTTTGCGCCCCAGCATCTCGTTTGCTCCGCCGATCGCGAATCGCCGACGAGAACGGAATCAGCCAATTGCAGCTTTTTCAACGCCCCCCGTGCACTTCATGCGCAATGTTCTGGCTGATGGCCGCAAGAGCGGCCGGCGCGTCGTCTCCGCCTTCTCCCAGGACGATGCCGAAGCGACCAGGACGCAGTGGCGCAAGGTCGACCGACCAGCTCCGTCCCAAACTGCCCAAGCTCGCCGCATTCATGGATGAAGCCGAGGCCGACGTGCTCGCCTATATGAGCTTTGGCGCTCAGATACTCGCCAACCGTCGATCGGCTGATGCCGACGGGCCGGTGATTCCGCGACCGGGGCCGCCGCTGCTTGTGATGGGCACTCCGCGACGTTCCCAGGCCCTCCGATCCCGCGAGCGATGACGCAGCGTTTGTAAGTTCCAGATGAGACACGGCGGGCTGATCGGGCGGGCTCGGCAATTGAAAAAAAATGGGAATATCGCCGCGTGCGAGCGGCAGCAATTAGCTACTACTCCCCGGCTTGCCGATCCCGTTACTGATCAGACTTCGAGGCGCGATTATCTACCGAGACACCGCATTTCCAATCTATAGATCTCGGAGATCTATCTCCGCAACGTCCATCTCTAATGACACATCAGTGAGTTCGTCTCATGAGGCGAACCGCAGCAACGCGTGCCAAGTGGCCAGCAGCCAGTAGAGCTTCGATAGGAGCTAAAGCAGCCTTCATGGACCCGACCGTGTCCGACGAGGATGGGCCTAATTCCAACTTTGAACAGCTCGAAAACAGAAATCAACTTAGGCCTCCCACGCTTTGATCATGCTACACCGCGAGCTCACTTCGGGCCTCGTCTAGCAATTGCCATACATAAGGAACAAACGACCGCCAGATATCAACGTGAAAAGTGGAAGGATCCTGCCGTAAGAGCATGACTGGCGCCTTGCCGATCACGGTCCGAGTGCACATGCCGACTGGAAAAGTCCCGAGTGACAGATCGAGCGGGCAGCCGTGCTTGAGAATATATTCGCTCTTCGGGCCCGATACTGAGAACGCCAATGAACGATGGCTAACGTCCACCAGCGCATAGGAGTGTTTCAACAGACCCTCGTGCAGAAGACCAAGCAATGCCTCCGGCATCTCGCCGACAGCCTGCAGCAGCCATTCATCCGGTCCCAGCCAGACGGCAGACCTACCTCCGTTTCTTGCAAAACGGCATGGTTCTCCAGGCAGCTTGATGCCGAAGGTTTCGCTTACAGCCGCTACTGCCACAGGGCGACCGCGGAACGCGACCTTCGCCGCGCCGGGAAGCACTGCCATCATTGCGTCAGGTATTGCACTCGCATTCAATGCGAGCCCGGTCAGCACATTGGAATGCAATAACCGTGAGTCAAGCATGGAGCCGCACTCCCTTCGGGTCGTAGAAGATGGGTGAGACGACGTCGACGTCGACGACTCCGGCCTGGGTTGGCACTGACAAGCGCGTGCCGGTGCGGTCCCTTCCACCACGGACGAGGGCAAGCGCAATCGGCCTCCCAAGCGCTTCGCTCCAGTAAGATGACGTTACGTGACCAAGCACGGTCATGGGAATGCGTTGATTCGGATCCGCGGCCACCTGTGCGCCCTCTTCGAGCAGGGTAGTAGTATCGATAGTCAATAGTCCAACCAGTTGTTTGCGGTCGTCCTGTATCATTGCCAATTTTGAGAGCGAGCGCTTGCCGACGAAGTCCCGCTTGCCCTTACCCACAGCCCAGCTCAGCCCCACGTCGTCAGGTGTTACTGTGCCGTCAGTCTCCTGCCCCACCATGATATAGCCTTTCTCTGCGCGGAGAACATGCATTGTCTCAGTCCCGTAAGGCGTGATGCCGTAGACCTGTCCCTCTGCCATGATCGCTTCCCAGACGGCCAAAGCGTATCCGCTCGGCACATTGACTTCGAAGCCTAGTTCGCCCGTAAAAGAGACCCGAAACAGCCGGGTCGGGACGCCGCAGATCCAGCCCTCGCGTACGCTCATATGAGGCATTGCTTCGTCGGAGAGATCGATTCCTTTGACGAGTTGGACGAGCGGCTTCCGCGCATTAGGCCCCTGGACCGCGATCACCGCCCACTGCTCGGTCGTCGAGGTCAGCCAGACCTCGAGATCAGGCCATTCAGTTTGCAGGTAGTCCTCCATCTTGTTCAGGACTCGAGCCGCCCCGCCCGTGGTCGTCGTGACATGGAAGCGATCCGGCGCGAGACGGCCAATGATGCCGTCGTCGAGAATAAAGCCATCCTCACGAAGCATGAGGCCATAGCGGGCTCTGCCCGGCTCAAGTCTGTCCCACGCGTTGGTGTACATCCGGTTCATGAAGCTGCCAGCGTCCGTGCCGGTGATCTCGATCTTGCCGAGCGTCGAGGCATCGAAGATGCCGATCGAGTGTCGCGTCGCCCGACATTCGCGCGCGACAGCAGCATGCATCGTCTCGCCGGGGTTCGCGAAGTAGCGAGCACGCTTCCATTGGCCGACGTCTTCGAAGATGGCACCGCTTTTTTCAGCCCAAGAATGAATGGGCGTTCTACGCTCCGGCTCAAACAACGCACCGCGAGACTGGCCGGCAAAGATGCCAAAAGTCATGGGCGTGTACGGAGGCCGGAAGGTCGTAAGACCGATCTGAGGAGGTGACACGTTCCGCAGCCCGGCGACAATCCCCAACGCATTCATGTTTGAGGTTTTGCCTTGATCAGTCCCCATCCCCGCCGTCGTGTAGCGCTTGACGTGCTCGATCCCCCTGAATCCCTCGCGCACCGCCAGAGCAATGTCCGCCTTTGTTACGTCGTTCTGGAAATCGACCCACGCGCGCGCCTTACGCTCTCGGCTCGTCGCCGGCACGCCCATCAAACCACCCGATGCTACGCTTCGCGCTTCGACCGAAAACGCATGCCCGACCGGGACCTCGCCGGCACCAGCCCGGGCAGCGGCGGCTGAACCACCTGAAAAACCGTCATTCAGTGCGGCCGCGAGATCATAGACACCGCGACACGCGCCAACAGACCTCTCCCGCTCGATGGACACGTTGGGGAGGTAGGCCTGCAGACCATTGTCGTACTTCAGCTGGCCGCGGGATTGCGAGAACAGATGTACGCTCGGCGTAAACCCGCCCGACATCAGGACCAGGTCGCAATCGATCTTTCGTCGCTCACGCGCTCTTGCATCGGTAGACACGAGCGTTGCCGAAGACACGCGCAGACGGCCGCTCGTTCTGGCGAGCGACGTCTGCGGCAGAACATCGATGCCGGCTTCCCTGGCGAGATTCACCCAATATCCGCTCGGGCTGCTGCGAACATCGGCAATGGCCGGGATTACTATTCCCGCAACCTTGAGATCGAAAGCTGCCCGGTAGGCGCTGTCGGTGGCTGTCACCACGACAGCGCGCGTTCCCGGGAGCACACCGAAGCGGTTGACATATGTACGAGCGGCCTCAGCCATCATGACGCCTGGCCGGTCGTTTTCGGGAAACACGATCGGTTGCTCGATTGCGCCTGTCGCAAGCACGACCTCCCCGGCCCTCACTTGCCACAAGCGCTCGCGCGGCAACTTCCCTGCGGCCACCAAATGATCGGTAACGCGCTCGTTGAGGCCGATGAAATTATGTGGATACCAGCCAAATGCGGTCGTACGCGCCATCATGGTGACGTTCGGCAATGAGGCGAGTTTGGCCAGCATGGCTCCGCACCAATCGGCGGCCGGTCGCCCATCGATCTTTGCTACGGTTTCGGCCAGAAGAGAGCCGCCCATTTCGGCCTGCTCGTCGCAGAGGATCACCCTCAGGCCGGTTTGAGCCGCAGCGATCGCGGCCGCAATCCCGGCCGGACCGGCTCCTACCACCAACACATCGCAATGCGCATAGACCTGCGTATAACGATCGGGGTCGTCCCTGCTGGGAACCCGACCCAGACCTGCGGCGCGGCGGAGCAAGGGCTCGTAGACATGCTTCCAACCCGCTTTGGGCCACATGAACGTCTTGTAGTAGAAGCCTGCGGGGAGAAATGCCGAAAGCCCGTCGATTACTGCGCCGACGTCGAAAGCCAAAGTCGGCCAGCGATTCTGACTTTCGGCGACCAGACCTTCGTAGATTTCCACTTGGGTCGCCCTCAAGTTCGGGGTGTAGTGAGCCTTATCGCGGCCCACGCCAACAAGTGCGTTCGGCTCCTCGGCGCCGACCGTCATGATGCCCCGTGGACGGTGGTACTTAAATGATCGGCCAACGAGGTGCACGCCGTTTGCGATCAATGCCGACGCCAGCGTGTCTCCGACGAATCCCTGATAGGCTTTTCCATCGAAAGTGAAACGGACAGGCCTGCTGCGGTCGACGCGCCCTCCGGTCGCCGAACGGTAACGGTTCTTCATGAGGTCGCTCCACCCTGATCGAGTGGAGAGTTCGGCAGGTAGGTGGAGACGATCTTGTCGCTAGCGGTATCCCTGCTCACATTGAAGAACCGGCCGCAGCCGTGGATGTGCCGCCAGCGTTCGGCATGCATCCCTCTCGGATTGCTTCGCAAATAGAGATACGCGCTCCACGCCTCATCATCGAGGCTCATTGGATCCGCAGGTCGGCTGACATGCGCCTCGCCACCATAGATGAATTCAAGTTCCGGCCTGGGACCGCAATGTGGGCAATTGATCAAAAGCATGATGCTTGATCTCTCGGTTAATGAGCCACGGCTGCTGCGGCCGCCTCATCGATCAGGAAACCGTCCCGGAATCGTTCAAGCGTGAATGGGGCATTGAATGGATGCGGCTCGTTCTTCGCGATGGTCCACGCAAACAGATTACCCGACCCCGGCGTTGCCTTGAAGCCGCCGGTCCCCCAGCCGCAATTTAGAAAGAGACCTGGTATCGGAGTCTTGGCAATGATCGGCGATCGATCGGGGGTTACGTCGACGATGCCGCCCCAGTTTCGGAGCATGCGCAGCCTGCGGAACATCGGTACCAGTTCGCATATGGCATCCAAGGTATGATTGGCGATGTGAAGACCACCTCGCTGGGTATACGAGATGTACGCGTCTGTGCCGGCACCGATAACAAGCTCGCCCTTGTCAGATTGGGAGAGATACGCATGAATTGTATTCGACATAACGACGCACGGGAATATTGGTTTGACCGGCTCAGACACCAGCGCCTGCAGCGGAAAACTTTCGAGCGGCAGGCGTAGGCCCGCGATACTGGCGACGACACTGCTATTGCCTGCCGCTACGATTCCGACCTTCTTTGCTTGAACCGAGCCGCGCGTGGTCTCCACCCCCGCTATGGCCCCAGATGGCCCCCGGCGAATGCCCGTCACTTCGCAGTTCTCAATGAGGGAGACCCCAAGAGCGGCCGCCGCTCGCGCGTAGCCCCAAGCCACGGCATCGTGTCGCGCGGTTCCGCCTTTGCGCTGCAATGCACCGCCAAGGATCGGATAACGCATGGCACCGCCAACGTTGAGCGGTGGACAGAACGCCTTGCATTGCTCGGGCGAGAGCCATTCGTTCTCGACGCCGTTCAGTCGGTTGGAATGGACATGCCGTTTGAAGACCTGGACATCGTGAATGTTGTGCGCAAGCATCAACACGCCACGCGGGGAATACATCACGTTGTAATTCAGCTCACGCGATAGTCCATCCCACAGAGTTAGCGCATGGTCATAGAGCCGCGCACTCTCGTCAAACAGGTAGTTCGATCGGATGATTGTGGTATTTCGTGCGGTGTTGCCGCCGCCAAGCCACCCCTTCTCGAGAACCGCAACGTTGTTAATACCATGTTCCTTGGCTAGATAGAACGCGGTGGCAAGCCCATGGCCGCCTCCGCCGATGATCACAACGTCATATTCAGGCCGGGGCTCGGGCGAGTGCCATTGGGCCTGCCAATGGAGCTGGCCCGTAGATCCTCCGCGCAAAATAGAGAATAATGAGAACCGTTGCATCTGGCTCGCTCCTTGAAACCAAGCCTACCTTGTGACGGTCCGGCACACAGGGATAAGAGCGCCAACAATCTTGGATGTTCGCGACACTCGACAGGGATGCCGGTTCCATCTGAGCTCAGTGGGTGCCGCACAGAGACGGCAGATTTTGGGCGCACATGCTGGTCAGCATGGCTGAAGACCTCCCCCTCGAAGGCGGTTGCTCCTAGGGAAGGTATAACTGAGGATATTCTGTCGGATCGGCAGGCGCGCCGCTAAGGAGTGTCGAGAGCCCTGTCCGGAGATCGGTCGTACACGCCCAAGATGGGCTTCTTCCTCGCATGCCGGGTTGGACGCCGTAACCGTAACGTTGCATAGGTCGCACGATTTTGCGAACTTTGACGCGTTGGCGTTCGGAAGGCGTAACCCGCCAGCCCTCGCTACGCCCGCGACAAGCTGACCCTTCTTGATTCGGGCTGACAATCAGAGGTACGGCCGGCGCTCACGTTGTAGGAAGCCCGCCGCATCTATCTTTATCTCTCGGATCATATCACCGTCTTTGTTTCGGCCAGAGGATGTAATCAACGGATCTGCCGCGGATAATCCAATGGGACCAAACCGCGCGCCGGGACTTCCGGCATGCTTGTCCTGCCAACTGCGAATAAGACCATTCATGGAAGCGATGCCGTTGCGGCGAGCAATCGACGGTGTGCAGCCAAATGCTGCTCGAAAGATTCGATTGAAGTGCGAAATATCCGAAAAGCCGCTCTCAGTCGCGATCGATGTGATAGACTTGTCCGACTGTGCAAGAAGCCAGAGGCCGTAGAATATGCGCAGATCGCGCGAGAATTCTTGAATGCTCTTTCCGGTTGCATTTCGAAAGAGCCGCTCGAGTTGTCTTTTCGACAGATCAACCTTGGAGGCTATGTCTTGAGTTTTAGGCGGCGTACTCAGGTTTTGCTCAATGACCAGCATGGCACGCCGAACCCGCATCTCGTCGACGGTTGCCATGCTCGGTGGTTGAGGCTGCGCGTTGGCCGCAAGGCGGGCCTTGTCGGTGATCATGATATGCAGGCCCTTTTGGGCGCGACCCGGGCCCAAGTGCCGTTCGACTATCCAAGCCGCAAGATCGAGCGCTGCAAGTCCGCCAGCACAGGTGATGAACTTGCCATCTTCGATAAATAATTGGTTCGCAACAGGGGTGATATCGGCGTAACGCTCAACAAAATCCGTAAAATGATACCAGCTCACGCAACATTTGCGCCCGCACAAAAGCTGCGCCTCCGCTAGTGCGAAGCTTCCAGTGCACACCCCCGCAATCGATACGCCACGATCGGCTGCTTTGCGAAGGAACTGCAACGTCCTGGAATCGTAGATGAGGTCGGGATCCACTAATCCGCCGATGACCACGATGTAGTCGAACCGTTCTGGCCGGTCGAACGTCTCCCACGGCGCCACCTGCAGCCCACAACTTGCCGAGATGGGACTAAGCTCCGGTGCGAGAATGCTCCAGGAGCAGCGTTCGGGACGACTCCGGTCTCCCTCATCTGCAGCCAACCGTAGCAGATCGATGATCGAGGAGAAGGCGATTAAAGTGAAGTTCTTTAATAGGACAAAACCCACTGCCAACTTGCGGCCCGGGAGCTTGCCCGAGAATGAACCCTTTTTGATCTTCGTGTCAGCCATACAATTCCACGGTCTCTTTGCCAGCAAACGTTGGAGCCGCGATCATCGGATCGAGCGACGGTGTGTGCACTGTTATCTTGGGCGAGGTCTGCCCACTTCAGTAAATACCATAGACGGCGCGGAGGACGGGCCCTCCGCACCATTCCTGCCTTGGCCTTAATTTGCGTGCTGCCTAGTAAAGCGCCGGCGCAACTTTGGAGCAGCTCGGTTACAACATCACAATGGCCGCACAGCTTGACTCGAGAACGCGCGCGCACAAAACTTCACGAAAGCATCGTGGTGTCTGCATCGGCTTTGCTACCTCCCCCGCGCCCGCTCTGGCCGCGCTGCCGACTATCAGACCACTATGTTCGTTGTTGATGGATTCAGGAGGTCGAGCTCATGTCCGAAAAGGAGGCTCTGCGGTTGACCCGCCAAAGCATTTCGTCCCGTATTGAGCTGGCGAACTAAGTTTCGTGTTTCGTCAGGATAGTACCACTGAGCTAAGCTGAAATCCATCGATGTGTCCGTTCATATTGCTGCATTTCTGCGTTGACCTGCGAGAGTCTGAAGGTTCATGTCGAACCGATCCAGGCGCCCACCGAGCGCGATGTTCTGAACTTTGCCGGATCCTCGATTGCTGCACTGAAGGAGGAAGCCAAGCGCGCCGACACCAGGGATCGACGCAAGCAACTGGCATTGCTCACCCGCGGGCTGAAGCAACAAGTTGTTTGCTCAATTCGGCAGCACGGGCGCGCATGCCCCCTCCAGGCATCGAGCAACGGCTTAATAATCTGCTTGAGCCCGGTATTATTCGCCAGCAGGCTGCCCACATGGCCCTCAAACACGTGTCCTGCCCCCTTGGGAACGACGAGGCCGAACGTCTTCATCAGACCGCAGATCTGGTTGGACAGGCCGGGTTGTCGTCTTGAGCAGTTGGTTGCGCGCTGCGACCAGGGTGCTATCAAAGCTCTTCACCCGCAACTCGCGGTAAAAGCCGACCTCGGCAAGATGCGAGAGCCCATCCGCGTCATTTGCGTCGGTCTTGTTCGGCGCCATATCTAGCGCCGCGTTGGCGTGCGGGGGTTTTATGCAAACCGCTGGCAATCCTTCCTGTGTCAGCGCGTGATAAAACCAGACTGACAAGGGCCGCCGCGTCTCAAGCACGGCGCGTTTCCGCGTTCGGTGCAGCTTGCGTATGACCTCGGCTATCGGCCTGGGATCGTATGGGCATTTTCCGCGCCAGATCCGCTTGCCTCCGTTGCGCACCGAGACTATCTTTCAATGACACGTCGAGGCCGATAAACTGCTGCATGGTTGTCTCCCGTTTGATGCTGGGTCCGGCGTCGAGTCGAGAGCCCGTACTTCATCGTGTCGGTGAGCTACCACCTTACTCCAACGCATTACAACCGCGCCGGCGTTCGTAACCCGCGCGATTTCCCTATGTAATTGAAAGCCGTTGAGGGCCGCCTTGTTTGACGGACGCGAGCGCTGCAGGTCTTAGGGTAATTTCCGAGGTGGCTCGCAAGGCCAGCCTTCATGTGAACCAGCTGTTCAGGGGGCGCAAAGAGCTTTGCAAGCAGAGTGAGACGAGTATAGCGCCGTTTTTAGCGTCGGTCGAGATTGGGCCCTCTGTGCCGCCGCGGGATGTGGCCGAAGCGCCATTGACGACGTCGCCGGCGCTTCGCCAGGTCATCATCGAGACCGATCTTGGTAGCGGACACCGCATCCAGGTCGATGCGACGTTGATCGAGACGTATCGGCTTCGAGACCGGTGCGATGGCGAGTTGGCTATGGCATGAACTCCGCAGGGTTGAGCTTCCGGTGGTCCCGCTGCTCTCGATCCATGAGAACGTTTGTCAACAACAAGGTAAGTTCGACAACGAGGTCCGCCGGTTGGCAAAGCTGGACGACACGGCGCGTCGCCTGATGACGGTCCCGGGGTCGGTGTCGTGACGGCCCTAACGTTCCGCCACACGATCGATGACCCCTCGCGCTTCCGATCGGCTTCGACGGTCGGCGCCTACCTCGGCCTTACGCCGAGGCGCAGCCAATCCGGCGAAAACCGACACCAACGGAAAGATATCTCGATGGGGCGACCGGCTTCTCCGAACTTACTTGTTCGAGGCCGCCACTGTCCTTCTTTATCGAACCCAAAAGTGGTGTTCCCTAAAGGCCTGGGGCATGAAGCTCGCCAAGCGGATCGGCATGAAGAAGGCAAAGGTCGCCATCGCCCGAAAGCTCGCCGTGATTCTCCACTGCATCTGGGTCGATGGCACGTCGTTCGACTGGGGCCAGCCGAAGCCAATCTGATATTTGCTCGCAAGTTCCTGGTCCGGTCCGCCGGACTGGCGATGTCCCGCTGGGACGGTGGTCGTGGTGACCTCGGTCAATCGGCTGGTGGCGGTTCGCCCGCACTCCGCTGCAAACGTTGAGGCGCCCGATCCGGACATCATCATGAGGCGCTCGCGACCTCGGAAAGGACCATGACCCCAGCTACGACATCAACCCAACCCGACGAAGCCGCCAACGACGACGATTGCCAAGCCCGCTAGGCAATCGTCTCGCCATCCGCGATCGCTCCGTCTCCGCAACCTGACCAGCTCCGACGGAGCAATTGCTACCGGCGTGTCACTGGAGAGAGGAAGAATGGTAGCTTGACAACAAACCGCAATTAAAGGGCCGATTGACAGTTCGAGATCGAGCGCGCCATCAACGGCCGCGGCGCCGACGACCGACGCGCCGTGCGCCAGGAAAAGAGCAAGCCGCTCCTCGAGGATATGCACGCTCGGTTGCTGCGTGAGCGTGAAACGCTCTTGCGCTCCTCTGAGGTCCTGAAGCCGATCAACTACATGCCCAGGCGCTGGGACGACTTCGCCCCGCTTCCTCGACGATGGCAGAATCTGTTTGACCAACAATTGCGCCGAGGCGCATTGAAGCATCGCGTTGGGAAGGCGCAACTGGACCTTCGCCGGAAGCCAGCATGGCGCCGACGTGCCGCCATCATGCTGACGATGATCACGGCCTGTCGTCTCAACGACGTCGATCCCAAGGTCTGGCTGGCCGGTCCTCGCCCGTATCGCCGATCTTCCCGCATCACGTCTGCACGAATTGCTGCCTTGGGAATGGAAGCGCCTGCGCCAAGCCGGCAAGCCCGCCGATCAGGCCGCCCGTCATGCAGCCCAACATAGAGCTCGCCGCCGCTGCGTGCATCCGTCAAGCGTATGCGTACTCCAGAACTCCGCTCTCTCCTCGTTCTCGGGGCAACGGCCGACTTGTGGGTTGTCGGAAACGACGTTCGAGCGCCGCCGTGGCTGAAGGCGCTTCTCGCCAGACGCCCCTTCAAGGTTACCACCGTCGCGCAGGCCAATAAGACGGCGCGGATCATCTGGGCGCTGCTGAACAGGGGCGGAACTTTATCGTGAGCGTCATGCAGGGACCACGCGCTAAGGGCTGATCTGGTCGGCTAGAAGATCTCGCGGAATGGTTTGTCACGAGGTCACAATGTCGAAGGATAGTCGTAAGGATTGCGATAAGGATAGGCATACGTCTATCTCGAACACGGCGCCGACACGCTGCGGCGTGTCGAAATCATCACCGGGACGGGCCGGCGTCGGCGCTGGTCGACCGATGCGAAGGCGGCAATTGTCGCGGAGAGTTTCGCGCCGGGTGCAAGCGTGTCCGCGGTGGCACGAGGACACCTCATCAGCCCAAGCCTGTTGTTTCTGTGGCGTCGTCAGACCACGCGGGTGAAGCTCGCGGAGCGCCGGGACGGAGATGTGCCACCTGGCTTTGTGCCGGTCGCGATCACTGGCTGCGGCGGCGAATTGTCGTCGCGCGAAGAGCAGGCTGCAATTGAGATCCAAGTCGGCGCGGTTTGCATCCGTGTCAGAGGGACGGTCGACCGGCGGGCGCTGTGCAAGGTGCTTGCGGCAGTCGGGACGGCTGGCCGATGATCGGGCTCCGACCTGGGTTGTCGATCTGGATCGCGACGCAGCCGATCGATTTCCGTCGGGGGTTGGACTCACTGGCGATGCTGGTCAGCGAGGCGTTTGGGGCCAATCCGTACGACGGCGGACTTTATGTCTTCCGGGCCAAGCGCCGAGATCGCGTGAAGATCCTGACCTGGGACGGAAGCGGCCTTGTCCTTTACTACAAAAAAATCGAGGGCAGTTCACCTGGCCGCCGATCAAGGACGGTGTCATGCCGCTATCTCATGCTCAACTCTCGGTGCTGCTCGATGGCTCAGACTGGAAGCGTGTGCCGATGCGGGTTTGTGGATCAGCCAGCGCGAGCTGGTTGATCCGTATCAAGAGTAGCTCGTCACTCATGCGGAGTTGTTGTAAAATCACTCTGCATGAGTGATTTGCCTTCCGATCCAGCATTGCTCCGACACACCGTGATGGCGCTGTCGTCAAGGCTTGCGGCGTTGTCGGCGGAATGCAGCACGCTTTCGGCCGAGCGTGATGCGGCGATCGCCCAACGCGACGCTGCGGTTCAGGAGAACGACAAGCTCCTGATGATCCTGTCCCAGTTCAAGCGCACGATCTTCGGTCCCCGCTCCGAGACACTGGATCCCGGACAGCTGCCTCTCTTCACCATCACGGCACAGGCGGCTCGTGCCGCGATCAACGACGACGTAACCGGAGGCAGGCTGCCTGATGGAGCGGAGGGCCCTGGAAAGAGGCCGGCGCGACGCAAGCGGGTGAAGCTTCCGGAGCATTTGCCGCGCATCGATGTCGTAATCGATGTCGAGAGCCGCATCTGCCCTTGCTGCGGCGAGCGGCTGCACAAGATCGGGGAGACCGTCAAGGAAGCCTTCGACGTAGTTTCGATGCAGTACCGGGTCAAGCGCATTGTGCGTCCGCGGTATGGCTGCCGGGGATGCCGCCAGGGTGTGATGCAGGCACCTGCGCCGGCGCAGGCGATCGATGGCGGGATGGTGACGGAAGCCTTGCTGGCCCACATCGCCGTGATGAAATACGGCTACCAGTTGACGCTGTATCGGCAGGAACAGATGTTCGCCGCGCAAGGCATCACGCTCGATCGGCAGACGCTGGCCTCGTGGATGGGCCGCGCCGCCTGGTGGCCGAAGCCGCTTCACACGCTGTTGCGCGATACAGGGACGAGACGCCGCTGCCAGTTCTCGATCCCGGCCGTGGCAGGACCAAAGTCTGCCCGTTCTGGGCGATCGCCACCGATGACCGTCCGTGGGGCGGCCCGGCACCGCCGGCGGTAATCTACATGTTTGCTGAGGATCGCAAGGCGATCCGCGCCAAGCAGCTGTTCGGGGGCTACCACGGCATCCTGCAGGTCGACGGCTATGCCGACTACAAGGGCCTGATCAAGAACGGCGGCCATCTGGTGCAGTTGGCGTTCTGCTTCGCGCATGCGCGGCGGAAGTTCTGGGACGTTCACGTCGCGACGAAGTCGCCGATTGCTGCGGAAGCGCTGCAACGGATTACGATGTTCTACGCCATCGAGGATCGCATCCGCGGTCTGCCGGCGGCGCATCGGGCTGCAGTGCGGCAGACCGACAACGGGCCGTTGATCGAGGACTTCAAACCCTGGCTCGAGGCGCGGGTACTGGAAGTCTCGAAGAAATCCGGCCTTGGCAAGGCGACCCGCTACACCCTCAACCATGAGAAGGCCTGACGCGCTTCATGATGATAGGCGCATCGAGATCGACAGCATACGGTCGAACGCAGCATCAAGCCGATAGGCCTGGGAAAGAAGAATTACTTGTTCGCCGGCAGTGAGGGCGGCGCCGAAACCTGGACCACCCTCGCATCGCTCATCAGCACGGGAAAGCTGCACGACATCGACCCGCGGCACTATCTGACCGATGTTCTCGAGCGCATCGTCTCCGGACGTACAACGATCAATCAGCTGCACATGCTGTTGCCGTGGAATTGGAAGGCCGAGCGCGATAGTTCGCAGGCAAAGCTCGCCGCCTGATCAGTTCGACGGTCTGGAACTTCCTGCGCATCGCTCGCGTCGTCGTAGATCTCTTCGCGGATCACGCGCAGCGTCACCTCCTTGCAGCGCGCCCTCCAGCTCGGTGAACTCCGGCAGCAGGACTCGATCGACGAAGCCCCGTGACGCACGGACCATCACCGTGTTGCGTCGCTGCCGGCGATAACGAAACGGCCGCAGCCCATATCGGCGGCAAAGCGCCAGAAAAAGGGTGCCGAGACCACTGGTCGGGAAGTGAGAATTACTGTTCGATCGGTGGATCGTGGCGAGCGAGTTCCTCGACCCGGGCCCGCACCCGCTGCAGCGCAACTTCCGCCGCAAGGCGCTCACCAGCAGTTCCGGCCCCCACGAACAACGCCTCGATCTTCCGCAGCTTCTCGCGCAGCTGCGAACCGCGCTATCCAGAGCATTCCGCGCAAGTCAAGCCCGGGCACCGGTGATCCTATCGTGACGCTCACATTTTATCGGCGTCCCGCCGCCATTGGCGATGCCGCAGTGACGCAGTGACCGCCAAAACGATTTGACCGGCGCAGGCCGGCAGAGGGCAAGGCGATGAACCCATGGGACGAAATCCCGAAACGAGTGAAGCTATTGCCTCCAATGCGGGGCAAGGTCACGGTGGCACATTGGATTCTTTGGTGGCCGTCTTAGTGGGATTTTGCTTTGGGCAACGTGGTCCCAACCTCCTCTGCCATTTGCAAGAGATGCGACAGTGTAAAACGGCGTATGCGAAGCAAATAGTCCTTTTGATTTGTCTCGATCAAATATCTGTATCCAGCGACGTGATTTGCTTTTCGGCAGCATCGACACATGAAGCTCTCGGCGAGAGAGTACTCCGAGCAATTATAATCAATCGATATTTCGCTGGTCTCACTACTAATCTCCGAGATGGCGTTCAGAACAATGGTTTCGGATTCGACTCGGACATAAGCGCTCGGGCGACAATTATGATTAACGAAGTCGATAAAATCACTACAAAGGTGCCGATCACGGTCGATCTGTATGGTTCTCTTGTTGGCCGTCCGTCGAATCGCGCCGCCGAGTCTCCCCACGACACCGCCGCTCGCTATTGTTTTCCTCGAAAACAGACCAAATCCGTTGATCTCGGAAGGGCCAATGAAAAGCCAATCACTTTTCTCATAGCCGTAGTCATCCTGAGGCATATCGAAAGTCTCCTTGTCTCCTGACAGACGGCGAGATCGTTGCGCCATCACCAGTGTTTGCTGCCGCACCGCTGTTCGCATCGTAGCCCGCATGATGAGCCAATCTAAAGCGTGTTGCTCCTGGCCTGGCCAGCTATCATCTCTGATAGCCAATCTTCCGGATCCCCACATGCGGTGCTGCGAATAAAGTCCTCAAGAATGCTTACGGACGTTCGGGTAAGCGCTTCCAAAGGCCCCTTCTGTTCGCCAACGTCTGTTTCACACACGATTGACAGTGTGTTATCACGCCCCGGTGCAGCGGCTGGAGTTCTTCACCGGAGCCGGCCGACGGGAGACGTGGAATCAGGCTCGGTATGTTCAGCCTCGCGACGGCATCAGCCCTCGATTCCGAGCTTGATGGTCGTTTCCAAGCACCAGAGCGATGTGCGCGCTATGAAGCGTAGTTGAGCTTAAGCTCTGGGGCGGCAGGCCCGCAAGTAGCGGTTTCTAGGCGGCGATACATTCCGCAATCTGCTCACCCAGATGTAAGCGCTTAGCCGGAACCCTTGCTTCGGGATCGGCATAGCTGTGCGAAAGAAGCCTCCGGCTTGGACGGAGGTTGGGAATGAGATTGGACAGCAAAAAGGACGTCCATTTGGACGGCTCAACGACGGGGTCGGTGAGCCTGCTGGAGGTTCTTGAAGGACCATCGGGGCGCCGCGTACGGCGGAAACTGAGAGCGCTCGGGTCGTCGCCGAGAGTCTGTTACCCGGTGCCCAGGTGTCCGAGGTGGCGCGCAAGCACGGAGCGACGCGCTGGCAGATCTACGATTGGCGACCGCGGTTTCGACAGCAAGGCATGTTGCCGCCGTGCGAGGCGTCGCAGCCGACATTCGCGCCGCTGGTCGTGGAAGGTGCGTTGAAGGAGCGTCAGGTTCCGGATCAAGCTTGAGATCGCGATCGGCGATGTCGTGCTGCGAACGGATATGACCATTGATGCCGAGCAGCTGTCCCGGGTGATCCGCGCGGTACGAGCGTCACGATGATCGCGGCTGGTGCGGATCTGAAGATTTACATCGCGACGGGGCCGATCGACTTCCGCTGTGGCCACGATGGACTTGCGGCGAAGGTGCAGGAGATGCGTCGCCTCGACCCGTTCAGCGGCGCAGCTTTCGTGTTCCGATCGAAACGAGCGGACCGGATCAAGATTTTGGTCTGGGATCGAACGGGCCTGGTGTTAGTTCACAAGCGCCTCGAAGGCTGCAAGTTCGTTTGGCCAACGATCGCAGAGGGCGTCATGCGCATATCGCCAGCGATGTTCGCAGCCCTGTTCGAAGGACTGGATTGGATGTTAGTCCGCCCGGAAGAAGCGCGGCGTCCCCAGGCGGCTGGATAACTGCGGCAGAATGACTCGGGAGCTATTTTGAACGTGGCAGGCGCAGTGGCGATGTGCTCGAAATAGCGCATGAGCATTGCGGCGCTTGCGCGATCTCCACGTTTTCCAGCGGTAAGTGATACTGATCTGGCCGCAGCTTCTCGGACATCGCGACAAACTTCTCGCGTCGCAATTCGCCGAGAAATGACCTCCAACCGACGCCGCGCCTCTTCCGACGTCGCCAGCGCCGCCTGATGCCCGCTCAGGCTGCGCGACGAAAATAAACAACGGAAAGCGCTTTTGGCGCAAAGCAGGCGGCCTTGGGCCGCGTTTGCGGCCACCGCACGGCTTGGCCTTGACCGGCCCGAGCACTGCGGCATGCTGGCGTGGAACGGGACCGCATTCCTGGGCATCCTGGACGCGGCGCAGGAGAGAGCCGAGGCTGTGATCAAGGGCCGATCGCGGAGCGCGCCGGATCAAGGTTCTCATCGCAATCGCGGCTGCTTGCCTTCCCATTTGCCGCAGGTGGAACGGATCATCGAGCCTGCGAGCACGCGGTTGCGGCGCCATGACGAAGATCGGCGAGGACGTCAGCAAACGCCTCGACGTGATCCCGGCGCAATGGCGGGTGCTGGTCACGCGCCGCCCGAAATACATTTGTCGCCGCCGCTCGGGCCCCGCCGTGCAGGCCCACGCACCGGAGCACGTCGTGCCCAGTGGGCTGCCGACCGAAGCGGCCATTGCGCACGTGATCGTCTCCAAGTTTGGCGACCATACGCCGTTTTACCGTCAGGCCGAGAGCTATGCGCGCCAGGGGTTTCGGCTTCATCGGGCGACACTGGGCAACTGGGTCCGGCCGCGCCTGCTTCCATCTTCAGCCGATCGCGGACCACATGCGCCGCCGACTGGCCATGGCGGATCGTCTGTTCATGGACGAAACCACGTCGCCGGTGCTCGACCCCGGGCGAGGCCAAACGAAGAAGGGCTACTTCTGGGCGATCGTCTCCGACGACCGCGGCCACAGCGGCCCAAGTCCTCCGATCGTGCTGTTCCGATATGCCCCCGTCGCAGCGGTGTCTTCGCGGAGCAGTTCCTGGATGGCTTTGGCGAACGCTTCCTGCAATGCGATGTCTATGACGGTTATGACCGGCTGACCGAAGTTGCTCGATCGCAGGGGCCGTGGACGCTCGTGCATTGCTGGAGCCTTTTGCGCCGCCGCTTCGTCAAATTGGCCCGCAACAGCAAATCGCCGATCGCCGAGGCCGCGGTTCGGCACATCGCACAGCTTTACGCCATCGAAGCCATGGTATGCGGTTCATCGCCGGACATCCGGCTGGCCCCGCAGGGAGCACTCGCTGCCCATGGTGGCCGCCTTAAAGCCTTGGTTCGAGAAGCAGCTGTCGATGATCTCCAGCGGTTCGACGCTCGCGGAGGACATCCGCTACGCGCTCAATCACCGGCAAGGGCTGACCCGCTTCCTCGAAGACGGGCGCCTCGAGCTCGACACCAACCCGGTCGAGAACGCCATCCGGCCAGTCTGCCTGACCAGGAAAAATGCGCTCTTCGCCGGTCATGAGGTCGGAGCCGAAAACTGGGCCTTGCTCGCGTCGATCGTCGCCACCTGCAAGCTCAACGACGTCAACCCGGCTGCCTACATCGCCGAAACACTCGAGGCGATCATCGAGGGCCATCCTCTTAGCAGGATCGAAGACCTCATGCCCCGGCGATTCCGCAAATCGTCAAGCCAGCCCCAATAAGGGTCCCGCCTAAGCGCTTACACGTAAGCGTAGGTCTGCGGCCCGTTGATTGGCGCTTGACGGCTATTTTGAGCGCGTGGTGCGCCGTCGCGGGTTCCATATTCCCGACAATGTGTTGACGGCGGCCTCCAGCGCCTTTCGGTCGATGACGTTGGGATCGAACTGTTCAGGCCCCCAGAGGCGCATTTTCGTGTTCTGGATGAGTAGGGTCGCCGATGGCACCGAGGTAGTCGGCATACCCGGGCGCACCTCCAACATCTCCTCTGGAGGGCAGCCTCGAGCAGCAGGGGAAGTCCCTCAATCCTCGTCGTGTTGTCGAACCATTTTTCGAGCTTGATCATATGATCCCAGCCGTCGCCGTCTTGGCGCCCGTCTCTTGAACGATATTGGAGAGCCGCGTCTTGCGGGCATCGATGGGCTGGCGGCCAAAATGACCGTCGGGATCAGGGATGCCCCAACATCGTTCCCCGGCCAGGAACTCGAAGAGATGGCTATTCGTCGAGCCGAACGCCGCCTGAAGCGTCAGATGCAGCCGATCAACGCGCAGCGTGAGCGGCACGACACGGCATCGCATCATCTCCGGTTTCACGTCATTGAGGGTCACCTTGATCCGGACGGCGTCGTGTTGAGGCTCATGCCGCCAAAGCGGCACAACTGTATCTGATCATGAAGCGGTTCGCTCTGGATGCTTTGCTCCGAAGTGAAATCGCACAAGATATCGGTTTCTGATGCGAGTTCTGTCGCGGACCCTACGCAGTGATCTTGGAATTGGATGGGTCATAGTGCGCAGCGAGCTGGGCTACTGCTCGATGACGCCGACCCGCCACCTCGATCTCGAATTTGGATGCTAATAGAAACGAGGAGTCGATCCCTTGGTCGTTCTCAACGTAGCCCATTGCGAGGGAAGCCCCGACGCGATGTCCATAAGCGCCAGATGTTATAGATCCGATCAAGCGACCATCAGCCCATATGGGCTCCTGATGGTAGATAAGCGGAGCGTCCGGTTCGATCATTCTGAGTTGGACGAGACGGCGGCATACGGGACCGTGATCTTTCTGTCGCAGCAATGCCTCGCGGCCAATAAATCCCCCGGGCTTCTCCAGTTTCACGGCAAAGCCGAGGCCAGCTTGATATGGTGTATCTTCCGGCCCGATGTCATGGCCCCAGTGACGATAGCCTTTTTCCATACGCATAGAGCCAAGAGCAAAGTAGCCCGCCTGCGCCAAGCCGTAGTCAGCGCCAGCTTCAACGAGCCTGTCGAAGACATGCGCCGCGAATTCGGCCGGGACGTAGAGCTCCCACCCGAGTTCGCCCACATAAGTAACGCGGCTTGCGCGTAGTTTCGCGTAACCGATCTCGATTTCCTGGCTGGTTGCGAACGGGAAGGTCCCATTCGAGAGGTCGCAACCAGAAAGCCGCTCAAGCAACGCCCTCGCATTTGGTCCCATAAGGCCGAGCATTGGCAATCCCGAAGTCACATCTCGGATAAAAACATGGGCCTTGTCTGGAGTGTTGCGTCGCAACCAAGCGAGGTCGCGTGTTTGCGATGTCGCTGCGGTCACAACCAGGTAGGAATCTTCGGCAAGCCGAGTGACTGTGGTGTCAGCTTCGATCCCACCACGCTCATTCAGACATTGCGTGTAAACAAGCTTGCCAACGGGCACATCCACATTGTTGGCACAAATTCGGTTGAGAACTGCACAGGCATCCCGCCCGTCCACCATAAACTTGACGAAGCAACTCTGATCGAACAGGGCGACGTGCTCGGCTGCGTTAAGGCACTCTTGGCCGACAATATCAAACCAATTCTGTCGACCATACGAATATTCGATTTTCTTCGTCTTTCCGTCCGGGGAGAAGTATCCAGGCCTCTCCCATCCGGCAGCCTCCGTCATCACCGCACCGAGTGCTTTCAACCGATCGTGGAAGACGCTTTGACGAACGTCGCGGGCCGTCGCGTATTGACGGTAGGGCCAATGCATATCAAAGAGCAGGCCAAGGGCCTCCTTCGTTCGATCGTAAAGATACGACTTATTCGATTGGAACGGTTGCATGCGGAGAACATCGACATCCGCAAGATCGAGAGGTGCGTGGCCTTCCTTGATCCAAGAGGCGAGCGCCTTTCCGATTCCGCCGGACGAGAGAATGCCTACCGAATTGAATCCGGAAGCCGTGAAGAGCCCCGACACCTCAGACGTCTCACCAAGAAGGTATCGATTGTCAGGTGTAAAGCTCTCGGGGCCGTTGAAAAACAGCTGTATGCCGGTATCGGCAAGGACCGGAACTCGGTTGATCGCCATATTGAGGATTCGTTCGAAGTGATCGAAATCTTCAGGTAGCGAGTCGAAACAGAAGTCGGCCGGTATACCATCGCGCGCCCAAGGCTTCGCCTCCTTTTCGAAGCATCCAACTAGCAACTTGCCAGCATCTTCCTTGTAGTAAGCCTCCTCATCGGTCACGAACAGTACCGGCAGTTCGCGCTGCAGGTCGGGAATCGCCTCAGTGACGACGTAGAAGTGCTCTGCTGCATGGAGAGGCAAGGAAATCTTATGTTTTGCGGCAAGGTCTCGTGACCACATACCGCCACAAATGACGACCTTCTTGCAGCGAATGGCGCCCTCCTCGGTCGAGACGCCAGTGGCACATCCGTGCTCAATTAGGATCCGGTCGACGGATAGGTTCTCGATGATCTTGGCACCGCCCATACGCGCGCCCTTCGCAAAGGCTTGCGTAACGTCGGCAGGATTCACTTGGCCATCTTTGGGAGCCCAGATCCCACCGATAATGCCGTCAAGATTGAGGAGCGGCCAGCGCTCCTTGATCTCTGGAGGCGAGACTGCATGCATCTCAAGGCCAAAATTCCGCCCCATCGAAGCCCCACGCAGCAATTCCTCGAGACGGCCGGGAGTTTTCGCGAGCCGCAGAGCCCCGTTCTGCTTGAAGCCTGTCTGCTGTCCAGTCTCGGGACCGAGACTGTGAAACAATTCGCCGGTGTATTTGGCGAGCTCCGTCATGTTTCGGGTGGCGCGCAACTGCGTCACGAGACCCGCGGCATGCCATGTCGTTCCCGAGGTTAACTGCTTGCGCTCGAGCAATACGACGTCGCTTACGCCGAGCTTGGTCAGGTGATAGGTCACTGAACACCCGGCTATGCCGCCGCCGATGATCACGACTTCGGCCTGCCGGGGGATGCGTCCTGCCATTGTCATCGCCTCATTTGATGAACTTTATACCACTACAATCCACAAGAGTGAATTTATCAAGGATGAAATGGCACTTTGCTGGGGTTTGTTTACAAAAGAATCCGTGCGAATGATCAATTCCGGGTCTTGCGTAAACTGCGACTGAAAATGGCGGAGGTGACCTCTGGGACGCATGCACTGGCCAGCTGAGGAGCGCACATGATTTCCATGATCAGGACACCGCCGAAGATGCTGCGCCCTTCCAATCTGGAGGGCCTGGCAGAGCAGGCTGAGCAACTCGTTAACGTGGAAGAACTACTCAATCTCGGCGACCGCATCGGAGGAGAAATCAAGAGCCTACGCAGGGCGCGTGGCATCACGCTCGACGCACTTAGTGATGCCGCGGGCTTGTCAAAGGGATATCTCAGTCAAATCGAACGCGGAGTCTCGAGTCCCTCCGTGAAAGCTCTTCACAGTATCAGCCGGGCGTTGGGCGTCACAATCAGCTGGTTTTTCCCCCCGAATAGGGACGAGGAAAGTGATCTGCGTGAGTATGTTGTGCGAGCAAGTTCACGACGGAAACTGACCTTCGTGGGGGGCATTACTGACGAACTTCTGTCTCCCAACCTTGACCGGCAGCTCGAACTTCTCTGTTGTACTTTCCCTCCCGGGTCAGAAAGCGGCAAAGAACCCTACACGCATCAGGGTGAAGAGGCAGGGTATGTCGTTTCGGGTAAGCTCGATCTTTGGATCGGCGACCGGCACGTGGTCTTGCGTGAAGGCGATAGTTTCGCTTTTGCAAGCGACCTACCCCATCGTTATGCCAATACTAGAGATCTTCCATGTGTTGTCATTTGGGCGGTTACGCCTCCAAGCTATTGAACAAGAACGGCAAATCAGATTGGTCGAGGCGCCATAGGCGACGTGAAGATCGCCGCAACAGATGGAAGACTCTTTAAGCCTTCGTTTAGAACCGCCGCGCCGCGACGGCATCGATATTACTTCGCGCGTGGGTCGTTCAGACGACCTCACTCCGCTTGGATCTTTCGGCCCCTCCAGAATCAGCCACGGGTGCTACCCTCGCAGGCGCGGATCAAGCGCATCTCTGAGGCCGTCACCGACGAAGTTGACACTGAGCACTAGAAGCGAAATCGCAATCCCGGCCACAATACAAGTAGAGGTCATCCTGCATGTCTTCAATCCCGCCATAAAGCAAGCGCCCCCATGTTGGGAGATCCGGCGGAAAGCCAAGGCCCAGAAACGACAGAACGCTTTCGGTGATAACGGCCGTGGCGATGCCGAGAGTGGCCGCAACTGATCGGGGACATCACGTTAGTCGTCCGTTCTTTAATCGCGGGCACGGTGTCAACCCCGATAGACAAAAATGATCCGCTGCCGGGTTCATGGTTCTTTCCGCGGTCGTCTCTA
>NZ_JBEPRY010000040.1:0-44423 GCF_040548605.1 Bradyrhizobium sp. JR4.1
GGCGACAATCACAGTCTTGGCCGGAGCCTGTCGCGACCCAGACCTTCTCTCTCGACGTCTTCAGCCTCAAAAGCCAATAGCGCAACAGGCCCACAGGGGGAGAAGGGAAGAGGCAGCTACACCGGTATCCGCACGCTTGCTCTCAATCCGCCCATCGGGCTGTCGCCAAGGGTGATGTCGCCGCCGTGCGAACGGGCGATGTCGCGGGCGATCGCGAGGCCAAGACCCGTGCCGCCTTCGTCCTGGTTGCGGGCGTTGTCCAGCCGCAGGAACGGCTTGAACACCTCTTCGCGTAAGTGCGCGGGAATACCCGGGCCGTCGTCGTCGACTGTCACGGTCAAATAACGGTGATCGCGCTGGCCGGTGATAGCGATGGCCTTGCCGTAGCGGGCGGCGTTGGTGACGAGGTTGGCGAGGCAGCGCTTGAACGAGGCCGGCTTCACCGTGACCACGGGCAGCCCGTTGAACGCGACGGTCGCAATGTGGCCGTGGCGTTCGGCGTCGCTGCGCAGCTCCTCGAGCGCCTGCGCCATGTCGGTCGGCTGCGACTGCTCGCCGGAATCGCCGCGGGCGAACGCGAGATAGTCCTCCAGCATCATCGACATCTCGTCGACGTCCTTGCGCATGCCCTCCATTTCGGGGCTGTCGCCGATCAGCGCCAGCTCGAGCTTGAACCGCGTCAGGATCGTGCGCAGATCGTGGCTCACGCCGGCGAGCATCGCGGTGCGCTGCTCCATCGTCCGCTCGATGCGCGACTTCATTTCGAGGAAGGCGACCGACGCGCGCCGCACCTCGCGCGCGCCGCGCGGACGGAAATTCGGCGCCTCGCGGCCCTTGCCAAAACTTTCGGCAGCGTCGGCAAGTCGCAGGATCGGCTTGATCTGGTTGCGCAGGAATAGCACCGCGACGATCAGCAGGATCGAGGACGTGCCGACCATCCAGAACAGGAAGATCTCCGAGTTCGAGGCATAAGCCGCGCTGCGCTGTGCGAACACGCGCATCACGGCGTCGTCGAGCTGAATCCGGATCTCGACCAGGTTGGAGCGGCCGACCGTATCGATCCAGAAGGAGCGCCCGATCTGGCGGCCGAGCTGCACTGACAGCGTCTGGTCGAGCAGCGAGAAGAACGGCTTTGGTCCCGGCGGCGGCATGTCGCCGGCCGGGAGGAAATCGACGACGAGACCGAGGCGCTGCTGCGCGATACGGCGGATCTGGTCGCGATCCTTGTCTTGCGGATAGCCCTTGTAGACGTCGATCAACGCGGCGATGTCCTGCACCACCGCGGCCGACAGGCGGCGTGTCACCGTGTTCCAGTGCCGCTCCATGAACACGAAGGCGACGACCGATTGCAGGATCACCATCGGCACGATCATGATCAGCAGCGCACGCGCATAAAGGCCGGTCGGCATCCAGCCCTTGAACGCGTTGCCCATCCAGCCATTGGCGGCGGAGACGCGGCCGGCGGCGCTCTTCAGAAGCGTCAGGCCGGTATCGATCGTGCTCATCGGTGGCGCTTTACTGTTTTATGGCGAGGCTACCAGCCGGTAGCCGATGCCGCGCACGGCCTGGAGGAACAGCGGATTGGCGGGATCGGTTTCGATCTTGCGCCGGAGGCGGTTGATCTGCACGTCGACGGCGCGCTCGTTGACGCTGCCATTGCCGGTCAGCGCGCTGCGCGGCACGGTCTCGCCCGGTGTCTCCGACAGGATCCGCAGCATCTCGCGCTCGCGGTCGGTCAGGTGAATGACGTCTTCGCCCTGGCGCAATTCGCCGCGCTCGAGGTGGTAGATGTACGGGCCAAACGCGATCTTCTCCACTGCAGCGGCCTGCGGCGGCGGCGCAGCGCGCTTGAGGATGTTGTTGATGCGCAGCGCAAGCTCGCGCGGCTCGAACGGCTTCGCGACGTAATCGTCGGCGCCGATCTGCAGGCCCTCGATGCGCGCTTCGGCTTCATGCCGCGCCGTCAGCATCACGATCGGCACCGAGGACGAGGTCCGGATGAAACGGGCGAGATCGAAGCCGGTCTCGCCGGGCATCATGACATCCAGGATCAAGAGGTCGAAGTGCAGGCCCAAAAGCTTGGAACGGGCGTCGCTGGCGCTCGCGGCGGTCGAGACGCGATAGCCTTCGCCGGCAAGGAAGCGCGAGAGCAGATCGCGGATGCGGCGGTCGTCGTCGACCAGCAGGAGATGCGGGGCATCGTCGGCGGGGCGTGCCGGCGGGCGTGCGAGCGTTGCAGCGAGCGGCACGGTCACTCCTTGTCCTGATTGACGGTGGCAAAGATCGTCTCCAGCACCTTGTCCGGATCGTCGCGGTCGATCATCGCGCGCAGGAAGCGCTTGACGGTCTCGGCATCCTGCGGCGCCATCTCGGCGAGTGCCTTGGTGATGCGCGTGGTCTGCAGGCCGGCGAGCTTCTGCACCAGCGCCTCGCCCTTCGGTGTCGCAAACAGCAGGCGTTGGCGGCGATCATTGTCGCCGGTCTTCTGCACGATATAGCCCTCGTCCAGGAGCTGCTTGAGCACCCGGCCGAGCGATTGCTTGGTGATACGCAGGACGTCGAGGAGGTCGGCGACCTTGAGGCCGGGATAACGATAGACAAAGTGCATGACGCGGTGATGGGCCCGGCCGAAGCCGAACGCCTCCAGCTCCTGGTCGGGATCGCCGACGAAATCGCGATAAGCGAAGAACAGCAGTTCGATGATATCCCAGCGCAAATTGCCTCCGTCGTCTGCGGCCGGCCGCGGCCCGGCAGCGTCTTGAGAAGGAGTCGCGAAATTTATGTCAGGCATATTGACGTATCTTGGTCTCAATGTTACAAAACGATCAGCCCGCACGAAATTTTAGATCGTTTCGCGTCGGGTGGGCATCGAAGCAAGGCCGCCGCAGTGGGCCGGACGGGCGGCGACGGCCGGAGCAGATCTACCGTGCGATTGTCGAACGGCATTTCGGCAAAACATACTGGACTTCCGTCTTCCGCAAAAGCATGTCCTCGGTGACATGCTGGCCACGGAAACCGGCCGTAACAAGGCTGGCGGCGGTCCGGCCAGAAACCAATCGAGCCAGCCGGGCCCAAATCAGGGCAGGTGGGTGCCACAACGGCACCGCCACCGGCAGCGGGAGGCAAGGACATGAGCATGAAATTCGACATCCAGCCCGCATCCAATCCGACCCCCGAGAAGGATCGGGTCGCCAAGCTGGTCGATCCCGGTTTCGGGCGCGTCTTCACCGACCACATGGCGGTGGTCCGCTACAACCAGGCCAAGGGCGGCTGGTACGAGGCGCGTGTCGAGGCCCGCGCCAATTTCCAGATCGATCCGGCCGGCGCCGTCCTCCACTACGCCCAGGAAATTTTTGAAGGCCTCAAGGCCTACAAGCGCGACGACGGCGGCGTGAACCTGTTTCGCCCCGACGCCAATGCACGGCGCTTCAAGGACTCGGCGGACCGCATGGCGATGGCGCAGCTCCCCGAAGACGTCTTCATCGAGGCGGTCGAGCAAATCGTGCGCATCGACCGCGCCTGGATGCCGGGCGGCGAGGGCAGCCTTTACCTGCGCCCCTTCATGATCGCGAGCGAGACCTTCCTCGGCGTCAAGCCGTCGTCCGAATACATTTTCGCGGTGATCGCCTCGCCGGTCGGCTCCTACTTCAAGGGCGGCCCTGCGCCGGTCTCGATCTGGGTGTCCGAGAATTACACGCGCGCCGCGGTCGGCGGCACCGGCGCCGTCAAATGCGGCGGCAACTATGCCGCGAGCCTGCGCGCCCAGGCCGAAGCGATCCAGCACGGCTGCGACCAGGTCGTGTTCCTCGATGCGATCGAGCGCCGCTATATCGAAGAGCTCGGCGGCATGAACGTGTTCTTCGTGTTCGACGACGGCTCGCTCTCGACCCCGCCGCTCGGCACCATCCTGCCCGGCATCACCCGCGATTCCATCATCGCGCTGGCCAAAGATGCCGGCAAGACCGTGCGCGAGGAGCCGTACTCGCTCGACCAGTGGCGCAAGGATGCGGCAAGCGGCAAGCTGAAGGAAGCGTTTGCCTGCGGCACCGCCGCCGTGATCTCGCCGATCGGCACGGTGCGCTCGGTGAGCGGCGATTTCGAGATCAGCGGCGGCGCCGCGGGCCCGGTCGCCATGGGCCTGCGCAAGCAACTCGTCGACATCCAGTACGGCCGCACCAACGATCCGCACAACTGGATCCGCAATCTGTCTTGATTTTTGCCCTCTCTCTCCCCGCGCGCGGGGAGAGAGAGGCGCCATGAACGCGACACGATGATCGTGCGACAAAGTCCGAGACCTCGAATACTCGAACATCGAGTCATCTGGACATCGCGATCATGGCATCCACTCTTCCCCAACCCCTGAAATGGGTCGTTCTCGCCGCGATCACCGGCGTCACCGTCTTTGGCATTCTGACCATCGGCCCCCAGCCGGATGTCTCCGCTGAGGGACGTTCGCCCGTTGTCGACGTGCGCACCACCGATCCGGAGATGAACACCGCGATCGCGCGCGCCCGCGGCACGCTGCCGACATTCTGGGCCTCCTATGAGGCGCCGAAGCCGTCGGAGACAGGGCATGCCCTGAAGGTGCACTTTTCGACCCGCAAAGGCGGTGAGCACATCTGGATGGCCGAGGTGAAGAAGATACCCAACGGGGCCTATTCCGGCCTCTTCGCCAACGAGCCACGCGATCTGCCCGGCAAGCGGGCAGGCGACAAGGTCGAATTCACTGAAGCCGACATCTCGGACTGGATGTTCATGCGCAACGGCAAGATCGTCGGCGGCGAAACCATCAAGCCAACGCTGAAGTCGTTGCCGAAAGCGGATGCCGACGCGCTCCGGGCGCGGATGGAGCAGCCGTAAGAGCCTACCCGGCAGTTGCCGCCTCGCGCGTCGGCTGGTAAATGCCGCGCATGGCCGAAAAATCCAAAAAACCCCAGAAACTGAAGGCGCGCCTGCCGCGCGGGCTCGAGGATCGCGATCCCGCCGCGATCCGGGCGACGCGGGAGATGGTGGAGAAGATCCGGACCGTCTACGAGCTCTACGGGTTCGAGCCCGTGGAAACGCCGGCGATGGAATACACCGATGCGCTCGGCAAGTTCCTGCCCGACCAGGATCGTCCGAACGAGGGCGTGTTCTCGTTCCAGGACGACGACGAGCAGTGGATCAGCTTGCGCTACGACCTGACCGCGCCGCTCGCGCGCTACGTTGGCGAGCGCTACGGTACCGACGGTCTTGTATTGCCCTATCGCAGCTATCGCGTCGGTTACGTCTTCCGCAACGAGAAGCCCGGCCCCGGCCGATTCCGCCAGTTCATGCAGTTCGACGCGGACACGGTGGGCTCGGCAACACCGGCGGCCGATGCCGAGATCTGCATGATGGCGGCCGACACGATGGAGGCGCTGGGCGTTGCGCGCGGCTCGTATGTCGTGAGGGTGAACAATCGCAAGGTGCTTGACGGCGTTCTGGAAGCAATCGGGCTCGGTGGCGAAGAGAACGCAGCACGCAGACTGACCGTGTTGCGCGCGATCGATAAGCTCGACAAGTTTCCCGCCGAGGAAGTTCGCAAGCTGCTCGGTCCCGGCAGATGGGATGGCGGCGAAGAAGGCAAGGGCGACTTCACGAAGGGCGCCAATTTGAGCGCGTCGGAAGCTGACGTCGTTCTCGCCATCACCAAACCGCACGACGACTGGAAAGAGGCGATCGCCGCGGCGGAAACCTATCTCGCCAAGAGCGAAGTCGGTCAGGCCGGCGTGAGCGAGCTGGAAGAAATCGCCAAACTGGTGACGGCTTCGGGATACGGCGCAGACCGCATCCGTATCGACCCCTCCGTCGTGCGCGGCCTCGAATACTACACGGGCCCTGTCTACGAGGTCGAACTGCTGCTCGAGACCAAGGACGAGAAGGGCCGTCCCGTCCGCTTTGGCTCCGTTGGAGGTGGCGGCCGTTATGACGGCCTCGTCTCACGCTTCCGCGGCGAGCCGGTGCCGGCGACCGGATTCTCGATCGGCGTGTCCAGGCTTCAGGCCGCGCTGACGCTGCTTGGCAAGCTCGACACGAAGCCAGAGTTCGGCCCCGTCGTTGTCACCGTGTTCGAGCGCGAGCGCGTCGCCGACTACCAGAAGATGGTCGCATCGTTGCGAACCGCCGGCATCCGCGCCGAACTCTATCTCGGCAATCCCAAGAACATGGGCAACCAGCTCAAATATGCCGACCGCCGCAATGCGCCCTGCGTCATCATCCAGGGCTCCGATGAAAAAGCGCGTGGCGAGGTGCAGATCAAGGATCTGATCGAGGGCGCGAAGGCGGCGGCCGCGATCGCTTCCAACCAGGAATGGCGGGAGAGCCGCCCGGCGCAGTTCTCGTGCAGCGAGGCCGACCTCGTCGCCAAAGTGCGCGAGGTGTTGGCGCGCCATGACGTAAAGTGGGGATAGCTATGCCGGCAGGCGTCATGCCCGGGCTTGTCCCGAGCATCCACGCCTTGTTTGATGGAAGAGAACGTGGATGGCCGGGACAAGCCCGGCCATGACGACAGCATAGGGAGAGAAAAATGCCTGAGATCACTGTCAGCATGGCCGTGGGCCGCACCGACGAGCAGAAGGCCGGCATGATGCGCGACATCACCCAGGCGCTGGTGAAGAATCTCGGCGTCGATGCCGACGCGGTCGTCATCCAGATCAACGAAGCCCCGCTTGCCCATAAGATGAAGGGCGGCAAGACGTTCGTGGAGCGCGCGGCGGCTGCGAAGAAGTAGCCACCGCTGTAGCTGCAAACGCAACTGTCGTCCTGGCCTAGTGCGCAATTGCGCACGGGGGCCAGGACCCATTACCCCAAGCGGCAGTTGTTGCAGCAGGTTGAGTTCAGACCGCGCATAAAAATGTTGTGTCGGGGTAATGGGTCCTGGATCGGCGCTCGCTTTGCTCGCTTGTCCAGGACGACGGGGGAGGCCCCATGGACGCACGCGACTTCATCAAGGCCGGCATGAGCGCCGAGCGCACGCTGGTGGTGCCGGTGGAGCGCACGGTCGGGCATTTCGTGCCCGGCATGCCGATGGTCTATGCGACGCCGATGATGATTCTGGAAATGGAGATGACGTCGGGCGATGCGATCCGTAGCGTCCTTCAGCCCGGCTGGGTCACCGTCGGCACCGAGGTCGACATCCGCCATCTTGCAGCAGCTCTCGTCGGTGCGACGGTGCGGACTACCGCGAAGGTGGTCGCGGTCGAGCGCCGCGTCATCCGCTTCGAGGTCGAGGCCTTCGAGGGCTCGCGAAAACTCGGCGAAGGCCGCCACGCGCGCGGGCTCATTAATGTCGCGATGTTCAACAAGCGGCTGGGGACGAGCTAGGAGCCGCTTGCTCCGCCCTCATCCTGAGGAGACCGCGCCGCGGTCGTCTCGAAGGATCGCCACAGGCGAGAGCCGGGCCTGCATGGTTCGAGACGGCGCTTCGCGCCTCCTCACCATGAGGGGATAGCTTCCTTACTTCGCCAATTCCTTCGACCGTTTCGTCGCCGCCGCGATCGCACGGATCATCAGATCGCGCAGGCCGGGCTCGCCCATCAGCACGCCGAGTGCCGCAGCCGTGGTGCCGCCGGGCGAGGTGACGTTCTGGCGCAGCGTGCCGGAGGCAAGCTCCGACTGGTGGAGAAGTTCACCGGAGCCGGCGACGGTTTCGCGCGCGAGTTTTGTCGCGAGCGCCTCGGGCAATCCCGCCTCGACACCGGCGCGCGCGAGCTCTTCGGCCAGCAGAAACACATAGGCCGGGCCCGAGCCGGACACCGCGGTCACCGCGTCCATCAGGCTCTCATCGTCGACCCATTCGACCGAGCCGGTGGCGCGTAGCAGCGCATCGGCCACCGCGCGTTGCTGTGCGCTGACATTGTTCGCGGCGACAGCCACCGTGATGCCGCGACCGATCGCGGCCGGTGTGTTCGGCATCGCGCGCACCACCGCGCCGCCGCAGACCTCCTCGAGGGAGGCGATCGTGGTTCCCGCCATGATCGACACCACCGCGGTCTTGTCGGAGACGAATGGCTTCAGCTTGGCGCCGGCCTCGCGGAACATTTGCGGCTTCACCGCGACGATCAGCGTCTCGACCTGGCCCGCCGTGGTCACATCAGGATTGAGCGCAACCCCCTTGGCGGCAAGTGCGGTGATCTCGGCCGAGATGTGAGGATCAATCACCGCGACGCGGCGCGGGTCGAGCCCACCCGAAAGCCATCTGGTCAGCATCGCGCCGCCCATCTTGCCGGCGCCGGCGAGCAGGATGGTGCCGGTGATGTTTTGGAGAGTGCTGTTCGCCATCGCTGTCGCCACCGCCGTCGTCCTGGCCTAGTGCGCAATTGCGCACGGGGGGCCAGGACCCATTACCACGGCTGGTTCTAGTGGAAGGATGGCAGGGCAACAAGCACCGCGAGACACGGAGAGACCTCGCGATATGGTCCTGGCTTTCGCCAGGACGACGATGAGGAGGGAGGTGTGGCTCCCTCACTTGCTGAGAGGCCTTAAGCCTCGCCCACCGTGTCGAACATGGCCGCGTCCATGGCTTCCGCCGTGGACTTGCCGGCCCACACCACGAACTGGAACGCCGGGAAATAGCGTTCGCAGGCGTGGATGGCGCCGGCGAGCATGGCTTCGCACTGGCCGGTGGAGGCGATGAGCCCGCCCGGCAGCACCAGGGCCTGCCGGTGCATGATCATGCCGGTGGTGGTCCACAGGTCGAAGTGCCCGACCCACAGCTGCTCGTTGACCGCGGCGACGAGCCGCTGGACCTCAGATCGCCGCGCAACCGGAATCTTCATGTCGAATGCGCAGGCCAGATGCAGCGCCTCGATCTCGCCCATCCAGGTGAAGGAGATCTGGTAGTCGGTCCATTGTCCCTTGGAGACAATCGTGAGTTCGTCTTCGCCGGAGCGTTCGAACGGCCAGTTGTTGCTGGCAGCGATATCCTCGACCACCGCGAGCGGATGGTTTTTGGAATCGATAGTGCCTTCGAGCAGGGACATGCCGTCTCGACCTCTTGCCTTTTTGTTGTCTTTGATACGCACGCGGTTGGTCCGGCGCGCGCTCCCTTAAATTTGCTAAGGCGATCCGTTCGGATCAGCGCGGGCTTGTCGCGGATCAACTGATGTGATTTGCGGAATCTGCGCAACTGGCTGCCGAGTCCGTCCACAAGTCAGGACTCGTTCGTCCACAGCTCATCTCGGCCACAATTATTAACGGGAAGAACAAATCGGAATCGGATTTGGGGCCGCCCCCGATCGTTAATTCCGCGGCGTGCCCCCTGGACCGCCTTCGCGGTATGGGACCATGCGATTTTCCCATGCGGAACCCGCTTGCCGCGGCCCCGAACCGGCGTCATATTTCGGTCAGGCCGTTCATTCCGGACGGCCGATGTTCTCAGGGCGGGGTGAAAGTCCCCACCGGCGGTAAGGGCCGTAAGGCCCAAGCCCGCGAGCGCCTTCCTCAAAGCCTGTTGCTGCGGGGAAGGGTCAGCAGATTCGGTGCAACTCCGAAGCCGACGGTTAAAGTCCGGATGAAAGAGAACGGTCGGTGGCAGACGCATCGCAGGATGCGGCTGTTTGTCGTTCCGTGTGCCCTGATTCTGGTCCTTAACTGAGGAAAGCCATGAATCAGATGTTGCAAGATCCCCAAGCCGAAACCTCCCAACCAACCCAAACGCCACCGCCGGTTCCACAGGACCCGGCGCCCGACCACCCGCGCTTCGCGAAACCGCAGCGGGTGGCCTTCGTGCAGGCCTGCTGGCACCGCGACGTGGTCGAGGAGGCCCGTATCGCCTTCGTGAAGGAGGCAGAAGCGCGCCACCTCAATCATGTCGACGTGTTCGAGGTGCCGGGCTCGTTCGAGATCCCGCTGCATGCGCAGATCCTCGCCAAGACGCGGCGCTACACCGCGATCGTCGCGGCCGGCCTCGTCGTCGACGGCGGCATCTACCGCCATGAATTCGTCGCCGACACCGTGATCAAGGCGTTGATGGACGTGCAGCTGCGTACCGAGGTGCCCGTGTTCTCCGCGGTGCTGACGCCGCAGCAATTCCACGAGACCGAGGTGCACTACGATTTCTTCCGCAGGCATTTTGCGATCAAGGGCGTCGAAGTGGCGGCCGCCTGTGCGGAGACATTGCTCGGGCTCGAACGCCTGCGCGGCCAGGTCGCCGCGGGAATCGTGTAACGCCGCGCAACGACCATCCCTCATCCCGAGGGGCGCGAAGCGCGTCCCGAAGGATGAGGGGTGATCGCAGCCGTCATCACCCCAATGACACGCCCGCTTTGGCGCGGCTGATTCCGAGCGCCAGGATGCGCTGCAGGAGAGCCGGATATTTCAGCCCGTCATGTAGAGCGGCCGTGGCGAATTCCTGGCTCTTGGCGATCTCGGGATTTGGATTGGCTTCGATGAAATACGGCGTGCCGTCGGCGGTGAGACGAAAATCGATACGCGCGTAGCCGTCGAGGCCAAGCACCCGGTAGATGCGTTTCGCGGCCCGCTGGATCCTGGCGGTCACTTCCGGCGCCAGATCCTTCGCAGGCCCGTCGACGATGCCGACCTTCTCCTGATAGTCGGTGTCGTGCTTGGCTTTCTCCGTGGCGATGTGCCGTGACGAGCGGCCGCCCATGCTGCCGAATTTCAACTCCCAGACCGGCAGGACTCGTAAGCGGTTGTTGCCGAGCACGCCGACGTAAAGCTCTCGTCCTTCGATGAACTGCTCGGCGATGGCGGCGGATTCGACCCGTTCGTGGATGAAGGCGACCCGCTCGGCCAGCTTCTCGTCGGTGTCGACGATCGATGCTTGCGAGATGCCGAACGAGCCATCCATGTTCAGGCTCTTGACGATCAGCGGCAGCGCAAGACGCGTCGGGCGTTTCACCTTGCGGCGCATCGGGAAGACGGCAAAGGCCGGCGCGGCGATCCGGCGGTGATGCACCAGCGTCTTGGACAGATCCTTGCCGCGGGCCAGGGTCAGGCCGCGCGGATTGCACCCGGTATAAGGGACCTTCATCAGCTCGAGATAGCTCGCGATGTGCTGGTCGAAGGCGACGTTGTTGTGGAATTCCTCCAGCAGCGTGAAAACCACGTGCGGCTTGAACTCCTCGATCGCCTCGCGCACCGGCTTGATTTCCTCCTGCGCGCCTAGCGGGCGAACCTCATGGCCGGCTGCGCGCAAGGTGCTCACCACGTCGTATTCGGTTTTCCACGCATTGATTTCCTGCGCGGTGTGCCCGTCGCTGGAGTCCGGCGGCACGAAGTCCGGATGCATGAGCACCAGAATGCGCAGACGTCTCATAGCGCGATCCATTTTCGTCGAGATGGGCCAAACATCGTGTGCATCGTCTTGGCGGTCACGAGGACGATGAAGTCGAGAACGAGCTTCTGTTCAGGACCGACGGCGCGCAGGTCGAGCTCGCGGCAGCGGGAGATCATCTCGTCAAGCACGGCATCGAGCGTAAGCTGATTCTCGCCGGTCCATCGCGCGACCAATTGCCTGATCTGGGAGCGGTGGCGCCTGATCAGGGTCGAAGCCGGCTTTGAGCGGTGATGCCGCGGATCGGCCGAAAACAGCCGGGAGAGATCGCGGTCGTAGGTCTTGGGAGGCGTGAAGGCGTAGAACGCCTGCTTCTTCTTGTAGTGCTCTTCCAGCGTTTGGCTGAGCCGACCCAGCGGATCGACACGCTCCCGCGTCGTGATCGGCGGCCGCTTGCCCGCAATCTCGCCCATCAGCTCGTCGACATATTCGAGCTTCTTCAGTGCCGGCCAGCCGGCATATCGCGTCCGCCAGTTCGAACGGGGCCGTAGCCACACCGCAAACGTCTCGGCGAAATCCTCGTCCGGATGGCTCTGCGCGTACCAGAGCCGCAGATGCTGGACATAGCGCCGGCTCGCCGGATTGGGCCGGTAATAGCGCGGATAATGTTTCGACGACGGGCCGAACAGTTGCTGCCAGCGCCGGCGGCGCTGCAACTGGTAGCCGTGCTGTATGGCGTGGCCCGCTTCGTGACGGAGGATGGCCATGCATTCGCGCCAGGTTCCGCCCTCGACGTCGAACATCATCTTCTTCTCGAGCTTCATCAGGCGGGGATGAGCGAGATAGAACGGAATGGCGATGCCGGGAACGCCGCCCGGGCTGAACCATTCGCTCGACATCCAGGTGTGCGGCCGCAGCCGGATGCCGCGCTCCTCGAGCTCCTCGTACAGCGTGCTGACGCAATCCTCGAGCCAGGTGCCTTCGACCGTAACCCTCAGGCTGGAGAGGCGTTGCTTGAGCAACTCGTCATCCGCCAGCTTCTCCCAGGCAAATTTCCGGCGTGGCATCGGGCATCCAGAGGGCAGAGATGACTCGGGATTCGGATGATGTCATGGGCGGTCGTTGGCAACAATGGGGAGCGGCGGCGCGTGAGGGAGCCGTAGGGTGGGTTAGGCGCAGCCGTAACCCGCCTCTTACTTTCCGCGGGGGTAGAAGTGGTGGGTTACGCCGAGCGGTCTGCGCTTCGCGCAGTCCGCAGGGCTAACCCACCCTACGAGGTCAGCGTGCTCAGTCGAACAGGCTCGACACCGACTCTTCCGCGGCGGTGCGGGCGATCGCGTCGGAGATCAGGCTGGCGATCGGCAGCGTGCGGATGTTCGGGGCCTTGCTCACCGCCTCCGTCGGCAGGATCGAGTCGGTGATCACCAGCTCCTTCAACCTGGAGTTCGTGATCCGGGCCGCCGCGCCGCCGGACAGCACGCCGTGGGTGATGTAGGCGTAGACGTCCTTGGCGCCCTTGGCGATCAGCGCGTCGGCGGCGTTCACCAGCGTGCCGCCGGAGTCCACGATGTCGTCGATCAGGATGCAGGTGTAGCCGGCGACGTCGCCGATCACGTTCATGACCTCGGATTCACCCGCCCTCTCGCGGCGCTTGTCGACGATCGCGAGCGGGGTGTTGATGCGCTTGGCGAGACCGCGTGCGCGCGCCACGCCGCCGACGTCGGGCGAGATCACCATCGTCCTGGAGAGGTCGAACTTGTCCTTGATGTCGCGCACCATCAGCGGCGCCGCGTAGAGGTTGTCGGTCGGGATGTCGAAGAAGCCTTGGATCTGGCCGGCATGCAGGTCGAGCGTCATGACGCGGTCGACGCCGGCCTGCGTGATCAAATTGGCGACGAGTTTAGCCGAGATCGGCGTGCGCGAACCCGATTTGCGGTCCTGCCGGGCGTAGCCGAAATAGGGCAGCACCGCAGTGATGCGGCGCGCCGAGGAGCGGCGCAGTGCGTCGGTGATGATCAGCAATTCCATCAGATGGTCGTTCGCCGGGAACGAGGTCGACTGGATGACGAAGGCATCCGAGCCGCGCACGTTCTCCTGGATCTCGACGAAGATCTCCATGTCGGCGAAGCGCCGTACCACTGCCTTGGTCAGCGGCAGGTCGAGACCTTGCGCGATGGCCTGTGCGAGAGCCGGGTTGGAGTTGCCGGCGACGAGCTTGATGGAGCCGTTCTTGGCCGACATGGACGCTTCCTCCCGCGCTTTGCTGGACACGATGTTCAACATCAAACAATACCCACTGGAAGCACGGTTACGACGGGCGAGGAAATATCAGGCCGGGGGCTGCAATGGCAACCCGGGACGCTACGTTTTCCCTGCGAAATCCCGAATCCGGCCAACGGTTTGGCCGGAAGTTGGGGCCGTGGTTTCGCGGGGGTTATCGCTCGGCATAGCCCAGCGCCGAGGCCGGCATCCCGGTCGCCGGAGCCTCCGGGATCACGCTCGCCACAGCCGGCCCGCGCAAGCCGGGAGCCGAGTTCGGCGCATCCGGCGTACCGTTGATCATGTTGGAAAGTCCGCTGAATCCGGCCTGGGCGATCTTCCGCAGCACGAGATCGTCGGCAGCTCCCCAAGGATCCCGGGCAGCGTCGCGGCCGCCCTTGGCCGCCGTAGGTTCCTCGCCGGAAAGGCGCAGCGCCCGCTGCTGGTTGGCGTCGTAGACGTCCCAGACCCAGGCGATCACGGTCTTGCCGCGCACGATCTGAGCGGAGAGGTAGCTGCGCACGCGGTAGGCAGCCGTCCCCTCGCGGGAGACCACGGACAGGCTGCGCAGCTTGGATTCGGTGTCGAGCACGCCGACCATGCGGTCGAACACTTGCGGCGGCGGCCCGTCGATCGATTCGAACGCGACTGTCGCCCCGGAGCCGGCGCTCGGCGCCATGGCGTAGGAGTTTGCGGCACCACCGCCACCGGCACAGCCGCCAAGCGCGGTCGCAGCCGTCAGCAGCATGACCGCCAGCACGCGCGAACCTGCGCGGCGCAAGATGAATGACGCGTCCCTCATTATGGAGGGCAGCGATATCGTTAAAACGCATTAACGTCTAGGGCGGGGGCGCCACAGCCCACTGTCATCGCGCGCAGGCATAGCCCCGGAATGACACGGGGTTGCCTTTGTGTTCACGCTTCGAGCGCGATCGCGTGAACGTGGCGGCCGTAATCCGGCTCCTTGCGATGCACCGAGCGGCGGTAGCTGAAGAAGCGTTCGTCGGCGTAGGTGTCCAGACCGAGATCGTCGATCATCAGGATGCCCGCGGCTTCCAGACGCTTGCGGATGAAGCCGGCGAGGTCGAACATCGCGTGTCCCTCGCGCACCGACGGGATGAAAAACATCGTGTTGTCCGCATCCGCCTCGATGAAGCGCGCCACGAACTCGTTCCCGACTTCATAACTGTCCTGGCGGATCAGCGGGCCGATCGCGGCGATGATGCCGCTCCGCGAGGCGCCGAGTTTTTCCATCGCTGAAATGGTCTGCTCCAGCACGCCGGTGAGCGCGCCCTTCCAGCCGGCATGCGCGCCGCCGATCACGCCCGCATTGGGGTCGACGAACAGCACGGGCCCGCAGTCGGCGGTGGAGACGCCGAGCGCAATGCCGGGCACCTTCGTCACCAGCGCATCGCCCTTCGGCCGCGGCCCGCTCGGCCACGGAGCTTCGGCCACCAGCACGTCGGGCGAATGGATCTGGTGCAGGCTGAGAAAGCGTTCCGGTGCGACGCCGACATGCTCGGCCATGCGGCGGCGGTTCTCTGCGACAAGGGCCTGATCGTCGTTGGAGCCGAGCCCGCCGTTCAGCGCGGAATAGATACCGCCCGAGACGCCGCCTTCGCGGGTGAAGAAGGCGTGGCGCAGGCCGGGCACCGCTGAGAGCAGCGAGGAGGCAAGCGTCATGAATGGTCTCCGGCGCGTTCGAGATCGCTCAGTCCCGCAAGGCCCGTCAAGCGCGGCTCAGAGATGCCGAGCACCTTGAACATCGAACCCATGCCGCTGCGCCCGGTTTCAGTCAGGCGCTTGAGCGCGATCGAAATGTCCGTGGCAACGTCGGGCGCCGCCTTCTGCATCAAGGCGGCGGCACGGGTCTCGATGCCGACGCGCTTGAGGAAATCGCCCTGCGTCACCGGCCCGTGCACGCGGGCGCCCACGTCCTCCGCCCCGCGCGCGAGCGCCTGGAAGTCGACATGGGCCGTGACGTCGGCTTGGCCCGGCGCCTTCAGGGGATCGGTGAAGGTGTGGCGCGCGATCGCCTGGAAGGTGTCGCCGGCATCGCTGCGCAGATGGCCGTAATCGATGATCAGCGCCGCGCCGTCCTGGTCGCGCACGCGGCTGGCGAGCTTCATAATCTCGGCATCGGGCCGCCACTCGAACACGGCCCCGACGGGCGCGGCGCGCACCAGAGGCGGCAGCAGCACCTCGAAGCGTGGGGTCGGCTCGGCCGCCGCGCCGAATTGAAGTTTTCCGTTGGCGTCGACCTCGATCACGCGCTCGTGCCAGCCGTTCTCGTGACGGACCATCTGGTGGATCGGCAGCACGTCGAAATATTCGTTGGCGAGGATGATGCTCGGTCCGTCCGGCACGTCGTCGATGCTGTCGTGCCAGGCAATGTTGCGCACGCCCGACAGCGTCGCACTCTGCCGCTCGCGCAGGACCGGATTGACCTCGACCATGTGGATGTGGAGCGCCTGGTAGAGCGGCGGCAGCACGCGGAGCGCACGCAGCGCATCGGCCATCATGGTGCCGCGGCCAGGACCGAGCTCGATCAGCCGCAGGAATTGCGGCGAGCCCATCTGCTTCCACACCGAGGCGGTCCATAGGCCCAACAGCTCGCCGAACATCTGGCTGACCTCGGGCGCGGTGGTGAAGTCGCCTTCTCGTCCCAACGGATCGCGCGAGACGTAATAGCCATAGCGCGGATGCATCAGGCACAGTTCCATGTACCGCCAGACCGGCATGGGGCCTGAGGATTTGATCAGCGCCTTGATCTCGTCGAGTAACGGCTGGTCGGTCACGGCCTATCTTCTCAAAAGGAATTAACGAATAGCCCCTGCGGGCTCGGGCGCACCGCGCCTCACTGCCAATACAATAAGTATGCCGCCCACAATAAGCATCGGAATCGACAACAGCATGCCCATGGTTAATCCGCCCCAGAGGAAGCCGAGCTGGACGTCCGGTTCACGGAAATGCTCGCCGGCGATCCGGCTCAGACCATAGATCAGGATGAACGCGCCGAGGATCATGCCCGGCCGCTTCAGGGCGCCGAAGCGGATCATGATCGCGAGCACCGTGAACAGCAAAATGCCCTCCATGCCGGCCTCGTAGAGCTGGCTCGGATGACGCGGCAGTTGGGTGGGATCGTTGGGGAAGATCATCGCCCAGGGCAGCTCCGGCCCGGCGGTGCGGCCCCACAATTCGCCATTGATGAAATTGGCGATGCGGCCGAGCAGCAGCCCGACCGGGGCGACGGCGGTGGTGATGTCGCCGAGCGACAGGATCGAGATGCGGTTGCGATAGGCGAACCACATCACCGCGACGACGCAGCCGAGGAAGCCGCCGTGGAAGGACATGCCGCCTTCCCACAGCCTGAAGATCGCGGCGGGATGGTCGATGAAGAAGGGCAGATTGTAGAACAGCACATAGCCGGTGCGGCCGCCGAGGATGATGCCGAGCGTGACCCACAGAATGAAGTCGTCGATCTGCACCAACGACATCGGCGCCGGGCCGCCCCACAGCCGCTCTTTCTTCAGGAGCGAGCGCGCATAGAGCCAACCGAACACGATGCCGCAGATATAAGCCAGCGCATACCAGCGGATCGCGAACGGACCGATCTCGATCGCGATCGGCTTGAAGGCGGGAAAGTCGATGAGCAGAAAGGGCATCGCGCCTTCTATGTCTAGACGAGATTGCGGCGATAGAGCGCCAGCAGACGCTCCCAATGCCGCTCGGCGGCGTCGCGGTGATAGACCGGACGCTTGGGGAAGGCGAAGCCGTGATGGGTGTCGGGATAGATCTCGACTTCGGCTTTGGCGCCGCTCATGCCCTGCTTCACCTGCTCGATGATCTCGGCCGGTGCGTAGATGTCGGTCTCGGCGCAGGCGAAGTAGAGTTCGGCCTTGGTCTTGGCGGCCGCGAGATGCGGGCTGTCGTCCTGGTCGGTTGCGAGTTGCGTGCCGTAGACCGAGGCAGCGGCTTTGACGCGATCGGGAAAATGCGTGGCGGCGTTGATCGCGTAGCGGCCGCTCATGCAGTAACCGACAGTGCCGATCAGTTTGGTGTTCGCGGCCGCCTGGCCCTCGGCATAGGTGAGCAGCGCCCGCGTGTCGTCCATGATCATGGGGATCGTGAGCGATCCCATCAGCGCAAACATGCGCTTGCGTTCCGGAGCGTTCGGATCGGCCGGCAGCGCGCCGAGCTCCATCACGCCGGAACGGTAATAGAGGTTCGGCAGCATCACGTAATAACCCGATGTCGCGAGCCGGCGTGCCATGTCGCGCAGCTCCTCGCGGATCGCCGGCGCGTCCATGTAGAACAGGACGACCGGAAACGGCCCGCCGCGTTCGGGATGGCTGATGAAGGTTGCGGTGTGACCGTCCTTGGTGGGGATCGCGATCTGCTGGTCGATCATCTCGAGCGCCTTTTGTGATTCTTCTTATGCAGGGACGTTGAATACGATTGCAAGGAAACCGGGGCATGACAAGGATACCGCCGATCGGCCCTTGAACCGGCCCAATCGGATTGCCATTGTCTCCCCGCGCGTTCGCGCAGAGTTCATCGAAAGCCGCCAGGAGACCGACATGACCCAGACCAACAACCGGTTTTTCGACGAGATCGGCCGCCTGATGAACGATGCCGCCGGTGCCGCGCAGGGCGTCAAGCGCGAGTTCGACACGGTGATGCGCACCCAGGCCGAAAAATTCCTGCGCGACATGGACCTCGTCAAGCGCGAGGAGTTTGAGGCGGTCAAGGACATGGCGCGCCTGGCGCGTGAGGAGAACGAGGCTCTGAAGGCGCGCATCGCGGCGCTGGAGGCCAAGCTCGGCGGCTAACTCCGCCGGCTCCATCCGGGCGATCCGGTTCCGCCCACCAGCCCATTCTCCTTGTCATTTCCGCGTCTTCCGGGTAAAAGCCCGCCACGTCCGCAGCCCCCGCACCCCTGGAGGCTTGCTGCGGCGTATGCCATGGGCCGCGTTGCGGCCCATTAACTTTTGCAAAAACAAGGACTTAACGTTATGGCGACCGTCAAGGAATTGAAGGCGACCGCACGTCCGAAGAGCGGCAAGGGGGCCGCCCGGGCTGAGCGTCGCGCCGGGAGAGTGCCCGGAGTGATCTATGGCAACAACCAGCCCCCGCTGACCATCTCGGTTGACGATCGCGAACTGCGCTCGCGCATCCTCGCCGGCCGGTTCCTGACCACGCTGGTCGACATCGACCTCGAAGGCAACAAGCACCGCGTGATTCCGCGCGACTACCACCTCGATCCGGTCAAGGACTTCCCGATCCACGTCGACTTCATGCGGCTCGGCGAAGGCGCCACCATCCGCATCAGCGTTCCCTTGCACGTGGTGAAGGCTGAAGGTTCGCCCGGCGTGAAGCGCGGCGGCGCCGTGAACATCGTTGCGCACGCGATCGAGCTCGAGTGCGGCGTGGAGAACATCCCGCAGTTCATCGAGGCCGACGTCGGTTCGCTCGAGATCGGCCACTCGCTGCATCTCTCCGACATCAAGCTGCCGGCCGGCGTGAAGGCGCTGACCTCCGAGGACGCGACCCTCGTCACCATCGTGCCGCCGTCCGGCTACGCCGAAGAGCAGAAGGCTGCGGCTGCTGCTCCGGCTGCGGGTGCTGCTGCTCCGGCGGCTGGTGCTGCTCCGGCTGCGGGTGCTGCTGCTCCGGCAGCGGCTGCCAAGGCCCCGGCTGCCAAGGCCCCCGCCGGCGGCGACAAGAAGAAGTAATCTCTCAAAGCTGGCGCGCGGTCCCTGACCGCGCGCCGAGCGAGGGGCGCGCCGCGTCATGCGACTGTTTGTTGGGCTCGGCAATCCCGGCCCGAAATTCGCACGTAACCGGCACAATGTCGGCTTCATGGCCGTCGACGAGATCGCGCGGCGTCATGGGTTCGCACCCTGGCGCCGCAGGTTTCAGGGCGAGACCTCGGAAGGCACGCTCGGCACCGAGCGCGTGATCCTGCTCAAGCCGATGACCTACATGAACGAGTCCGGCCGCAGCGTTCAAGAAGCGGCAAGCTTCTTCAAGATCGCGCCGGGCGACGTCACCGTATTCCATGACGAACTCGAACTGCCGCCGGGCAAGGTGCGGGTGAAGATCGGCGGCGGCATCGCCGGCCACAATGGCCTGCGCTCGATCTCCGCCCATATCGGCAACGACTACCGCCGGGTGCGGCTCGGCATCGGTCATCCCGGCGTGAAGGAATTGGTGCACGGCCACGTGCTGTCGGACTTCGCCAAAGCGGACAACGACTGGGTGGCGACGCTCTGCGACGCGGTGGCCGAGCACGCGGCACTGGTTGCCAAGGGCACGGACGCGACTTTCGCCAACAGGGTGCACCTCGCCATGCAGGCGAAGGGATTTTTGACCAAGGACGACAACGGCAAGGATTAACGCTCGTGGGATTTAAATGCGGGATCGTCGGATTGCCCAATGTCGGCAAATCGACCTTGTTCAACGCGCTGACCGAGACGGCCGCGGCGCAGGCGGCGAACTATCCGTTCTGCACGATCGAGCCGAATGTCGGCGAGGTCGCTGTGCCGGATCCGCGGCTCGATAAGCTCGCAGCGATCGCCAAGTCGGGCCAGATCATCCCGACCCGGCTGACCTTCGTGGACATCGCCGGCCTCGTGCGCGGCGCGTCCAAGGGTGAAGGCCTCGGCAACCAGTTCCTCGCCAACATCCGCGAGGTCGACGCCATCGCGCATGTCGTGCGCTGCTTCGAGGATTCCGACATCACCCATGTCGAGGGCAAGATCGCCCCGCTCGCCGACATCGAGACCATCGAGACCGAACTGATGCTCGCCGATCTCGACAGCCTCGAAAAGCGCGTCGACAATTTGGCCAAGAAGGCCAAGGGCAACGACAAAGACGCCAAGGAGCAGCTCGACCTCGTCAATCGCACCCTGGTGCTGCTGCGCGAGGGCAAGCCCGCGCGTCTCGTCGAGCGCAAGGCCGAGGAGGAGCGCGCCTTCGGCATGCTGGGCCTGCTGTCGTCCAAGCCCGTGCTCTACGTCTGCAACGTCGAGGAAGGCTCGGCCGCATCAGGCAATTCGTTCTCGAAGGCGGTGCAGGACCAAGCCGCCAAGGAAGGCGCCATCGCCGTCGTCATCTCGGCAAAAATCGAATCCGAGATCGCCACCATCTCACGTGACGAACGCGCCGACTTCCTGGAGACGCTGGGTCTCGAAGAGGCCGGCCTCGATCGCCTGATCCGCGCCGGCTACACGCTGCTCGACCTCATCACCTATTTCACGGTGGGCCCGAAGGAAGCGCGCGCCTGGACCATCTATCGCGGCACCAAGGCGCCGGGCGCGGCCGGTGTGATCCACACCGACTTCGAGAAGGGGTTTATCCGCGCCGAGACCATTGCGTATGAAGACTACGTCGCGCTCGGCGGCGAAGCCGGCGCCCGCGATGCCGGCAAGCTCCGCCTCGAAGGCAAGGAATACGTCGTCGCCGACGGCGACGTGATGCATTTCAGGTTCAATACGTAAGATCTGGATAGGTTCGTAGGGTGCGTTAGCGCAGCGTACCCCACCATGCTTCCTCGTTTGCGGAACGAAGTTGGTGGGTTATGCCTTCGGCTAACCCACCCTACGGCACCTGCGCTTGCCTCACCGCACCCCGCCGCCCTGATCCCTGATCGCGCCGAGGTGCTCGTTGATGCGGAAGATGATCAGGATCAGCTCCGCGATGATGCGCGAGAACACGATCCCGACGACAACGCTCGCGATCGACGACAGCAGCATCAGGAAGCCGCCGAACGGGCTGATCGCCATCATCGCGAGGCCGGAGAAGATGCCGGAGAGGCCGAACAGGCAGATCAGCGCGATCACCAGCCAGTAGAAGGTCTTGATGATCGTCGGCGTGATAAAGCGGTCCCATTGAAACAGATCGCTGAATGAAAACATTGCTCTCCCCAGGGCAATTCGGGTGTTGTCGGGCCTTGCAAATGGATCGTGGCCCCTGATCGATCCGACTCAAGACCGACGCCGGCGCGCCGAATGTAGCACGAGCCATGCGGGCCGGCGGGTTGAGATTGCCGCAAAGTGCGGCCACAATCTGTCATTTCCTCAAACCTTTCCCAAGATGACCCTGACCTTCGAAGATTTCCCGCCCGGCCGGTTCGGAACATTCGGCCCGCGCCATGTCACGCGCGACGAGATCGTGGCCTTTGCCGCCGAGTTCGATCCGCAGCCGATGCACCTCGACGAGGAGGCCGCCAGCAAGAGCATGCTGCGGGGCCTGTCCGGCTCGGGCTGGCATCTCTGTTCGCTGATGATGCGGATGATGGCCGACGGTTTCATTACCCGCGCCGCTTCGCTGGGATCTCCCGGCGTCGACGAAGTGCGGTGGTTGTCGCCCTTGAGGCCTGGCGACGACCTCATGCTCGATGTCGACGTCGTGGAGGCCCGCATCTCGAAGAGCCGCCCGGAGCTCGGCATCGTCAAGTTCAAATGCACCGTGCGTAACGCCAGGGGTGATGCGCTGTGCGAGATGACGTCGCCGATCCTGATCAAGCGGCGCGAGGGGGCGGTCTGATGCCGTTTTTCGAGGAGATCGAGATTGGGCATCGCCGCGAGATCGGCGCCTATACGTTCACGGCGGAGTCGATCAAGGCATTCGCCGCAAAGTTCGATCCGCAGCGTTTTCACCTCGACGAGGAGGAGGGCAAGAACTCGCTGTTTGGCGGGCTCGCGGCCTCGGGCTGGCATGTCGGCTCGGCCTGCATGAGCCTGCTTGTCGCCGACGGCCAGCGTCTGGCGCGGGAAGCCGCTTCGCGCGGCGAGGAGGTCGCGGTGTGGGGCCCGTCGCCGGGCTTTCGCGACCTGCGCTGGATCAGGCCGGTGCTCGCCGGCGACATCGTCACCTACGTCAACGTCGTCATCGACAAACGCAGCTCCGCCTCGCGACCCGGCTGGGGCATCCTGACCGCGCGCACCACCGGCACCAACCAGCGAGGCGAGGACGTCTACGCCATCACCGCAACGGCCTTCGTGCCGATGCGTGCGAACGGCGGTTAGATTCGTTCCAGGATGAACGGCGAAAACAGCGTGCGAGTGTTGCTTCCGCGCTATGGACGCGATTCCGGGGGGCTGCCATAAGCCTGCGCAACATGGTTTTCCCGCGAAGCAGTGTGCGGAACCATCGAGTTGCTAACCAATTATGAACCTGTCGCTGTCTATTTGAACGAACTGGGCAGAGTACAGGGGACGAGGACCATGGCAGACCGCGGCGCACTCAAGCTGGTCGGATTCATCTTTGCTACCGCCACGCTGGCCGTGATGCTGGTCGCCGGCATGGTGGTGAAGGGCTATGCCGATGGTGCCTACACCCTGGAAGCTTCGACCGTGGAAGCCGCCCGGTAAGACTTCGTTAACTCTGCGGGGCCGCAACGCGGCCTCCGCCCTCAGCGGCTATAGACGAACGCCAATATCGCGATCGCAACCGCCAGCAATCCGACAAAACGCAGCATGATCGTGCCGAACTGGTTCGGCGCGGGCCGCAGCGGTATCGGGTCGGTGGTGTCGGGCCGAATGCTTTCCATGACATGTCCCCGGGCCCGCCGCGATGGCAGGAGCGCTTGGCGTTAGTCGTCGGGTGGCGGTGGGGCGTTCAAAACCCTCCGCTGTCATGCCCCGCGAAAGCGGGGGCATCCAGTACGCCGCGGCGTCTCGGTAGCACATCACCGCCTCTGGAATACTGGATCATCCGCCTTCGCGGATGATGACGTTACATTGAGGGTGCCCCCCAGAATCAAAACCGCCGCGCCCCTTTCGGAACGCGGCGGCCGGTGATGCGTGATGTCAGCGATCAGCTGTTGCGCAGGCCGTCGGCGGCGCGCTTCCACTGCGAGACGTTGTCGGCGATCATGCGGGTCGACTTCATCGCGGCCTGGCTGAGCTGGGCGTAGCCGGAGATCTCGCGCTGGACGCGCTGGCCTTCGGCGTGGAGCAGGTCGCGCAGGCTCTCAAGCTCGGAGATCAGATTCTCGATCTCGGCGAGCGAGGTGCCGGCGACGCGCTGGATCAGCGAGTTGACGTTGGTGACGGTGGCCTCCGCGCTCGGGTCGAGCGGCGGCGCGTCCGTGGCGGTCGCTGCCGGACGGCGCAGATAGGCGATGTCGTTGCGGACGAAGTCACGGATGCCGGCTTCGACTTCCGTCACTGCGGCGAGGTTGGTGTCGATGGTCTCGGTCTCGGTGGCTTCGGTCTTTTCCGGACGCATGGCGTTCATCGTTGTTCCCCTGTTCGCGTTGAGCGCAGCGCGAGTGTCCCCCGCACGACGACGTCAGTCAGGACTAGGGCGTCGGATTTTGGCCGCAACTTGGCCGAGGTGCGGCAAGGGCGGTCCATTCGGGGGCTTTGCCGTGGCGTATGGTTACGGAAGTCTGAATGCGGCCGCACCGGCGAACTTTGTAGCTCCTCATGGTGAGGAGCGCGAAGCGCGTCTCGAACCATGCAGGCCCAACTGTAGCAGCGGGGGCCTCGATCCTTCGAGACGCGCGCAAGAGCGCGCCCCTCAGGATGAGGAGAAAGATTAGCGCCCAACTACCAGCTCTTCTTGAACCCCGCCGTCAGGCTCTTGTTGATCGCCCCTTGCGAGGTTTCGCCGACCGAGCCGGAGACGGTGACGTTGTCGAACAGCTTTTGCTCGGCGCCGACCTTGCGCAGCCATTTGTCGTCGGTGGTCGACAGCGACTGGCCCGCGGTGATGCTGGTGCCGGTGTCGGTGAGAGTGACCTTGGCCGACTGCTCGGTCTCGTAATTCCGCGTGATGTGACCGCCGACTCCGGGGAGCGCCGTGGTGCCCTGCTGGTTGACGCTGTAGCCGTTCTGGAGCGTCAGCGACGTGTCGCCCGATAGCGGCACCGATTTGATCAGCGCCGCCCCGAGTTTGCTCTGTTCGGCGCCGGGATCGACGCGGGCCTCCACCGCGGTCTTGTCCCAGATCGCGCCTGCGCCCGGCGCGGTCGCGGCCGCCCAGGCGCTGCCGGACGATTGAGGCACGTTGCCGCCATTGGTGGCCTTCTGTGCCAGCAGCTCGGACATCGTCCGCGGCTCGCTCGTCACCGTCATGTCGGCGCCGATGCGGGCGTCCCAGAATGAGGATACCGACTGCTTCACGGTCACCGCCGAGGTGCCGTTGGCGTTGGCGTTCGACGCCCAGTTCAGCCCGTCCTTGGCGGCGGCCTGCGCGCGTTTCTTGGCGGCGATGATGTCGTTGAGCGTCCCGGCGTCGATCGCGAGCTGGCCCCAGTCGAGCTTGTCGACGTCGATGCCGCGGAGCACGTCGGGATCGTTGACATCAGGGGCCTCCGCCGTCTCGGCCTCGTCGTCGGGCGCTGCGGCCGGGCCGGGGGAGAAGGGCGGAATGATCTGCGCCGACACCGTCAGCACCGATCCCAAGATGAAAGCGGCCGCCAGCATCGGCAGCCTGGTCAAGCCAAACCCTGTCGAGAATTCCATCGTCCTGCCCGTCAGCCCAGTTCTCGCCGAGGATGCGGAACCATCGTCGCGAAATTGTGGCGGCTCCATCAAGCGCGAACCAACGGGCCGCGCGAAAGGCGCGCGCCCGATGACGAGCTTCTCCACCATTGCATCCGGCGGGGCTGGAGGCCAGGACGCGTCGCGGGGAGCATCAGCCATCGGTCCCGAAGTGCGGGGCCCGTTGGTGTTCCGTTCAGCCGACGCCGGTCATCTTCGGCAGATGAATGGCGCGGCCGAGTGCCTGCTCGACCAGATCGAACGTGTCGATCAGCACGCGCATGCTGGTGAGTTTGCCTGCCCTGAACTGGGCGAACTGCGCCACCCGCAAGCTGATCGGCTTGTTGGAATCCAGCGCGGTCAGCGAATAGCGCAGCATCGAGGCGGCGGAATCGACGCCGAGCATGATGCTCTCGCGGTCGAAGCGGCGGACCTGGAAATTGTCGGCGAGTTGGTGGATGACATCGAGCACGGCATCCTTGCCCTGGCGCGCGCCGAGGAACGGAAACATGTCGATCGGGCCGTAGAGCGCCCACTCGACGTCCTCGTCGATCAGGGCCTCGATGTCCTCGAAATGCCGGTCGTTGATCGCGCGGTGCAATGCGCGCGAGAAACGCCAGAGGCTGTGCTCTGTCATTTTGGGCAGTCCTGAAGCTGGCTTGCAAAAACAAAAATCAACCCCAGCGCACAGAAATGGTGCCGCGGGGTCGCTCAACTCATTTGTATACGAACAAAATACGCCAATTCGGCCAAAACGCAATTCACGTTTTCGCAATGCACAATTGATCCCGGCGTGTGAGATTTACAATAGGAGCCCGTATTTTCCCGGTCCGGGCCGGTTTGGAGAGAGCTAGCCCCCGTCCACCCGCTCGCCCACGATCAGCGGGCCGATCTCACGTTCCAGCACCTGCTGCACCAGGTCGTAGGAATCGATGATCTCGCGGATCTGCGCCACCTGGCCGTTGCGGAAAGTGTAGAATATGGCCATGTCGACCTGAATGATGCGGTCGTGGCTGCGCTTCCTGAAGAACACGCGCAGATAGGCCGCGACCGTGTCGCCTTCGGCGACGATCTGCGGCACCTCGTAGCGGATTTCGGCGTATCGCTCCTGCACGGTGCGCCAGAATTCGCCGAGCTCCTTCTTGCCGTGGCAGGGGCCCATGTGCGGCAGCACGTCGATCGGCGCGTGGGTGAGAAAATCGACGTCGTCGGTGCAGCACGACAGCGCGGCCTCGAGATCGCTGCGCCCGATGGCGTCGAGCAGGTGCAGCACGCGCTGGCGATTGAGCTTCTCGACCGTCATTCCGCCCGTCCTCATTGGCCGTGTGGAGTTTGCGCAAAGCTAACGCGCGGCTTCGGACACCGGCAATCCGCAAAACCACAGGGGATGTTGCAGACGATTTGACGCGCAAACGCAATGCCAGGTTCATGACTGCAACTGGCGGTTGAGTTACCGCGCGCCTGCACGAATTCGCGTGGCCTTCGGCTGCATGGGCTCGCGCTGCCCAACGCGCGGCAGCGAACGCGGGAACCGGGACGGGTCCGTGCCCGTTGAGATTGCGACACCGCATTCGGAGACATCGATCCATGAAATCCCTTGCCGCCATCGCCGCCGCACTTCTCATGCTTGGCGCGACCTCCGCCGCCAACGCCAAGGGCTGCATCAAGGGCGCCGTCGTCGGCGGCGTCGCCGGCCACTACGCCGGCCATCACGGCGTCCTCGGCGCCGCCGCCGGCTGCCTCTACGGCCGCCACCATGCCAAGGAGCAGCAAGAGCAGGAGAGGCAGCGACAACAGCAGAGCCAGGTCAACGGCCAGGGCAAGCTGTAACGGCACGGAAAACTGTGCTCCCGCCGTCTTCTATCCGGCATGCTTCGATGGTAAATTCCATTCGCGAACGCTGGGATTGAACCAGGCGAGGGAACGATGGACGTCGGGAAGTCCTTGTGGGGTTTAGTCCTCGCAATCCTGTTCCTGTATTTCGTCGTCGCTTTTCTGGGGAAGGCTTCCCGTTCTGCGGGCGTCAAATACAATTGGGTCGGCGTCCTGCTGTCATTCTCGACGATCGGCCTCGCCATCTATCTCGTTTTCTTTCGCCAGCTTTGAGCCGGTCCCGGCTGCCTCACGTCCCGGGCTCTCGGCCGGGCGTGAGCCAGCTCACATCGCGCGCCTTCCCCTGTGGCTATCGTCCTCCCCATGTCATCAGGGAGACGCGCCATGGCCGCCATCGCCACAGTCAGAAAGTCCAGCCTGCACAACGCGCTCGAAGGTCTCGCGCTGACTGCGACGCTGCAGAGCTTCCCGACCTTCGCCGCCGCGGCTTTCCTGCTCAAGCTGGTCGGCAATCACGACCTGGTCGGCGATCCCGGCGTCGCCATCTTCGTCGCCATCGCCTCACTCGCCCATGCGCTGCTTGCGGTGACCTTCGGGCCAAGCTTCCCGGTCTTCTTCAAGACCGTGTACGAACCCAAGTTCTTCGAGGCCCATCTGTCACTCACCGACAAGATCACGGCATGGCGCACCCAGCCGGTCGCCTCGCTGCAACTCGTGACCATCGTGCTGCTGCTGTCGGTGATGGCGGTGGTCACGGCGAGCGTGGGGTGATCGCATCATGCCCTTGGTCACCGCGTCGAAATCCGGCCCGCTCAACTGGCTCGAAGGCTTTGCGCTCACCACGATCCTTCAGGGCTTCCCGATCTTCGCCGCGGCGTCGCTGATGGTGAAGCTCCTGGGACATGACCGCGGTGGCAGTCACGTCCTCACCATCGCGATGGCGTCGATCTTCTACAGCTGTCTCGCCATCTGGGCGGGATCGACATTCCCGAGATTTGCAAAGAACGCCTACGAACCGCTGCTCTTCGACGCCAGCCTGTCCTTCTCCGACAAGATCGCCCGCTGGCGCGCCAAGCCCGCGACGTCGATGCAACTGGTGGCCTCAGTGCTGCTGCTGTCGCTGCTGGCGACGAGCGTGGGGTGAGTGCGCGTTCTCATCATTCTCGGACGCCGCCATTAATAACCATGGGCGGCGCCGGCGCTCTGCGCCCCCTACCTCTTCTTCCACCCACCCCTGTGCCCCGGCGCCCCTCCGCTCGACCGCGGCGATGGCCCAAACTCCGGGCCTGACTGCCGCGAATCCGTCGGCTGGATGATGCGGCTTTCGCCGCCGAACGGTTTTGAGGGCAGCGCGCGGTCGCCCCGATACGGCAACGACTCCGGGCCGTGCATCTCGTCGAGATGCGGCTTGTGGATTCGCGAGCCCTTGCTGCCGCTCGCCTTGAGCGCCGTGGCAGCGCTCTTGTTCTTCAGCGCGCTGACCGGCAGGTTAGCGGCGTCGCCGTATTTCTTCGCGCCCGCATAGGCGCCGGCTTTACCCTGCACCGTGCGCTGCTTGACGGTGGGATCGTCGACCACCGCGAGTTCGGTAGCGCGCAGGCGCTTGACCTCGTCGCGCAGCCGGGCGGCTTCCTCGAAGTTCAGATCGGCGGCGGCTTCGCGCATCCTTGTTTCGAGATCGCCGAGTACGGCCTCGAAATTGTGGCCGATCGAGATGACGTCGTCGGTCATGTCATGGCCGCCGATCTCGACCAGCACATGATCGCGCTCGTAGACGCTGTTCATGATGTCGCCGATCGACTTCTTGATGCTCTCCGGCGTGATGCCATGCGCGGTGTTGTACTCGACCTGCTTCTCGCGGCGCCGGTCGGTTTCGGCGATGGCGCGCTCCATCGATCCCGTCATCTGGTCGGCATAGAGGATCACCTTGCCGTCGACGTTGCGCGCGGCGCGGCCGATGGTCTGGATCAGCGAGGTCTCGCTGCGCAAAAATCCTTCCTTGTCGGCATCGAGGATCGCGACCAGCGCGCATTCGGGAATGTCGAGGCCCTCGCGCAGCAAATTGATGCCGACCAGCGCGTCGAAGGCGCCGAGGCGCAGATCGCGGATGATCTCGATGCGTTCGATGGTGTCGATATCGCTGTGCATGTAGCGGACGCGAATGCCCTGCTCGTGCAGATATTCGGTCAGGTCCTCCGCCATGCGCTTCGTCAGCACCGTGATCAGCGAGCGATAGCCGGCCTGCGCGGTGGCGCGGACCTCGCCGACGAGATCGTCGACCTGGGTGCGGGCCGGGCGAATGTTCACGGGAGGATCAATCAGTCCGGTGGGCCGGATCACCTGCTCGACGAACACGCCGCCGCTCTCGTTGATCTCCCAGGCGCTGGGCGTGGCCGAGACCGCGATCGTCTGCGGCCGCATCATGTCCCATTCCTCGAAGCGCAGCGGGCGGTTGTCCATGCAGGATGGCAGCCGGAAACCATATTCGGCGAGCGTCGCCTTGCGGCGGAAGTCCCCGCGGAACATGCCGCCGATCTGGGGAACAGTGACGTGGCTCTCGTCGGCGAACACCAGCGCGTTATCGGGCACGTATTCGAACAGCGTCGGCGGCGGCTCGCCGGGCAGGCGCCCGGTGAGATAGCGCGAATAGTTCTCGATGCCAGCGCAGCTTCCGGTCGCCTCCATCATCTCGAGGTCGAAGGTGGTGCGCTGCTCCAGCCGCTGCGCTTCCAGCAGGCGGCCCTGGTCGTGGAGCTGGTCGAGCCGCATCTTCAATTCGGACTTGATCGACTTGATCGCCTGCACCAGCGTCGGGCGCGGCGTCACATAGTGGGAGTTGGCGTAGATCTTGATGAATTCGAGCTCGTCCTGCTTGTGCCCGGTGAGCGGGTCGAACTCCTCGATGGTCTCGACGGTGTCGCCGAACAGGTTCACGCGCCAGGCGCGGTCTTCATAGTGCGCCGGGAAGATGTCGATGACATCGCCGCGCACGCGAAATGTGCCGCGGGTAAAATCGGCCTGGGTGCGCTTGTATTGCAGGGCGACGAGGTCGGCGATCAGCTGGCGCTGGTCGATCCGCTCGCCCTTCTTCAGGGCAAAGGTCATCGCGGTGTAGGTTTCGACTGAGCCGATACCGTAGATGCACGACACCGAGGCAACGATGATGACGTCGTCGCGTTCGAGCAGCGCGCGCGTCGCCGAGTGGCGCATGCGGTCGATCTGCTCGTTGATCGAGGAGTCCTTTTCTATGTAGGTGTCGGTGCGAGGGACATACGCTTCCGGCTGGTAGTAGTCGTAATAGCTGACGAAATACTCGACTGCGTTGTCGGGGAAGAAGCTCTTGAACTCGCCATAGAGCTGGGCGGCGAGCGTCTTGTTCGGCGCCAGGATGATGGCGGGGCGCTGTGTCGCCTCGATCACCTTGGCCATGGTGTAGGTCTTGCCGGAGCCGGTGACGCCGAGCAGCACCTGCGAGCGGTCGTTGCGATTGATGCCCTCGACCAGCTCGGCGATCGCGGTCGGCTGGTCGCCGCGCGGCTCGTAATGCGACTTGATCTCGAAGCGCACGCCGCCTTCGGACTTTTCCGGGCGCGGCGGCCGATGCGGGGTCCACACCCTGGTGGAGCCGTCGTCCTTACGGAACTCCGGCCGGCCCTCGCGGATCAGCGATTCCAGCGCGTCGGCGGTCGCCTTGACGCCGAGCGCCTCCATCTTGCTGCGCGGCGGGCGCGCCAGGGCTTCGGCATCGTCCTCTTCGGTGGGAAGGCCGAGTTGACGCGCCAGTTCAGGATCGAGCGTCGGGATCGTGGCCGCGGTTCCGTAATTGGCCTGCGGCGCCTCGCCAAGACCTTCGGCCTCGCTGCTCCCTCCCCCCTTGTGGGGGAGGGTCGGGGAGAGGGGTAAGCCGCGAGTCGCGCTGCCCGTTGCGGTGTCCTGCGGAAACTCCTTCGGCGTCGAAGCGCGCGCGCGATGCGCGGCAGCCTCGCCCCCGGAGCGGCGGTCGCGCGAATTGTCCGGCGGCGGCTGCAGGCCGGTGCCCGATCCGAGCCCGGCATCGCCGCGATTGATCGCGGGATTGAGCAACTCGGCCAGCGCCGGCCCGATCGGCTGCACGTCCGGGCGTGACGCCTTGGAGTTTGGCGCCTTCGCGTTCGGAGCCTTGGCCTTGGGGGATTTGCCGGATTTTTCGGGGGATGCAGGTTTCTTCGCCATGCTCCGAATATGGGGCGAGTCCGCCTCGCAATAAAGGGCGAATGCCCTTCCCGGATCAGACTGCTGACAGCAGGTTGGCAGCAGGCCTTGGGATCACGGCAGGCCTTGAGATCCCGGATCTCGCGATTAGGCCGCCGGCGACGGTCCCTCATCGTCCCCGGCTGCCTGATGCGGCTCGAGGATGTCGAGATGGATGCCGCCGCAATCGGTGCAGCGCATGGCCCAATACTCGCTTCCGGCACGGCCGCCGATCACGCGGAGCACGGCGAGATCGCCGTCGCATTCCGGGCAGCTGGACAACACATTGCGGGTGTAAATCCTCGGCCGCGGCGTGTCTTCGAATTCGATGACTGACATGATCGATTGCCCCCTTTGACCCTGCGCCGTTCCTTGGTCGCCTGCAGTCCCGCTCGCTTATTCGTCGTCGCTGTCGTCGGCCCGCCGGCGGAAGCGATCGATGTGATGCTTGGCATGGGCAATCGCGGCATCGGGATCGGGCCAGGCGAAGCCGACTTCCATGGCCGGAAACAGCACGCCGTCGATGGCAACCGGGCTGAAATCGGCACGCCTGATACGGGCGTGCCACAGCCCCTGGCCAGCTTCGAAGGATTCGATGTCAAAGCCGTCGTAGAGGGTCGTCATTGCAGTCCCCAAAATGTTTTGTTCGAGCGCCTTGTTGGAGGGTCAGGGGACCACGTTTGCGGATTTCAGAATGTGAAGCCGTTCACAAGCGGCGGGCTTTTTTGTCTGCGGACCAATGAATTCGGTTCCGCAAACCCGGTGCGCTCCCTCTCCCGCTTGCGGGCGAGGGTTGGGGCGGGGGTGTTTCCACAGAGAGATTCCCCAACGTGGAGGGAACCCTCACCCGGCGTTTCGCGCCGACCTCCCCCGCAAGCAAGCGGGAGAGGTGCACCGCATTCCGGGCGCGCGGCTTCAGCAAACCTGTTCGTGTGGATGATCAGTTCCGCGCGCTGGTGCGGCCGGTCCGCCGGATGGGACGGGCGGCCGGTTCCGACGCCGCGCGCATGATCCAGCGGCGGAACGCGGCAAAGTCGCGCTGCTCGGTCTGGAAGCTGCGATAGAGCAAATACCAGCGCATGCCCTTGGGCACCGAGAGATCGAATGGCGCGACCAGCCGGCCGGCGGCGAGATCGTCATCGATATAGGGCCGGATGCCCATGGCGATGCCGAGCCCGTCGGCGGCAGCCTGAAGCGCCTGGCCGTAGAACTGGAACTCCGGACCCCGCGCGTTGATGCGCGCGAGGTTCGCGGCCTTGAGCCAGATCGGCCAGTCCTCGGGCGAATGCGTAACGCGGATCAGGCTCGGTCCCCTGAGATCAGCCGGGCGCTTCAGCGAGGAAGCGAGGCGGGGAACGCAGACCGGTGTGAGGTCGCCGGCGAACAGCGGCTCGGCGACCAGCCCGGGCCAGTCGCCGGTCCCGAGCTGGATGCCGCAGCTCCAGTCTTCGCCGAACGGCACCGACGCGCCGCCGGTGGTGAAGCGCACCTCGATGTCGGGCTCTTCGTTGCGAAACTCCGACAGGCGCGGGATCAGCCAGCGCATCGCAAAGGTATGGCCGATGCCGATGGTGAGCACCCGGACGCTCGAGGGCGCCGTCACCTGGGCGGTGAGGCTTGCGAGCGCGTCGAAGATCGGCGTCAGCCCGCTCTGATAGGCGCGGCCGGCCTGCGTGAGCAGCAGCTTGTTGGCCTTGCGCTCGAACAGCGCGACGCCGAGCCGCTCTTCCAGGATGTGCACCATGCGGCTGACTGCGGCCGCCGATACGCTCAGCTCGAGGCCGGCCGCGGCAAAGCTGCCGGCCCGCGCCGCGGCTTCGAATGCCTTGATGCCGTTGAGAAAAAGCAAGCGCCGCAAATGACCGACCCTCAGGAAAGCTGATGCCAGGCCAAGATAACTCAGTTTGCGTAGACGGGGCAAGCGGGGCACGTTTCCCTTCGCTTCGCGCCGCGAGCGGGGAGAAGGCCAATCGGAGATTTTTGCGTGACGCCCATCATGATCGCTGCCCTTGGATTGCTGATGGTCGGCACCGCGTTCCTGTCGGGGCTGTTCGGGATGGCGGGAGGGCTGATCCTGATCGGCGTGCTGCTGGCTCTGATGCCGCTGCCGACAGCGATGGTGTTGCATGCGATCACGCAGATGGCCTCGAACGGCTGGCGCGCCTTTCTCTGGCGCGCGCATATCCGCTGGCGGCCGGTCGCGAACTATATGGTCGGCGCGGCCGTCGCGCTTGCGGCGTGGTCGCTCACGCGCTACGTGCCGGACAAGCCGGTCGCGCTGCTGCTGCTCGGAATCACGCCGTTCATGGCGCGGCTGCTGCCGTCGAACATCAAGCCGGATCCGGACCGTCTCTGGCAGGGCACCGTCTACGGCACGATCTGCATGGGCCTCATGCTGATGACCGGCGTGTCGGGGCCGCTGCTCGACACCTTCTTCCTCGGCGGCGATTTCGGCCGGCGCGAGAAGGTGGCGACCAAGGCGATGTGCCAGCTCGTCAGCCATTTCACCAAGCTGATTTATTTCGGCAGCATCATCGACCAGGCGGCGACGCTCGACCCCGTGCTCGCCGGGGTCGCGATCGCGGCATCCATGCTCGGTACCACGCTGGCGCGGCGCATCCTCGAAGCCATGACCGACCAGCAATTCGTGGCCTGGTCGATGAAGCTGATCACCACCATCGCCTGCTACTACATCGCCTATGGCGGTTGGCTGCTGGTCCGCACGCCCGTGCTGGCCGCCTTCGACAAGGGAGGTTTGCAATGAGCGAGACTGCCGACCCGCTGGTGCTGGACTTCGTCGAATGGGTTGCGCGCGAGCCGCGCGCCTATGCCGAGGTGATCGCGACCTGGAAGACCTCGTGTCCGCGCCTCACCATCTGGGAAGACGCCGCCGACCGCGGCTATGTCGCGCGCGAGACGCTGCCCGGAATGGGGCTGGTCATCGCGGTGACGGAGGACGGCGAGAGACTGCTGCGCACGAACGGGCGCTAGCTCCCGCCACATCCGTCATTGCGAGCGCAAGCGAAGCAATCCAGAATGTTTCCGCGGCGGCAGTCCTGGATTGCTTCGCTTCGCTCGCAATGACGGAATACCGGGAGACCACTTTCATGTCGCTCAAAGTGTTCGAACTCGTCGGCACCGATCCCTCGCGACCGTTCAGCCCGTTCTGCTGGCGCACGCGGATGGCGCTGGTGCACAAGGGCCTTTCGGCGGAAACGCTGCCCTGGCGCTTCACCGAGAAGAGCGCGATCGCGCCGCACGGCTCGGAGAAGGTTCCGGTGCTGCTGCATCACGACCAGCCGGTGGTCGATTCCTGGACGATCGCGAATTATCTTGAGGATCATTTTCCGGACCGTCCGTCGCTGTTCGGCGGCGAGGGCGGCCGCGCCATGGCGCGCATGCTCAATGCCTGGGGCGACATCGCCATCGTCGGCGGCATCTTTCCATTGATCATCGCCGACATTCCGAAGAATCTGGACGCGGTGGACGCCGCCTATTTCCGCCAGTCGCGCGAGGCGCGTTTCGGCAAGAGTCTGGAAGAGGTGATGTCGGGCCGCGATGCCGGCGTGGTCGCCTTCCGCAAATCGCTCGAGCCGATGCGGCAGGCCCTGAAGAAGCAGCCCTTCATCGGCGGCGCCGCACCGAACTATGCCGACTACATCGTGTTCGGTGGTTTTCAGTGGGCGCGCGTGACCAGCCCGTTCAAGCTGCTGGAAGCGGACGACCCGGTCTACGCCTGGCGCGAAAAGCTGCTGGATGGGTTTGATGGAATGGCTCGGAGATCGCCGGGGCACGCGGTGTAGTTGTCGCGAGCTGTCTCTCCTCAGCGTCGTCCTGGCGAAAGCCAGGACCCATACCGCGGAATCTGTCGATGGCGTTCGGTAGACGTTCCGAACGACGAGTCTTCGCCAAACAACTCCGTGGGGTAATGGGTCCTGGCTTTCGCCAGGACGACGCGGAGGATTACGTTGCCTCCGCCGCCTCGCGCAAGCACGCCCGGCACAAACAATCCTCGCCCTTGACCGGCATCGGCAGCCGCGCCGTTTCTTCCGCGCACCAACAGGTGCCCGACAGGTCGCAGCCGAATTCGGCGCCGCAGCGGGAGCAGGCGAGGCGGCGCGGTTCCTGCACTGGAATGTCTTGCGGATTTGTCATGATTTGCGCAAAAGCCGTGCTGTCATTTTCATGTCGGGTTCATCTCCCCCTGCGGTATATTACGCCTCGCGCACGTATCAGGAAAGCGGTTGGCAACGCGCGAAGGACACATCGATGGCCCGCGATTCCCAAGCCGCGCTCGTCGCGCTCAACCGTTTCGGCTTCGGCGCTCGCGGTGGCGCATCCGGCGATCTCATCAACGCCGCCTCCGATCCTCGCGGTTTTGTGAAGGCGGAACTGGCTCGTCCTATCGCTGTGCTGCTGGAGGCGCCGGGCCTGCAATCCACGCCGCAGCTCGGGCAGGCGGTGTTTGCCTATCAGGATCAGGTCAAGCAGGCGCGCGAGGCCGCCGCCAAAGCCGGCGCGCCGACCGAAGCGCCGCCGCAAGCGCCGGCAGATCAGAAACCCGGACTGCGCCGCAACCTCTCGCTGAACGTTGCGGCAACCGAGATCGCCGGCCAGATGGCCGAGGCCAAGCCTACTGACAACAAACCGACCGATAATAAGCCGGCGGACGATATGGCGAAGCCGGACACCATGCAGCCCAACGCGGCCGCGCCGGCTACCGCAAAACCCGCCCCGCAGCCGCTCAACGTGATCCAGAAGACCTTTCGCGCCGAGGCGTTGGCGCGGTTGCAGCGCGCGACCCTGGTCGAGTGCGGCTTCACGGAACGTCTGGTCATGTTCTGGTCCAACCATTTCTGCATCTCCGCCAGCAAGGGCGAGCTGGCGCGAATATGGGCCGGCGCGTTCGAGCGCGAGGCGATCAGGCCGCATGTGCTCGGGCGTTTCGCCGACATGCTGAAAGCGGTGGAGCAGCATCCGGCGATGCTGTTCTTCCTCGACAACCAGCAATCGCTCGGACCGGACTCGCGCGCGGGCCAGAACCGCAAGCGCGGGCTGAACGAAAATCTCGCGCGCGAGATCATGGAGCTGCATACGCTCGGCGTCGGCGGCGGCTACACGCAGGACGACGTGACGTCGCTCGCGCGCATCATCACCGGCTGGACCTTTGCCGGCCGGCAGGGACAGCTGGGAGCGCCCGGTTCGTTCGTGTTCAACGTCAATGCGCACCAGCCCGGGCCGCAAATGCTGCTCGGCAAGACCTACGAGCCGACCGGCCTTGCGCAAGGCGAAGCCGCCCTCGCTGACATTGCGCACCATCCCTCGACCGCGAACTTCATCGCCACCAAATTCGTCCGCCACTTCGTCGCCGACGATCCGCCGCTGGCGCTGGTGGCGCGATTGCGCGATGTCTTCATCAAGACCGACGGGGATCTCAAGGCGCTCGCAACGGCACTGGTTGATTCCGACGAGGCGTGGAAGGCGCCGCTGACGAAGATGCGCAGCCCCTATGATTTCCTGGTCGCGAGCGGCCGGTTGCTCGCGCGCGTGCCGGAGGATCCCGGCGCCTACCTCAACAACCTCAATCTGCTGGGCCAGCCGCTGTGGTCGCCGGCCGGCCCGAATGGTTTCGCCGACACCAGCGCCGCGTGGGCTGCGCCGGAAGGCATCAAGCTCCGCCTCGACATCGCCGCGCAAATGGGCGCGCGGCTCGGGCCCAACATCGATCCGCTCGATTTGTTGGAATTTGCCGCCGCAGATGCGGCCTCGATCGAAACGCGGCGCACCATCGAACGGGCGGAGTCGCGGCAGCAGGCGCTGGCGCTGCTGTTGATGTCGCCGGAAATGCAGAGGAGATGATGATGATCGACTGCGTCGAGAACCGGCTCCTCACCTCGCGCCGCGGCCTCCTGCTCGGCGGCGCCTCGTTCGCGGCCTGGGCGTACTTGCCGAAATTCGCACGCGCGGCTGACGGCCGCGATCCCAGGCTGATCGTGGTGATCCTGCGCGGCGCGCTCGATGGTCTTTCGACCGTCGCGCCGGTCGGCGATCCCGATTATGCCGGCCTGCACGGGGCGATCGCGCTCACGGCGGACGGCGCCCATCCCGCCATCATGCTCGATGCTTTCTTCGCGCTGCATCCGTCGATGCCTGAGTTCGCACGCATGTATCGCGACAAGCATGCCGCGGTGATCCACGCGGTGGCGACGCCCTATCGCGACCGCTCGCATTTCGACGGCCAGGACGTGCTCGAAAGCGGCTATGCCGGCCCGGGTCGCGTGCAATCCGGCTGGCTCAACCGCGCGCTGGAGGCGCTGCCGCGCGGCGAGCGGGTGTCGAGTGCTCTTGCCGTCGGCCCAACCACGCCGCTGGTGCTGCGCGGCAATGCGCCGACCGTCGGCTGGGCGCCGGTGGCGCTGCCGCAAGCCGATGACGACACCGCGATGCGTCTGGTCGAGCTCTATCGTCACCGCGATCCCGCGCTGGCGGCCGTGCTGTCGCAGGGCCTTCAGCTGGAAAAGGCCGCGAGCGGCGACGACATGAAGCCGAAGCCGGGCAATGCGGTCGCGCAGATGCGCCAGGTCGCGCGTGGCGCCGCAAAACTGATGGCGTCGGACGACGGCCCGCGCATCGCGGCGCTCGCGTTCGATGGCTGGGATACGCACGCCAATGAAGGCGGGCCGGTCGGTCGCCTCGCATTTCTGCTCGGCGGGCTCGACGGCGCGCTCGCCGAATTCGAAAGCGGCTTAGGGGAACGCTGGCGCGACACCGTCGTGGTGGTCGCGACCGAATTCGGCCGCACCGCGCGCATCAACGGCACCGACGGCACCGATCACGGCACGGGAACGATCGCGCTGCTCGCCGGCGGCGCGGTGAAGGGCGGTCGTGTCGTCGCCGACTGGCCAGGTCTCAAGCCCGCCAATCTCTTCGAGGCCCGCGATCTCAAGCCCACCACTGATTTGCGTTCGGTGATCAAGGGCGTGCTGCAGGGCCAGTTCGGCCTGTCGGATCGCGTGCTGGCCGAGACGGTGTTTCCGGACAGTGCGGGAGCACGGCCGATGAAGGGGCTGGTTGTCTGACTGCGATTCCGGGCCGGCGCCTTGCGGCGCGTCCCGGAATTACGACATGATCAGCCGAACATCAGGAGACCATCATCCATGTACATCGCCATGAACCGCTTCCGCGTCGCCAAGGGCTCCGAGGCCGCTTTCGAGCAGGTCTGGCTTTCGCGCGATACCCATTTGGACAAGGTGCCGGGTTTCGTCGAGTTTCATCTGCTGCGTGGCCCCGAGCTCGAGGACCACACGCTGTACGCCTCGCACACGGTGTGGGCGAACCATGCGGCGTTCGAGGCCTGGACCAAATCGGATGCTTTTCGTGCCGCGCATGCGCGGGCCGGCGATACCAAGCCGACCTATCTCGGCCATCCCCAGTTCGAGGGCTTCGAGGTGATGCAGACGGTGGGGCGCGGCGCCAAGTAGCGCGCCACGCCGTAACGATCAGCCCAGCGTGATCTTGTCGATCTCCGCCATCTCCTCCGGACTGAGCTTCCAGGCAATCGCCTTCACGTTCTCCTCGACCTGCTCGACGCGGGTGGCGCCGGCAATCACGCTCGACACTTGCGGGCGCGCGGCGAGCCAGGAGAAGGCGAGCTCGAGCATGCTGTGCCCGCGCGCTTTCGCGAATGCCGTGAGCTTCTCGACGATGTCCTCATTGCGCGGCGTGACATAGCGGTCGCGCAACGCCGGGACCTTGCCGAATCGCGTATCGGTCGGGGCGGCCGCGCCGCGCTGGTACTTGCCGGTGAGGAGGCCGCTTGCGAGCGGGAAGAACGGCAAGAGGCCGAGCTTATACTCTTGTGCGGCCGGCAGCAGGTCCTTCTCGATGTCGCGCACCAGCACGCTGTATTCGTCCTGGCAGGAGACGAAGCGGCTGACATTCATCGCGCGCGCGGTGAATTCGGCCTCCGCCATGCGCCAGGCCGGAAAGTTGGAATTGCCGATGTAGCGCACCTTGCCCTGACGGACGAGATCGTCGAGCGCGCGCAGCGTCTCCTCCATCGGCGTCAGCGGGTCGTAATCGTGCTGCTGATAGAGATCGATGTAGTCGGTCTTGAGCCGCGTCAGGCTCGCCTCGACTGCGTTCATGATGTAGCGGCGCGAAGCGCCCTGCTTGGTTCCGTCGGTCGCCATCGGCTTGGAAAATTTGGTGGCGAGCACGATCTCCTTGCGGCGGTCGCCAAGCACGGTGCCGAGCACCGTTTCCGAACCGCCCATGCCGGCATAGATGTCGGCGGTGTCGAACAGCGTGATGCCGAGATCGAGCGCGCGATGGATCACCTTGCGCGAGGTCTCCAAATCCGTGCGCTGGCCGAAATTGTTGCAGCCGAGCCCGACCGCAGACACGCGCAGGCCGGAGGCGCCGAGATTACGAATTTCCATGGGAGATCCCTGTCGGAGATGGGCAGGGGCTTATTGTGACTGCGGTACGCCGCCGCAGCAAGCCGCGCGCCGCGTTGCTGCCATGCTGACAAGGAACTGCGGACAACGACTGCCGACAAAAAAATGCGGCCCCTGTCAGACGCGGCGACTGACGGGGACCGCTTTGGGGCGCTTGATCGGTGACGGGGGGCTGACCAGACGCAGCTGCAGCCTAGTCCCGCTATGTTACGCGCGGGTGACAGGCAGAGTTATCCACAGGCGTCGCGATCGCGAGGATCAGAAGATCTTGCGATAGACGATGAACCCGGAACGGTCGGCGACCTTGTCGTACAGGCGCTGCGCCGTGACGTTGGTCTCGTGCGTTTGCCAGTACACGCGCGGCGATCCCACGAGCTTTGCGCGCTCGTAGACGCCATGGATCAGCGCCGAGCCGACACCCTTGCCGCGTGCGGCCTCGGTCGTGAACAGGTCCTGCAAATAGCAGGACGGCTCGATCGCGGTGGTGCTGCGGTGAAACAGGTAATTCGTCATCCCGAGCAGGCGGCCGTCGCTCTCGGCGACCAATCCGTGCACCGGCTCATAGGCATCGAAAAAGCGCTGCCATGTCGCGCGCGTGATGTCGGGCGAGAGCGCGGTCGGACCGGAGCGGCCGTAGAAGGCGTTGTAGCCGTCCCACAACGGCAGCCATTGTTCGTAGTCCTGCCTCGTGACGGAGCGAATGGTGAGCGACATATGGATTCCCGCGATCGATGAGGTGTCCTTCATACGTGATGAGGGACGTGCTGATCAATCGCGCATCACTCCGCGACGCGCAGATACCGGATCAGCTTGCGGCCTGTGGGATCGCGCAGTGAGCGGTAGTAGTCGGCGCGGGACGGCGCATCGGTGTGGCGCACGAGGTCGGTCACGGGCGTGTAGCTCAGCATGCGCCCGCCATCGGGCAGCGCAGCACAGACGAAGCGCAACACCGCGCCATTGCGCAAGGCGATGTCGATCGGCGTGGCATCGCCGATCCGCACCATCTCCATGCGCTGTGCGATGAAAGTGCCGAGCTCGTCCTCGGGCAATTCGAACGCGCCGGTGTCGCGGCCATGATACATCAGCGCGATGAACGGCGGCTTGTCGTCGGCGATGTCGTCCGGCACCGCAAAATAATCGCGGAACGCGCGGTTGATGAATTCGGCGCGCGTCTCGGCATCGAGCAGCACGATGCCGATATCGACCTGGTCGAGCGCGGCCGACAGCCGCGCGGCGGTGGCGTGGCTCCGACGTTCGGCGGCAAACGTGCCGAGCAGCCGCTGGCGCATCAGGCCGGTGATGGCTGCGGTGCCCGCGGCCGTCGCGGCCAGGACGCCGAGCCGGATCATATCCGCGGTGGTAAGACCTGCAACGCCGTGTCGGCTGAGGAGCAGCAGTGCCGCGCCGATGACGGCGATGGCTGCGCTGGCGACGGCGGAAGCGGGACCCGAGAGCGCGCCGGCGAGCGCCACGATGCAGACGAGCAGCGGCGCGGGCGAGGGAGTGGGGACGAAGCGATCGAAAAACATCGCCAGCAGCAAAGTCGCTGCCGTCAGCGCCGGACCGGAGATCGCACGCCATCCCAACCGCATGGGCCTGTCTCGCTCCTCCCTGAACGCGGTAAGGCGGCAACACTGACTGATTATCGCGCCAGTGCGATGCGGTTTCGCGCGGTGTGCTTAAGGTGCGCTTTGATTCATGCGCAAAGCTTTCGGATGATTTTAGACCAAGTGCGCGTGCTTGAGACGTTGTTGCAGCGCGGGCGCATTCAGCGTCGACGTCCCCTGGCCCTTGCGCGTGCCGACGAAGATCAACAGTGACGCCGCGACCAGGATGGCCGCGGTCAGGGTGATTGCAACGATGACCACAGGTGATTTCATCGAAATCCTGTCGCGATGCCGGTCGGCGCGGGCGACGCTTCGCCTTGAAGGCGTGTCCAGGATGAAGCGGGAATCAGACCGGCAGGCCCATCGCCATGGTCGCCTTGGTCGACAGCACCGTCAGGGTGACGATCAGGCACAGCGAGAGCGCGGCGACGGCGAGCGAGGCCGCGACCGCGTTGGTCAGCCGGGAAGACGAAACGGTTGCGGGTTGGCCTTGAAAGCCCGCCGTGCCGGACGCCCGAATCATGGTCTAAATCCTTCAACGCGCGAGCGAATCACCCGCGACATCGAACAATTTCACTGTTGCAATCGGCAATATTGCGGCGGCCAATCGGGTGAAAATGGCGAGATTGCGGCAATGGTGACCCTTATGCCCGCTATTCGCCAGAGCGCGATCGCCCCTCAGGCGCCGGCGGCGATGCTGGCGGGGTCCTCGATGTCGGCCGGCCGCCAGTCCATCGCGACGAAGCCGGGGGCGGCTTCCACGCGCTTCAGCCAGTCCCGGATCGCCGGGAAGGTCGAGAGGTCGAAGTCGCAGCGGTCGGCGAGGTGGGTATAGCCGTACAGCGCGATGTCGGCGACCGTGAGCTGGCGGGCGGCGAAATAGGCGTTGGTCTTGAGGTGATTCTCCATCACCTGGAGCGCGCCATAGCCGCGCTCCATCCAGTCCTCCAGCGAATGAGTCTGGAGGTCGCGGCCGCCCCTCACCAGCGACAGCCAGAAATAGGCCGCGCCGATGTTCGGCTCCAGCGCGTGCTGCTCGAAGAACATCCATTGCAGCGCGTCGGCGCGATCGATGCGGTTCTCCGGCGCGAGCGGCGTGCCGACGGCGACATACCAGAGAATGGCGTTGGACTCGGCGAGATAGCGATCGTCGCCGACCTCGAGCAGCGGCACCTGACCGGATGGGTTCTTGGCCAGGAAGTCCGGGGTGCGGCTCTCGCCGCGCAGAATGTCCACCTCGACCGCTTCGTAAGGCAAGTTCAGCAGCGCCAGCGCAAGGCGGACCTTGTAGCTGTTGCCCGAGCGCTGCATCGAATAGAGCTTGTACATTCTAGGGGTGATTCCGGAAGACGGGAGGGCGCGGCGCTTGTTGCCCCGCAACGCGGCTAAACAATGATGCCGATGCGAATCCGCCGCAAGACCCGGCCAATAGAAAAACTCGAAAACCCTACCGCATTGCAATGCGGCGGAAGATCATTTCCGTGCGACCATCCAACTCAGTTCACGCTTGCGTCAATGCGGCCGCATTGCTCGGCGCATTTGTGTGAGAGGGTTGAAGGTCGTGATCGCCTCGGCCGCTGGTCTCTCAAGCGCCGGACTGCCGTCAGCTTTATGGGCGTCTTGAAGCGCGCAAAATTGCTCCGAGGACACGCCTTGTCGGATATGTGGGATTTGCCCGGCAAAGTTGCGGAAAATTGCGGAAAGTCACGCCTTGATGCGCGCCAGATACGTAAACTTTTGCGGGATCGGACCGAAGTTTCTTGCGGCGCAACGGCACTCGTTTTAGGGTGGCTCATTCCCACAATCGGAGTCGTGAAGCCAAAGGGTTCACGACGCTTGTCAGGAGATGACAATGTCCTTCCTTGCCGCTGCGCTCGACCGTGTGAAGCCGTCCGCGACCATCGCGGTCACGGATAAAGCACGTGCGCTGAAAGCGGCGGGCCGCAACGTCATCGGCTTAGGTGCCGGCGAGCCCGACTTCGACACGCCCGCGAACATCAAGCTGGCCGCGATCCACGCCATCGAAGCCGGCAAGACCAAGTACACCGCGGTCGACGGCATTCCCGAGTTGAAGGAAGCCATCATCGCCAAGTTTCAGCGCGAGAACGGCGTCGTCTACAAGGCGAACCAGATCATCGTCGGCACCGGCGGCAAGCAGGTGCTCTACAACGCGCTGATGGCAACCATCAATCCGGGCGACGAGGTGATCATCCCCGCGCCGTACTGGGTCAGCTATCCCGAGATGGTGGCGCTCGCCGGCGGCGAGCCGGTGCCGGTGGTCTGCACCGCCGCGACCGGCTTCAAGCTCCAGGCCGAGGCGCTCGAGCGCGCGATCACGCCGAAGACCAAATGGGTGATCCTGTGCTCGCCGTCAAACCCGACGGGAGCTGCCTACACCAGGACCGAGTTGAAGGCGCTGACCGACGTGCTGGTGAAGCATCCTCACGTCTGGGTCATGACCGACGACATGTACGAGCATCTCGTCTATGACGATTTCCAGTTCACCACGGTCGCGCAGGTCGAGCCGAAACTCTACGATCGCACGCTCACCGTGAACGGCGTGTCGAAGGCCTATTGCATGACCGGCTGGCGCATCGGCTATGCCGGCGGTCCGGCGCAGCTGATCAAGGCGATGTCGACGATCCAGTCGCAGTCGACCTCGAACCCGTCGTCCATTGCGCAATGGGCCGCGGTCGAGGCGCTGAACGGTCCGCAGGACTTCATCCCGGCCAACAACAAGGTGTTCAAGGAGCGCCGCGACCTCGTCGTCTCCATGCTCAACCAGGCCAAGGGCATCGAATGCCCGCGGCCCGAGGGCGCCTTCTACGTCTATCCGTCCTGCGCCGGCACCATCGGCAAGACCGCGCCGTCGGGCAAGGTGATCGACAATGACGAGACGTTCGTGACCGAACTGCTGGAGACCGAAGGTGTCGCCGTGGTGCAGGGCTCGGCGTTCGGCCTCGGCCCCGCGTTCCGTATCTCCTACGCGACCAAGACCTCCGACCTCGAAGACGCCTGCAAGCGCATCCAGCGCTTCTGCGGCAATCTGCGGTAAGGCTGTCGTGACAGTGCAAATTGGAAAGGCCCGCTTCGCGCGGGCCTTTTTTATGCGTGCTTCGATGAGTGAAGTTGGATGGACTATTGCTTGGGCCGATGCTGTGCCCTGCCCCTCACCCCGATCGCGTTTGGGCGCCCCTTCGCGCCCAACCCCTACCCCCCCTCCCCCCCAAAAGCGGGGGGCGGGGTAGTGGGCGCGCGGGGGGCCCGTGGAGGTGGCTTGGCC